>NZ_FNFZ01000028.1:44016-47396 GCF_900101015.1 Sarcina sp. DSM 11001 | reverse complement strand
GCAGTCATTCTGACCGAAGAAAGCTATACGAGCGGTACCAGCTTCATCGATAATGAAGAGCCTATTAGGGAGTACTACAACAGGGCAAGACGCGTCTGCCGCGGGATGTTTATATCGGAAAACGGGACAAAGATAAACGCTGACCTGAATGGAGCCTATCAGATCATGAAAAAAGCATTCCCAGTACAATGGGATAGAGGGTGCGCGTTACACCCGGCTGTGGTAAATGTGGTGTGATCTCCATTGAACAGTGAAGGATACATATTATATTAAAATATTTGTATATAGTTTAATGATTTATATGTATTTCATGACGTGGTATATTTGTTGCAGGAAGATGCAGGAAAGATATAAGGAGATTTGCCGGTTTGCGGAAGAACCAAAAGATACTGGCAGATTTCGGAAACTGCAGAAAGGAGGTATGATCCTTCATGCGCAGACCGCTGTTTGCAGCCCTTGCGGGGTTTGCGGCGGCTGTCTGGCTCACCGTCCTTTTTATTCCATGGAGCCCCCGGGACTATGAACCCCTGCGCGGAAGCAGGCTGTTCGTTGACGGGACCGTCTGCGGGCTGGAATCAAAAAGAGAAGGGGACGGCATCGTATGGCGAATGATGCTGTCTGATGTCTCACGAGCAGACAACTTTAATGACTTTGGAATAGGAACAGGAGAATACCCTGGTAGCAGCCGCGACGACGGATCCGCCGGCGGATCGACGTCCGGGGATCCTGAACACCCTTTGGGCGGGCCCCCGGACAGGAACGGTCGTGTGCTCTGCATTCTGGACCAGGAACCGCGGGTCGACGTGAGCGCGCACGTCCGCCTTTGTGGTACGCTTTACCCCTTCCAGAGAGCCATGAACGACGGTGAGTTCGACCTCCGCCTCTATTATCACATTCTGCGTATCGAATATTCTCTTCGAGACGTGGAAATCCTCGCCGCCTCGGCACCTGCCGATCCTGCGGCGGCTTCCCTCTACCGTGTTAAAAAATCCATATCGACGCTCATTGACCGGTGTTTTTCAACGAAGAATTCGCCGGTCCTCAAAGCCGTGCTTCTCGGAGAAAAAGGCCTGCTTGAGGAAGAGACAAAAGACCTGTATCAGGGTGCCGGGATGATCCATATCCTGAGCATCAGCGGTGTCCATCTGTCCCTCCTCGGCATGGGCCTTTTTTCGTTGTCCGCAAAACTCAGGATCCCGCTGCCGGCCCGCGGGACACTGTCCATCCTGACCGTGATCCTGTATGGAAAAATGGTGGGCATGGGTACCTCCGTTTTCCGCGCGCTGGTCATGCTGACCCTCTATATTCTCTCCAAAGTGATCGGCAGGACCTATGACCTGCTCACAGCTGCCAGCATCGCCTGTGTCCTCCTGCTCCTGGACCAGCCCCTGTATCTGTACCATACCGGATTTCTGTTTTCCTTTGCGGCAGTGCTCTCCATGGGATTACTGCTGCCCGCCCTGCCGGGGAAAACACTGAAGTCGCTCGCCATACCCCTGGGAACCCTGCCTGTTTATCTGTGGACCTACGGGACCTTCCCGGTTTATTCCTTACTGCTCAATCTGATTGTCTTACCTCTTATGACAGTCGTGATGATCAGCGGCGGAGCCGCAGTCCTCGTTGGCGCAGTTTCAGGATACTATAAAAAACTTGGGTGCGGACTGATAACGCCGGGATCAGGGGGGCTGATCAAACCTTCTGGCGGAACCGGAGCAGCCACATCGATCGCCGGCTTTATAACCCGCGCTGCCGGCCTTCCTGCTGAACTGATCCTGGACCTCTACCGCTTTCTGGCTGAGATTTCCCAAAAGCTGCCCGGACATGAAATCGTCATCGGAAGACCGTCTGCCTTTCAGATCGTCGTCTACTATGCCATGCTTCTGGCGCTGGCAGCTTTTTCCTCCTGGCTGCAGCTGCCGTCTGTGCGTAAAAAGGTAGAAAATCCCGATGAGGATTACTTTTATGGCTCAATAATTAAAGACGCTCAAAACATGTATGGTTTACCGAATAAAAAGGGATTGAGAAATATTCTCACGATTCATCAACTTTTGAAAGATCGTTTAGTCCTGTCGACATTGAAAGCAAGAATGATCAGTATAGTCAGGATTATATGCACCCGCTTCAACCTTCGTGACAACAGGGAGAGAAGACATTTTGCCATGCTCTGTGCATCCTTCTGGATCACGATCTCAGTCCTGATTTTGGCGTTTCACTCTTTTCCGGCTTTCGAGATGGATTTCCTTTATGTCGGGCAGGGGGACGGGATCTATATCGGCTGCGGAAACAGGCACTTTCTGATCGACGGAGGAAGCTCTACAAAACAGGAACTGGCAAAATACACCCTGCTTCCTTTTCTACACTGCAGGGGTGTCGGACGTCTCGACGGTGTCATCCTGACCCATGAGGACGGCGACCATTCCAGCGGTCTTCTGGAATTCCTTGAAAATGCTGCCGCCGGACACGAACAGATTCGGATAGGATCAGTCTGGCTGCCGGACATAGCGGAAAAAGCAAAAGGGGAAAAATATCACAGGATTGAAGAATTGTGTGAACAACTGCGGATTCCCGTTACCTACATCAGCCGGGGACAGAGGCTTCGCGCAGGCACACTGACTATGGACTGCCTGCATCCGGCAAAGGGAGCAGCCTATGCCAGCGCAAACGAATATTCCACGACATTGCTGCTGCGGTATGAAAGCCGGGGAGAAGGCAGAGATATTAGCAAGATGGATTCTGAAAATCAGCAAGAACATCAAGAGGGGACCGAAGATATTGTCAAAAACAAGGAACAGCCAAATAGGAAAAACAGCAGAGTATTTACGGCACTGCTGACAGGGGACCTGGAGGGGCAGGGCGAGACTGACCTGCTTTCCTGGATGGATGAGACGGACATGAATAATCTGCACGCAGATGTTTTAAAAATTGCCCACCACGGATCAAGAAATGCAACCTCAGAAGACTTTCTCGAAGCTGTAAGTACAAATTTCGCAGTGATTTCAGCGGGCATTAATAATATGTACGGTCATCCGTCCGAAGAACTGTTAAACAGGCTGGAAGCAGCTGCCTTGCACACTTTTGTTTACAGGACAGATTTACAGGGGGAAATCTCCATCCGACACAAGAAGAAAGGAGGCGATTATCAAGTCAAAGCCTTTTTAAGCAGCACAACAGAGACTCCTGAAACTGTGAAATAGCAAGGAATTGGCAAGAAATTGGAAGGAATTGGCAAGAAATTGGCAAGGAATTGGGAAAAGCAAAGCGACGGAGACGTCTTAAGAGTAAAAGATCACCACCGCGGTAGAGGGAGCGAAGCAACCGGAGGCCGTGGCAGGTAAAAGGTCACGCATGTGGCGAAAAAGCGAAGCGACGGAGACGCTTCA
>NZ_FNFZ01000028.1:0-43386 GCF_900101015.1 Sarcina sp. DSM 11001 | reverse complement strand
TCAAAAGAAAAAGATCACCACTGCGGGAGAGGGAGCGAAGCGACCGGAAGCCATGGCAGTCAAAAGGTCACGCATGCAGTGAAGAAGCCGTGAAAAGCAAATGAAGAAATCGTGAAAAAGCGAAGCGACAGAAATGAGACAAAAGCAATTAATCACCCCTGCGGGGAAAAAGGAAAGGAGTATTGGAATGAATTTACATGAAATAATACAATTAGAGGCAGACAGGCTTGAAAAAGAAGTTCGCGAATTGGAGATGAGACTGGAAAAGGCTCCTAAAGGATCGCTGCGGTGCCATAAGAATGGAAAAAACTTCAGGTGGTACTTCATCGACGAAGAAGATCATAGAGTAAAGGAAAAAAATGCAAAACGCAAATACATCTCCAAAAAAACAGGGCGACCTTTGGCAGAGAAGCTTGCAAGAAAAGCTTATGATAAAAGAAAATTGGTTGGTTGTAGAAAAGAATTATTTGCACTAAACAGATATTTAAACAGCAGTAATAACGCAGCGATGCCGGAACGGCAATACCTGAGTGAGAACTCTGGATTCAGAGAACTGCTTATTTCTGATATGCCATTAATGAACAAGGAATTGGAAGAGTGGAGAGTGGCTGATTATCCCGGAAATCCGTTTTATCCGGAAGCTCTTCAGGTAAGCGCTTCTGATGGGACCTTGGTGAGGTCCAAATCAGAATCTCTTATTGCTTCGGGGCTTGCATATAATGGAATTCCTTATCGATATGAGTGTGAACTGAGACTCGAAGGACAGTTTTTTTACCCTGATTTTACAATCAGGCATCCTACTACAGGAAAAGTATTCATATGGGAGCATTTTGGAATGGTTGACCAGGAAGAGTATCTAGAACGAACACTGAAAAAACTTAGAATATATCTTCGAAATGGTTATATCCCCACCGTTAATTTGATTTTGACTTTTGAGACGCGTCAGGTGCCCTTGGGATACGATACTGTTTTTCGAGTAATCCGGGACTATTTCATGTAAACTATTTCATGTAAACTATTTCATGTAATAGGAATAGCCAGTTGAGAAAACAGACAGCAGGAGACAGCAGGAAACTTCCGCTTTCCTTGCCCGGCCGACAATCAGAGGTTATAATTTTCTCAGGATTCAGAGCCTGGCAGACTGGATTGTTGTAAAATGTTGAGAAAGGAATAGTGCAGGATGGACTGGACTTATGAGATCATGCATCTGGACGTGGTTGCGGCGCGAATTTCCTCGGATGGTTCGTGCAGGATTTCCGCGGTTTCATTTCTTCCCTGGAATCTTTATCTGGAGGAGGATCCCGGGCAGGATCTGTCCATCCGTATTAATAATCTGACCAATTTTTATTACTGGTGCGCATCCCGTGTACTAACTTTGGATCGTGTTTATGCAAAGGAAGTGCTGAATGCTATCGGCGCTGTGCAGGCGGCGACGGACCGTGAACGTGCCGGAATCTCTTTGTCCTATCACTGTGTCACGCTAACAGATGTCTTCTGGGTCAGAAAGGAAGGAGAACAGGTCTCCTTTTCGGATTTGAACCTTTATGAGCATTCCCTGTCTGATGCTTTTGTGGATGTCAGTCTTTTGGGAAGGAACCTGACGGTGGAGAATGCGGAGCTTCTGAAGCCTGCGGATGCTGCAGGGGATGTTTCCACTCTGGGGGCAGTACCTAAGGCCTGGATCAGGAGAGGAGGATTGTTTTATCTGCTGAAAGACGGCGGGGAGAGGGATGTTCAGGCGGAACTGCTCGCCAGCCGGATCGCGCGCTGTTTTGACATTGAACAGGTTTTATACGAGCCCTTTGTCTACAGCGGGGTGAAAGTCAGTTCCAGCCGCCTGATAACTTCTGTGGAAAAGAGCATTGTCCCGATGGAGTATGTGGAGATCTATGCAGCTAATCACGATACGACAGGAATGGCCCTGATCGGTCAGTATGACATGTATGGTTATCATATGATGAACATTATCGATTATCTCATCGGGAACACTGACCGGCACTGGGGAAACTGGGGCTTCTGGATCGATAACCGGACCAATCTGCCGATCCGGCTGCATCCGCTGATGGACTTTAACAAGGCGTTTCTGGCTTATGAAGATCTGGAGGGCGCGCGCTGCCTGACCGCGCAGAAACCAATGAGTCAGTTTGAAGCGGCGCGGCAGGGGGTAAAAGCAGTCGGTCTGAACCGGATCGGTGAGATCCGGAGAGAATGGTTTGAAGACCAGGCAACAGAGGAGATGTTTTTCCGGAGACTGAGGGAATTGGAAAAAGAACAGGTTCCTTCCGGAACAACACCTGCGTAAAGAACGGCGGAGGCATACATGTATCCGGAACAGCTTCCGTAAATGTCTCAGGCGATCCGGATAATATCATCCCGTCGGGAGGCACTGTCAACATATCCGGCGGTACGCTCACGGTCAACGGTTCAGACTCCGGGGCTTCCATCGGCAGCTCTTTCTATGCCGGCGGCTTTGACGTCAACATCACCGGCGGCAATATGGACCTGGAACCTGACGGAAAGACGACCTACGTAGGCATCGGGATAGGAAGAGGCTTTGGTCCCAACCCTACCACAAGCATGAACGTTCACTTCGGCTGGACCGAGTCCGGCAAAGCCGATATGAAAGTTACCACGAGTTTTTTCAGTACAAAGACAACGTTCGACAGCGATTTCAAGGATACGATAAAAGATAATGTATACCTCAGAGGAAGCACAACGACACCGAAAAAAACGGTTACGCTGGTGCCTCTGGAAACTGTCCCGGATCTGTGCTCTGTGAACTTCCAGCCTGGTGATGACAGCGCTGAAGGTGAGATAGAAAATGTGAAGTCCGTTAAGGACACCGTGTATCCGCTTCCCGAATGCGACTATGTAGTGGCCGGCAAGGTCTTTAAAGAGTGGTCGGTGGCGATTGGAGACGCGGATCCTGTCAGCATGCAGCCTGAGCAGGAGATCACAGTGTCGGTAGATACTTGGCACTGGATACCGGCGTATATTCGAACCATCTGCAGGATACAAATGACTATTCAATATCGGACGGCACAAACACCTACACGATCACGATGTCCGTGCTGACCTACGCGCGCTCCTGCGCCGGAAAGGCCGAAAAGGAGGTGAGCGATCTGGGCAAAGCGCTGTATCTTTACAACCAGGCTGCAGTTGCTGCGTTTTATTGATAACATCATGGACCGCAGCCGCAATGAAGCCGGGCACCGCAGGAGCCACGTGTTGCTGCGTTTGACTAATAACATCATGGACATCCGCAGTCTGCTTTATCGATAAGAACAGGAAATCAGGGCAATAACCTGGAAAATAACCTGGAATAAGCCCTTCTGAAATCAGCGTGACCGGGATGATCGTCCCGATTCCCCATTGACAGCTGGACGTATTCGAAAGTTACTGTCACGCCCTATTGAGGGTGTGACAGTAACTTTTGCCAAAAACCCATTCTGCAAAGTTAAGTTTTGTTATCGCTGCGTGACAGGATTTTCGCCATTCCACCCGGGGGGAGTACGCTTAAGATTACGAAAAACGCCTGGCATCGGGTTTTGAGGCGTTCTAAACTGTACCAATTCAATCCCGCATATCTTCATAAATGAGGATGAATCGTTGTTATACATGCTTTTTTGTATTATAATGCATGCGATGGATATTATAAGCTGTGGGACGGCATGTCGTTGGCAGCAGCCACGGACAGGAATGAAACCCTGGCAAAACAAGTAGAAGGAAAAACCATGGAAAAGTATGATGAGCCTCAAATGGAGATTATTGATATAGACGATTCGGTTATCCTTACCAGCGGAAGGTGCGGTTCGGGCAACCCTGCTGATAATGAGCCTTCCATGGCAAATGTTTTCTGACTGTTATATGTTGACAGCTGAATAATGCTTCGGCAGAAAAACACTGAAAATGTCATTTCCGATAATGAATAATAAAAATTGAAAATCGGGTAAAACCCTGAGAAAGGAAAAAATGGAAAAGTACGAAAAGCCCATAATGGAAATTGTGGAACTCAATAGAGATGTGATTCTGACCAGCTTCTGTGTTGGGGGAACAGCAGATACAAATGAAGGCCCCGACACGCATACTTTCTAATGATGATTTGCATCGTCAGGAGGAATTATTTTCAAAATCTTTTTAAGAAATTATAAAGCATCAAATGAGAGAAATACGAAAACCTGATGAAACGCTGGCAAAGGTATTACCGCCTGTCCGGCTTCTTGACGGTGTCGTCTATGTCCCTTCCCAGTTCACGCTGTCCTTTGCTTACAAAGGGAGGGATTTTGTGTGTAACACGCTGACCCGGCAATGTCTGGAAACGAAATTGCCCGGGCGGTGCAGGGCCGGGGAAGGCTATGACGCTCTGATCAGGAAGCTTTTTCTGGTACCGGAAGGCAAGGACGAATGCGGCTTTTATAATGCTGTTATGTCCATGCTTCGAGTCTTTGGAAAAAAGAAGGACAGTAAAGGGTATAAGGGGTACACCATTCTGCCTACTCTCGCCTGCAACGCCCGTTGCGTTTATTGCTACGAAGAGGGCATGAAACCGGTGACCATGGCTCCTGGAACCGTAGAGCAGACCATCCGCTATATCGTGGACACACATACAGATAAAAGCGTGGGCCTGCACTGGTTTGGCGGGGAGCCTTTGATGTGCCCGGATATCATCGGACGCATCTGTGAAGGATTGCGTGATGCCGGATTGCACTATCGTTCTTCGATGGTTTCAAACGGCAGTCTGATCACCCCGGAGATTCTTGCAAAAATGACTGGCCTATGGCAGCTGGACAGGATCCAGATTTCCATGGACGGCGCGGAAAGTGATTATATCCTTCGAAAACGGTATATTAACTACCAGGATCACTATCACCGTGTCTTGGAAGCGATCAGGATGCTGAGCGAAGCCGGCATCGAGGTCAGCATCCGCTGCAATGTGGACGAAGACAATTTTGACAGGATCCCCGCCTTTCTCGAGGATTTGAAAGACGGTATCCCCTGCAAGGAGAAGGTGCGATGCTATCTTTCCCCTCTGTACGGGATCCGCGCGGGGGAGAGAGATCTTCCGGTCTGGAGAAAAGTGACTGCAGCAAGACCCTTGATCGAGGCTGCCGGGTTTTCCACCGGTCCGCTCTTCGGAGAAAAGCCGGGATACAGGGTGAACCACTGCATGGCGGATGGCAGCGGCGTGGTGATCGGGCCGGATGGAAGCCTGTATGCCTGCGAGCATTGCCCTCCGGAAAGCCGCTTCGGGGATATTTGGCAGGGTGTTACGGACGACGATGCCCGAAGGGAATTCTGCCGGGTGGATCGTACACGGGAAAAATGCAGGACCTGCCTTTTTCTTCCTGACTGCACATCCTTTGCCGCCTGCCCTGTGGAGGACTATCATTGCCGGGAAGTACGTAAGGTATTGAAGACAGCCTTTTTATGCCGCCTGGTGGACGATGCGGATAATAATAATACAGCTCTTGGGGAAGAAAACCTGACCTGAATAATAACGGACAAGTCTGATCATTGATCATTGACTTGTCCGTTATTTATAGAAGTGCAGCGGGCCTGTTCACCCTTTGATGATTCAATGCTATAATAAACCAATAAGACGGAACTCCCTTTTGAGCGAGTCCGGAATCCGGCAGGTTTAGGATCTCTATGAACTCCTTGAGTATGACGGAGCCTTTCCCACATCCTACTTTTTCGGCAGCGACGGAACTCTTCTCTGCAGAAGCTTCAAGGGTGCCCCTGCAAAAATGGACGAATATGAGAAAGTCATCGATAGTCTTTTGAAAGGAAACGAGCCTGAAGTGAAGGAGCCTGAGTCTGTCAGTATTGCACCCAACGATGCGGGTGTCTACCGCGTGTTCGTCAGCGATACAGAGGGAAACATGGTGAAAGGCGCAGCGGTACAGTTCTGCTCGGACAGCACCTGCATGATGGCAAAGACCGATGAAAACGGTGTAGCCTCTTTCAAAGCGGATGAAGGCCAGATCTATACCATACACATGCTGAAGGTTCCCTCCGGTTATGAAAAGAACAACGAAGAATTCAAGACCGAGACCGTCTATTGCGATATCTATATCTCCCTGCAGAAAGCAGATTCGAACTAATAAAAACCGTTTCGGGCCATCATAATTCCCGGACAGGAAGGGTGGATTTTTATGACAGAAAAGAAACTGTATCTGATCGTCCAGTCGGTGGTCTGCGTGCTGCTGGTGATCCTTCTGGCAGCTTCGGCCGTCTCGATCTACCGCGAAGGTAAGGCCCGCAAGGCTGAGGACCCGATGGAATCGATCTATACTGCCGAAAAGGCAGCTGAAAAATTCAGGCCGATCGCTCCGCTGTTTTTCGGCTCGTTCGGCCTGACAGCCGCGGGCTGGATCCTGGCCGTCAAAGATGACAACGCTGAAAAGCCGGTCAGGGATACGGAGCTTGCCCGTAATCTCATTGTCGCGCGTGTGGTGGATCCCGGTGAACAGATGAAAGAAGAGCAGCGCAGGCAGAAAAAGCTCCGCCGGGTCGGCCGGGTGCTGTTTCTGCTCTGCCTGGTGCCGGTGATCATCTATGTCGCAAACGGTGAGCATTTCCCCGGCGGCAGTCTGGAAGAGATGGCCGCAGCTCTGGCTGCCCATATTTTTCCCTGGATCATTCTGGGATTCGGCTGTCTCATAGTGTCCACTGTTCTGCAGGAAAAGAGCATGCTGCGAGAGACAGCTGCCGCTCAGGCACAGATCAAAGCGGAAAAAGAATCCGGGAGCCAATCCGGGATCCGGCCGGAGCCGAAGGCGGACGGGATCGAGAAGGATTCGGAGACTGAGAAAAAGTCAGAGACAGAGAAGAATTCAACGAAAAACTGTCCGCAGGCCGGGAATCCGAAGGCGAAGCGGACGCTCCGGATCGTCCTGACCATCGCGGCGGTCGTCTTTATTGTTCTGGGTGTGATGAACGGCAGCGCGAAAGCTGTGTTCACAAAAGCTGCAAATATTTGTACGGAGTGTATTGGCCTTGGATAATGGAAATATGAACTGGCGGCAGCGCTGCTGCCCCGGAACCCGCCGGCTCGTGCAGCTGTACAGCGCTCTGCTCTACAATGCCCATCTGAGAGGTTTCATAGACGGGGAGATCTATGTGGGCAGGGCAAAGACGGTCTGCGTGCCGGGCTTTAACTGCTATTCCTGCCCCGGCGCGATCGGAGCCTGCCCGCTGGGCTCGATCCAGAACGCGCTTGCTGCCGCCGGCCATCAGGCAGGCTGGTATGTGCTCGGTATCATCCTGCTCTACGGTGTCATACTCGGCCGCACGATCTGCGGCTGGCTCTGTCCCCTGGGCCTTATTCAGGAGCTGCTGCACAAGATCCCCACGCCGAAAATCAGAAAGTCCCGCATTACCCGCGTCCTCAGCTGGCTGAAGTACATTCTTCTCGCGGTCTTTGCAGTTGCCATCCCGCTGTGGTATGGGCTCAGGCACAACATGCCTCTGCCGGGCTTCTGCAAATATATCTGCCCCGCCGGGACTTTTGAGGGGGCCATAGGACTCCTGGCAAACCCGGTAAACTCGGAAAAGTTTTCCATGCTGGGCATCCTGTTCACGCGGAAGTTTATCATCATGCTCCTCATCGGGCTGCTGTGCGTGTTCTGCTACCGGACCTTCTGCCGTTTTATCTGCCCCCTGGGAGCGATCTACGGCCTTTTCAACAGCTTTAATGTCATCGGCGTGAAAGTGGACAGCAGCCGCTGCAGCGGCTGTGGCAGCTGCGTATGTTCCTGCGGCATGGACGTGCGGCATGTGGGCGACCACGAGTGCATCAATTGCGGCAGGTGCATGGAGGTCTGCACCCGGAACGCCATCTCCATCAAGGCGGGCTCTTTCACACTGAAAGCACCGGCGGACAAAACGGATTCTTTAAACCGGGATCAGGATATAAACCGGAAGCACGTCTTCAGGATCATATGGAGCGCAGCCCTTGTTTTTCTCTGCGCAGCTCTCTTGTGGTTCAATTTCCTGGATCCTTCTGTGAGAAAGCGCTCAGCCGCAAAGCCCTCCGTGACGCCGGATGAGGTGATGAATGAGGTTTCTGAGGGAGAAGCAGAGAACGGAATATCTCCCGCCGCTGAGAATTCCTCTGAAAAAACCACCGGAGCATCTTCAAATACAGCCGCTGAAATATCTACCGGAACATCTGCCGGAACATCTGCTGAGACATCTGCCGGAACATCCGCCGGAACATCTGCTGAGACATCTGCCGGAACATCTGCCGGAACATCCGCCGGAACATCTGCTGAGACATCTGCCGGAACATCCGCTGAGATTCCTGCTGAAAAAGCCGGCGTCAGCTTTGAGAGCAGTGCTCCTGTAGGATATGAGATCGGTCAGCAGCTAGCGGATTTCACGACGCCCACCTTCGATGGCGGAGAATTCCATCTGGCCGATACGAGAGGAAAAATCGTCTTTATCAACTTCTGGGGGACCTATTGTACACCCTGCGTTCAGGAACTGCCTGATTTTGAAGCACTTCTTCATGAACACGAGGGAGAGGTCGCCGTGATCGCGGTCCATTCTTCGATGACCGGCGAAATAGAACCGCAGGATTATGTGAAATCTAAAGGATGGGATAAATGGACACTTCCCTTTGCCCTTGATGATGAAGAGGAAGACACTATTTTCACCATTGCCAACGGCGGCTCGACTCTGCCGCAGACGATCGTGCTGAACCGGCGCGGAGAAGTCGTTTACAACCGGGTCGGATCGGTTACACCGGAAATGCTGGAAGTCCTCTATAAACAGGCGGACGCCGAAATACCGGCAGCCCCGTAAGCTTTACAGTTTGAGGGAAGGAGAAAAGCGGATGACAGAAAAAATAAAACCGATATTGAGATATTTGGCTTTTCTTCTGACGCTGACGGTTTTGATGTTCAGTCTTTCCTTAAATGTTGTAAAAGCGGCAGACAGAAACCAGACGGCAGTCGGGAGCCAGACAACTGATGGGACCCGGCCGGCGGCCGGAAATAAAGCAACTGACGGGGACAAGGCAGCTGATGGGACCCGGCCGGCAGACGGGAATAAAATTGCAGACAGAAACCAGATTGCAGACGGAGAATGCGCCTCACCTGATGCGGCATACGCGAACTTTCGCAATGTCAGGGCGGGAAAAATCGGGAAGAACAATCTGTTCCGGAGCCAGCATCCCGCGAACGGGACTGTCAGATCTCTATATGCAAATGAGCTTGCAGAGGAAAACGGCATTCTGACCGTATTGAACCTGTCAGATTCAGACGCTAAACTCAATAAATTTTTCAAGGACTATATGGTAAGCCCCTCTTATTATTACAAGACGCTGTATGCCAGAGGACGTGTATATACAGCGAATCTGAGAGTCACCCGGAGAGGCCCTTCCTATTGTCCCAAAGTTGCGGAAGCCCTGAGATTTTTTGTGAAAAACAAGGGTCCGTATCTGGTGCATTGTGAGGTTGGCAGAGACCGCAGCGGCCTGGTGATCCTGCTGCTTGAGTGTCTGATGGGAGCTCCTTATGAGTACATGGTGAACGACTATGCCCGGTCATATATCAATATAGATTCCTGCAGTGCTGAGAAGGCGTGGGAAAAGGCGGTTTCGCACGTTAATGAAGATTTGATATACATTTCCGGGCAGAAAAATATTACCGACTGGAGTAAAGTGGATCTGGCACGATGTGCCGGGACCTATTTAAAAACGGGCGGCATGACTGTGAACGAGATCTCTGCACTAAAGAAGAATCTGGCAGTTTCATATCCGGACCGCGGAGTCAAAATAGAATCTCTGTGCACGGAATAGATAACTGCTCACACCCTGCATGATGTAAGTTCCTTTCCTTTTTTCATATTCTTATAGTCTGTTCGCATAGTATATTTTCATAGTATATTTTCATAGTTTATTCTAATAGTCTGTTCCCATAGTCTGTACTCATAAACAGGACCACCGGCTGAACCGGTGGTCCTGATTTCATTCTGCTTTCCTGATTTCATTCAGTCTGGTGGTCCTGATTTCATTCTGACTTTCCTGATTTCATTAAGTCTTTATAGCATCCTTAAGCTCCTTGGCAAACCTGTAAACTTCCCCTGTCGTACCCGGTTTGTCCGCAGCAATGATCTTCATGATCGCGGATCCCACGATAACGCCGTCCGAGACAGCGGCCATGGCGGCAGCCTGTTCGGGACCGGAGATTCCGAAGCCCACTGCGCAGGGGATGTCTTTGGCCTGTTTGGCGGTGCGTACCATGGCTCCTACATCGGTCGTGATCGAGCTTCTGGTACCGGTGACTCCCAGGGAGGAGACACAGTACAAAAAGCCGGAGGCCTCTTTTGCGATCATGGTGATCCTTTCTTTGGAGGTGGGGGCGATCATAGAGATCAGATCCCTGTCGTATTTTTTGCAGATCCCGTCAAATTCATCTTTTTCCTCATAAGGAATGTCGGGAAGGATGAAACCATCGATCCCGATGTCCCTGCTGGTCCTGATGAAGTCCTCGGAACCGTAGGAAAACAAAACATTGGCATAGGTCATGAAGACCATGGGGACTGTGATATCCCGACGGAGCTCCCGGACCAGGTCAAAGACTTTTTTCGTGGTTGTTCCGGCCGCCAGGGCGCGGGCGTCCGCCGCCATGATGACATCCCCCTCCGCTGTGGGGTCTGAGAAGGGAATGCCCAGTTCCACAAGGTCGGCGCCCGCGTCCACGACAGCACGGACATATTCCGCGGTTTTTTCCATGGAGGGATCCCCGCAGGTGATAAACGGGATCAGTGCCTTCCCGTGGTCAAATGCTTTTGCAATCGTGCTCATAATCATCTCCTCAAATTCTCATCACAGAATGTGTTCATCACGGAATGTACCCATCACAGAATGTGTTCTTAACAGAATGTGATTATCACGGAATGTGGTCATCACAAATGTGCTCATCTTTATTCAGGCATTCCGCTTTGCCCCGCATTACAGCAGGAATCCCGCTGTATATATTGCAGCAAACATATCGCTGCTCTGCATTACAGCGACAGATCGGTTTCTCCCCTGTAGCGGGCGATCGATGCCACATCCTTGTCGCCGCGGCCGGAAATATTGATGACGATGATCTGATCTTTTCTCATGGACTGGGCGAGGGCGATCGCGTAGGAGACGGCGTGTGCGCTCTCGATGGCGGGGATGATGCCTTCGGTTCTGGACAGGTATTCAAAAGCCTGGACGGCTTCATCATCGGTGACGGGAACATACTGGGCCCGGCCGATGTCATACAGGTACGCGTGCTCAGGTCCGATCCCGGGATAGTCCAGACCTGCAGAGATAGAGTATACAGGAGCGATCTGCCCGAATTCGTCCTGGCAGAAATAGGATTTCATACCGTGGAAGATCCCCAGACGCCCGGTCGCTATCGTGGCGGCCGTATCGGAAGTGCTGACGCCGCGTCCCGCCGCCTCACAGCCGATGAGCCTGACGGAAGGATCATCAATAAAGTGATAGAAGGCGCCGATGGCATTGGACCCGCCGCCCACGCAGGCAAGTACTGCATCGGGAAGTCTGCCTTCCCGCTCCAGGATCTGCGCTTTGATCTCACGGCTGATCACGGCCTGAAAATCGCGGACCATCTCCGGGAAAGGGTAGGGTCCCATGACGGAACCCAGCACGTAGTGGGTGTCGTCGATCCTGCGCGTCCACTCCTTGAAGGTTTCAGAGACAGCGTCCTTGAGGGTTCTGGTCCCTGTGTCCACGGGATGGACTTTCGCGCCCAGGAGTTTCATGCGGTACACATTGAGGGCCTGACGCTCGCAGTCCTCTCTTCCCATAAAGATCTCGCACTCCATGTTCATCATGGCGGCCGCCGTGGCGGTAGCCACGCCGTGCTGGCCGGCACCGGTCTCCGCGATCACGCGGGTCTTGCCCATATATCTGGCCAGCAGGACCTGGCCGAGTACATTGTTGATCTTGTGGGCACCCGTGTGGTTGAGATCCTCCCTTTTCAGATAAATTTTTGCCCCGCCCAGATCCTTTGTCATATGCTCCGCATAGTAGAGCATGCTGGGCCTGCCGGCATAATTGTTGTACAGATCCGTCAGTTCTTTCTGAAAGCCGGGGTCCTCTTTATATTTCAGGTAAGCCCTTTCCAGCTCGCCTACTGCGTGCATCAACGTTTCGGGAATATACTGCCCGCCGTGTATGCCGAATCTTCCCTTTGACATTTCTTTTACCTCATCTATCCTGACAGCCTTGTTGCATGTAATAGCTGCCTGTTGTATGTAATAGCTGCTTGTTGCATGTAATGGCTGCCTGTTGCATGTAATAGCTGCATGTTGCATGTAATGGCTGCTTGTTGCAGGTGATCTCTGCTTTTGATTTATGGCTGCGGATGCTCATGACTGCTCGAGTCCTTTGATCAGCTCTTTAAGGAGTGTTTCGGATTTTTTCCCGGGTCCTGTCTCCACTCCGGTCATGACATCTGCCAGGTCGGGGTGGAACAGGTCCGCGGCTCTGCGGATGTTCTGTGCCGTAAGCCCGCCGCCGAGAATGATCTTTCCGGCAAAATGGCTGCGCATCTGTTGAACAGCTGTCAGGTCCACATGTTCCAGAATAGAACCTCCGCCATCCGTTGCGTTGGCGGCATCTCTGGCATCGAGCAGGAGGGCGTCGACTCTGGCAGGACTAAAGCTCCGGGCGATCTCAGCCGGATCGGCGGTGCCGAACATCCGGTTTTTCTGTTCTTTGTCCTGGGGGATGCTGCGGATCACCTGAATGCCTTCCCGGTGCAGGGCTTCAGCAATCTTCACAGTCTCTTCAGCTGTTTCCGTATAGTGGAGCTGTACAAAATCGGGCCGCAGATCCCGCGCGAGGCGGATGACCTTGTCCGGCGCTCCGCCGGTAACGACGCACAGCCCGGCGGGAGAGGAGAGCCTGCCGCACAGGTCTCTGGCTGAAGAGAGTAGGTCTGCGGCTTCGTCCTTCCGCAGGTTCCAGGGGACAGGAACGGGATATTCCGTGACAAAGCCCAGAACATCCACATGTTGTTCCAGACAGAGCCGGACCCCTTCCGGATCCATGAGGCCGCAGATTTTCAGGCCGCATGGGCGGGTCATGGCGCGGTACATGGCACCGGGGTCTTTCTCCCGGAGGATCGCTGTGCCGACGAGAGCCGCGTCCGCGCCGCAGCGGGCGGCGCGCCGGACATCTTCTCCGCTCATCATGCCGCTCTCAGCGACAAGAAAAGCCTGCCGGGGACGAAATCTCATCAGGTCTTCGGAACGGGAGACATCACCGTCGTCGCGCTCGAGCTTCAGAATATCCCGGTTATTGATCCCGATCAGCCGGGCACCGAGCTCAGCCGCCCATTCCAGCTCCTGTGCCGTATGTGTTTCTACAAAAGGGACGAGACCGATTCCAAGTGCCTGCTCATAGAGTTCTTTCAGACGGTCTTTCCCCAGGCAGGAATAAATCAGGAGAATTGCCGAGGCGCCGGCTTCTTTTGTCAGGATCAGATCTTCCTTAGTCCCGATGAAATCCTTGCGCAGAACTGGGATTCGGACTGTGCTGCAGATCTCCCGCAGCATCTGCAGGGAGCCGTGAAAATCATCCGGTTCTGTCACGACAGACAGGACACAGGCGCCGGCAGCTTCCAGCTGTGCGGCCAGAGCCGCGGGATCCCTGCCGCGGATCAGGTCCCCTTCCTTCGGGGAAAAGCATTTGATGTCCGGTATAACGGGAAAGGGTCCCTCTGCTTTTCTTTTTTTCAATGCCTGGAGAAAATCCATGTTGATATCCTCTTTTTAACCCGCCTCATGGACAGAACTGTATGGTTTCCCGATACTGCTTACCGGGTGTAAAATGCATGATTTTCTAATACTGTGTACAGGGCAGGAAAACTTTCCTGCAGTGTGTCTCAGATTAAAATACCTTGTTCCCCATGTCGTGTTTCAGGAGATGAAGGCATTGGACCGTCTGACCAGCTCATCCAGCTTTGCGGCGGCCCTGCCGCTGTCTATGATCTCTGCCACTTTGGCAATACCGTCAGCAAATCCGCCTGCCTTGTCGCCGATGATCAGGGCGCCCGCCGCGTTGAGCAGTACTGCGCTGCGTCGTGCGTCGCGGATGCTTCCGTCGAAGACACCGCGGATCGTCGCTGCGTTTTCTTCCGGTGTACCGGTCCGGATCTCTTCCAGTGTGCAGCGCTGCAGACCGAAATCCTCAGGCTCGATCTCATAAGTGGAGAACCCGCCGCCCTTGAGTTCCATGATCCGGGTCTTTCCGAGAAGAGAGATTTCATCCAGACCGTCCAGTCCGTGGACAAACATGGCGCGTGTATAGCCGATCTCTTTCGCGACAGTCGCGACCTGCTCCAGAAGCTCGGGTTTATAGACCCCCAGCAGGTGGCGGGGAGCAAAGGAGGGATTGATCAGGGGCCCGATGATGGTGTAGAAAATGGTCTTGATCCCCAGCGCGGCTTCCGGCTGCAGGACCTTTCCCATCACGGGATGGAAGAGCGGTGCATAGATGAAAGCGATGTTGATTTCTTTGATCAGTTCAGCGGCCTGTTCAGGCGTAAGATTGATATTGACTCCGAGAGCCTCCAGGACGTCGGCACTGCCGGACAGACTGGAGATGGAACGGCTGCCGTGCTTGGCGACGGGAATGCCGGCGGCTGCAGCGATCAGTGCTGTCGCGGTGGAAATATTGTAGGTGGAGAGTCCGCCGCCGGTCCCGCAGGTATCCATCATCTCCACGGAGATGTCAGGACGGATCGGGATGCAGTTTTCCCGCATGGCCCGGGCGATGTAGGCAGTTTCCTCAAGAGTTGTTCCCTTCATAACGAGGGCTACCAGAAATCCGGAGATCTGCCCCTCTGTAAGTTTGTCCTCACGGATATCCGAGATGATCTTGGCTACTTCTTCCGCGTTCAGATCCACACCGTTGGTCAGCTTGCTCAGAATGTCTTTGTACATGATTCTTCTCCCTTCTGAAAATAACTGTGTAACCTGGCTGTGTAACCTGAGGATCAGCATAATGAGCCGGGCAGCAGGACTGGCAGAACAGTATGATCGTTTCCGCCTGCTCTTTGACCAGATCAGTAACGTGTGATCTGCAGTATAGAATCTGCAGTACAGAATATACAGTACAGCATCTTCAGTACAGAATCTCCAGTACAGATTCATCTCCGGATCGCTGCTGTATACTGCTCTGCGTCCTATGTGCAGCCTGCGCTCTTTACAGACCGGTATAGGTTACACGAAAAATGAAAAAACAGGATGTCAGTGTCGGGACAAGAAAAAATGCATGGCTGCTTTCAAACAGGCCCGCAATTCGCCATGCCGACAGATTCGCAAACACAGGGTGTTTGCTCAGCTCCGAAGGAGATGATGTTGTCGCGGCATTCGCCGTATACGTCCGTGTAAATATCAGTCTGCCCGCGTGCGGGCACGCGTCAGCCTTCAATTTACACGTCCGTGCATGGCTCATTGCTTCACGCAAAAAAATCCTGTCCCAGTATTACGCTGGGACAGGATTGAAAATTCCTGCGGTGCCACCCGGCTTGGTACATACTTGTACCCACTCAACGCGTACTGACATACGCTGGCTTTTGATCACGGAGCGCCTTCTCCGTCTCACATACTTGAGGCACTAACAGTACGAACACAAGATTAAAAATGTGCCCTGCCTCTTTCTGCTTGCCCTCAGGAGTCCATTCGGCTGTATATGACCCGCTGCGCTCTCACCATCCGCAGCTCTCTGTGGAGTCAGGGATAAAGCTTACTCACTCTCCCTCAACGGTTTAGTAGAGCATAGCATTCTTTTTTCGAGAGCGCAAGTGGTTTTTCGATTTATTTTTAGCGAATTAAAGTGCATGGATCCATGCGGGTTGACACGGAGACGGTTTTTGTGCCATCTTTTTCTCATCAAAGCGACCAGGAAGCGGACGGTCCTCTGTCTTCTGATCTTCCGGCCTCCGGGTTTAAAGTGAACGGTTCTCTGTCTCCCGATCTTCCGGCCTCCGGGTTTAAAGCGGACGGTTCTCTGTCTCCTGATCTTCCGGCTTCCGGGGTTGAAGAGGACGGTTCTCTGTCTCCCGATCTTCCAGTCCCCGGGCTTGCTGCGGAGCATTTCCCTGAACTCTCACAGGTTAAGGAATAAAACTGATATGAAAAAAGAAAATCTTGAAAAGATCACTCAACTGCGGCATGAGCTCCATATGTATCCGGAATTATCCATGCAGGAGTCAGGAACCTTGAAAATCATCCGGCAGTTTCTGAGAGAAAATACCTCGCTGCAGGTCGCAGACTGCGGCGGATGGTGTTATGCGGCAAAAAGAGGAACTACCGGGAAAGCAGATTCAGGTCTGCTTCTGAATGTACATTATGTACAGTCCGGCGAAAAAAACGGAAGACAGGGCAGGAAGAAAACTGCCTTCAGGGCGGATATGGATGCACTTCCGATCATGGAGAAAGACGACCTTCCCTACCATTCCAGGAACAGGGGTGTCTCACACAAATGCGGGCATGACGGTCACTGCGCGGCGCTGTGCGGGCTTGCGCTGGAACTGGACCAGATGGAAACAGAAAATGATGTTTACCTGATTTTCCAGCCGGGGGAGGAGACCGGGCAGGGTGCCCTGTTGTGCAGAGATCTGCTCAAAAAAGAGGGAATATCGGAAATCTTTGCATTTCATAATCTAGGCGGCTTTCCGGAGAGCAGCATGGTCTTCCGCGACGGTCTGACCCAGCCGGCATCGGAGGGGCTGGAGATGCATTTTTCAGGCAAAACGTCTCACGCGAGCGCGCCAGGGGAGGGTATAAACCCCGCAGAGGTCATTGCAAAAACTGTCCTCTTTGCCAGAGACCTGGCCGGTCGTGTAAAAGAAGGAATGGCGCTCTGTACGGTGACCGGGATCGGGCTCGGAACCGGCGATTTCGGTATTTCCCCCGGCGAAGGAAGACTCTGCCTCACGCTTCGCGCAGAATACGAAGCGGAGATGAAAAGAATGGAAAAAGACCTTCTGGACTATGCCCGGGGATTAAGTGAGCCTTTAGGGATCCGCTTCAGCTATGCCATCCGGGACTATTTTCCGGAGACCAGAAATGACAGCCGGAGCCTCATCAGAATCCGTGAAGCCGCACAAAAAGCCGGCCTACAGACAATCCCTATGGACAGGATGTGGCGGGCTTCCGAGGATTTTGGATGGTATCTGAAGGAATGCCCGGGAGCTATGGTCTATATCGGAAACGGGGAAAAATACCCGGCATTACACACAGAAGAGTACGACTTTAACGACAGAATACTCGAGACGGCGGTTGATTTGTTTCTGGAGCTGGTGTAAAGAGGTGAAACCTGTTTGACACATTCGCCTTTTCGCTTTTTTGTGGTTGCTTTTTTTGTCTCTTGTATCGAACAAAACCTTTTATTGACTGATTAGATGTGTAAAGTTAAAATGGTCTGCGGGGATTACAGATATGAGTGAAGTACTGACCCTGCCGGGCAGGGGAAACACCTATTTTTATTTTACCCGGATCGGCGGGGACGGCTTTTCTGACAGGCAGCAAAGTCTGATCAGGGAGCTCATCCGGAGCTACAGGCTTCGCTATCCTGAACTGGAGATCAACGGGGTATGGGACTTCGGCATGGAGGAAGGTTCTCCCTATGAGGGCGAAAAGTATGGGGACTTTGCTTCCTGCAGGGATCATGCGGTGTTTAACAATGCGACGCTCTCGATTTCCTTCAATCATATCCGGGTCTCCCGGATGCCCGTGGATCTCTCTGCGGAAGAGCTTGACAGGATCCTCAGGGGACACGGTCTGGCGGGGCGCATCTCAGCTTCAACGCGACAGATCCGGGACAGCCTGATGAATCGGGGAACTCCGCCTCCGCAGATCAGGGAAGCGGTTCTGGAGAATGTGTTCAGGATCCTGGAGGAGGAAGATGTTCCCGTGTCTTTCTTCAGGCAGCAGCCCGGACATCTCAGACAGAAGTCCGGGCAGGACACCGGCTTACTGAATGCGAAAGAGGAGAAGCCGGGCAGCCGGGATCCCGTATACCCGATTGAAGAGATGGAAGGGCAGTGTGAAGAGAAAGACCGGATCACAGACTGGAGGTCTGTCATTGAACCCGGTCCCCACAACGGGCTCGAACTCGAGGATCCTTTTTTTGCCGATGTCTGGGCTGTGCGGCAGCTGGAGGAGAGCATGAACCTGAGGCGGCTTACAGTCCATGAACTCGGGCATGCCCTGGCCGATGTTTATGGGATCCAAAAAGATAAAAGGATAAAAAAACTGTTCTCTGCCTGCAGAGACGGCTTTGAGAACCTGGATGAATTCTGTGCGGAGTGCTTTATGGCGTCGGAATTTACGGACGCGATCCCGCTGGCCAACCACTATGCCGAAGTACTCGCCGAAAAAAGTAAAGTACCCGTCCGCGCAGGGGCTCATTGACCGATGCAGTGGCAAGCAGTAACTGCAGAAGCAACTATAGTAAGGTACCCGCCGCGCGTGGGGGGCTAAAAATAAATATTTTCAGTGACAGGAGGGTCTTATGAATAATCTTGACAAGTATATCCGTGTGATCCCGGATTTCCCGGAGCCCGGCGTTCTGTTCCGTGATATCACCACGGTATTTCAGGATGCGGAAGGAATGCAGCTGGCGATCGACCAGATGCAGGATCAGGTCAAGGATCTGGATTTTGATGTGATCGTCGGAGCGGAATCCCGCGGATTTATCTATGGCGCTGCGATGGCCTACAATCTCCATAAACCCCTTGTCCTTGTGCGTAAAAAGGGAAAACTTCCCTGGAAGACAGAGTCCGTCGATTATGATCTGGAATACGGGAAAGCGACTCTGGAGATCCATGTGGACGCGATCAAGCCCGGGCAGAGATGTCTTCTGGTCGACGACCTTTTGGCGACCGGCGGCACCGTCAAAGCGGGGGCCCAGCTGATCGAAAAGCTCGGCGGAATCGTTGCCGGCATTCTTGTCATGATCGAACTCAAGGGTCTGGAAGGAAGAAAGAAACTGGAGGGCTACCGGGTTGACAGTGTCCTCGTATACGACGGAAAATAAAGGAAATTTCTTTTTAAGGACCAGAATTAAAGCAGCAGGAAGGAATCAGGAATAAGAAAAATGTTTAAATACGCTTGTCTCAACAATATTTCACAAAAAGGACTGGACAAATTCTCCGCACTGTATGAGAAGACGGATTCTCTGGAGGAGGCGAACGGCATCCTCGTGCGCAGCGCTTCCATGCATGGTATGGAGCTTTCCGATGAAGTGCTGGCGATCGCCCGCGCCGGGGCAGGAGTCAACAATATCCCGATCGATGAACTGGCTAAAAAGGGTGTCGTTGTTTTTAACACTCCCGGAGCAAACGCAAACGGCGTCAAGGAGCTTGTCTTTGCCGGCATGCTTCTGGCTTCCCGCGATATTGTCGAGGGTGTAGACTGGGTGCGTTCCAACTGGAACAATGAAGACATTGCAAAAGTTGCCGAGAAAGAAAAGAAGAGATTTGCCGGCACTGAGCTTCAGGGGAAGAAGCTGGGCATCATCGGACTGGGCGCCATCGGCGTACAGGTTGCGAATACAGCGGTCAATCTCGGCATGAAGGTCTACGGTTATGATCCCTATGTGTCGATCGACTCAGCCTGGCATCTTTCCAGCCGTATCAACCATGTGATCCGGATCGAGGATATCTTTGAGGAGTGCGATTACATCACGATCCACGTGCCCGCCCTGCCTTCAACGAAGGGTATGATCGACGAGCACGCGATTGAAATGATGAAGACAGGCGTCATTCTGATCAATATGGCGAGAGATTCTCTGGTCGATGAGAATGCTGTCGTCGCCGCCCTGCGCGCAGGCAGGATCCGCCGCTATGTCTCTGATTTCCCCAACACGACAGTGGCGGGACGCAGGGGCTGCATCACCATCCCTCATCTGGGAGCTTCTACTGAGGAAGCAGAGGACAACTGCGCGGTGATGGCTGTTGAGGAGATCTCCGATTATCTGGAGAACGGCAATATCAAAAACAGTGTCAATTACCCCAACTGCGACCTGGGAAAATGCGAGACCGGAAACCGGATCAGTGTTTTCCATGAGAACCGCGCGAATATGATCACCCAGCTCACCAGCATCATCGGCAGCTCGGAAGTCAATATCGCCGGCATGGCCAGTAAGTCCAAGGGTGAAGTGGAATATACACTGCTCGACCTGGACAATGCGCCGGAGCAGGAGCTCCTCGACAGGATCCGGAAGATCCCGGGCGTCTATAAGGTCCGTGAGATCTGCCGTGCTGAGTGAGATCATGTGCAGTCAGAAGAATTGAGAAATACAAAAAACAGAACTTAAAAACAGAATCAGAACTGAAAAACTGAAAAATTAATAGAAAAAAAGAACTCCGGTCAGCTGATCAGATCCATGCTGGCCGGAGTTTTTCTGTCTTGTTACTGGTTTGCCCTGTACTGTTTATCTTTGGATCGCTTTACCTTGCTCTGTTTTGCTTTGTGCTGTTTAACAGCCGTGTCCCCCCTTCTGCCGGAAAGACGCGGATTTCATTATTTTCATTTCGGGAAAGACACGGTTCCGACGATCTGTGCTGCGCTTTTTTTTCCGCTTTTAAGCCGGTTCCATGTCCCCTCCAGATAGGATGCGGTTCCCTCTACAGAAGTGGAAAAATGTATTTTTTCCAGATGAACACTTTCAAGAAAACCCTCTTCAACCATTTTGTGATACATGACTTCCATGGGGTCATAGTAGTGTTCAAGGTTCAGGAAGACGACAGGATGATCGATGTGCCCGAGTTTTACAAGAGAGATGACTTCAGAGATCTCCTCAAGAGTTCCGGTCCCGCCGGGAAAAGCGATAAAGGCGTCCCCGAGTTCGATCATTTTTGCGCGGCGTTCCGCCATGGACTCAGTGACGATCAGTCTGGTGATCGAGTCATGCTGCAGTTCCGATTCGATAAAAAAGGCCGGCTCTACACCGATGACTTCACCGCCTGTACTCAGGACCGCATCCGCCAGCACACCCATCAGACCTGTCCGGCTGCCGCCATAGATGAGACGGTGTCCGCTCTTTCCGATCCATTCGCCAAGACCCTTTGCCTCCATACTGTACATTTTGTCAACGCCATTGCTTGCTCCCAGATAGACGGTGATGTTCATAGATGTACCGGTCCTTTCCTGTATACTGTGAGCAAGTATAACAGGATTTTCCATTCTTCACAATATTTCTGCAACTTTTACACAATTATTCCCATACTTCAGGGAATTTTTTGTCGCAAATGCATAACACAGGCCGGCGGTTCTGCTATAATAAGTACTGTATGGCATTCTTTTTTAACACTTCAGAAAAAACCGGAAGGGGAAAGGTATGGATACCATTCTGATCGGGATCGCGGGAGGAAGCGGCAGCGGCAAGACGACACTGGCAGACAAGCTGGTCAGTTGTTTTGGAGCGGACGAGGTCAGTATCCTGCGTCATGACAATTACTATAAACGTCTGGAGGGAATGACCTATGACCAGAGGGCGAGGGTCAATTATGACCATCCGGATGCCTTCGACACGGAACTATTGTGTGAACACATCCGCGAACTCAAGGCGGGCAGAAGCGTACGTATACCGGTTTATGATTATACCATCCATAACCGGTCTGACAGGACGATCCTGGTGCCTCCGAATCCGGTCATCATCCTGGAGGGGATCATGATCCTTGCGGAGCCTTCTCTGCTGGAACTCATGGATTTCAAAATCTTTGTGGACACAGATGCCGACGAGCGGATCCTGCGCAGGATAGAAAGGGATGTCAAAGAAAGGGAGCGTTCCCTGGACAGCGTCATCAGGCAGTACAGAGAGACAGTCAAACCCATGCATGAACAGTTTGTGGAACCCAGCAAGCGGAAAGCCGATATCATCATCCCGGAGGGTGGAAGAAACGATGCGGCCATGAAGGTCATTCTGGAGCTGATCCGGAGCCGCCTGCACTGAACACGATATGCCTGCAGCCAGGGGGAGGCGCATTATATCTGTACGGATAAAAATCTGAACTATACAGCAAAAAGATTCCGGCCATACGATATAAAAAGGTTTTAACTGTACGGTAAATGAAACTCCAATATACAGCAAAACGGATAATAACTAAACAAAGCTAACAGTTGCAAAAGTTGTTACAATTGTCACGATTGTCACCAAAAGGAGGGAATTATGAGAAAGTGCAGCAGAAGGGCCTTGATTGTCCTTGCCCTGTGCATCGCGCTGATGCTTCCCGCGTGCCGGTTCGTCCGCCCTGGCGAATTGACCGGCGGCCGGACAGGCGGCGTGGGTGGCGCAGGGTCGTCCGGAATGAATCTGGACGTAGAGGACGTGGACGGCACAGGCTGGAAGATCGCCATGATCACTGATACTGGCGGGATCAATGACCAGTCCTTCAACCAGAGCTCCTGGGAGGGCCTGCAGGAACTCAGGGAAGAAACGAACGCGGAGGTCGGTTATATCGAGTCCAAGCAAAGCGGTGATTTCACGACCAACTTCGAGACCCTGATCGATAACGGCAATTCGCTTTGCTGGGCTATCGGATTCGCGACCTCGGACGCTGTACTGGAGTCCGCCGCCAACAATCCGGATGTCCATTTTGCCATCGTGGACAATGCCTTCGATGATACGCCCCCGAATGTGACAGGCGTCGTCTTCCGGGCACAGGAGTCGTCCTTCATGGTCGGATATATCGCGGCGGCCGTTTCCCAGACGGAGAAAGTCGGCTTTGTGGGCGGTATCCACAGCGATCCCATCGACCAGTTCCAGTACGGTTTTGAAGCGGGCGTCGCCTATGCGAATAAAGTCCTGAACAAGAAGGTCGGCGTGATCGTCCAGTATGCGGAGAGCTTTTCCGATGCCGCAAAGGGCAAGAGCATTGCCAACAAGATGCTCACGGCGGACGGCTGTGACGTCGTCTATCACGCGGCGGGAGGCACCGGGACCGGCGTTATCGAAGCGGCCAAGGAGCACGGCAAATATGCCATCGGCGTTGACCGCGACCAGTCTTATCTGGCTCCGGACAATGTCCTGACCTCTTCCCTTAAAAATGTAAACGTCGCCGTCAAGGCGGTTTCCAAACTCCATATTCTCGGCAAAGAGATCGGAGGAAAGACCCTGGTCTTCGGCCTTTCGGACGATGCCGTCGGGATCCCGCCCGAGCACCCCAATTATTCCGACGAGATCTATGAGGAAGCTCTTGAAATCGGAGAGAAGATCAAAGCGGGCATCCTGAATCCTCCCGGAAACAAGACAGAGATGGAAGATTTCCTGCTGGAGCTGCAGGAGGCATCTATAGAAGCATTGACGGCGCCTGTCAATGACCTGAGCAGGGTAAACGGCGCCGGCCGCAAGATCGCCATGATCACGGATGTAGGCGGGATCAACGATCAGTCCTTCAACCAGAGTGCCTGGGAGGGAATGCAGCAGCTCAGGGATGCTACCGGTGCCTCGGTTGCCTATATCGAGACCAAACAGAGCGGCGATTACTCAACCAACCTGGAGACCCTGGTGGACAACGGCAATGAGTTCTGCTGGGCAATCGGCTTTGCCTGCGCGGATGCGGTCCTGGAGGCTGCGGAAAAGAATCCGGAGGTCAGCTTTGCCTGCGTGGACAATTCCTATGAACACACTCCCCAGAATGTTACGGGTGTCGTGTTCCGTGCGCAGGAATCCTCCTTTATGGTCGGTTATATCGCGGCAGCTGTTTCAGAGACGGAAAAAGTCGGTTTTGTCGGCGGTATCGTCAGCGATCCCATCGACCAGTTCCAGTACGGCTACGAGGCGGGCGTCGCCTATGCCAACAGTGTCCTCGGTAAAAACGTCAAGGTAGTCGTCCAGTACGGGGAGAGCTTCACCGACGCGGCCAAGGGCAAGAGCATTGCCAACAAGATGTTTACGACGGACGGCTGCGATGTCGTCTACCACGCTGCCGGTGGCACTGGTCTGGGCGTCATCGAGTCGGCTAAGGAGCACGGTAAATTTGCCATCGGTGTCGACCGCGACCAGGCTTACCTCGCACCCGATGCTGTCCTGACCTCTTCTCTCAAGAACGTCAACGTTGCCGTCGACATGGTTTCCAGACGCTTCATCCTGGGCCAGAAGCTCGGCGCCAGGACCCTGAGCTTCGGTCTGTCGGAAGATGCGGTAGGGATCCCGGAGCATCATGAAAACTATTCCGACGAGATCTACAATGCGGCGATCCAGGTCGGCGAGATGATCAAGGACAGGAAGATCAAACCCCCTGTCAACAAGGAGGAGATGAAGGTATTCCTGGAAACTTTGAAAAAAGGAGGAAAATAAATGGCGGCAGAAGTCAGCAGCGAATATGCTGTGCAGATGCACGGGATCACGAAGCGGTTCGGATCCTTCTATGCTCTGACGGACGTTCAGCTCGACGTGAAGAAGGGGACGATCCACTCGATCCTCGGAGAGAACGGCGCCGGCAAGAGCACGCTGATGAATATCCTCTACGGCCTGTACCAGGCGGATGAGGGCGAGATCTTCATCAATGGAAAAAAAGCGGATATCAAAAATCCGACCGCCGCGATCGCGAACGGCATAGGCATGGTGCACCAGCACTTTATGCTGGTCGATAATTTTACAGTCACCCAGAATATCGTTCTGGGGAGTGAGCCGGGGAACGGCATCTTTGTCAATGGCAGGAAGGCCAGGCAGGGAGTCCTCGACATCGTGAGTAAATACGGGCTGGAGGTCGACCCGGATGCCCTGATCAGCGACATTTCCGTCGGCATGCAGCAGCGCGTCGAGATCCTGAAGGCCCTCTACAGAGGGGCGGAGATCCTGATCCTGGACGAGCCCACCGCTGTCCTGACAGAGCAGGAGATCGATGAGCTCCTGCATATCATGAAAAACCTGATCGAGGACGGCAAGACGATCATCATCATCACCCACAAGCTCAAGGAGATCCAGGCTTCCTCCGATGAGTGCACCATCATCCGCCGCGGCCAGTACATCGACACCGTGCCTGTGAAGGGGATCACGGAGGACGAACTGGCGGAAAAAATGGTCGGACGTTCCGTTAACCTGGTCGTCGATACGACGCCGCCGCACCCCGGTGAGGTCGTCCTCGACATTCAGGGACTCTATGTCAAAAATGAACAGAAGATCGACGCGGTAAAGGACTTTAATCTCCAGGTCAGGGCCGGAGAGATCGTCGGGATCGCCGGCATCGACGGCAACGGACAGACGGAGCTGATGGACGCGGTCAATAACCTCAGGAAGTGCTCCGGGGGCAAGATCCTTCTCTGCGGAGAGGAGATCCAGAACAAAGATCCCAAATACGGCATCGACCGGGGGCTGGCGACGATCCCCGCGGACCGTCACAAGGACGGTCTGGTCCTGACCTTTTCCGTCTATGAAAATACGATCCTGAAAAAATACCGGACCGAGGAGTTTTCTCCCGGCGGGCAGATCAACCGCAAAAAGATGAAAGCATTTGCCAACGAGCTGATCAGGGAATATGACGTCCGTCCTGAGGACTGCGGGCCCAAACAGGCCGGAGGCCTCTCCGGCGGCAATCAGCAGAAGGTCATCATCGGACGTGAGATCGCCAATGACCCCAAACTCCTGATCGCCATCCAGCCTACCCGCGGTCTGGACGTGGGCGCGATCGAAAATGTGCACAAGATGCTGATCCGGGAGCGCGACAAGGGAGTCGCAGTCCTGCTCGTCTCCTATGAGCTGGACGAGGTCATGAATGTCTCCGACCGCATCGCCGTGATCTATGACGGACACATCCAGCAGATCTTCCCCCACGGGACCGTGGACAACCGGACCCTGGGCCGTGTCATGGCGGGCGGCGAAGTGGAGAATGTCCCCGGAATGCATTCCGAAGGCATCTATGATAAGGTGCCGGATACCGCTGAGGAAGCTTCCGGCCCGGAAGCCGGGCCCGTCCGCGCAGCGCAGGAGGCCGCCGGAGAAGCAGCCCCTGAGGCTGCCCCCGCGCCTGCCTTCCCGGCAGAGGGATCCGCACTTGTGTCCGCAGCAGCAGTCACCGGCGCGGCGGCAGCCGGCATGACCGGAGTGACTGGATCAGAGACTGCAACCGCTGAGACACCTGCCGCGGCAGCAGCACCCGAAACCATTATGGAGATGCAGCAGAGCCTGAATCTGATGCAGGAAAACCTCAAACAAATGCAGAAATGCCTTGCCGATATGCAGAAGCGCCTGGCGCAGATGCAGTGAGCGGGGAGAAGGGAGAAAAGAGATGGAAGAATCCTTGATGAAAAAGTTTTTCAAGAATCCCTTTGTCCTGACGGTGATCGCCATAATACTCGGATTTGTTGTCGCGGGTCTGATCCTGCTGCTCGCAGGCTTTCCTCCGGTCGAATCGATCCGGACGCTCATTGAGAGCATGATCGGCAGGCCCAAGGACATTTCCAGTGTGGTCATCCGGAGTACGCCGATCATCTTCACAGGACTGGGTGTCGCTTTCGCGATCAAGACAGGCCTGTTCAACATCGGTGCCGAGGGACAGTATATCATCGGCTGCGTGGTCGCAACCATGGTCGGCAGTATGCTCGATTTCCCCAAGCCCGTGGCTATCCTGATGGTTCTGTTGTCAGCCATGCTGGTTTCCGCCCTCTATGCCGGCTTTGTTGGCCTGCTCAAAGCCCGTCTGGGTATTCATGAGGTCATCACCAGCATCATGCTCAACTGGATCGCCCTCTATCTGTCCAACTGGATCTGCGGTCTTCAATTTTTCCACAAACCCGGGACGATCGGGATGTATCCGGTCAATGACTGCACCTATACCATGATCCTTCCTTTCTGGAAACGCACGGAAGAGGGCAGGGCTTTTATGACAAAGCATCCCTTTCTGCAGGAGACGCTTGGAAGGACCGATGTCCATGCCGGTATCATCGTCGCCATCATAGCAGCCTTAGTGATCAGCCACCTGCTCAACAGGACGCGCAAGGGCTTTGAGCTGCGCGCTGTCGGCCAGAACATTGATGCCGCCAGGTTCGTCGGTATCGATGTCAACAAGAGCATCGTGCATGCCATGATGATCTCCGGCGCGCTCTGCGGACTCGGCGCGGGCCTCTACATCACCGGACAGTCGCCCCACACGGTATCGACCCTGTCCGCCTTTGAAAACGTCGGTTTCAACGGCCTTTCCGTTGCCTTTATCGCCTTCAGTTCTCCGATCGGCTGCTTGTTTGCAGGACTCCTTTTCGGCGGACTCCTGTATGGCGGAGCCGGCCTCCAGTCCAAGGTGGGGGCGCCGACTGAGATCATCAATATCATCATCGGCATCATCGTCTTTTTCTGCGCCCTGTCCTATCTGATCCCTCAGTTTGTGGAGCGCCTGGATTCGTCGAGACGCAGTAAAAAAGAGCGTAAGAAAATGAAAGGAGGGGAAAAATGACTGACAGAATACTGCTCCTTCTGGGAATCACACTCATGTATTCGACGCCCATGGTCTTCGCGGCCCAGGGAAGTGTCATCTCCGAAGTCTCCGGTGTCGTCAATATCGGTATTGAAGGCATGATGACGGTCGGAGCCTTTACCGGCGCGACGGTCGGATATTATACCGGAAGTCCCTGGCTCGGTTTTATCTGTGCAGGGCTCGCCGGAGCTTTCTTCGGACTGATCCACGCTTTTGCTTCCGTGACCTGCAAATCGGATCAGACGGTATGCGGTATTGCCATGAACCTGGTCGGTCCCGGCGTTGCCCTCTTTCTGTGCCGCCTCTTTTTTGACGGCGCCACACAGTCGCTGCCGGTGACTTATAAGATCCCCAAGCTGTTCCGCGGCGGGCTCTCCGGCAGCCTGAACAACCTCAATGTCGATGTGACCACGCTGATCGCGCTGATCCTTTCCATCTGCATGATGATCCTCTTTTACAGGACCAGCTGGGGCATGCACCTGCGCGCAGTCGGTGAACATCCCGGAGCGGCGGACACTCTCGGCATCAATGTCTATAAAGTCCGCTACATCTGCGTCATCCTATCCGGCTTCCTGGCAGGCCTGGGCGGCGCGTCCATGACCCTGGCCATTGTACCCCAATATATGCCCACCGCCATCTGCGGCCAGGGCTTCATCGCCATCGCGGCTGTCATCTTCGGCAAATGGACGCCCCACGGCGCCTACCTCGCCTGCCTCCTTTTCGGCTTTGCGCAGGCGCTCACGATCGTCCTGGGCGGCGGAAGCTTCTCGGTCCCCTCGGAGATCCTGGCCATGCTCCCCTATGTCCTGACGATCATCATCCTCATCCTCTTTGTCGGACGCGCCCATGCCCCCAGGGCCAACGGCGTGCCTTATAACAAGGGCTCCAGGGTGTAATCCGTCAAAAAAGATTCAGGGACAGTCTTTGTCCGCTGGTCTTTAAAGCCTGAAGGCAGAAGAGACGGTTCTTTTGACTGCCGGTTTTTGCAGGCAAAAGAACCGTCTTTCATGTCCATGGCAAAATACTGTTCCTGATGAGACCTTGTTCCCGGAGGAAGTCAAATGAAGGCACTGAATCTCTATACGCTTACCAGAACCAGAGATCCAAAGACTTTTTCTGCCCTCCTCCAGGCCTTGTCCGGGAGTCCGTGGAAAAGGACCTGCAGTGTGCACGAGATGCTTTCACTCTGTTCCTTGGTGGATGCGCTTGATGAACACTTTTCCCTGCATCCCTATCAGGAGAATGGGCAGCAGGACCTGACAGAACAGGGGTCCGGATCCGCTGCTCCTTCCGGCTATCGTGCGGAATGGATCCGGTGCCTGGACGGCTTTTATTTTTCCTATACGATCGAGCATATCAGCAAGGAATTTGATCTGCTCAAACTTTCCGCGGATGCCGGCTGTGTCCTGAACATCGAATTAAAGAGCGAAGCTGTCGAGGAGGAACGGATCCGGAAACAGCTGGAGCAGAACAGGTATTATCTCTCCCATATTTCCCGGACGATCCTGTCCTATACCTATGTGATGGAGACGGATACCCTGTACTACTGTAATGACCGCGGTTTTCTGCGGGAATGCAGCATCGATGAGCTGGCCCGGGCACTGCGCAGGCCTGCCCTGCAGGACTATATCGGGGAAAACATCCGGGAGTGCTTCCGGGCGCAGGATTACCTGATCTCCCCGGTCAAAAATCCGGAGAAATTCCTGACAGGCAGGTATTTTCTGACCAACCAGCAGTTTGAATTCCGCAGGCAGATCCTGGAAACCTTTCAGGACTATGAGAGGAGCCTGAAGGAATCGAAGGAACCAAAGGTTTCAAAGGATTGGGAGGAATCGAAGGATTCAAAGGAATCGAAAGAGTCAAAGGGATCAGATGATTCGGAAACCAGGGAGACAGTTCCTGTAGTATCCCTTACAGGAGGAGCGGGTACAGGGAAGACCCTCCTGATGCTGGATCTGGCGGTAGAACTCTCCAGAAAGAAGAGGGTCCTGTTCCTGCACGGAGGTCCTCTGAGGGAAGGGCACAGAGAGATCGACCGCCGCCTCCACAAGGTCAGCATCCAGTCCGGCACTGACCGGACACTGAGCCTGCCGCAGGATTCCGGCGCCCTGGCTGCCCTCAGGGATTATTCCTTTCTGCTTGTCGATGAAGCGAACAGGCTTCCTTCCGAAATCATAGTCCGCCTGATCGAGGCGGCTGCAAGTCTGAGGATCCCGGCTGTTTTTTCCTATGATCCCCACACTATCCTGGGGGCGATCCCCCGGATGGAGGATGCGGAAGCCGTGATCGCCGCACACGAGACTATGCAGCTTGAACTCTCCGGTAACATACGGATCAACCGCCCGATCTATTCATTCCTGCGCGCCCTTTTTTACCAGAAGGATGCTGCGCCCCACAGTGATTACAGCTGCATAGACATCCTGTATGCTTCCGACCGGCATGAGGAACAATTGCTGACGTCCTACTGCAGGGCGAGAGGCTATAAACTCATTCCTGAAAACAGTGATTCCTTTCGCTCGGGAGAGATCATCAGCCAGGAATTTGACAAAGTCCTCATGGTCCTGGACAGCCGGTTCTACTATGATGAGACACTCCGCCTGTGTGCGGACAGCTCGGCGGACATGGCACTCCCCCTTCTCTATGAGGGACTCTCAAGGGCGAAGGAAAGGCTCTGCCTTCTGGTTGTAGGCAATAAAACACTATTTGAGCAGCTTCTGGCGATCCGCCTTCTATGCCTTCCCGGGACTGAGATTTATCAGTCTCAGTCTGAGTAAATTATCTTTGTTCCACCAGAACCATCATTTGGAAACAGCATATAGAAGAAGCATACAGAAGAAGCATAGAGAAAAAACATAGAGAAAAAACATAGTAAAGTTACAAATAAGGATTTGAATCAGTCTGGCAGACAAAAACCTTCAAAAACACTGAATGTACATAAATATCGGATAAAATAATTTGTTGAATACAGGATGATCTGATCCGTATTTTAAAACAGAGAAAAACTGTTAAAAAACAGACTATTAAAAGAGAAAAGGAGAAAGAAACAATGAGAGGAAACACAAATCCCCGGAAAAGGCCTTTCCTGACGGCAGCTGCCGCGATACTGATCACAGTGCTTGTGCTTTCAGGATGTGCCTCACTCAACCCTTTCAAGCCCTCTGCGCTGACCCTGACCAAAGATGCGCTGACGAATATCGGAAAGATAAAGTCCGGCAAGGCTGATTACATTATTGATTCTGATTTTTCCCTGGGCTCCAAGGGCCTGGATATCAGTCTGGATATGCAGTTGAATGTCGACGGATATTCCGAATTTACAAAAGATCCTGACCGCACGAAAACAGGAGCTGTGATCAAGGTCAATGTCCTCGGACAGGAGCAGACGGTCAACACCGAAGGCTATTCCGATAAGCTTGAGGATGGAACCCAGATCGCTTATTCCAGAGTAGAAGGCGGTAAATGGAAGAAAATGACGAAAGCTCCGGGAGAAAAGGAGGATTCTGACAGCGGCATCGATCCTATGATGCTCGGCGGCGGTCTCCTCAAAATGGCCGTGGAGAATCCTCTGGATGCAAGCCTTGAAGAAGAGCTGTCGTCTGTTAATGGCAAAGAAGCTTATAAGATCAACTGCAAGATCCCCGGGAGCTTTTTGAAAGAGATCCTTGATAACCTCGATAACGAGAACGCTGTAAAATTCGCAGAGATCACAAAGGACATGGACTGGGATTCTGTTTTGATTCCTGCAGAGTTCTATATTTATAAAGAGAATAAGCTGCCTGCCAGAATCTATCTTGACTGCCGGACGATCGGAACACAATTTATCGAGGTCCTGTTAGAGCAGATGGGAGAGGACCTGCCTGTGGATGATTTATCCATAGAAGCAAATACTCTTACTGTCGATATTACCCTTGACGACTATGATGAAATCGCTCCTATCGAGATCCCGCAGGAAGCTCTGGATGCAGAAGAGGTGTCTACCGAAGAAGGTCTTTCCGGTCTGCCGGATCTGTTCTGAGACCGCAGGGATGTCGGGCTGTTGAGACAAAAGGGATGCCGGGCTGTTTGAGACAGAAAAGATGTCCTGAGATGATGGGGCTTCTCGGAGAAAGCAATAGAGAGGATTCATTTTTTATTCTGATTTTTGAGGGGAGAAGGGAGCCGGAAGATGCAGGCAGAAGTCAGCAGAGGCTATTTGGATTACCGGGATGATAGAGGCTGCTACAGCGTCCCGATCGGGAGACGAAGCAGGAAATGCCTGGTCATTTTGGATAAAAAAGAAGGCGAATTTGTCCGCAGTCTTGAAATAGACCTGTTTACAGGCAATGTCTATTACAGTGTAAACAACGAGACCGGCGGGGGATTGTCGTATTATTATGATATGTCCAGCAAGAAGGTCGGACATTATTTCATTCACCGCTACCTGCGCCTGGCCAGGGATCACGGCTTGACTATCGCACCGCTGGAAAGTGAGATCTTTGAAAAACTTCCCTGTGAAAACTGGATAGAGGAGCTGGAGAGACTTCCCGGCTGGAAGGAAGCCATTGAAAACCGCATCCAGGACCTCCTCCTTCCCTGGAAAGAGGTCGTGAAGGTCAGCCTCCCTGAGATTTCTGCAGGCTGCATCGCGCAAGATCCTGCAGATAAAAAGGAGCTTGCTTCGATCTCCTTTGTCCAGTCGCCGGCGGCTTACCCCGCCGGAGCCCGGGAATATGTCTATCTGTTTGAAAAACGGGACGGAAAGACTGTCCTCCGACACAAAGACGCGACAGCAGGAAATGAATTCTTCAGACAAAATGAGGAATATGAGAGGATCCTCTCTGAAGAGGAATATGCCTGGATCTCATGGCTGGCCTCCCCTTTCTGCGCGCTCCCGGCACACGGCTCTGCAGATTCTTACGAGACACCCGGGAAGGTATCGGACCTCTTTGGCGCCCTTCTTTCCGGTCAGGAGGAAATGGTCATCAGGGAGGTCACAGTCCGCAGACTGAGTGGGGCAGATCCTGTCAGGACGGTCTTTGACAAGGCCTCAGGAAAAACAGACAATGCATCGGCTTCCGGCCCTGCGGCTTCAGCTGCTACGGCCGGACGGGCTCATATCCTGCAGACACTCCTGCGGGGGCTGATGAGACGGGAGATTGAGCTTGTCTGAAAAGAGGAAGAAGACTGAGATTAACTAAAAAATATTAAAAACTGACATCCCCCGCGGAGCTTCAAAACTTCGCGGGGGATGCCTTGTCCGGCATATCTTTTGCCTTTACAGAAGATACGTCTGATATTTTACTAAAGAATATTTCAAAAGAATATTTCATCAGGATAAAAGGATCAGATGCCGAGCTCTTTCTTCAGGGCAGCGATCATCTCCTGATACTCCTCATCCTTCAGGAAAACAGGATTGGGATTTGTGATCTCAAAACTGCCGCCAAATTCAAAACCTCCCTCGTATTTGGGAACAATGTGGAAATGAAGGTGCGGATTCGTGTCGCCGAAGGACCCGAGATTGATCTTGGTGCATCCCCAGAGCTTCTTGATTGCTCCGGAAGCAGCAGCCAGATCTGCGCAGAAATCATTTCTTTCCTGCTCATCACACTCGCAGAGTTCCTTTTTATGAGCCTTCAGGGCAAGCGCGCAGCGGCCCTTGTGTGCCTGATCCTTGAACAGATACAGGACGCCGGCCTTCATTTCGCCTACCTTGAACATGATCGAATCACGGACTTCATGATGTTCATCACAGTAAAAACAACCCATAATAAACCTCCTCTTATGCTGGAAAATTTAGGCAGATGTGTGTAACTGTCTTAATTATATCCCAAGTCTGCGGATATTGCCATGGAGAACACCCGCAAAAGTACTATTTATTAACACAACGTTATTGATACAACGTCACATGTAACGACCAGTAACGATTTATATAAACAATATAAATGAGGTTTGCCAAACCGGCTCAGATGTTGTATAATTTCACGTAAATGAATAACCAACATTTCAATATCGAACATCTCCTTTCACAAGGATTATAAGTACAGCGATCAGACCGGAAGGGAAGCATTAAAAACACATTTGGATACACAGATTAAAGAGGATCATATTCCGGACGGAAAGGAAAATCGAAATGACTATCAGCGAAAGAATTTTTGAAAAGCTGGCTCAAATGGGTATGACACAGAAACAGTTCTCAGAGAGCACCGGCATACTCCAGAGCACGATCAGTGAGTGGAAAAAGAAGAAGACCAATCCGACATCGGAAAAAATCATGGTGATCTGCAAGGTCCTGGATGTCACACCGGAATGGCTGCTTTCCGGCATAGAGAAAAACGGGTCCAGGAAAGTCCGGTCGGACTGGTATGTAGTGGGCAGAGACACTGAACTGGGGCAGATGATCGGAGCATACAATACTCTCGGAAGAGACTACAGGAACAGACTCAGAGGATATATCGATGCAATGCTCGCTATGGAGGAGGCTGATAAAAGCTGACTGCAGCCGGGTACAGAAGCCCTTGCTTTAGCATTGACTAATCAGCGTCAGCCCATGCATAATAGATGGGGAACAGAAGTTCACTTATAACAGCTGTTTAACTATTATTTATCAATTTTTTGATTTTATCTGAAAGGAGAATAGCATGAAATACAAATGCGGCGTCTGCGGTCATATCTATGATGAAGAGAAGGAAGGCGTAAAGTTTGCGGATCTTCCTGCTGACTGGAAATGTCCTATCTGCAAACAGCCCAAGTCCAAATTCGAGCCTGTTGACGAGTCTGCAGAGCTTTCATGGGCATCCGAGCACAAGATCGGCATCGCTTCCGATCTTGACGACGAGATGAAGAACTTCCTGCGTGCCGAGTTCGCAGGTGAGTGCACAGAAGTCGGCATGTATCTGGCTATGTCCAGAGCCGCCATCCGCGAAGGTTATCCTGAAGTCGGCGCTTTCTACCGCCAGGCAGCTCTCGAAGAAGCTGACCACGCTTCCCGCTATGCCGAGATGCTCGGTGAGGTGGTTTCCGCTTCCACTAAAGAAAACCTCTCTGTCCGCGTAGCAGCTGAGAACGGCGCCTGCGCAGGAAAGACCGCTTTCGCCAAGAAGTGCAAAGAGATGGGTCTCGATGCTCTTCATGACAGCATCCATGAGATGGCCCGCGATGAGGCAAGACACGGCCAGGGCTTCAAGGGACTGCTGGACAGATATTTCAAATGATCAAGAGCTGACAGATGTCTTTGCCAGACTGACAACAAGATTCGTCAGCTGACTGCAAGACTCAAATGAGAGGCTGTCTGACAGCTTTTTCATTGGATTGAATGAAAACCGCCTTTGGCCAGGAGTGATCCTGTTCCGGAGGCGGTTGATTTTTTCGGTACATACCATTTTCCGGTACATACCATTTTTCAGCACATGCCATTTTCCTTTTCCCGCCTGAAACGTAGTTTCGTCAGGAAAATCTGTATTTTGTCATTTTCTGAGGACGGAACAGGAATCAGGTACTATAATTAGAGTCAGGTGCAGGCAGACATAACAGCGATCGTCCCGATAATAATCTGCTCCAAGCCATATAGGATCCTGAACCGGTCAGAAAATTGTCATGCCTGCTTTGGAAAGATGTGGTTTCATTTTGCATTTTTCACTTGTCATAATTTAGGAGGTCTTTTTATGAAAACCAAAAACAGAAAGAACAAGTGGTTGAGGATTCTGGTCGGCTATCTGATGCTCATGGTCATGATCGTGGCAGTGATTCCGGCAGTTCCCAGCGAGGCTTCGGCAAAATCTGTCGCTTTATCGAAGTACAGGCAGCTTTTAAGTAAGAGCAGGATCAGCGTCCTTCCGCAGGGAAAAAAAATCATGGGTGATGACTATCGTGAGATCAGGTATTATTCGAGCGCTTCCAAATATGTGAAATTCAGCATCGCCTATATTGACGCTGACGATGTTCCGGAGCTTATCCTCCACGACACCAGATATGGGTTTGGCGTCTGGACATTCAAAGGAGGATATTTCCGCTGCCTCCAGTGGGGGGATTTCTATGACTTTCCTGTAGGCTATTATAAAAAGAAAGGAATATTCAGAATAAATGCCACTACAGAGGGATCTCCCTTCTACAGAGAATATTACAAACTGCAGACAGGGAAAAAATCAGTGGAGATCCAGCATCAGGACTTGAACGAGGGAGAAGACAGACTGGAAAACTGGGGCTTCTATATCGGCAATTCCCGGAAAAAGGTCTCCAGTGCCGTTTTTTACAAAAACCTGAAGAAATATGTAGGCACTACAAAAATGACACAGATTTACATGCACAATAACACAGGGGCAAACAGGAAAAAATTCATCAAATGATTGTCGCAGTGTTACCGGAAAAGTAACCGCCGGGATGAGCAGGGGGATTCTGACTTATGTCTAATCTGTTTGATTATCTGGACTGGAGGGGCGACGTTCCCTTTCAGGTGGATCCGTTTAATGAAGTAGACAATCTCGTTTTATCCGTTCTTGCTTATGTAGAACTGGATTCGATCGTACCGGGACCCGGGCGGAACGGGGACTGCGAAGAGCGCTCCATCCCGGACCCGGGTTTCCTCCCCCGCATCGGAATCGGGGACGTGTGCAGCCGTTTCTGGGAGAAGCATACGGAGGAAGAAGTGCGGGGAAGCGGGACCTTTTACAGAGAATCGCCCTTTATTTTGAAAAAGCTCTGCAGCGGCGCCCGGTTCCGGGACATGCAGCTGGCGGGCTTCGTAAACAGGGTCTCGGAGACAGATAATGAACAGATGTCGGCAGTCTGCTGTTTTCTGAGTGACGGAACGGTCTATGTATCCTTTCGGGGAACTGATGACACGCTGGTGGGCTGGAAGGAGGATTTTTATTTTTCTTTCAAAACAGGAACAGCGGGACAGGAGAGGGCTGCGAAGTACCTTTCCTCCATCCTCAGAAACACGGACTGTCCGGTCAGGGTCGGCGGCCACTCCAAAGGTGGAAACTTCGCTGTGTATGCGGCTGCTTTCTGCGAGGGAGCAGCCGCAGGCAGGATCATCGACGTCTATACCAATGACGGCCCGGGCTTTTTGAAAAATGTGCTGGAGACAGCAGAGTATCAAAAAATCCTTCCCCTCGTTCACAGCATCCTTCCGGAGGAATCGCTGTTCGGCCTGATTCTGGAGAGCAATTTTTCCTATAAGGTCGTGACGAGCAGCAGGAAGGGGATCATGCAGCACGATGCCCTGTCCTGGAAAGTCAGGCGCAACCGCTTCGAAGAGGCGCCCCGCCTGTCCGAGGCAAGTGTGGTCGCGGAAAAGACCCTCGAGACCTGGCTTCGGGGACTGAGTATGAAAGAGAGAAAAGATTTCGTCAACATCGTTTTTTCTGTCCTGGGGGACAGTGGCCTGGAAAATGTGTCTGAAATCGGCAAAGCCCAGTTCCGTGTTCTTCCGGAACTGGTAAAGTCCTGGCTTGAGATGGATAAAAAAGATAAACGTGTGCTGCGGGACGCGATCAGCAGATTCCTCAGGACTGGAGCGACTTCCCTTACGGAAGAACTGAAGGTGAAGCTTTTTTCAGGAAGAGAGAAAAAGAAAGACAGCGATAAGGAAAGCAATAACGAAAAAGAGAACAATTAAATAACGAGGTTAAATAACGAGGTGTTCCATTCCCCGGTCTCCGGGCTGATACCCAGTTTTCGTTCAGGCAGGTTGTGTGGTATAATATTAACGATTCTTTTAAAGCTCACATAAGTAAATGACTGACAGAATTCATATTTTAACTGCAGGTTCTGAAGGAAGGAGGCCTATCCATGAAACGTTTAATAGCTATACTGGCGGTCATAATGATGATGACAGTGGCTGTATCCTGTGGGTCTGCCGGAAAGAACGGCGGACAGAACGATGCGAAAGCGCCGGCAAAGCAGGAAGAGTCCGTAGAGCCGGAGGCATCCGCGGAGCAGGAAGAAGCGCCTGTGGAAGAGGAAGCATCTTCGGAGCAGGAAGAAGAAGCGACTGCTGAGCAGGGAACTGCTGCCGCGGCGCTGGAAGCCGCCGCGGACGGGACAGCCGTCGCAGCACAGGAAGCCGCCACGGAAGTGGCAGCCACCACAGCGCAGGAAGCCGTCGCGGGAGAGGCAGCTTCTGCCACAGAGGAAGCTTCCCCGGAGCAGGAAGATATGTACGCTGAGGCTGTGAAATCCCTGTTTGGAGCGGGCGGTCCTCTTTTTGGTGTCCTCCCGGAGGGAACAAATATTGACGAGATGGTCGGTACTTCCAGGGAACAGATGGGCCAGGCGGACCAGGAGATCAGACAGGTACTGGATGAGGTCGCCGAAAAGGCACAGAATGACAGCATTGACCCCAATGTCCAACAGGATACGCTCGAAGAGTATGCGGAAGCGCTTCTGGAAAGGATCCTGGGGTCCGCAGACTTTGAGAAGGATGATCCTCTTCCCTTTGCTTCCCTTGATGAGTACTTAGAGGTTTATGACGGCATCAAAAATCTGGAGGATGACTATATCAGGGAACGCAACGCCGGATCTATGGAAGCCGGGGATGTTCAGATCGTAGCAAGCAACAGTCTCGCTGACGAAGAGATCGATGAAGACCAGGCCAGAAGACTTGCCTGTGTGATCCAGAATAATTACAGGATGGATGAAGAAAACCAGCTGCGGCTTGTGAGCAGCTCGGAGGATGTTGTCCTGTTTACGCATCAGAAGGATCAGGACGGCAATTATCTTGTCACAGATGCTGAGTTTGCGGAAAAAGGTGAAAACTACGATTCATCCATACAGGCATTAAACCTTAAAATGGATGACCCTTCTGACGAATTGCAGGAAGATCTCGAGGCCAGCAGGATCATGGTTGCCTATGACCTGAAAGAATATCTGGAGGAACATCCGGAGGTGAAGGGAATTGAATTTGAGGGCGAGATCAGGACTGCAGAGGAACTTGATGAGATCATGATCGACAGGCTGAGCAAGCTTTATGAAGAAGACTAAAGTACACAATGACAGAAGCATTTTTGATGAACAGATCCGGCTCCTGAAGGAAGATCCGGAGATACAGAAGATGGCCTCTTTCACGATGCACAATGGAAATACCACACTTCAGCATGTTGAAAACGTAGCTGATGTCAGTTTCCGCATTGCTGAAAAACTGGGGATCGATATTGATGAAAAAGCGCTGGCCAGGGGCGCCATGCTCCACGATTATTATCTCTATACTTTCAAGGAGACGAAGATGAGTCCCTACCGGCATGGCATAAGCCATCCGGAGACAGCTTTGAAAAACGCATCGAAGCGCCACCGCCTTACTGAAAAGGAAACAAATATCATCCGCAGCCATATGTGGCCGATGACGTTTCTGCACCCTCCGATGAGCAGGGAAGCTGTGCTTGTCTGTCTTGCAGATAAATACTGCGCCGTAAATGAGATGCTGCTGAAGAAACATGATCTGTCAGAGAAAAAACAACAGAGTAAAAGCAAGATCTGTAAATAAGCGCGTCCTGCGGGAGAAGAAGAGTGCTCTGTCATCACTGATCTGATTTGCCGGAGAAAAAACAAGTGGGAGAAGTGTCCGTGGATAACGAGAAAAATGTGATCAGACTGGCGAAGCCGGTTAAGAAGGGGCTTGGCAGTTTTATATTCAGCAGGTTATTTCTGGTCATAGCGCTGCTTCTGATTCAGGTCGTCATTTTGATTGCCCTGTGGCTTTGGGCCACAAACAAGTATCCTGCCCTGCTTGCTTTGTACTGGGTCTTCACATTTGTGATGGTCATCTACCTGTTCAACAATAACATGGACGCTTCTGCGAAGCTGTCCTGGATGCTGATCCTGTCTTTACTGCCTGCGGCAGGTGCTCTTTTACTGCTGTTCACCCAATCCAACATCGGACACCGGAAAGAAGCGGAGCTGGTTAAAAGGCAGATCGACAACACAAAAGAGGCGCTGAAACAGCCGCCGGATGTCATCGAAGAGATCCGGGATGACGGCTCAGGAACAGATGACCTTGCAAAATACCTGAACCTCAGCGGGTGCTTTCCAATCTACAATAAAACACAGGTGACTTATTTCCCCCTCGGTGAGGATAAGTTTGCGGCCATGATCGAAGAACTCGAGAAGGCCGAAAAGTTTATTTTCATGGAGTACTTTATCATTACCGAGGGCTATATGTGGGGCCGCATCCTGGAGATCCTGATCCGGAAAGCGAAGGAAGGGGTGGATGTCCGCGTGACCTATGACGGGATGTGCGAAGCGTCTTCCCTGCCGTCCGGCTATTTTAAGCTGCTGGAAAAGCAGGGGATCCATGCCAGAGCATTTTCGCCGATCATGCCGGTCGTCTCCTCTCACTATAATTACCGGGATCACAGGAAAATCCTGGTGATCGACGGGAAAGTCGCTTTCAACGGAGGGATTAACCTGGCGGATGAGTACATCAACCGCCTGGAGCGCTTTGGCCACTGGAAGGATACGGCGGTCATGCTCAAAGGCCCGGCAGCCAAAAGCTTTACCCTGATGTTCCTGCAGATGTGGAACATGCCTTACGAAAATCCGGATTACGGGGAATTCCTCTCAGTCCCGGACTGCCCGTCTGAGGAGTCAAAAGGCTATGTAATGCCCTATGCCGACAGCCCGCTCGATGAGTATAAAGCGGGAGAGTCAGTCTATATGGACATCCTGAACCGCGCCAATGACTATGTACATATTATGTCGCCCTACCTGATCCTGGACGGTGAGCTGGAGACGGCTCTTCGCTTCGCCGCCCAGCGCGGAGTGGATGTGAAACTGATCCTCCCGGGGATCCCGGACAAAAAGGCGGCATACTCCCTGGCCAAAACCCACTACAAATCGCTTTATGAAGCCGGTGTCAGGATCTATGAGTATACTCCGGGATTTGTCCACGCAAAGGTTTTCGTGAGTGATGACATTAAGGCGGTGGTCGGCACCATCAACCTGGATTACAGGAGCCTCTATCATCACTTCGAGTGCGCGACTTATCTGTATAAGACGGACTGTATCGCGGACATCGAGAAGGACTTCCGGGAGACCCTGGCAAAATGCAGGGAAGTGACTCCGGATACCATTAAAAATGAGAAGTTTTCCTACAAGTTTTTCGGACGCCTGCTCAAGTGGCTGGCCCCTCTGATGTAAGGAACTGTACTTTAATAACTTCTGACCAGCTGCCCGTCTTTTCTTATGTTTACCTGATTCTGTTTATCCTGATTCAAATAGTTTTTACAGATAGTTTTTTACAAATAGTCTTTACAAATAGTCTTCAAAAGGCAAAAAGCCTCGCCGGTCCTGCATCGGCGAGGCTTTTTTCAGGCTGGTCCGGGTTCTTGCAGCAGGCGAAAAGTGCAGTTTGCAAAACCTGAAACGAGAAAAACTCGGGTCTTAGTGCTGAGAAACGCGTTAAAATTTCTCGAATTTTTGTAAAGTGTGAACAGACTGAATAAAACTATCATTCATTCATAATTCAATTGATAAAAAGGCAATGCTCAAGTAAAATATAGCAATAAACAATCATAAACAAACAAGTTATCGGATTTTTTTGCAATTGTCAGTTTATTTGAGTCACTTAATTATAAAGGGAAAATGCTGTTTGTTGCGAAAGATCCGATGTTTTTCTGACTTTACAAAACAAGAAATAGGAGGGGAAGGGCATGAGAATGAAAACAAGTATATGGATTCGTACTCTTGCAATGTTTTTATGTCTGTCGCTGCTGACGGAATCAGTGCCGATGACAGCAATGGCCTCAGAGCCGGAGTCTGTTCAGATGCAGGCTGCAGGGGAGGAAGATGTCGCGGAGGAGCAGGATTCTGCAGAGGAAGACCAATCCCTGGAGGATGGTCCTTCAGAAGGAGACCAGACTGTTGAGGATGATCCTTCAGAAGGAGAACAGGCCGTTGAGGATGATCCTTCAGGAGAAGATCAGACCGATGAGGATGATCCTTCAGGCGGAGACCAGACCGATGAGGATGATCCTTCAGGAGGAGACCAGGCTGTTGAGGAATACCCGGATGAGGAAGTGACGGACAGCCCGGCCATGCAGAATGGAGAAGCCGAAACATACACGCTTGAGCTGGATAATGATGAGGGCATCGAGGAAAGTAGCGGGCCTGAGTCCGCGAAGGCCGGGGATCAGGTGACTGTGTCTGTAACTATTAAAGATGGTTTTTATTTCTATGAGGCAATCTATGATGTTGACGCCGGCCCGGTCCATGCGGTAGAGGTCAATGAAAACACGTATAGCCTTACTTTTGAAATGCCAGCTCAGAATGTTCTGCTTTATATAAAATCGGAACCATACCGTAAGGTTATCCTTGTCCAGAGTGAACATGGCACCATCAGCGCCGACAGAACGGAGGGAAAAGAGGGCGATCTGGTAAAACTTACAGCAGAGCCGGAGCCGGGGTATGTTCTGGATTCCTGGTATTTGACGGTGACTGACAGTTCTGGAACGAGTGAATACCCTGACATTGTCAATAACACCTTCGAGATCAAGTGGGGAGATATGACGGTCAGGGGAAATTTCGTTCCGGACGAGACCGACTATGCCATCACGATCGACCAGCAGGTCGTCAACGGTACGATCAGTACGGCAAACGGTCAGGATACGGCAAGGTGGGGCGATAATGTCATTCTGATAGTACATCCGGAGCCCGGGTATCAGATGGACAGCCTGACAATCACCGATGAAGATGGCAGTGAAGTCGCCTGGAATGGTCCCGGCGGAAATAACGCAGATGAATATACTTTCACGATGCCGGCCTCCCCCGTGGAGGTGTCGGCTGTTTTTGCTGCCGTTTATTATGGGATCCAGGTTGAGGAATCGGAGGGACTCCTCAGATCATCTGTCTATGTGAATGGTGAGGAAGCCGGGCAGGCCAGGCTGGGAGAAACGATTAGAGTGAAGCTTCTTCCAAAAGCCGGGTATGAGATCAGTAGAGTCACCTGGCAGGCTGAGCAGGGTGAAGAGACTGAGTTTACTGTAGCTGGCGACCCGGAGGGATACCGGGAGGGCGAATTCACCCTGAATACCTCTGGGGACGTGACCATCCATGTTTACACAGAGAAAATCAAATTCAATATACTCTCTGATTATGACAATAGTAAGGGCGGGATTTTCTTCCTTGTAGATAATCAGGAAACAGACAAAGCCTGCAACGGTGATCGTGTCACGGTCGATGTACAGGCGGCGGAAGGTTATGTGCTCAGTAGACTGTATTTTACAGCCTTTGTTGATGATCAGGAAGAAAGCTATCGCGCTGAGATAGAAAAAGATAAAGAAGGCAAGTACACGTTCATAATGGAACCCGCTGTTGTAAAGGTCTATGCCGAATTTACCATGGAAACGACGCTTGAGGTCAGGCTGAACTGGGCGGACAACGGGGAGAACTACACACACAGAGACGTGAAAGTAGACCTTCAGGAGCGGAAAAACGGCCAGGATTGGGCGACCAGAAAAGAAGATCTGGTCCTGAATGAGGAAAACGACTGGTCGCAGTCGATCACAATGATCTCAGTACCTGGTGCTGAATACCGGTTTATTGAAAAGGACTGCCTGAATGAGACGGTTCTCCCCGGAGAAAACCTGTCTGCCGACGCGGCATTTATCCTTAATAAGGGAAATGCGGGCTATGAGGCAGCGTATACGGCAGCCTATGTGATCGGGGAAGGGACCACTACGATCACCAACACTCTGAAGAGACAAACATATACCGCAGCCGCGGAATGGGGTGTTGGAGACTGGGTTGATAAGCCCTCGAGAATACTGGTGGAGCTGCAGATCTACAATCCCTCCCAGGGAAAGTGGAATGTAATAGAACGGAGAAAAGAACTGACAGGAGCCAATGGCTGGACGGCCGACTTTACGGATATCCCTGTACTAAAGGACACTAATGATAACTCTGCCTACCGGATCCGCGCGTTGAACGGAAAGGATGAGCTGATTTATGCCGAAAATGATGAAGACAGGAAAGCTACCCAGGCAGAATT
>NZ_FNFZ01000007.1 GCF_900101015.1 Sarcina sp. DSM 11001 | reverse complement strand
GTCTTTGAGCCTGCTGACATTGTCTTTCCTGAAGTCGGAAATCGTTCTGAAATCGGGCTCGGCACCTTTCATGAGCCATTTTGCCTCAATGTTCACATGGCAGGCTTTCTGGAGTTTTCTTGAAGAGCGCATGTTATTCCTGTGGCCATACAGGTACAGCTTGAGCAATGACCCCGGGTTATAAGCAGGCCGGCCTTCTGATGATGGATTGGTGTTTGTGAAACCCATTCCCGTCAGATCGAGCGAATCAACAAAGGCATCAATGATCCTTGCGATGCTGTCGGGATCAACCATCATGTCAAGTGATGTCATATACATTTGATTCCGGTCGATTGTCTTTACATACGGCATAATGTACACCTCCTGCATACATTATACTATATATAGGAAAAACAGTGGACGTCTTTATTCGTTATATGAACTGTTAACGCATGATGCCGGAAGAGGAAACATGCTTTTGCTGTCTGGGGACCAGTCAGCAAAAGCGGTGTGCAGAAGACATATGGTTGGAAGCAGGATCCACGGCTTGGGTCAGAAGCAGCAGGGGCGTAAGCCGCTGCTGCACAGACAAAAAAGTCCGCCAGGTTTGCTGGCTTCCTGGATCAGATCATAGCATGGCCAGTAATTTGATAAAATTTTTACTGTAAACATGGTGGGTTATCGGACAGTCTGCCCTTGCCCCCCAACTGTCAAAATCAGGAACAAGGGGACAGATACAAAAGGACCGTCCCCGAGAATACTCTGTGATAACAACCGACACTTTGTGAAAACAATTTAAAATAATACGAAACCGTTCCCATTCTGATGAATACTAAGGTATTATAGTAGCGGCACCTGTGTTTTTGTGGTTTTAAGAAAAACACCATATCAAAACAACAGAACAAGCGAGGAAAAAAGTTATGAAAAAAACATGGAAAAAATGCTGCAGCCTGATCGTTGCGGCAGGTATGGTATTTGCGCTCGCGGCCTGTTCTTCCGGAACCGCTGCTCCCTCCGCAGATACAGAAAAAGAAACGGAAGCTCCTGCCGACGTTTCCGCTGTGGATTCTGTTGAAGATTCTGATGATGCCTCTGCAGGTCTCTCTGCTGCCGCCTCTGAGGAAGCTTCTGCTGCTCTTTCCGCTGACGCCGCTGCCTTTTCGACCGCAGCAGCTGCTGAGTTTTCGACTGCTGAGGCCGCTGCCTTCTCCACAGAGGTGGCTCCTGAAACAGCCTCCACTGCCGCCACGGACGGTGCACAGACTGCTGCAGAGGGCATCAACTATCTCGTGCTGGTCAACAAGATTCATCCCCTGCCTGAGGGCTGGGAGGACGCGCTTGAGACCGTCCATACGACAAATTCCCTGGGCGATGATGTAGAGGTGGAGAAAAAGACCTATGATGCCTACCTGCTCCTGAAGGAAGACCTGGAAAAGGAGGGTGTGTACGTGGATCTTGATTCCGGCCGCCGCAGTGTCGCTGATCAGCAGAGGATCATGGACGATTTTACAAAAAAATACGGTGCGGACTATGCCGCAAAGACAGTTGCGACTCCGGGCTTCTCTGAACACCACACCGGACTGGCGCTGGATCTGTATCTCATTATCGACGGCGTCGACGTTGTTGAAAACGAAGACATGATCCAGTATCCTGAGATCTGGGAAAAGATCCATGCGAAGATTGCAGACTACGGCTTCGTCCTCCGTTTTCTGGAGGGTAAGGAGCATCTCACTGGTTATGGCTATGAACCATGGCACATCCGGTATGTCGACAGCGTTGATATTGCAAAAGAGATCATGTCAACCGGTGTGACCCTGGAGAGTTACCTGGGCGATGTCAATGAGACAGATGTGGATATCGACTACGGCACTTCCGAACTCTACAGTCAGGAAGATCTGGAAGAGGCCGCCATCCAGATCAAATGCAGCTTCGCCTCCTGGAAGGGTTGCGAGCTCCACAGCCTGCGCTATGCCGGGGATGAGTGCTGCACCGAAGAAAACATCGCATGGCTGAATTCCCATGAAGGCGTAACAGAAAAATACACACAGGTCGCCGAATTTCTGGGCAGCTTCCACAGCCCGGTCGAAAGTGGTCTCTCTGCCTGGGAGCCTGATTATGAATATACCGATTACCAGTGGTGGCTGGGACGCACTGAAAACGGTGGTTGGGAAATCGTAGATTCCGGTTATTGAGGACAGGGCTGTCAGCAATCAGGTTATAAGAATTCAGCTGTTGTGAATCTGGATGCTTTAGATCCAATGATCAAATCCGGTTGTCGATCCGGCTGTCGATCCGGCGGTTGATCTGACCGCTGAAGACACAGCTATAAAATCTGACTTATAAAGTCTGACTATTAAAATCTGACTATTAGGGTAGAGGGGAGCTGAATGGCTCCGCCCCTCCCATTGCACCGGACGTACGGTTCACGTATCCGGCGCTACATCAACTGTAAATCAATATCGGACTTTATTGAGATAGTATGCAAGGGGAGAGTCCCGGGTAAACCGTGACTCTCCCCTTGCATTTTAATTTCATTCCAAGCACTTTCGGGCTTAGGATATAGTTTATGACATCCCTATTGCACTGGCTGTATAATCCCTTTCGCGAATTAGCGACTATGTAAAGCTCCTCATCGTCGAACTGGAAGCCAAACATAGTACAGTGCTCATTTACTGATCTTCACGCTCTTTTTCGCGCTCCATGCGGACCAGTAGTTTTTACTGCCGGCAGTTTTGTAAGTCCGAATCCGGACATAATAGGTCTTCCCTTTTGACAGACTTCCAATAACTTTGGAGACGGTGGAAACATTAGAGACATTTACACTATTGTTTCCACTCTTAAAGCCGCTGTCGGTGCTGTACTGGATCTGATAACCGGTCGCCCTGGCGTTCTTCGCCCAGGTCACGGTCATCTTTTTGGAAGAGCTGTTGGTCAGGGTCTTCACTGTGGGCTGCGCCACGCGGTAGGTCGTAAGGGACTTCGACAGGGTGCTGTTCCCGGTCGATGCCTTGGCCACGATCTTGTAGGTATACTTCGTGCCGTTGGTATTGGCGGCGGTGTCGGTATAGGTCACAGTGCCGCCGCTGGTAATGGTCTTGATCCTTGTGCCGTCACGATAGACATGGTAACCGTTCGCGCCGTCCACCTTTTTCCAGGTAAGTTTAATACCCTTCGCCTGATTGTCTGCGGTAAGAGAAGCTGTCGCTGCGGGAACAATGTTGATCGTAAGGGTTTTGGAAGCCTTGTTGAAGTCCGAAGTCGCCGAGGATGTCACTGTGATCTTCGCTGTACCGACCTTCCTCGCTGTAATCAAACCATTTTTATCCACAGCCGCTATTGCTGTATTCGAAGATGAAAAGGTCTTCGTCCCCTTCGCTCCGCTCACAGTGACAGAGGCTGTCTTACCGGCCGACAGGCTGGAAGGGCCTTTGGCAGTGAGTTTCTGTGCCGCCTTTCCAATCCTGAATGAAGCTGTAAGGGTTCCGGCATAGTCCCCTGTTCCGGTAAGAACTGCCTGGGCAGTCCCGGCATGAGTGTTGTTTTTGTAGGTGATCCGGTAATCCGTCCCTGCTTTCAGCGTCGAGGAACCGGCTTTAACAGTGGGGACCGGCTTCTGGGGCGATCCGTTATAGACAAGGGAATCCGGGAAGGTAACCTTCGCGCTTGTGATCGGGATGGGGTCGAGCTTAGGGATAGCCGCAGTCGTTTTAACCCCGCACTCTGTACAGGATCTTTCCTTTCTGCCTTCCGTCTGAACGGTCGCGGCTTTTATAGTTTTCCATGCTCCCCATTTGTGGTGGTGCACACCGTTCTCGTCCAGAGAGATCCACTTTGTAGAGGAAGTAAAAATGCTTTTGTCAGCGTTTTTCCAACTGTCTTCCGCCTCCGGATAATAGATGCGGAAGCCATGATACAGACCCTGCTGGTCAATATCGGGAAGAGGGCCGCGGAAGGTGATGGATTCCAGGTTCTCAAAAGACCGGATGATCCCCATTCCCAACCGCGTGATCCCGGCGTCGATGACGATATTCTTCACAAAATCCCCGCGGATATTTTCAAGAGCAAAGGAATCTTCTTCCTTTATCAACTCCTCGTCGACCCATCCGATAAGGGAACTACTGTAGAGATTGTCCCAGAGAGGTCCATCACCGCTGATCCGGAGGGTGCCGTCCTCATAGAAGCGCCAGACTGCACTGTTTCCGCAGTTTCCCATCGCTGCAGGTTCTCCAAAGTCCTCCCCGGCAGGCTCCGGGGCATTGGGATCCTCCAGAAAATCACGGACGATCATCTCAAGATTGCCGGGATCACCGTGTTGGGCCAGGACGATCTGGTTCTTGGAATTGATCAGGAATATAGTCGGAGAATAAGTGTATCCTTCGGGATCCGCGATTCCTGTAAGTTCCTCCAGTTCGCTGAGTGCCTCCAGGTTATTGTTGCATACTGCATATGTACCGGGGACATCTGCCGGCAGGCTCTTCCCTATTTCGGAAATGATTCTCTTCTGTGCTTCTATATCCCATTTCATATATGCATAAACAAAATCCACCCCGGAGAAGGTCTTCTCCCTCAGGGATTCCAGAATCGGCTCCGTAAACGAACAGCCTTCGAAGAAAAAGAGAAGCACCTTCGCACGGCCGTCCTTTGCCGATGTGGAAACAGTCCCGTGATTCCAGGTGAGCAGAGTGTAGTCGGGCGCCGCGCCCAGATTCTGCAGGGAAAATCCGTACCGGTACTCAGACAACGGATAGCGCTCCGCAAAAGCCGCCTCATGGAAATCATCATCACTGTTCTCATGCCGGGCAAAATCTTTTTTCCCTTTAAGGAAGAATTCTTCTGTATTGGTGTTCTCATCCCAGGTGCAGTCCACCAGATAATACAAATCTCCCAGCCGGACAATATTCCAGGCATGGGCCATTTTTTTACTGCTTATAATCCTGGTGTCGATCCCGGCTTCCAGGGCAAGACGGTAAAACATCGAGGAGTACCCCTGGCAGACGGCCAGATGCCTGACAAGTGCGCCGTATCCGCAGTAGGTCTGAGGATAATCGTCCCGATTTCCGTATAGAGTATCGTAGTCATACTCCACAGTTTCGCAAATGTAATCGTGAATCGCCTTTATCTTGTCGTAATCGCTCTTTGTATTATCCTTCAGTCCAAGCGCACTGACCAGGCGGGCTGTCTCCCTGTCCGCCTCCTGCTCCTCCTCTGCGCTGTCGTGGTAAAGCAGATGATATACAACTGCGTACATCCCTTCCTGGCTCTGGTATCCTGCCCTGATCGACCAGATGGCGCTCTTGAGATAATCTCCCCCTCGCGGTTCTCCCGCGTGGGCAAAAAGATCAGAAAAGCCTACCAGATCAAGCGCAAGGAAAACAGACTCGGGCACAAGCACTGTGATCGTCTCCGTCCTGGAGAAAGCCTGCTCCCTGACATACCCGAGTGTCTCCTCGAGAGTCTCACAGGACTGTGCAGCTCCGGTATCCACTGAAGCTGCCATGGCAGGGGTGACATTCAGGATCTCATCCTCCAGATCCAGCTCGACCTCGACCAGTTCGGGCAGATCCTCCTGCGGATCAGCGGATGCTTCCGCGGATTCCTGCAGAACCTCACTGTTTTCCTGCAGATCTTCCATCTCCTCCTGCGGGGTCTCTGCGCTTTCCTGTGGATCCACTATCTCTTCCTGCGGATCAGACATCTCTTCCTGCGTGATCTCTGCACTTTCCTGAGAAGCCCCTGTGTCTTCCGGACTATTCTCTGTCTCCGCAGGCTGTACCGCAGTTTCTATATTGTCGTCTGCCTGACCGGGTTCTATATCATCAGCCTCTTCCTGAGAAAAATCGCTTTCAGAAGGCTGAGCATCCGCTTCTCCATCCTCCTGCACATCCTTTTCGTTTTTTTCTGTATCCTCTTCTGTCTCTTCACTGAACTGACTGACGTCCTCTTGAGAGATGCCCTCCTGTGAACTCTCCATCTGCTGCGCTGCATAAGCTGTTCCCTGCAGGGATCCTGCAGCCAGTACAACCGCCAGAATCATTGCCAAAAACCGGTTTCCTCTTTTCATGATGATTCGTCCTTTCGTCATAGTATTGAATTTCTCAGCCTGGAAATATAGGGACGGTCCTTTCGGGTCTGTCCCCCTGTTTTCCCAACGAAATATAGGGACGGTCCTTTCGGGTCTGTCCCCCTGTTTTCCCAACAGTCGGAACCAGAAACAAGGGGACGGAAACAAAAGGACCGTCCCCGTACCCCACCCGTGCCCCATTGATTATAGCATTACAAAAAGAATTTCGTCCAAGTACTTTCCCTGCTTCATAAGGCTTTTTCTGCGAACCAGGGAACCGTTCCTCAATCCTCTGCTCTGCTATGGGAACCGTTAGACATTGGGGATTATTTCCTGTATCATGAATAGGCCTGAATCAGTATCCGAATGAGCTTAAAAAAAGTGATCTGGGAGTGATATGATGAGTTTGAAGATGTTTTTTAAACGTGCGGCGGTGCTCGGAGTCTGTCTCCTCCTTGCTCTTTCCGCGTTTCTTTTCCGGCAGGTGAACGCAGAAGAGCTTAGCGGGGATACTTCTCTTTCCCGGTTTGAGCACGCCCGAATAGGTGTACAGACCGGTACCAGTTTTGACAAAATGGTAAAGAAAAATATGCCGGACGCCAAAGTGGCCTATTTCAACACCAAGGCTGATCTGGTGGCAGCGCTCACCGGGCACAAGATTGATGCCTTCGCTATTGATGAGCCGGCGGCACAAATTGTGACACAGGAATACAGTGAGGTCACCTGGCTGCCCGATTATCTGGATACCTATTCCTTTGCTCTCGCGTTTCCGAAGACCAAAAAAGGAGAAGCCCTGCGCAATCAGTGTAATGATTTCCTCCATCAACTGCCTGATGGTACGCTGGATATGCTGGCCTCCAAATGGTTCGGTGAGGACGAAGCGGCAAAGACCATGCCGGACAGCAAACATCTGTCCGCGGAGAACGGGACGCTCCGGGTCGCGACAGAAGCCGGTTATGCTCCCTTTGAATACGTGCGCGACGGGGAGATCGTGGGCTATGACATGGAGATCTGCGTTATGTTTTGCGAGGCCTGCGGCTACGGTATGGATATCGTGGACATGAACTTCGACGGGATATTGCCTTCGGTACAATCAGGGAAGTGCGACTTTTCCGCAGCCGGCATCAACATCACACCTGAACGGATGGAGAGCGTGCTGTTTTCCGAGCCTACTTTTCGCGGAGGCACGGTCCTGGTGGTACTGAAGGAAAATGCCCTGGCCGGTGATTCCGGGAATGATTCCCTGTGGGGAGGCATTGTATCCAGTTTCAACAAGACCTTTATCCGGGAAAACCGCTGGAAGTTATTTGTACATGGCGTCGAAACGACACTCCTCATCACCGTACTCTCAATCCTCTTTGGAACAGCGCTTGGGTTTGGAGCCTTTTTGCTTTGCCGCAACGGCAGCCCCGCCGCCAATACCATTGCCCGGTTTTGTGTATGGCTGGTACAGGGAATGCCGATGGTAGTGCTCCTGATGGTCCTGTTTTATATTGTTTTTGGAAAAGTATCCATCAGCGGTATAGTGGTGGCAGTGATCGGCTTTACTCTGACTTTCGGCTCCTCCGTGTTCAGCCTGATGAAAATGGGCGTCGGAACCGTCGACCGGGGTCAGTATGAAGCAGCCTATGCGCTGGGCCACTCCAACAGCCGCACCTTTTTCCGGATCATCCTGCCCCAGGCTATTCCTCACATCCTTCCCGCTTATCAGGGAGAGATCGTCGGACTCATCAAGGCGACGGCTGTCGTAGGCTACATAGCTGTGCAGGATCTGACCAAAATAGGCGATATTGTGCGCAGCCGGACTTATGAGGCATTTTTCCCGCTGATCGCCGTCACAGTCATCTATTTTGTTCTGGAGGGACTGATGAACATTCTGGTGGGCTGGCTGCGTGTGCGGAGCGATCCGAAAAAGCGGTCGAAAGCCCGTATTTTGAAGGGGGTCAAGACAGATGATTAAAATCGAACATCTGAAAAAAGAATATCCTGACACCACTCCTTTGAAGGATGTGAGCGTGACGATCCATGACGGCGACGTGATCGCGGTCATCGGGCCCTCCGGTACGGGCAAGAGCACGCTGCTGCGCTGCATCAATCTCCTGGAAAAGCCCACGTCAGGGAAGATCCGGGTGGGGGAGGACGAAATCACCGACCGCCGCTGTGACATCAACCGTATCCGGCAGCGTATGGGCATGGTTTTCCAGTCCTTTAACCTCTTCGGACACATGACAGTTATTGAGAATATCATGTTCTCCCCGGTGGAGTTGAAAGGAATGAGCCGGCAGGCGGCCTATGACAGAGGCATGGAACTTTTGCGGATGGTAGGGCTTGCGGATAAAGCACTGAGCTATCCGGACGAGCTCTCAGGCGGGCAGAAACAGCGCGTCGCTATCGCTCGTACGCTGGCGATGGATCCAGAGATCATCCTTCTCGATGAGCCGACCAGCGCACTGGACCCGACCATGGTGGATGAAGTACAGGCGGTCATCCGGGATCTTTCCACCAGCGGGAAAACCATGATGATCGTCACACATGAGATGAACTTTGCGCGTGCGATCTCCAACCGTGTCTTTTTCATGGACGAGGGCGGCATCTATGAAGAGGGTACTCCCGAGCAGATCTTCGATCACCCCCAAAAAGAACGGACCCGCCGCTTTATCCAAAAGCTCAAGGTTCTGGAGTTTGATATTGACAGAACCGGCTTCGACTTTCTCCGCTGGGGAGCGGAGATCGATCGTTACTGCCAGCAAAATAACATGACAACGAAAGAAAAATACAGGATCTGCCTGGCTCTCGAGGAACTGGTTCATCAGATCCTGCTGCCGCACCTGGACTGCACACAGATCCATGTGATCCTTGAGCACTCCTCGCAGACGGAGCGGACAGATCTGACGGTCACCTACAACGGGGAGCAGTTCGATCCGCGGCAGTCGGATAACGAACTGTCCCTCACTATGCTCCAGACCACAGCCGAGGAGATCCGGTATAGCTATGATCCCGATTCTGAAGAACCGAACAGCGTGGTACTTTTTATAAAAGAGTAGACCGGGACTAGTGTGACGTCTCAATCATAACAGAATTAAAATCACCATCTCGGACACTGTGAAACTGTGTTGTCGTCAGTCGCCGATGGGCCAGGCAATAACGCTTCATCCTTTGACACCGCCGGTCAGTCCATCTACGTAATACTTCTGCAGATACATGAACAGGGCTGCAATCGGGATCGAGATCAGCACTGCTCCGGCCGCAAAGCGCGTGTACCAGTTATCGATGTATTCCTTCTCCAGCATTTTCCACAGACCGATCGCGACCGTGTACTGGTCTGCATTGGCACGGCATATTACTTTTGCGAAGATGAAATCCACCCATGGAGCAATGAAAGAAGTCAGGATCGTGTAAACGATGATCGGCCTGGACAGGGGAAGTGTGATTTTGGTGAAGACCTGCCAGTGTGTGCAGCCGTCGATCATTGCCGCCTCATCGATCGCAGCAGGTATAGTGTCAAAGAAGCCCTTGGCAATCTGGAAGGAGAGGGCCGCGCCGCCGGAATAGCACAGGATGAGAGCCACCGGGATCAGCGATCCTTCCGTCAGCCTCAGGGTTTTCAGGATGAAATAGACCGCGACCATGCTCATGAAGCCGGGGAAAAGCCCCAGGATCATAGCCATGTTCATGTAGGTCTTGCGATACTTAAAACGAAGCTTCGAGAGGCAGTAGGCGACACTGAGCACAAAGAAGGTGGACAAAATGCAGGAAAACACTGCGATGATCAGTGTGTTTGTAAACATTCTCGGGAAATTCAGGATCGTTGTGTCTGTAAAGAGCTTTTTGTAGTTGGCCAATGTGTAAGCTTTGGGAAAAAATGTCGACACATATGATCCTTTTTCCGCGCGGAAGCTGGTGAGAATGACCCAGAAGATGGGGAAGACCCAGATTGCAGCCAGAATCGCCAGGATGATATGCACGATCACATTATTGCGGGTCCGCTTTGCTTTTGCGTTTTTCATCGTCAGAAACCTCCTTCTTCCTTGTAGGATTTACTGTTGCGGTAAGTCAGCAGGGAGCCGACAGCAAGGATGATAAAGGTCAGGATGCCGACGACCGCGCCGATGTTATAGTATTGTTTCTCAATGGTCAGCTTATAGAGCCAGGTGACCAGCAGATCCGTATCTCCTGCCGTGGAGGCAAGGTTGGTCACCGGGTCGCCGCCGGAAAGAAGGTAGATCACGTTGAAGTTGTTCACATTGGCTGTAAATGTAGCGATCAGGTAAGGTGTGGTCACATAGAACATATAAGGGAGAGTGATCGAGAAGAACTGCTGGATCTGGTTTGCTCCGTCCACCTCGGCAGCCTCATAAAGGTCTGCAGGAATGTTCTGCAGAACGCCCGTCAGCTGCAGGAGGGTATAGGGCACTCCCACCCAGATATTGATGACGATGACGGTGATCCTTGCCCATGTGGCATTGGTAAAAAAAGGCAGGCTTATTCCGGCAGGAATAAGGCCGACATTGCGGAGCATCACGTTGACTGCGCCTTCCGGCTGCAGCATGGTGCGCATGACCAGCAGGGAAACAAACATGGGAACTGCGCAGGACAGTACAAAGCAAAACCTCCAGAAGGCCTTGATTTTTGTGTCCTTTCGGTTGATCAGGATCGCCAGGATCATTCCGAAGAAGTAGTTGGTGAAGGTCGCGAAAAAGGCCCAGACCAGTGTCCAGATCAGGACTCTCCAGAATGTACCGCCCAGAACAGAACTTCTGTCAAAAAGCGTTGCGAAATTCCGAAGTCCGACCCAGTCGAACAGGATCAGATGGTTGTCTATCCTGCTGTAATTGGTAAAGGCCATGCAGATCATATAGACCAGGGGCAGAATTGTGAGCACAATAATGAAAAACATGGGCGGTGTCATGAGTGTATAAGGCAGGTTTTCATCCAGAAGGCTTTTCAGGTCCTCTGTAAAAGAAGGCACGTGGCTGCCCGCCAGGTCCAGCATCTCCGCCCTGTAGACGCTCCGCATACCGGCGCGCCAGATCACGAAGAACAGGACAATGATCATGATGATCCCCAGCCCATAGAGCAGGATCAGGATGGACTGATCTCCTTTGGTGTACATATATACCTGCAGCTCCTCGTTCCAGACCTCTTTCTGCGGCACTGATCCAAGACCAGGCAGCATGGCCAGGCTGCGGAAGCCGCTGCGGATCATGAACATCACAAAAGCGATCTCTATTGCCAGATAAAGCGCACCCTTGATGACCTGTTTGTGTAATAAACAGCCCAGTCCCATGATCAGGGCAGATAGTCTGGTCTCTGTCCTTCCGTTCTTCAGGATCACTGACAGGCCTGGATCCGACAATTCGAAATTGCCGGTGTTTTTTTCTCTCATGTCGATTCCTCCCTTCTACTGAATTCCGTTGCTGTTCATGGCTTTATTCATCGCTTTGGTCTGTTCTGCGGCGTTTTTGTGCGTCACAGTACCGTTGCGGATCGATTTGCCCATGTTTTCGATCGGTGCCCAGCAGTTCGCCATACGGGAGACGAAGGGCTGGAGTTTGGATGTCCTGTCAAACGTTTCGTTCTGAGCCAGGAAAACGGGATCTGAGGTGATGACAGGATCCTCCTGAAGCTCTGTTGAACATGGAATCACGGAACGAAGCTCATAGTGAAGTCTCTGCGCTTCTGCGCTGCCCAGATAGATTGCAAGCTCAACCGCAGGAACCATGTACTCGGAATGGGCATTTACACCGATCGCTTTGGAACCGGAATAGGCGTACATCTGCCTGGGGGTGCCGTCCAGTGTATATTCGGGAAGAGCGGCTGCGCCCAGGTTATCACCCAGAATGTGCTTGACACTTTCGTAGTCCCAGGAACCGGAAAAAACAGCGTTGATGGATCCGTCCCGCAGGCCGGCCATTCCGGAACCGTCTGCATCCACAACAAAATGGGGATTATGGATCAGGTCGATCAGGTAATTTGTGACTTCGACCGCATTATCGCCGCCGAAGTCCACCCCCTCTTCTTCCCGGGTGCCGTCGCCGAACATCGTGCAGCCGTTTCCGAAATAAAAGGCAGGCAGATACCAGCCGTTTGTAAAGGGAAATGACACGACACCCTTCTGCAGCATTGTCTCAAGACTCTTTACATCTTCTTCAGAGAACACGCTCTTGTCGTAATACATAAACCATGTGTTTGTCGTGAAAGGAACACCATATAGAAAGCCGTCCATCGTGACGGAATTCAGCAGTGTCTCACTGGCATTTTCCCGGATCTGCTCTTCGTATTTGCCGCCAAATTTCGCAAGCGCCTGGGCGTCTGTCAGCGTAGTGATATTGTCATTGGCATACAAAAAGACATCTGCGCTCGCTTCCGGATCCTGCGCTATGGAACTGGCAGCGGTTCCCTCGTCTGCAATTCCGTACACAAATGTGATGTCCCACTCTGGATGCTGCTCCGCAAACAGGGCGCAGCATGTCTGAAGCCACTCCCCGGAATCCCGGGACTGATCCTCTGAAGGTGACCAGACCATCAATCTGACTTTTTCGCTGCCGTCTTCCAATCCCCCTGCAGCACCGCATCCGGCAATACCCCCCAGAAACAGCAGAACAGCAGCTACAGCTGACAGAATTCTCCATTTCTGCCTCATTCAGATACCTCCTTTACTCTTTCGGCTCAATTCCTGACAGATCAGCAAATTGTGTTTTTTACTCCCTTTATCCCGGCCAGTATCATTTTCCGAAGCTGCAGATATTATTCTGCCGGTATATGTTATCAAGAAACATATCTGATCTGACCGTTTAGAGCTCTTGCAAAACTATTAACCATTATAAAAAAGATTAAACATTATAAAAAGATAAACCATTATAAAAGAAAGAAGGGGCATATGAAACTGGGCAAATGTGCCCGGGCGCCCCTTCTCCATCTTTATTGATCCCTCTTTATTGTTTTTTCTTTACTGTTTTTTCTTTATTGAGCTATATTCATGTTTTGACTTTTGTGTTTCTTTCTCCTCAGCTGCTTCTCTGTTTTATTTTGTTTTTGTCTGTTTCTCTCTGTTTCTGTCCGTTTCTGTTTTTTCTGCCTTTTTTATTCCGCAGGTTTTTCCTCAACGATGACGATCCTGCCCTGTCCGGTGGGGTCACTGTATTCTTTGCCGATCACACCGCCAAGTTCTCCCGTGAGATAATCGACAAGCAGCTGTACATCCAGCAATCCTCCCGCGTCAACACGCTCGGCGCCGTTAAATGCGGTTTGTCCATCTCCGCCATTGAGGAACCAGTAATCATTTCCCGCCACATTGTAAAGGGCGTCAGGGTCGATCGGAGTGCCGTTGACTTTTACATTCCTGACGCGGCGCTCGCCCGCAACGCCAGTGAACATGCCGTTGACATCCTTTGTGCAGGTCGAATCAATATAGGTGTGGATCTCATAGGAAAGACCGGAAACCTGCATGAAGCCTCCGTTTTCACCGGGAACTGCCGCCGCGCCCCATTCCAGCGCGTCCAGAATCTGCTGGCCGGTCGCCTGGACAACGCAGATTTCGTTCCCGAAAGGAAACACTTCGTACATATTTTTCATCGTGACATCGCCGGCAGGAATACTGACCCGGATGCCTCCGCCGCCAAGCAGGGCGATGTCTGCCCCGGTCACGAACCGATAAGCATCTGTACACAGATCGCCCAGGTTCGTTTCCGCCCGGCGGATCATGCGGACTTTGCCCCACTCGGGGTCCACAGCCACAGGGTCGTAAATAGTCATTTCCTGTTCGGAAACAGCGATTTTCCCTTCCAGGAGCTTGCTTATACTGCCTCTTGCCTCCTTTACTGCCGTGGACATTTCATTTTCGATTCCGAGCACCTCTGGTGCGGAATCGTCAAGCGTCCAGGAATAAATACCAGCGGTCACTTCGCCCTCAGCGGGGATCCTGCACCATCCGATGTGCTGCATCTTGGTCCCGCAGGCGGAGCGGGGAACTTCTTTTCCGTCCTTGTTTTTCATGATCACCTGATCCGTGTCATGGCTGTGGCCGTCCAGGAAGGCGTCGATCCCGTTGGTATGGGAGATCACATCCGCGTAAGTCCAGGGGCGGCATTGTTCTTCATTTCCCAGGTGACCCAGCACGATCACATATTCCGCGCCCTCTGTTCTCGCATTGTCCACAGCGGACTGCACGGCATTGTATACGCCCTCCCCCGTCTCATCCTGGAGGAAAGAGTAGACAAACTCACCGTTTTCATCCTCGAAAAGTGTGGGCTTGGACGCCGTGATCGTAGTGGGAGTCGTCACGCCGACAAAACCGATCTTTCTCCCCCCGATCTCCCGGATGACATAAGGGTCAAACACATTTTCGCCCTTGTACTGGAAATTGCAGGAAATATATTTGAACTGTGCCTTTTCAGCAAGAGAAAGGAAATTGTCCACACCATAGTCAAACTCATGATTACCGGGTATGGCTACACTGTAGCCCATCTTGTTCATGAGATCAATTAAAGCGTCGCCCTTGGTCAGCAGTCCGAGGGGATCGCCCTGGATATTATCTCCGTCGTCCACCAGGATGACCTCATAGCCCTTTTCCTGCTCGTATTTGAGGATCTGCTCCAGCCCGGCATATCCGAACCCCTCATCGATCCCGCAGTGGATATCACTGGTATAGAGGATCATGATATCCTTTTTATCCTCATTCTCATCCTGCGCCTGAGAATCCTCCGCAGCTGCAGCTGGTTCTCCTGTACTGCTTCCGGAAGCCGCCGCTCCGTACACCACCGCCGGAAGCAGCAGTGCCGCAGCCAGGGCTGCACATATTAAGGTTCTAAGTGATCTTTTCATGACTATCCCTCCTGATAATTAATAAATGATACCCTGACGTAAATGTAAGCAGATATCTGCAGCGGTCAGACAGGTATATGTATTGTAAAAAACGGGTATCAGGATTTCTTGATACCCGTTTCCCTTTTACCTGCCTCAGCAGGCAGAAAAACAATCATTTCAGGATTTCATAATCATTTCAGGATTTCATTAAGAGGCACTTCCTTTCTGCATTTAGGGCAGTAATACACTCCCATATTCTGCTGAAAGATAAGCTTTGAACCACATCCAACATGAACAGGGCCTTCAACTTTCCTGTTTTTTTCTCTAACTCTGAAGTAATCAACTGAAACACCGCCTGTTGCGGATTCAAGAACATTATCAGCAACACTGCACTCTTTTTTTCCTTCACATTTCTGTAAATCACTCAATGATATTTCCTCCTTTCCCGGCATCCCTTATTCAGGTCCGTAGTCCGGTCTTTTTTTACGTATGATGATCACAAAACAAAGGCTCTGAAATTTGCACTGCCTCAGTAATTACTTTACCATACTTAAAAACCAGGTGCAATCTTCTGTGCCGAAACCCGATGCTGCATTATGTCAGCCACATTGTGTCAGTGCATTGTGCCAGTGCATTCGTCTTCTCCACAGCAGTGTAAACAAGGGGACGGTCCTTTTGTGTCTGTCCCCCTGTTTTCTCAACAGTCGGAACCAGAAACACGGGGACGGAAACAAAAGGACCGTCCCCGTGAACTCTCCTAAGACGTAAATTCCGTCTTGAAACCATAATCCTGTGTCTGTTAGAATGAAAATATCCAAAAGCACATACAAGGGGCGGCAGACCCTGCCCCCGCGTGCTTTGTCCGACCGGTGCCGCACCGCGGCGCTGCCGAAGTCTCATTATTCCATGGGGCTCCGGCAGACCTGCATCCGCAGCACCGGAGCCCCTCCGCACACAATTTTATTGCAGGAGGTGCATATGACAAAGAACACCGACACCATAAGCACACAGAAAGCAGCTTCCGCGGGTGGGAAAGCTGCCCTTTCCGGCACAGACATACTGCAGGCGGCACAGTATGATGCAAACGGCAAGGCAGGATTGCCAACGCTGCGCTCCGCCTTTCCGCAGTACAGGGAGCTTACAGAAGTCCTTCAGGAGATTGCCGCATCCCCGGAGATGACCGGTGCTTTCCGGTCCCTGACACCCTCCCGCCGGCAGGAGTTTCTGGACTTCTGCTGCGGCAACAGGGGCGTGCGCGTCCTCTATGATTCCTATTTCAAATATGTGTTTGACCCGGATGTGGAGGCCGCGGCTCTTTCCCGCATGATCTCCGTCCTGATCGGACTCGATGTAAAGCTCGTGCAGATTCTCCCCAATGAATCCCACCTGGGGGCGGATTACACACTGGTCATCATGGACATCATAGTGGAGGCGTCTGACGGGAGCATCGTGAACGTCGAAGTCCAGAAGATCGGATACAATTTCCCCGGTGAGCGGGCAGCCTGCTATAACGCGGACCTGCTCCTGCGCCAGTACCAGCGGATCCGTAAGGAATTCTCCGAAAATGACAGTCCGCAGGAGAATGACGGAAATAGGGAAAAAGACAGTGAGGGTAAAAAGGGAACATTCAGCTACAAATACATCCGACCGGTATACACCATCGTGTTTATGGAGACCTCCACGAGGGAATTCCACAGGTTCCGGCAGGATTACATCCACACCTTCGCCCCTGTTTCAGATACCGGCCTGAAGCTGAATCTCCTGCAGAACTACATTTTCGTCCCCCTTGATATTTTCCGGAGCCATCTTGATGCCCTGCTCCGCCCTGCGGGCGGGCAGCCCATGACGGAAAAAGAGGCCTGGCTTGCCTTCCTGTCCTCCGATGACCCCCGGGTCATCCTTCGGATCCTGGAGGACTATCCCGGCATCTTCCGTCCGTTATACGACAGGATCTGCACAATGTGCCAAAACACGAAGGAGATGATGCACATGTTCTCAGAAGAACTCTCCATCCTGGACAAAAATACGGTTATGATGATGATCGAAGAACAGCAGGAAACCATCGAACAGCAAAAGCAGGAACTGTCAAAAAAAGATGAAACCATCGGCCAGCAGATGCAGGAACTGTCAAAAAAAGACAAAACTATCGGCCAGCAGATGCAGGAATTGTCGCATCAAAAACAGGAACTGTCAAAAAAAGACGAAACCATCGGCCAGCAGATGCAGGAAATTGAGCGCCTCCGCAGGGAACTGGAGAAAGCCCGGCAGAAAAAACAAAAGCCGGTTTCTTCTTAAATCCTATTTAGCAACAGGACAGAAGTAAACGAAGACGATTGACAGAGTACATGAGGCAATGACCGGATTAGATCTCCCATCATTGCCTTATTTTTAATATACTGAAAAATGGAGTGGAAACAAAGGGAAACAAAGGGACGGTCCTTTCGTGTCTGTCCCCTGTTTTCTCAACAGTCGGAACCAGAAACACGGGGACGGAAACAAAAGGACCGTCCCCGTGAACTCTGTTTCCGTAATTAGTCATCTCTAACCGCCTCCCCAAAAGAAAAGCCAGCCACCGAAGTGACTGACTTCTCTGTTAACCTTGTGCTAAATTAATCTCCGTCTCCTCCACAGCAGTACACCCGCTCCAAGGATCAGGATGCTGCCGAGGATCGTGAAGAGCTGTGTACCGGGGCCGCCGGTGTTCGGGAGTGCTGCACCGGGAGTGTTGGTAATCTTCAATAATGCCAGTTTCACACTTCCGCCGGATACTGAAGCAGGAACAAATTCCAAGGTATCATCTTCTGTGATCATTGACATAACCTGATTTTCAATCTTGAAGTCTATTTGACTCACTGTACTGATATATCCTGTGGGAACATATACTTCTCGAAGCCTATATGTTCCATTCGACAACCCGGCAATTCTTTGTTCGCCACCCGTTGTTTCAAATGCACTTTCGAACGTTGTTTCTTTTCCGTCAATTACCTTCGTAACTTCACCAATTCCGTCAACGTCCGTTAAAAGGCTCTCAGCTTGTCCATTCACAGCTTTGAGTTGGAAAACAGCGCCTTCAAGTCCATTTCCATCACTATCAATTTTTTGGATCGTTATGATGTCACAGCGGTTTGTGTAAATGATATTCGTCTCGTTATTGGGAATGATTGTACCTGTAATAGTTGCTGTACCTACATTTCCAGCTGATACAGCAACTCCATTACCAGTCTGCCGTTCAATCTTAATCAGCTGATAACCGTTTGCATCCGTTTCTATTATTTTATATGTGGTATTTATTGGAACGTTCGCGATATTGAGCTGTTGGGCTCTCGTTATTCTTATGGTTGCCGTAGCTTTTTTATACGCACCTGAACCTTCTGAAGTCTCCTCTTCCGGATTTAACTGGTTACCAAAGAGTTGAATGCTCTCCCCGCTCTCTGTAAAAGTTACCGTCGTGGGGCCAACAGCATCATTATCAAAAGCCCCTGCGCAAATAGCGTCATGAACAACTCCATTTTCATCTTCCAGGGTCAGTTTCCCTATAGTGTTGCCTTCACCATCAACTGTCGTTCCTGCCGAAACCGCCTGATAATAGTTACCATTTTCATCATGATAGTAAAGCCCACTGATTCCATACCACGAAATATGGCTCCCCTCTATCGTGAACGGAGCAGCAGGATTATTTAACTCGATCGTGTATTCAAATTCAGTGGTATCATCAGTTATTTCTGTCACTCCGTCTGAACCGACAACTTTTTTATTTAAATGGATGTAGCCACGCAGTGTATTCACAATCTCCAGAGAAGAGGTGTCCGTTTCCGGATTAATATTTAGTGCACTAATTTCAGTAAAACTGATAGTGTTTCCATTACCTGTCTTTGTGAAGTTAACATTTCTCAGAGTGCCATCAACCAGCATTGGATGGTAGACCGGCGCTTTAAAGTCAAACTCATAAGACACATTATTCTCCCTAATGGTATAATCATGCCCATCTTCCAAGAGATAATATGTAGTCGTATGCCCTTCTTCATCAGTATATTCACCTGACGGATAAGCGGATCTGTCCAGGCCAATGGCATCCATACGTTCTCCACTCAGCATCAAGCCGGTAGCTATGGAAAAATCCTGCATCCATCGGGTACTGATCGTATATTCCTTTCCTTTATATTCAAAAGTCTTGAGACTACTCGGATCAGTTGTATCCCATATATAGTTTTCTCCATCCCAACCAAGGCCCACAATATCATAAGGGGTTGTGTTCGTATCCTGCAAAATATCGAATCCAATGGTGAATTCTGTAGGAATCAGATTATTATTTTCATCATAAACCGGTTCTTCACCTTCAAATTCATATAGTAACCTTAACAGGATTTCAGGGTCTCTATCAATATTCCATTTTTTATAGATCAATGACTGGGTATGTGCCAGGGGCATGGGATCCGGGGTTTCAAGGTCATGATAAAATGGTCCTGTAATTTCAGTTTTTGTTGTGTCGTTTGTTGTGACGGTCTCAATTACAGAATAATGAAGCTTCTGATCCGTATTAGTCAGCACAGCAAAGTATCCATTGTATACACCCTTTTCGTAATCATCACCTGTACCAGGATAATATACAATGCTTGGATACTTAGAACAGCCTCCTTTATAATATGTCCCTGAAGAACCGGTTACTGGTTCTGTTGCTCCCTGGTTCCACACCACATCCACTATATCGTTGTTAGAATCTGTAATGGTTTCAAGTCCGTTATTCAAGGCAGCTACATAATCATATGCGTCCTGATCAGGCCAAACAATGAAATTTACGGAATATGTATAATTATCCAACAGTAATCCAACTGGTGAAAGATCCCACACCAGTTCACCCGTATCATTATTAATATCTGCCAGGGCCATTTTCAATACCTTACCCTCAGCAGTTGTGACAGAGTACAACTTTTTCCCACCTACGGTTGATGAGGTCGCAGTATAATTCTTGATAGAGGACGCAGGTACATTGAATACAACAGTCGGATCACTGAGGTTCCCTGTTGCGGTAACTGTATACAATAATGTCTTAGACGCATCCCGCACCTCATAGACATATCCGTTCGTCTTCCCTTGTACCACAGTTGTCGTCATAGCATCTGTCGTCAGCGTATCTGTAATGCTGACATTGCCGTGGCCGATGGAGTCTTCAATGGTGTTGAAGATATCATCAAATTTGTTTTTAAGAGAATCTATTGTCTGAGCATCCTCATAGTAGTTCTGAACCGCATCTGTATTTGTATTCCCGTTCCCATTGCCGTTTCCATAGGCATAGTTTGTCAGATAAATAGAGTATTTATCATCTTCCGTTGTCCTGAATGTGAAAATATTATAAAACGCGAATCCTGCATCCACAAGAGCTTTAGCAGCATCCTTTGATTCCTCATAGGCATAAATATTTCCTTGACCGTTCGTTATTACACCGGTTTTTGGATCAGTGGTGTGATGGGCGCCACCTGATTCACCCTCAATTGCAGTCGGTTCTCCGTCGGTTAAGAAAATCACATAATAATCTTCATTCGTATTACCAGCATTTTCCTCTGCTGTCTTTTTCGAGCTGATGACTTCATATGCATATTGCAGAGCCTCCTCCCAGTTTGTACCGCTAGTGAAGCGATTACTGTTTACGACGCCCATTAAAACAGATGTATCTCTTCCGCTCTGCCAACCGATCTCCGTTTCGTTCGACCAGGATTTATCGTCAAATCGTTCATCGCCGAAACTGATGACCGAAATTTCAACCACATCAGTATTTACACCGCTTGCGTTATTATTCTCCATTAGCTGAGTGAACAGAGTGCTTAGCGCCTCCTGCTCAGCAGTCATACGAGTCTTTTTACTGACAACGTAAATTGGTGAGTCGTCAGGGTAATTGGAATACTGTGGATTTCCCCACCGATCAACACCTGATTGATATGTGATTACCGGATTGCTCCAACTCCCTCCAACTTGCCAATCATAACTGACAATGAGGTCCACATCTTGATTGTTTACAACACCTATGAAATGGTAACCGTTTCCTTCAGTAAGGTCACCTCTCCAACTGCTGGTATTTTTTGTCCCATAATACCAGCGAGTGCTATCATCACTGACTGTTTTCGTAATCATACTACTGGAACGATCCATCACAACAAGGACATTGGACTTTTTGACCGTCGTCTCTGTGGTCACGCTTGAATGCCCTTTTACGCTTAAAGTGAGCGTATAGGTACCGTCTTCCTGATTACTCTCATCTTTATTTGGCGTCAATGTTTTATGAGCTTCTGGTTTTTCAAGATCAGTATGGTCGTTTTCATCCGACTGTTCAGTCTCGCCTGCACGCAGCAGATCAGACGATTTCAGAGAAGAGAGAACCACTTCATTCAGCGCCTCATCCGTCAGGTTCGCGCTCTTCACTGTGGTACTTCCATTAGGATCCGGAAACGCTGCGAGTTTAGGCTCAACATAACTATCCTGAATTTCCTGAGCAACATATGTCCCTACGCCGGAAAAGCTATCCTGCTCATATCGGAAGCTTGTCACTTCATTATCCTGGATGATTGTTTCAACATCCTCGATAATCTCCACTTGGGTTTCAGACACATAGTGCGCCACACCGGGTGTCGTTTCTTCCCATGCCTTCAGACCCTGAACATAGCTGATTTCCACCCGAACCGGTGCTTTCGGTTCAATTTCTTCATCATTGTAGATCAAGGAAATATCAAAGAAACGAGCGGTATTAATATTTGTATAAGGAACATCGGGCAGTTCTCCCATGCTCTCATCATAATTCTCACGCATTTCTTCGACTTCAAAATACTCTTTGTTTACTTCTGCCCATGCCTTTCCGAGATGCTGAATATACTCATCCGTTCCTGGCTCGATTTCACTTGCAACAAGTTTCGTTCCGTCTGGAATTTCTGCATCATCGCCATAAGTCACAGTGATCTTGTAAGTCTGACCGTCTGTTGTCAAAACATTTGTACTGATCTGATAATCCGTCACTCTGATCTCAAAGACCTCTCCCGTCTTCATAGTCACAGTCAACGTTTCTTGACTACTAAAAGGCTTAACGCTAATCAGCGCCCAGTCACCTACTTCTACCGTCTGTGAATTAATCTCCTCAGTCTGCTCTTCTGTCAGTTCCAAGCTATACTCACATTCAAGCCCACGGTTCTCCTTAATTTGACCGACTGTGGTTTCGTTCTCTGCCTTGCTTACATCAACCAGTTCAGGGTTGCTGAATTCCACAGAATCTACATCCGCTACGAATTTCTTCACAGCATCGGACGCTTCCACATCCCCCAGCGTGAGTGCCATGTTCGCAGCAGAACTTATATCACTTTCTTCTGTCCATTCGTCGTTGCCATTTTCTTCTGCATTTTCTGCGATTTCAGCCTCATTTTTGTTCCCTTTTTCATGAGTGTTCGGATCACCAATTATATCCAACACTTCTACGAGGTCTGTAAAGCTGACAAATCCGCCTCCAGGAAGGCTGAACTGGTACATTTTGCCGTTCACGGAATACTCGAAGTCCACTGTATACACGATCGCATACACAGAGAAGGCCCCTGCTTCAAAGGTAAGGGTGTCTGTATCGATCGTTCGGCCGTTTTCAGCCTCAGTCTGCTTTTCGGTCTCAACGATGGTGGCAACGGGAGACTCGTGATCTGCATTTTCATCAGCACTTTTTTTGGTCTCTGATGTCTCTAGATTCTCCTCTGTTTCCGGAATAGATTCAGTATTCTTTTCCCCGGAATCATTTGAATTGTTTTCAACAACTGCATCTGTCGTATCTGCCGAAGTCTGATCCGTTACTTTGTCAGTGACATGCACAACAACAGGGGCTGTGGAAGTGTCTTCTACAGCCTGTTTGATACTTTCGCTCGTTATGGAGACTCTGATAGGTTTGAGGGGTTCAATCTCAACGCCTTCGTTGTTCCAGAAGCTGATATCCACGGCATGGAAGCCGCGTGTTTTATTGCTGACGGCATCGTCGGCAGTCACAGCTTCTTCGACGGCGGAAGCGACGGCATCCATATCTTCTGCGGCGGAGAGCCTCATTGTAGTCCCCTCCGGGAAGGCCCCTTCGTCCGCTTCAACATGAACGGTCAGTTCGGTCTGGTCCGGAAGTGCCGTCGCTTTTTCGCTCCCCGTATCTGTGGGAAGGGTTCCCATGGAAGCTGCAATGGAATCCTGGAATGTCAGGGCAGGATAAAGCAAAGCCATTTTCTCTGCCTGGTCATCTGTTGCAGATTCATCAGAGTCTGATTCAATATCTGCATCTTTTGTTTTATCCGCTTCTTGTGCGGAAGTATTTTCTTCGTAAGTATCTCCTGTATCAGTATCTCCTGTATTAGTATCTCCTGTATTAGTATCTGAATCGTCTGCAGCAATAGATGCGGCAAAAGATGAAGAAACAGCTTCGCCAGAGGATACTGACGCAGTCTCGCCGGTAGACGAAGATACAGTTTCGCCTGGAAACGCAGACGCAGTTTCATCGGAGGATTCAGACGTTGATTCGCCGGAGGATTCAGACGCAGACGTTCCGGAAGATGCGGACGACAGGGAAGCTTCAGCACTTGATTCTTCCGTATTTGTATAGTCATTTATATCTTCCGTGATTTCAGTTTCCGCATCTGCTGCGGGTGCTGCCGCGCCTGCTTCTTCAATGACCTCGTCTTCGCTGTACTCGCCTTCAATGATTTCGTCAGTTGGAGTCGCCGTTACAGACGTATTGCCAGCAACGGCTGCCGCTGACTCTGCGCCGCTGACAGCAGTACTCTCCGCTGTATCTCCATAGAAATCGGATCGATAACATGCAGGGCTGTGAGTGTGTGATTCTTTCCTACATACGAGTACCTTTTCATAGCAGCTGTCGACGTGCTGATGTCCGTCGCTTTCCGGGAGATCACAGACAAGCACTTCTTCAAAGCAGCTGTCGTCATGCTGATGGGCTTCGATGCCGCACTGGGCTTCAGCTTCCATGGTAATGGCTGGTAATACCAGAGCATAGGTTGTCACAAAGACAACAATAGCCGCAAACGTGCCTACAAATCTCTTAAAGAAGCGGCGCGTTCTGCGGTCTCTTAATATCTGTCTGATCCTTCGAAGTAATTTTTTCATCTAAATTTGTATTTCTCTTTCTAGTAAAACTCAAGATGTAAGGTGTCTGCCGTATTCATACATAACTGCGGCTGTATCCGCTGTGAGTTCGTCAGCACTTTCCGTCTTCACTGTATTCCCTGTGTTCTGTTCATCACTATATTCTATCCCGGCTTCTATCGCGGCTGCAGTTTCTGACCTGCAATAGATAATCATATAAAAACAGCCGGGCAATTTCCTAGATATGCATATATGCATATAATTCTTCACGTATATAGTATGGATAAAGAATATAAGAAACCGTCAAAAAGCCAAAAGAAAAGTAGTATGTATGATCTAATGAACAGGAATAATCTCAGAAATGTTCACGTAAGAAGACGGGGCAATACTGACCTGCGCATAGAATATCATTTTCTCATGTTATACTTAAAAACAGACACAAACCCGCATACCGGGGTTACGTCTGTTTTGATTCAAAAACGCAGGATCACCTTATCAGGTTTGTGGTTATGATCTGTTGTTCACAAACATGCAGGAATAAACCGGAGACAGTCTTCGGTGCTAAAAAGCATCACCGGCTGCTGATCAGGATCGCTCCCAGGATCAGTATGATTCCGACAATCTCATCAGGGTGCAGGATCTCATGAAAGACCACGATGCCCAGGATCGTAGCAACGACAGGCTCCACAGAAGCGAGAATGGAAGCCTGCCCGTTTTCCACTCCCTGCAGTCCTTTTGTATAAATAATGTAGGGAAGAACAGTGGTCACGAGCCCGAACAGGCAGATAAAGGCAGTCTGCGCCGCCCCTGAACTGACCGCGTGCCAGACATTGTGCATGGAAACAAAGGGAATCGTTCCGAAAACCGCAAACAAAAAGGTGTAAAAAGAGATCGTCAGACTCCTGTAGCCGCGGTCGAGCGCATATCTTCCAAAAATAGAATACAGGGCATATCCGACACCGGCTCCAATCCCGACCAGAAACCCTTTCAGGGTCAGGGAGGCGCCTCCGCGGAGAAGTCCGCTGACGCATATACACCCGATCAGAGTCAAGACCAGCGCAAGTATCTTTTTCCCCGTGATCCTTTCTTTAAAAAGGATGGCGGAGAGAATGATGACAAAAGCAGGCGCCGTATAGAGCAGGACCGCTGCTACCGACAGAGAAGTAAGTTCAATGGTCGTAAAATAACAGACATTGAAAAAAACAATACTCAGGACTCCGGTGCCGAAAAAACACCACAGATCCCGGAGTCGGATGCGGAACAGGCTTCTGTCCCGGATCATCAGGTAAAGAAAAAGTACCAGGGCAGTCACAAGGCTGCGCAGCTGAGCGATCTCGGCAGAGCTGCACCCTGCATCTCCCAGCCTGCGGACAAAAAGTCCCATACTGCCCCAGAGCGCTCCTGCGGTCAGGATGTAGAATGGTGCAAATCCGACCGCAGTGTTTTTTTGATCCACTGGTAAAATCCTCCTATGGCTGCGGCACAGAGGTGCGCACAGTTCACTGACAAATATTCGACCTGTACAACTGGAATGTCCTGTCATTCCACCTACAGGTCGAAATTTCGAATCTTATGAAGCTCTCAGCCGGTCCTCGCCCGTTTCAGCACGCGGTGAAGTCTTGACAGAAGTGTATCCGGCTTTTCAGGTGTCCTTTTTTTTTCAGCGGATTTGGCAGTTTCTTTCTTTTTTACTGCCTCTGACGCCTCAGCAGTCTCAGCAGCCTCTGCCTCTTTTGCTTCTCCGGCAGCTTCTTCTGCCAAAAGGCTCCGATAGGCCATTATCCCGGCTACGGTCTTTGCGTCCTGGATCTCGCCGGCATAGATCCGGCGGCACAGGTCTTCGAGAGGAACTGCGCAGATCTCGATCTCTTCTGCCTCATCCAGCTGCTGTCCGCCGACTTTTTCCAGATCCCGCGCCAGATAGATGTCCGTTCTTTCATTGCACCAGGCGATGGCTGTAAGAATACTCGCCAGCTTTGTCATTTTGCCAGGCCGGTAGCCGGTCTCCTCCTCCAGTTCACGGGCAGCAGTCACCGCCGGGTCTTCGCCGGAGGCGTCCCGGGCGCCGGCAGGGAGCTCCAGGGCTTCGCGGTCGATAGCAGGCCGGTACTGGCGGATCATCAGGATCCTGCCGTCCGCAAGGACGGGCACCGTACAGGCGCCGCCGCCCTTTTTATGGCGCACATAATCCCATTTCTGCTCTGTCCCGTCGGGAAGGATCATTGTGTCCCTGTAAAACTCAAGCACCGAACCGGCGCTCTCCAGTTTACGGTCTGTTCTTCGGATCTTGTATTCCATGGTCTCCCTCCTGCTATGGGGCATAAGATTGTCAGATGCCTGACTCTTTAGTTCCGGGCTGGCTGAATCATCCTCACTTCCGGGCTGGCCGGATCCTCATTTCCCGGCTGTCTCCCTGCTGATCGCGGCTAATTTATCCAGGGCCATGCCGTGGGAGGCTTTGAACAGGATCGCTGTGCCGGGCCGGGTGATCTGCCGCACTGCGTCGGCGGCGGATTCGCGGTCAGGAAAGGCCCTGACATCCGCAAGGCCGCAGGCTCTGGCTTCGTCCGCGATGAAGGAGGACAGGGGACCTACAGTGATCAGAGTATCGATCCCTGCCTGCGCCGCAGCGGCGCCGGTCTCCCTGTGAAGCTTTTCTGCATATTCGCCCTGCTCCAGCATATCCCCCAGGACAGCGGCTTTTCTGGGCATGGGCACGCAGGAAAGCACCTCCAGGGAGGACTTCATGGATTCAGGGCTGGCGTTATAGGTGTCGTCAAAAATCAGGATCTCCCCGTATTTCTCACAGGGCATGCGCTGACCGGCAAAGGCTCCGATCCCTTCCCGGATCTCTGCGGCTGTCATGCCGAGGAGGCTGCCCACGGCCGCCGCAAGGGAGGCGGGATAGATCAGGTGTCTTCCCGCTGCGGGAATGCAGAGTTCCAGCGACTCTTTCACGCCCGGGAACGTCAGCGAGCAGACCGTATTCATACGGACCTCTCCCTCTTTCTCCGTGCCGGTGATCTCAACATGAACATCTGCGGCCCTGTAATCGCAGAGTTCGCTCTGTCCCGCATAGAAAATTGAATACGCAGCTGCCATCTCCGGATCCTGTCTGATCTGCGGCAGGAAGTCGTCGTCACCGCACAGGACCGCCTGCGCTCCCGGTGCCATTCCGTCAAAAATCTCTTTTTTGGCGTGATAGATGTTTTCCCTGCTTCCGAGAATACCGATATGAGCTGTCCCAATATTCGTGATGACCGCAATATCGGGGGCCGCGATTTCAGAAAGGCGTCTGATCTCGCCGGGATGATTCATTCCCATCTCCAGGACCATAATCTCATCTTCTCCCGACAGGTCGAAGATCGTCATGGGCAGGCCGATGTCATTATTAAAATTCCCCTTTGTAGAATGGACCCTGAACCGGCGGGCCAGGACGGCCGCCACCATCTCGCGGCAGGTTGTCTTGCCGACGCTCCCGGTGATCCCCACGACCTTTACATCGTGTTTTTTTCTGTAATAATGAGCCAGATTCCCCAGCGCCCTTCTGGTATCTTCCACAAGAATATAAAACCGGTCCGGGCGTATTTCCTCCGGAGCCCTGGAAATAATACAGCCGGCAGCTCCCTTTTCAAGAGCGGAGCCGACATAGGCGTGACCGTCAAAGCGTTCACCTGAGAGGGCAAAAAAGACACAGCCGGGAGTGATCTTGCGGCTGTCCGTCACCACAGAGAGGATCTCCGTTTCCTGCCGATCAGCTTTCTCGTCCTTCTCGTCCCCGGACAACAAGGTCCCGCCGGTCGCCTCCAGTAGTTCACGGAGCATCAGTTTTTCCATAGCATTCTCCCTGAGTCTTGTATATTTGGAAGAAAATGTGTCAGATAAATCCTGTCACAGGTCCTGCGGTTTATAGCGCAGGCCGTCTTCGACGATCATCTCACACAGCTCTTCATAGCCGATCCCGACAGCCGCTGCCTCCTGCGGGACAAGGCTGGTCTTTGTCATACCGGGAAGTGTGTTCACTTCGATAAACCAGATTCTGCCCTTTTTGTCAATGACAAAGTCACTGCGCGAGTAAGTCCGCAGGCCCATGATCTCATGTACCCGGAGGGCGATCTCGCCCATTTTTTCCTCCGTCTCGGGGGTGACCCGCCCGGGGCAGATCTCAATCGTCGCACCGGCCTCATATTTATTGGAATAGTCGTAGAACCTGGTCTTTGGAACGATTTCCACCGAAGGCAGGGCCCGTCCGCAGAGCACGGCGCAGGTAAAATCCCGTCCCTCGATGAACTGCTCGGTCATAAACGTGTTGCCGTAATACATGCAATTACGGACAGCTTCACGCAGCTCTTCTTTTCTGCGCACGATATACACGCCTACTGAAGAGCCTCCTTCCGGCGTCTTGACCACACAGGGAACAGCCGTCTGCCGGCATACTGTCCGGATGAATTTCTCCCGCGCTTCGGGTTCCGAACCTTTTTCTTCAAATTCCCAGCGGTGGAAGGCGGGAGTCAGTACATCATGCCGGGCTACGATCATTTTCGTGACGATCTTGTCCATACTCATCGCCGAGGCGAGATGGCCGGAGCCTGTATAGGGGATGCCCATCATATCAAAGGCCGCCTGGACACGTCCGTCCTCTCCGTTCTTTCCGTGCAGGGCGATAAAGACAATATCCGCCGCCCGGCACACCTCGAGGACATGCAGGCCGAACAGGGAAGGACTCTGCCATTTTCTGGACCTTCGTACCGCGTCCAGATCCGGAGCCGTCCCGTCGAAGGTGTACTCCGGAATGGGGGGAAGATCTTCAAAAAGAATGTCCGGATTAAAAGCGGAATCTGAAGCGGAGTCTCCGCGGTCCGTATTGTCCATCTCCTCAAATCCCATGAACAGGTCCGCCAGCACTGCTTTGTGTCCGCGGCTCCGCAGAGCCTGGCAGACACGGGAACCTGTCAGGAAAGATATATTCCTTTCTGTGCTCAGTCCTCCGCACAGAACTACAATTTTCAATTGTTTCAATGAATAACCTCCGAAGCGATCTGTTTCACGTTTCAAGTTTTCACGAAAAGCGTAAAGCCCCTGCGTCCGTCCGTCAAGAGCTGTTTGTAAATAACAACCGGCTCTTCCGCTGCTTTTTGCAATAACGCACCCTGTTTCCCCGGAAAAGTTTAAACAGATGCGAAAGAGCCTGACAGATTCTGACCTCTCAGGCTTCTGCGGGTAAAAAGACCGCAGATACCGGCTGTGTCCAGCCGGACCTGCGGCCCTTTTTTCTTATGTATATTGTATATTGTATATTGCTGCAGCTTTGATGCTTTAAATCTGTACGGTTATCTGTACGGAATCTCAGCTTTGCTGCTTTAACTCTGTACGGTTATCTGTACAGAGTCTCAGCTTTGCTGCTTTCTTTCTTTACTGCTTACTGATATTTAATCCTCATCAGTGGCAGTAGTTGTGGTCTTTTTGCGCCTGCGCCTTGCAGGCAGTTTGACCTTATCCAGATGCCAGATATCCTTGACATACTCCTCGATGGTTCTGTCGGAGGAGAACTTGCCGACGAAAGAGACGTTGCGGATGGCCATCTGTGCCCAGCGCTTCTGATCCTTGTAGGCTTCGCAGATATCATGCTGCGCCTGGATGTAAGACCGGAAATCCGCAAGGATGAAATAGCGGTCGGCGGGATCCATGCCCTGCCTCTGGAGAAGGCTGTTGTACAGAGGACGGAAAAGCTCGGGATCCTGAGGGGAATAGGTGCCGTTTACAAGCTGGACCAGCACCTGGCGGATCTCCTCATCTTCGTTGAAGATGCGCATGGGATCGTAGCCGCCGTTCTTCTCGTAGTTCATGACCTCCTCGGAGGAAAGACCGAAGATGAAGGCGTTCTCTTCGCCCACTTCCTCGACGATCTCGACGTTGGCGCCGTCCATGGTGCCGAGAGTGATCGCACCGTTGAGCATGAACTTCATGTTGCCGGTTCCGGAAGCTTCCTTACTGGCCGTGGAGATCTGCTCGGAAATATCCGCTGCCGCGATGATGATCTCAGCGTTGGAGACCTTGTAGTCTTCGATGAAGACGACCTTGATCTTGTCGTCGATGGACTCGTCGTTGTTGATGACATCCGCGACGGAATTGATCAGCTTGATCGTCAGCTTGGCGGTCTTGTAGCCGGCCGCAGCCTTTGCGCCGAAAATAAAGGTGTGCTTGGGGATATCCAGCGTGGGATCCTTCTTGATCTTGTTGTACAGATACATGACATGAAGGATGTTCAGCAGCTGCCGTTTATACTCGTGCAGACGTTTTACCTGAACATCGAAGATGGATCTGGGATCGACCTCGATGCCGTTGTGCTCAAGGATGTAATCCGCCAGACGGACCTTGTTTTTATACTTGATATTCAGGAATTCCTTCCTGGATCTCTTGTCATCCGCATATACCCTGAGTTCCTTCATTCGGGAGAGGTCTGTGATCCACTCGTCTCCGATGTGATCAGTGACCCAGTCCGCCAGCAGGGGGTTGCCGTGCAGCAGGAAACGCCTCTGGGTGATGCCGTTGGTCTTGTTGTTGAACTTCTCGGGGAACATCTCGTAGAAGTCCTTGAGCTCACGGTTCTTGAGGATCTCTGTGTGGAGCCGGGCAACGCCGTTGACGCTGTAACCGGCGACGATCGCCATATTGGCCATACGAACCTGACCGTCATAGACGATGCACATGCTGCGCTTTTTCTCTTCGATGTTGGCGCCGGTATCCTTGTAAACTCTGGTGATCTCCGCCTCGAACCTGTGATGGATCTCCTCCACGATCTGGTAAATGCGGGGAAGGAGCTGTGAAAACAGGTCGATAGGCCATTTTTCCAGTGCTTCCGCCATGATCGTGTGGTTCGTGTAGGCTACGCACTTTGTCGTGACAGCCCAGGCTTCGTCCCAGCTGAGTTCGTATTCATCCATCAGGATGCGCATGAGTTCGGGCACCACCAGAGTCGGGTGAGTGTCGTTCATCTGGAAGACATACTTCTCGTGCAGGTTCCTTACATCATCGTGGGTCTTGAGATATTTCTGCACTGCCTGCTGAAGGGAGGCGGATACGAAGAAATACTGCTGTTTCAGACGCAGTTCCTTGCCCTGATAGTTCTCATCGTTGGGATAGAGAACGTCGCAGATCGTCCTGGCCAGATATTCCTGCTCCACGGCCTTGTGGTAATCGCCCTTGTCGAAGGAGTCAAGCTTGAAGCTCTCCACGGGCTGAGCGTCCCAGATACGGAGTGTGTCTACAAATCCGTTGCCGTAGCCGATGACGGGCATGTCGTAGGGCACTGCCTTGACCGCGTTGTAATCGACCACCCTGTACATGGTCCTGCCCAGCTTTTCACTGTAATAGGACTCGACGCGGCCACCGAAGTGGACCTCCTGGGTATACTCGGGCCTTCTCAGCTCGAGGGGATTACCGTTTTCGAGCCAGTTGTCCGGCACTTCCTTCTGGTAGCCGTCCTCAATCTGCTGCTTGAACATGCCGTAGTGGTAGCGGATGCCGCAGCCGTAGGCGGGATAGTTCAGGGTGGCGAGGGAATCCAGGAAACAGGCTGCAAGACGGCCCAGACCGCCGTTACCCAGCGCGGCGTCAGGCTCCTGATCCTCAATGGCATTCATCTTGAAGCCGAGCTCCTTGAGCGCTTCCGCGATCGGCTGGTAGGCCATAAGGTTGATAGCGTCATTGCCGAAAGCACGGCCCATCAGGAACTCCATCGAGAGATAGAGAAGGGTCTTGGGATCCTGATCGTCGAAAGCCTTCTGTGTGCGCATCCAGCAGTCGATGATCTGATCCTTCAGCGCCAGGGCGGATGCCTGGAACACCTGCTGATCGGTGGCTTCCTTCATGGTGCGGCGGTACATCGTGCGCACGTTGTACTCTACACTTCTCTTGAAAAGGTCTTTGTCAAATTCAATAGCGGGTCTTTTTAACATATAAAAATCCTCATTCTGGGAGCATGGATACCGGCAGCCGGATCCCTGTCCGGGAGCCGCTGTCCGGGACATCCGCAATGCTCCGTGCGGATGTCCCTCAGTGATGCAGTTTTATTTTTCCAGTATTTATTTCTTCAGTAACTGTTTATCAGCAGCTGATCTGCTTTTTCAGATCTTCTCTACGGAAATAGTGGCCTTTTCGCCGTTGATATCCCACTCCTTCGAGTTTGCGAGGTTCTGTCCGTCGAGGACCTCGACAGCAAGGACCTTGGACGCGATAGCTTTTTCGTTTTTGTGCAGGATCTCTGACAGTCTGTCGTTTCCGGAAAGGGACAGACGGATGCGGTCGGTGACCTCGAAGCCGGCCTCCTTGCGCATGGTCTGGATCTTGCTGATCAGCTCGTAGACAAAGCCTTCCTCGATGAGCTCAGGGGTCAGGTTGGTGTCCAGGACTACGGTATAGCCGCCGTCCTCCTGGGAGATGTAGCCCTCTTTCTGAGACATCTCAATCAGCAGGTCTTCTTTTGTCAGAGAGACCTCGGTGCCGTTCACATCAAAAGTCAGGGCACCTTTTTCATTGAGCTCGTCCATGGCGGCGTTGCCGTCCAGCTCTGCGAGATGGGTGCGGATGCCGCCCAGCTGTTTGCCGTATTTGGGTCCGACTGTGCGGAGCTGAGGTTTGAAGGTGTAGCTGGTGAATTCGCGGACGTCGTCCGTGAATTCCACGCTCTTGATATTGAGCTCGTTTTCGATGATCTCGACAAAATAAGTATCCAGCTTCGCGTCATCCTGCGCAGGCGCCTTCACAAACATCTTGTTGACCGGCTGGCGGTTTTTGATGCCGGACAGGTTGCGGCAGGCGCGTCCCATGACGACGACCTTGAGGACCTTGGCCATGGATTTCTCCAGGGCGGGATCGATCATGGTCTCATCCACTACGGGATAATCGCACAGATGGATGCTCTCGGGTGCGGACGCGTCCACGCTGCGGACGATGTTCTGGTAGATCTCTTCTGTCATGAAGGGGATCATGGGAGCAGCTGCCTTGCAGACGCCGACCAGAGCGGTGTAGAGCGTCATGTAGGCGTTGATCTTGTCCGGCTCCATGCCCTTGGCCCAGAAGCGGTCACGGCAGCGGCGGACATACCAGTTGGACATCTCGTCCACGAAATCGGACAGGGCTGTGGCCGCCTCGGGAATCCTGTAGCGGTCAAGGCAGTCGTCCGCCTTTTTGATCATCGAATTCATCCGGGACAGGAGCCACTTGTCCATGACGGGAAGGCTTGCGTAATCCAGGGTATACTTCGTAGGATCAAACTGGTCGATCTCCGCGTACAGGGTGTAGAAGGCGTAGGTGTTCCAAAGGGTGCCGAGGAACTTGCGCTGGCCCTCCTGCACAGCCTTGTCATGGAACTTGTTGGGCAGCCAGGGCGCGCTGTTGGAGTAGAAGTACCAGCGGATCGCGTCGGCGCCGTGTTTTCCGAGGGCGTCGAAGGGATCGACCGCGTTGCCCTTGGATTTGGACATCTTCTCTCCGTCCTTGTCCAGGACCAGGCCCAGGACGATGACGTTTTTATAGGCGGGCTTGTTGAAAAGAAGTGTGGAGATCGCGTGCAGGGAATAGAACCAGCCGCGGGTCTGATCCACCGCCTCACTGATGAAGGAAGCGGGGAAGTTCTTTTCAAAGAGCTCCTTATTTTCAAAAGGATAGTGGTACTGGGCGAAAGGCATGGCGCCGGAGTCAAACCAGCAGTCGATGACCTCGGGCACGCGCTTCATCTGTCCGCCGCAGTCCGCGCATTTGACAAAATAGTTGTCCACATAAGGCCTGTGGAGCTCGGTATTGGCCGCGGCGGGATCGCCGGTCAGGTCTGCCAGCTCTTTGCGGCTTCCGATGCTGATCTGCTTTCCGCAGTCCGGGCATTCCCAGATATTGAGAGGTGTGCCCCAGTAACGGTTTCTGGAGATACCCCAGTCCTGGATGTTCTCCAGCCAGTTTCCGAAACGGCCTTCGCCGATGTTGGCGGGGATCCAGTTGATCTCCTTGTTGTTGCGGACCAGGTCATCGCGGACCTTTGTCATCTCGATAAACCAGGACTCACGCGCATAGTAGAGCAGAGGGGTGTTGCAGCGCCAGCAGTGCGGATAGTCGTGCTCGAACTTCGGCGCGGCAAAGAGCATTCCTCTAGCCTCCAGCTCTTTTAAGACCTCGGGATCCGCGCTGACCGCGCCCTCCGCGATCTCAGCCTCAGTGGGCTTGCAGCGCATGCCGGCAAAGGGAGTCTCGGGCTTCATCACGCCCTTGTCGTCCACCATCTGCACGAAGGGAGCGTCGTATTTGCGGCCGATGCGGGCATCGTCTTCACCGAATGCAGGAGCGATATGGACGATACCTGTACCGTCTGTCATGGTGACATAATCGTCGCAATAGACGAAAAATGCCTTTTTGTGCTGCTTCGCGACAGAATCCGCAGCGCACTGATAAAGGGGCTCATATTCCCTGTATTCCAGATCCTTACCGGTCATCTCCTCGAGGATCTCGTAGGGAGGGACATTTTTAGCCTCGGCGGCTTTTTCCGCTTCGGCGGCCTCAGCGGCAGCTGCCTCCTGGCCTGCGTCCGCTGCGCCCTTTTTGCCCTTTTTCTTCTTATTCTTTTTACCCTCAGCCTTTTCCTCCGCGGAAGGGGCAGGAGCAAACACGCTGTCCAGAAGTGCCTTCGCCATATAGTAGATGGTGCCGTCCGCGGCTTTCACCTTCGCGTAGGTCTCCTCCGGGTTCACGCACAGGCCGATGTTGGAGGCCAGCGTCCAGGGGGTTGTCGTCCAGGCCAGGAAATAGGCGTCCTCACCCTTCACCTTAAAGCGGACGATCGCCGAGCGCTCCTTGAGGGTCTTATAGCCCTGGGCCACTTCGTGGGAAGACAGGGGAGTGCCGCAGTGAGGGCAGTAGGGGACGACCTTAAAGCCCTTGTAGAGAAGGCCCTTTTTCCAGATCTCCTGAAGTGCCCACCACTCGGACTCGATGTAGTCGTCATAATAGGTGACATAGGGATTGTCCATGTCAGCCCAGAAACCGACGATGCCGGAGAAATCCTCCCACATCCCCTTGTACTGCCAGACGCTCTCCTTACATTTCTTAATAAAGGGCTCGATGCCGTAGGCTTCGATCTCATCCTTGCCTTCGATGCCGATCGCCTTCTCGACCTCCAGCTCCACGGGCAGTCCGTGCGTGTCCCAGCCCGCCTTGCGGGGGACCTGATATCCCTTCATGGTGCGGTAACGGGGGACCATGTCCTTGATGACACGGGTGAGAACATGGCCGATATGAGGCTTGCCGTTTGCCGTGGGCGGCCCGTCATAGAACATGTAGAGGGGGCGGCCTTCGCGTTCTTCGATACTCTTCTCAAAAATGTTGTTGTCTTTCCAGAATTTCACGGTCGCGTGCTCGCGCTCCACAAAATTAAGGTCCGGGTTTACCTTTTTGTACATCCTATCGCTTCCTTCCTACTTCTCCTTTATGTCGAAGCGCAAAAATCAGAGACCTGCCGTGTTTTCCTGGAAAAGCTGATGCCGGGTATTCAGCACGCAGTCTGTCCGGAAAATACAGTGCAGGACTCTGCCGCTTATCAAAAAAGCCATGGAGTTATATTGCCATAGACCTTATACATTGTCAAGAAAAAGGTTATCTGCTGCTGTTTCGATGTTTTTCAGATATTCCGGTAGGTTTCCAGAATGTGCTGATACAGCGTGCGGGCGGCCGGGGCCATCTGGCCGGGGCCCCTCACGGCCAGGCCGATCATGCGGGCAGCGTCAGGCTCCATCCGGTACATACGCACATCATAGGGAATATCAGTCATGACCAGTTCCGGCATGATACAGATCCCGAATCCTGCCTGCACCATGATGACCGTTGAGAGATCGTCCACGACATGATAGCGGGTGGAGATATCCAGCTGGTTTTGTTTCAGGTAATTCTGAATGTCAGCGTCAGTGGACTCCCGCTGCACCACAAAGCGGCGGCGGGACATCTCCGAGATCGTCATGAAATCCCCCGGCTCCTCTTTTTCATAGTTTCCGGGCACGATACACAAGAGCGGATCCCGGTAAAAAGGTTCGATCGGCAGATCCTTCGCGCTGGAAGTGGACAGGAAACCGAAATCGACGACGCCGTTTTTGATCCAGTAAGCGACATCGTCATAGGTCCCCTGAAACAGCTCGATCTCCACAGCCGGATATTTTTCCCTGAAGGAAGTGATGATCTCCGGCATCCAGTTCGTGCAGATGCTGGAGAATGCGCCCACCTTCACGGTCCCCTGCTGGAGACCGTTCATCTCCGAAACAGCCTGCTGCAGACTCTCTTCGCTGTTCAGGACTGCATTGATATAGGGGAGAAGCTGGCTGCCGGAGCTGGTAAGGCTGACTCCGGCCTTTCCTCTTGTAAAAACAGAAAAGCCGAGCTCTTTTTCCATTCCTGAGATCGTATGACTGATCGCGGAAGGTGTCAGCCCCAGGAGGTCTGCTGTCTTGTGAAAGCTTCCGGATTCCGATACAGTCTTGAAAATTCGGTAAGTCAACAGGGTCATCTTATGCTCCTTTTTGTTCACTTAAAACTTCATTGTGGGCAAAAAAGCGGGGTTTATCTCGCGCAGCGGTACTGCAGGTCCTCCCATCGGCGGTCTACCTCCTGCTGAAACAGGACAAGCAGATGTTCGTTGCCGGGTTTGAAGAGGTGTTTGAAGCGGCCCTGGGGGCGGAGGAAGTCCTCGATGGGCAGTTTGTTTTTGGGCTCATAGCTCAGGGTCCATTTGCCGTGGTCGACTTCGAAAAGGGGCCAGTAGCAGGTCTCCACCGCCAGGCGGCAGATCTCCATGATCTCGCTGGTCTCGTAGCGCCAGCCCCGGGGGCAGGGGGTCATCATATTAAGAAAAGCGGGGCCCTCTGTATAAATTGCCTTTGCGGCCTTCCGGTGCAGGTCTTTAAAGTCCCGCGTCAGAGTGGTCTGCGCCGCATAGGGCACGTGGTGTTCCACAAGGATCGCCGTGAGGTCCTTGCGGTACTGGACCTTGCCGTTGGAACACGTGCCGGCGGGGGTAGTCGTCGTATCCGCAAACATGGGTGTCGCTGAGGACCGCTGGATGCCGGTGTTCATGTAGGCGCCATTATCATAACAGACATAGACCATGTCATGTCCGCGTTCCATGGCGCCCGACAGGGACTGAAGACCGATGTCGTAGGTGCCTCCGTCCCCGCCGAAGGTGATGAATTTGAAATTCTCTTTTTCCGGGAGCCTGCCGCGCTTGCGGAGAGCCCTGTAGGCTGTCTCCACGCCGCTGAGAGTCGCCCCCGCATTTTCAAAGGCGTTGTGGATGTAGCTGTCCTCCCACGCCGTGTAGGGATACATATAAGAAGAAACCTCGACACATCCCGTCGCGTTGCCGATCACAGCCCGGTCCTCCTCATGCAGGGCGCGAAGCACAGCGCGTATACCGATCGTCGCGCCGCAGCCCGCACACAATCTGTGTCCCGGTGTCAGCCTCTCCGGCCGCTGAAGCATGGTTTTGAGGCTGAAATCCTCCGTGGTCGCTGCTGTATTTTTATCGTTGTTCATCACGTTATTTCTCTTTCCTGATTGATTATGTCCTAATGTGCCGTCTCACTAGACTCGCTCTTACTTACTGCGCAGATTGATATATTTGTGCTGCGGTGCTTTCTGTTTTCCGTCCGCGACATCCCGGAGTTCTGCAAAAATCTCTTTCACATGGTCCACGGTAAAATCGCGGCCTGCCAGTCCGTAGATGTAGTTGACGGTCTCAGTCATCACTTTGCTCCGATAGAGGGCAGCCGGCACCTCGCTTCCGAGGGGGCCGCTGCAGCCGTTGTAGCTCTCGCACCGGTCCATGATCGCGACAGCCCGGCAGCCGCGCAGGGCTTCGGCGATCTCTTTTTCCGGGAAGGGACGGAAGACACGGAGCTTGAGGACCCCTGCTTTCCACCCCTGCTCCCGCAGCTCGTCGACTGCTGCTTTGGCAGTGCCTGCCGCGGAGCCCATGATCAGCATGATATAATCGGCGTCCTGCGTGCGGTATTCTTCAAAAAAGCCGTATCTGCGGCCGGAGAGCTTTTCAAAGCGGTCTGCCACCTCCAGGATGACTGCGCCGGCGTGTTCCATGGCGTCTTCCTGGGCCTTCTTGGCTTCCATTGCATAGCTGGATACAGAATAGGGGCCGACAGCCACGGGTTTTCCGGGATTGAGAAGATATTCCTCCGGAGTGTAGGTCCCGACAAATTCGCGGACCGGTCCATCCTCCAGAAGCTCGATATTTTCCACAGCGTGGCTGGTGATAAAGCCGTCCTGGCAGACCATCACCGGCAGGTGCACCCGGGGATCCTCCGCGATCGGAAATGCCTGAAGATAATTGTCATAGGCTTCCTGGTTGTTTTCTGCGTAGATCTGGATCCAGCCCGTGTCGCGGGCTCCCATCCCGTCCGAATGGTCGCAGTTGATGTTGATCGGACCGGATAGGGTGCGGTTGACCAGTGTCAACACCAGCGGCAGCCGGTTTGAAGCCGCCAGCAGGAGCTCCTCCCACATCAGGGCAAGGCCTGCAGAGGAGGTCGCCGTCATTGTCCTGGCTCCTGCCGCTTCCGCCCCGATCGCGGCGGACATGGCGGAGTGCTCACTCTCCACCGGGATAAACTCGGTATCTATCTCTCCGTTGGCAATATAGGTGGAGACCATCTGGGGGATCTCCGTGGAAGGCGTGATCGGAAAGGCCGGCATCACGTCAGGGTTTACCTGCCGGATCCCGTAGGCCACAGCCTCGTTTCCGGACATTCTCTCTCTGATGCATTTGCTCACGGCTCTATTCCCTCCTTCATCTCTATTGCTTCAAAGGGGCATACGCTGGCACAGATCCCGCAGCCCTTGCAGTGTTCATAATCAAAATCCAGTCTCTTCCCGTCCCGCACCGGTATGCTGACATCCGGGCACACAGGAACGCACAGCAGACACTGTCTGCACTTGTCCTGTAATAAGACGGGCGTATTGGTCCTCCATTCTCCTGTCGCGAAATTCCTGGCCGTTCCGCCCGCAAACATCTTCAGGCCTTCTGTGAGCTCCTGCCAGGGAGTATTCTCATTGATCCGGTTTACATCTGTACGCATCTTTTATCTCCAAACAATTCTTAGTTCCAGTATTATTTCAAATGTCTGTTTTTAAATGTCTATTTTCAAATGTCTGTTTTCAAACGTCTGTTTTTAAATGTCTATTCTCAAATGCCTATGTGAATCTTTGCGCATCTATGTTCACCCGGTTTTATACATCAGGGGGTTTTATGCGCTCCGGTTCATCCCGGCTGTTTTCTCGATCACCTCGCAGGCCATTTCCAGGGCTTTCATATTCCCGCTGACGACTTCCGGTTTTCTCGCGAATTTGTGCAGGAAGGAGGCGCGCATCTCGCGCAGAAAATCCTCTTTTTCCATGACACCGCTGACCGCCACTGCCGCTGCCAGCATCGGCGTATTAGGGAAGTTTCTGCCCAGCGTCTCTTCTGAGATGGCGCGCGCGTCAACAGTATAGACTGCTCCGCTGTAGCCCTGCAGCAGGGGACGGATCTCCTCTGCGGTCCTGGGGGTATTAACGATGACAGCCCCTTCGCGCTTTAAGCCGTCCGTGACGTGGACTGAATGCAGCAGGGTCTCATCGACTACAATGACGAAATCAGGGTGGTAAATATTGGAGTGCACCCGGATCTTACTCCGGCTGATCCTGTTAAAAGCTGTGATGGGCGCGCCCATACGCTCCGGTCCGTACTCAGGGAAACCCTGTACATACTGTCCTGTCTTGAAAGCCACATCCGCCAGAAGCAGCGCCGCTGTCTTGGCGCCCTGGCCGCCTCTTCCATGCCACCTGATCTCAAGCATTCTTTCCATGACTGTGTACCTGTCTTTCTCTAAAGCCATTATAAGATGAATATATTTCACTTTGAATATGAGTTATTTTGTATACAAAGTGCCGACAAGAGCCATTATACGCTTTTTTCGATGAATGTAAATGATTTGAGCCATGAATCTTTTTCACCATTTGTCCTGTTCTCTTCTGAAAAATTCACACGTGCTTGTTTTCAGGGGACAACTGGTTTTTAACTTTCCCATGGTACAAAAGAGTAAAGCGACATTCCGAATCCGGAAGCCCGGAGTCACCCATGCCGGGAAGCAGGCGAAGCGATATTTCGCTTCCAGAGGCCCGAGGTCACCCATGCCGGGAAGCAGGTGAAGCGATATTTCGCTTCCAGAGGCCCGAGGTCACCCATGCCGGGAAGCAGGTGAAGCGATATTTCACTTCTGGAAGCCCAAGGTCACCTATGCAGGGAAAAATCATAGCGATATTTCGCTTCCGGAGGCCCAAGGTCACCTATGCCGGGAAGTAGGTGTAGCGATATTTCGCTTCCAGAGGCCTGAGGTCACCTATGCCGGGAAGTAGGTGTAGCGATATTTCGCTTCCAGAGGCCTGAGGTCACCTATGCCGGGAAACAGGTGAAGCGATATTTCGCTTCTGGAAGCCCAAGGTCACCCATGCCGGGAAGTAAGTGAAGCGATATTTCGCTTCCGGAAGCCCAAGGTCACCTATGCCGGGAAAAATCATAGCGATATTTCGCTTCCGGAGGCCCAAGGTCACCCATGCCAGGAAAAATCAAAGCGATATTTCGCTTCCGGAGGCCCAAGGTCACCTATTTGGAAGTTTGCCCTAATTTCATAAAAATAATCGTTCGAAGCCGGATTTTCTAATTTGTTAGTGGAGCACTGTACGCTTAATACTACAGCCCTTTGGTGACGGGCATATCCTGCCAGAATTCGTGCCCGTCTTGTCCAACATCTCGACGAACCGTATATTTCGACTGTATATTTTAGCTCAGCTCAAAAATGTTCATAAAAAACAGCCTGTATGGGGAAACGAGCTTTTACACTCGGCCCCGTACAGGCTGATCAAACTATATTTGCTTTTAATATACTGCCCCGGATTTTTCCGTATGAGTCAGAGTAACTGCATCCTGTAGAATGGACTAAGTATTCCCCGGCTCACCTCAAAACTTTGAACCAAATAAGTCGGATAAGTCATATAATCCGGATAAGCCGGATGCATCGGCCACTGACCTGCGTCCGCCGCCTGTCAGCCCAGCGGACGTATGGCAATGGCAAACTGTCTCTGCCGTGGTTTCCTGAGCGTCCGCCGCCTGTCAACTCAGTAGACGTCTGACAATCCGTCAGATCTTGTACTCGTATGATATCAGCAACCTCGGTATCAGCTCAGCGGACGTATGACAATCCGCCAGATCTTGTACTCGTATGATATCAGCAACTCCGGTGTCAGGTCAGCGGACGTATGGCAATCTGCCAGTACTCATACAGAGCCCGGCACAGGTTCACGAGTTCATCGGAGGAGCTGCCGCTCTCCAGTACGCCCTTGCAGTAGCTAAGAGGGCCGAAGGTGACGGAGGCTGCGGGGGTGTCTGCCGCCTGTCCGTCCTCAGCGTAGAAATCGAGTTTGAACATATCTCCGATCTGCGTCGGGGTGATGTGCTCAATATCGGCGTAATACATTCCGATAGTATCATCATAGCCCAGCACAGGTTCAAGTCCTGATCTGTCTGCCAGGACGATGGAATAGGACTTATCTGTCTTTCCCTCTCCGGGTTCATAGTAGAGCCTCAGGGACAGGTCTGTTCCCAGAAGCAGAGAGGCTTTCCCGATCGTGAGTCCGTCTGTTTTACTGTTGAGTTTATAGGTATAGGCGAAATCAGTGAGATCCGGTCCTTCCATATTCAGAACGGGGTCAGTTTCGTCTGTGTACAGGCCTTCTGCCGCAAGAAAATCAGTGCGATAGCCTGCATACAGTTGTGTATAACTGCCGTAATTGAGCATGGCGCGGAGCAGCCCTTTATAATCCCTCATCCCGGATTGATTCAGGATAGTATCCGCATAGGAACGCACCGAGTATTGCCCGGAGGTGCCGGCGGTACCGTCTACTGTCATGAAGTAGGTCACCTGGTCTGTCATCTGCCTGGCGGCAAGCTCCAGGGAAAAGACCAGTCTGCCTTCCGAATCCGTTTCCGCTTCAGAAACAGTCTGAGTCACCGTTCTGCCGGCGCAGATAAAGGTGATATAGTCATCCTGTTCAATATTACCTTCAACCTTCGCGCAAAAGCGCATCTCGATTTTGTCTGTCAGATAAAGATAGACCTCCTCGATCGATACGATCTCGTCCACTGTCGGAGCCGGAGGCCCGGGAGGCAGGCTGCCAGGGACATAGTCCCCGGAGGAGAGCGTCAGCTCCTCGTCCGTAAAGAGAGCCCGGGTTTCCTGGTCATAAGCATAGTCCACAGAGCCTGCGGGGTAAGTGTAGACGTATGTGCCGTCCTCTTCCTCAACCTCTTCCTGATATTCCTCCCAGGAAAGGACATAGCCGTCATAGACATTGCCTTCAATCCCCTTCAGGAACAGTCGCCCGTCCCAGCCTACGGTACCTTCATCCGAGTTAGTGACATCTGCCAGATAGTTGAGGCCGTCGTCCATATGGACGATGTTCCACTTGTGGGGACCTGCTCCGGTTCCGCCGCCGAACATCCCGGATACAGAATAGACCTGGATCTTTCTGCTCTGGAACTCCGTCAGACCGCACAGGTACTGGAAGGCCTCTGAATATCCTTCGCAGACCACATTTGTGTCCGGATTCTGGTCAAAGACATAGATCAGAGCCCAGGGACCGCGGTCGGGATAGGTCTCGCTGTTCTGGCGGGCTTCCTCATTATAGACAACCTCATTGCAGATCCTGTCTTTGTAATAAACCAGTCTGTCGTAATCGCTCAGACCGGAATTGTCGGCGTCATTGACAATGGACCGGGCAAACAAGGCAGCAGAACAGGCAGCGCCGGTTTTGGATGTATCGACTGAATATTCATCGTCCTGGTCCTGCCTGTACTTTTGCTCCACGCACATGCTGAAAGTGACAGGACTCTCCTCGATCACGACAAAACCACTCCAGCTGTCTCCGCTTCCGGACGCCCTTTTACTGCAGCCAAGACTAACGGGAAAAGAATACCCACCTTTCTGCCAGTACATTTCATAAGGACAGTCCGCCCAGAGTCTTCGGAAAATCTCTCTGCTGTCAAAGGACAGCATGCTGTTGACGGCATCTTCAATAGCCGGGTTCCATTCCCCGGTCCCGTTGACTCTGCGGTAGATATAGTCCAGCCCCAGGTCTTCAGCCGTATATTGTTTTCCCGCATCGATCCCTAACTCCGACAGAGGGATCTCTACGATAGTAGAATCCCTTTGTCCATCAGCGATCTCCAGGGCGGCGGCCTTCAGCGCATCATAGATGACACGGTCCTGCCCTGTCAGCTGGTCCCCCGTGTTCTTTTGTCCTCTTCCTGAAGTGCCGGGCTGCGCACCGTCCGCTGCTTCTTCAAACATGGCTTCCGCGTATTCTTCAAAAAGCAGATCGTTGTCTTCGTGCTCGACATCCGTCTTCTCCCGGACTTCATCCACGGATTGGGTCACGGTCTCCGTCTCCTGTGCGGCGCCTTCCGCCGGTTCTTCAGAAGTGTTTTCTTCCGGAAAATTCTGAGCATCTGTTTCCTCCAAATTTTCTGAGGCGACATCCTGATCCGGGGTTTCCGCAGGATCAGTTTCTTCCGTGATTTCCGAGGCGGCGTCCTGGTCCGGATTTTCTGCAGCACCTTTTTCCTCCGGATTTTCCGGGAAGGAATCTTCCTCCGGGTTTTCCTGGCTGACTGTTCCCCCCGTGGGTTCCGATGAGACATCCTCCTGGATGTCAGGAGAATCGCCCTCCGGCAGGATTTCATCCTCAGGGTTCGTCGAATCCTCTTCTATCTCGTCCTCCGCAGGGATCTCTCCGAATACGGATTCCTCCTGGTTCAGGCTGACCGCCGGCAGGGCAATGCCATCGACGGCGTCAGCAGCGGTTTCTTCTGCCTCTAAAGGATATGCAGTCTCTGCGGGTATTTCGGGCTCCGAAGGATACGCAGTCTCTGCCGGTATTTCGGGCTCCAAAGGATACGCAGTCTCTGCCGGTATTTCGGGCTCCAAAGGATACGCAGTCTCTGCGGGTATTTCAGGCTCCGCCGCGCGGGCTGTGAAACCCGTTCCCGGCACAGCAGCCAGGGTTATGGCGGCAGCAAGCACAAGAGCCTGGAATCTCTTTCTGTTTTTATGCATGATAGTCCTCCGTGATCTATATGTATTAGGGGCGCTATGAAAGGACGGAACCACAGCAGAACGCCCGACCGTGATCTATTTGTGTTTAGGCGCGCAGGACTCGCAGACGAGTCCTGCATTCCCGTTGACATGCATCGGCTTATGTGCATGCTGCTGTCACTTCACGGTAACTTTGCACGTCACTTTCTTTTTGCTTCCGTCTGTGGCGGTCGCGGTGATGGTTGCCGTTCCTTTTTTGATCCCCTTCACGACACCCCTGGAGGTGACCGTTGCCACCGCTTTGTTGCTGGTGGTCCATTTCAGGGTCTTGTTGTTGGCATTGGAAGGAGATACTGTGACCTTCAGGGCCGCTGTCTTTCCTCTCGTCACGGTAAGTGCCGTTTTGCTGATCTTAAGTCCTGTGACAGGCTGCTTCACCGTGATCTTGCAGACCGCCTTTTTCCCGCTGCCGTCAGCGGCTGTCGCTGTGATCGTCGCAGTCCCCTTCTTGACGGCTTTCACTACACCTTTAGAGGTGACCGTTGCCACTGCCTTGTTGCTGGTGGTCCACTTGACCGCCTTGTTGTTGGCACTCGCAGGTCCGGCTGTCGCTTTCAGCGTGAAGGTCTTTCCCCTGTTCAGGGTCAGGGAGGTCTTGTTCAGGGTGATCTTAGTCACGGGCTGTGTGACCGTAACCTTACAGACAGCCTTTACTCCGCTGCCGTCTTTCGCGGTCGCCGTGATCGTCGCGGTACCCTTCGCGACTGCCTTGATGTTACCCTTCGAGTCAACTGTGGCGGCTTTAGTATTACTGCTCTTCCAGGTCACGGCCTTGTTGTTGGCGTTGGAAGGAGCAGCAGTCGCCGTCAGGGCGAAGGACTTGTTTCTCATCAGGGTCAGGGAGGTCTTGTTTAAGGTCAGCTTCGTAACAGGCTGCTTCACGGTGACTGTGCAGGAAGCGGAAAGCCTGCTTCCGTCTTTTGTCGTCGCCGTGATCGTCGCGGTGCCTTTTGAGACTGCCTTTACATTGCCCTTCGCGTCTACTGTGGCAATTTTCGTGTTGCCGCTCTTCCAGCTCACCCTCTTGTCCGTTGCGTCCCCGGGATGGATGATTTTCTTCAGTACTGCCGTCTCACCGGTATTGAGCGTGATCGAGGTCTCAGAGAGAGCAAGGCTTTCAACGGGCTTTTTCCAGACGGCCGTAAAGGTTGTATCTCCCTCAGGGACAAAGGATCCAAGGTTTTCCTTTGAGATGAAGGTCCCGTCGGGCAGGTTCCAACCGGTAAAGATCAGGTCTTTGTCGGCTGCTTCGGGGGTCAGGAATCTGAGTTCTTTGGTGGGATTGTGATACTCATCTGCGCCATAAGAAACACCGAATGAATAAGTCTCGATATAATAAGGATCTGTGTTATATTCTTTCTCTACAGCTTCACAAAGAGAATACCCCTGAGGGAAGTGAAATGTAAGAGGATTTTGTTTCCGGTACATAATTACAGGATCCTCTACCATGGGATCGTATTCTATCTGGAAATACCCGACTCCTGCATCAAAAGTAAGCTCCGCTGCGTCTACCCATTTTGCAGTAAGAGTTATATCTTTCTGCGGTACATAATAACGCTGATTCTCCAGTAGTTCTTCCTCTCCTTCTTCTGTCCATCCCAGGAATATTCTGCTGTGATCAGGGTATTCTGCTTCCAGATTTCCAAAGCGTAACCTGCCGCCTACGGCAACTTTGTTGACACGATACTTGCCGCTATAATTCAGCTCTCCTCCTGCTCCGTCAAAAGTAACTGTATAATAGTCAGACCACACCGCGTAAAGTGTCTCGTTTCCAGTGGGGTAATAATAAAAAGCGTCCTCAATAATTGAACCGTCTTCGAGCATCCAGCCTCTTAAGACTTTGTCCTCTTCCGTTACCGGCTCTATATCGAAATATGTCCCCCTTCCCTTTTCGACCTTTTCTGTAATCTGTGTCTGCCCGTTCGGGAATGTCCCGCCGTTGGCGTCGAAAATGACCGTCCAGGTGGTTTCACCCGGGTCGTCCTGGGGTTTGTCCTTCCAGACAGGAACAAAAGTGACATTATAGGGAATGTCGGTCTTCCCATCCTGATCGACAGTGATCTTGTTTGTGCTTCCCTCCCGGCACCAGCCGTCAAAGACCTTTGTCTCATCATCAGCAACGGGAATTTCTTCGGGAACCAAAACCTTATTGGCCCGGTCCGCATTCGCCCGGACCGACAGGTCTCCGTTGGGGAAGCGGCCGCCGTCTGCTCTGAAGATGGCATGACAAGTCCAGACTGCATAGACCGTGCAGTCCTCTGTCGGAATAAAACTGTAGTTGTCCTCCAGAAGAGGACCATCCTGCTCCAGGCTCCATCCGCCAAAATCGTGCGGTGAATAATCTACGGGATAGTGGGCTGAATCCGGATAGAGCTCCATTGCCTCTCCCTGCCGGACTTTTTTAACATAGGACTGTGTATCGGTCCTGATATATCCGCCCTGATCATCAAAGACTGATGTCCCGCTGCGGCCAAAGCGGTAATCGACTGTAACCGTATGAAAATGATCATAGACGGCATAGAGGGTACAGTCTTCCTGAATCTCATAGGTAGTGGCATACCGGTCAAGGATCAGCCCGCCATCCGGCTCCAGGCTCCAGCCAGCCAGAATTAAAGAAGGATCAGCGGGAACGATCTGTGAAGGGACAAGCACCACTCTTCCTCCTTCACCGACTCTCTCGTGCCAGATACTCTCTCCCTTGACATACCGGCCTTCCACGCTGTCCCATCTGTTCTCGCCGAAATGCCCGCTGCCCAGGTCGACAGTCACCAGGTGGGACCTGCCCCACACAGCATAAAGTGTGCAGTCATTTTCAGGAAAATACCAGCCGAATTCGTTGGAAACTATGTCTCCGTCTCTTTCCGTGCTCCAGCCGACCAGCTGCATGGAACTGTCGTCATGCCTCATACTGGAGGCATTGAAGTCTACACCGTTCCCGCACTGTACCCTGGTGACCCTCTCCCTGAGGCCGCTTTCATACTCAAGTGTTTCTCCGTTCCAGAACGCGGATGTATAATATCCGCCGTTCAGATCCAGAGTGACGGAGTAGGCATCCTCCCAGACCGCGTAAAGAGTACAATCCTGTTGGGGCACATAACTGTTGGACGTCAGGGGATAGACCGCGATACTGCCGCCTGGTTCCAGACTCCAGCCCGCGATCGTCTTGTGAGGATCCTCGATCCAGGCTTTGCTCAGGAATAAATTCAGACTTTCGCCCTTCCTGATCTTTTTCACAAAAGAAGAGGGATTGACGACATTTTCCTGTTTTTCGTCATCAAACTGTGTGCCCGGCAGATACCCTCCATTGCAGTCAATGGTGATCGTCCAGGTATCCTCCTGGGGGTCTTCCGGCTGGCCGGATCCTTTTTCAGTCCAGACCGCATACAGCGTACAGTCTTCTGTCGGTGTGTATCCGGTCCTGGTTCCGACGATCTCTCCTTCCGGCTCCAGACTCCAGCCAGTAAATATACGGTCGGGGTCTGAGGAATAATAGATCCTGCTTTCTTCAAATGCGAGCGATTCTCCCTTTTTGATCTCCCACACAAAGGAGCCGGGGGAAGTGACATCTTCTCCCAGGGCGTCATCATGGACCAGGCCGAGGTAATTTCCGCCGTTCATGTCAATGGTGACGACATAGACCGGCTCCCAGACAGCGTAGAGAGTGACGTTCTGATCTGTCTTATAGTTCTCCGTCTTCCCGATCACGGGCTCACCGTCCGCTGTCAGGCTCCAGCCCCTGAAGCGCATGGACGGATCGCTGTGAAGGATCGTTTCACTGGAACTGAAAGAGGCTCCGAAACCGACATCCTCCCGGGAGAAGGAAACGGGGTCTTCCACGTAGCCTTCCGCCTCAGCATCCCAGAATCTTCCCTGGAAGGAACCTCCGTTGGCGTCAAAAGTGACCAGGGTCTTTCCTCCATCGACATTCACGGTGCAGAACGCCCTGGCGCCGCCTCCGTCACTGGCATAGGCCAGGACGGTCGTCGTCCCTCTGCGCAGGCCTGTCACCAAACCGTTCTCATCGACTGATGCGGTCACCTCATCATTGCTCTTCCAGGTGATCTCTTTTGAGAGTGCGTCCTCAGGCAGAATCGAAGCGGCCTGCAGCTGCGCCGTCTCACCGATCCCCAGGGCCAGTTCGCTCTTGTCCAGAGTGATCTCCTCCACCTTGATGTCCCGCCAGTCAGGGTTCACCGTACAGGTATAGTCAATGTGGAATTTCCCATCCTGAATCTCAACCGGTTCTCCGTTTTCATACCAGATCCATCTGTAGAATTTCCAGCCTTGTGTCCCTGATATCGGATCCTCCGGTACCGTGACCCAGCCGTCGCGGTCAGCATAGACAGTTTTTCCCCTGCTCTCATCGGGGAAATGGTCATCATCCATCAGGACAAATGCCACATGGCTGGTCCAGTTGGCGTACAGGGTGCAGTCACCGACCGGGGTATAGCTGGTCTTAGTGCCGACGATCTCTCCACCGGGCTCCAGACTCCAGCCCAGAAAATCATGCTGATGATCCCCTCCGATGTAAAGGCTTCCCGGCATGAATTCGACAGCCTCGCCTTTTTTCACCTTCTTGACAAAAGAAGAAGCGTCCGTCACATACTGACCGAGGGAATCGTCAAAAACGTCGCCGTTATATACGCCGCCGTACCCTCCGTCCATCTCCACTGTGACCGTATAGAATTCTTCTTCCGGCGGATCCTCCGGAGTGTCCTCCTCCGGCACCAGGTCAAGGGGTTCCGTCTGTGTCACCTGGTCAGGATCCACTGTTCCCTTCTGCGCTGAGACTCCCGCAGCCGCTCCCCCCTGTCCGCTCTGGACAGCAAAAACAGGCCCCTGAAGGGAGCCTGTAAGGAGTATGACAGCGAGCAGCATTGCCAGCCGGCTCTTGATCTTGTTCATTTCCGTCCTCCTTATACGTCAATGTACGGATAACCATTTACTACTGTTAAAAAATGAATTGCTGCTGCCTAAAAAATAAATCGCTGCTGTTTCTACTATAGATTTGTACATAAAAAGCATGTTGAATATCTGCGTTTCCAATACTCTATCACAAGAGGAGGCACACTGTCATGCCTGTTCTGTCAATTCTTTTTGGCTCTTCCGCATCTGGCAGTGTCTTTATCATCAGGAATCACTTGTCTGTTCCCCGACTCATGTCATTGCACAATTGCTCAAAATGAAGTACAATGATTCAAAATTTGTCAAGGCTTGAAAAAACGCAGGTGGAGGAGTCCTGCGGGAATCTTAACGGAATGCTTTTGGAAAGGAGATCCTTGTTATGGACAGACAAAACCTGACCCTTCTCACGGACCTGTATGAATTGACAATGATGCAGGGCTATTTCAAAAACAAAGAGGAGAACCGCACGGTTATTTTTGATGCCTTTTACCGCACGAATCCTTTCGGCGGCGGCTATACCATCATGTGCGGAGTCGAGCAGCTCGTCCGCTATGTAAAAAATCTGTATTTTTCAAGTCAGGACATTGAATACCTTCGAAATCTCGATATTTTTGATCCCGATTTTCTGGACTATCTGGCGGATTTCAAGTTTACCGGAGATATCTACGCAATTCCTGAAGGCACCCTGATGTTCCCCCGCGAGCCCATGGTCAAGGTCATCGCTCCTATCGCGCAGGCCCAGCTTATGGAGACTGCGATCCTGAACATCATCAACCACCAGAGCCTGATCGCCGCCAAGGCGGCGAGGATCTGCTATGCGGCCAGGGGCGACGGCGTCATGGAATTTGGTCTCAGGCGGGCCCAGGGTCCCGACGCGGGCACATACGGGGCCCGCGCGGCGGTCATCGCCGGATGTGTCGGCACCTCCAACGTCCTCTGCGGCGAGCTTTTTGACGTCCCTGTCAAAGGGACGCACGCCCACAGCTGGATCATGAGCTTCCCGGATGAGCTGACTGCCTTCAAGACCTATGGCGAACTGTATCCGAACGCCTGCATTCTGCTGGCAGACACCTATGACACCATCAAGTCCGGCGTCCCCAACGCCATTAAGACCTTCCAGTACCTCAAGGACAAGGGAATCCTGGGCAAGGGCTACGGTATCCGCCTGGACAGCGGCGACCTGGCCTATATTTCCAAAAAGGCCAGAAAGATGCTTGATGAAGCCGGTTTCCCGGACGCTATCATCTCCGCCTCCAACGACCTGGACGAGCATCTGATCGATTCCCTGAAGAGCCAGGGCGCGACCATCACCTCCTGGGGCGTCGGCACCAACCTGATCACAGCCAAGGACAACCCGTCCTTCGGCGGCGTCTACAAGCTGGCGGCCATCCAGGACGACAAGGGCAATTTCGTGCCCAAGATCAAGCTCTCCGAGAACACCGAGAAGGTCACAAACCCCGGAAACAAAAAGATCTACCGCGTCTACAACGAGCCCGAGCACAAGATCCAGGCCGACCTGATCTGCCTGGAAGAGGAGGTCTTCAAAGAGAGCGACGCGATCACCCTCTTTGATCCCGCGGAGCCCTGGAAAAAGACCAAGCTCCATCCCGGCGAATTCTCCCTGCGCGAGCTGATGGTGCCTCTCTTCAAGAACGGCAAATGTGTCTACACCAGTCCCAAAACCATGGATATCAGAGCTTACTGTCTGAAAGAGCAGGATACCCTTTGGGAGGAATCCCGCCGTCTGGTCAACCCTCACCAGGTCTACGTCGACCTGTCCCAGAAGCTGTATGACAACAAGCTCCGCCTGCTGGACGAAATCACCGAGCAGAAAATGAGAATGGCGGAAAGCTGAGCACGGCAAGGCAGCAGTCCTGTGTAAGCAGGTTACAAGTCACACCTGCACCAGCCTCGAGACAGGTGTTTTCGCGCGCTCTTTGCGCGAAAGCCCGAGTTAAACAGCGTTAACACACTCGAAGAGTGTGTTGCGTGCAACGAAAGCGCATTGGAATCGCCGAATGCAACGTTTCATGGTCACATCCTGGTCAGGGTGTGATCAGAAACGTAAGCAGAGATATTTCTGACTGCATATGCCGAAAAGCCATAAAACTTATATAAGAACTTATATAAGAACTTACATTAGAACCTACATAAATACTTACATAAGAACTTACATACTTACATAAGAACTTACAAAAGACCGGAAGGCTCCATCCGGAGCCTCCCGGTCTTTTTCTTTTGGGGTCCCGCAGGACCTGTTGCAGGTCCTGAGCATTCAGCCGCTCATATTCAGCCGCATATTCTTCGAGCTTATTCTATCAAATGTCCCCCATCTGGTCTTCCATCTGGTCTTCCATCTGATCTTCCATCGGACTTCCCATCTGGTCTCCCATGTCAAATTCATCTGTATTAACCTCTTCTTCAGCTTCGTCCTGCACTGGAGCAGCGATAACGAATTCTGACATATAGGCGTCCTCAGGGAGCCCTGCCATCAGGGCAGGGAGATTGAGGATGATGCCATCCATGTTATAGGGGACGCCCAGGGTCACCTTATGGGCGTGAGGGGTCCCCCCCTTCTGGTCCGTGATCTCCAGGGTCATGGTGACACTCTGACCCATGATATCTGTCATTCCTCTGTCGCGGGCACTCAGCTTCGCGACTTTTTCTCCTCCTACCGTTACATTGACCTTATAAAACGCCTCAACACTCTGGCCATTATATTCGCAGGTCTTATTGTCAAAATAGATCGTATGTCCGCGGCCGATGACAAACATGGCGGCAGCAACCGCAAGCACGATGGCGAGTGCCACGGCGCGGAAAATGATTTGTCGTTTGTTTTTCAATTTAAACCTCCAGTCCTGTTCCTGCAGGATCGCTGCCCGGGAATCTGTGTAAAACTCAGTTCCTTATTACTTTTCCCCGGCAGCCGCTTTCCCGGCGTCGTCCATCTCCTGAGCGGCAGCCAGCTCCCTGCCGGCCGCGCTCTTTGCCCTGCGCTTGTTGGTCTCATACATGATCAGGGCGAGCGTGATGACCGCATAGGAGACAAACACGCGGAAATATTCGCCGATCATGGAGTCGCCAGTGATATAGGCGCCTGCGCGGGGTGCGACGATGAACATGGTGTGGAAGAGAATAACGCCCAGAAAGACGTTGCCTATGGAAGCGCGGTCTACGGAAGCTCCGCCGACCAGCAGGGCAGCGATACAGAACATACCGATCTGGCTGTGGGCACTGTAGGTTGCGATATTGCCCATGTTCTGAAGGTAGATCACCATGCCGATACCTGCCAGGACTGTGGACATGACGATAGAGATGATCCTCGTTCTCTCCACATTGATGCCGGCGTCACGGGCGACTTCCATATCCTGACCGACGGCGCGCATGTCCTGCCCGAGTTTCGTCCGGCGGAACCAGACAATGAACAGGCACAGAAGTGCGATGATGATAAAGGTCAGCATCGGGATCTTGATCCCGGCGATCTTGATGGCAAGCAGGTTGTCCAGCTTCTGACGCATGCCCAGAAGAGATACGGTATTGCGGATACCGTAGCCTCTGGGGAGCTTGATAGAGCTGTGTTTGATGGGGATTATGCTTCCCATCAAATACAGGACGACCAGCTGGTAAATACCGTTGATAAAAAAGCTCATGATATAGCTGGTGATCATCTCCCTGCCCTTAGCCTGATTGAGGATCTTTCCGCAGAAGATTCCCAGCAGGGTAGAGATCGGGACAGAGAGGATGGCTGCAAGGACCATTCCGGGAATGCCCACGATCTGCCAGTCGGAAACGAGGATCAGGCCGATCTCCGCCGCCATGGCGCCCAGCGTCATTCCGAAATTCAGGCCCATGCCTGCCATGATCGGGATCAGCAGACTCAGGATCAGGAAGGCGTTGCGGCCCATGCGGGTCACAATCTCATTGATCAGCATAGGAGCTGACAGGCCGGAGATCGGGATACAGACCGCGCAGATGATGATGAACATGACCGGAACGGAAACCTTCTGGAACAGCCCCACCATGTCCTGGGAGGTCTTTTTTTCATTTTCTGTCTTCATCTCGATGCCTCCGTCTTTCTGGTCAGTGCGAACAGGATCATGCCCATGGACGCGATGATGCGGATGACCTCCGACATATCCATGTGGACCATGTTGTTCATGACCGTGGGCGTCATGGTGACGATACCCTGGAAGAGGATCGTTCCGACAATGACGTTCATGATCGTTGCCTTGTTGACCGACGCGCCGCCGATCAGGATGGCCGAGACAGCCGGGAGCGCCATATAGAAGGGCGCCATGTAGAGCTGGATAAAGCCAAAGCCCTGTTCATAGACCAGGATGCCCACAGCCGCAAGCCAGGTGGACATGATCACGCTCAGCATACGGATGCCGTCGACATTGATGCCCGCCGCTTTGGCGAACACGGGGTTGGAGCCCACAGCCGTCATGGCTGTCCCGGTCCTTGTATGCAGAAATGCCCAGATCCCGAAGGCAAGCAGGGCAAAAAACAGAATGGTTCCGGTCGGAATAGAGATCCTGCCGATATTGATCTGCAGAATGCCCGCCAGCGCCTGGTTGTAATAACCCTCCAGGGAGATCGTGGTACGGAGCCCTTTGCCGGAGAGTCCCCAGACCATGTTGGGACTGTGGTAGGGAAGCAGCAGCCACATCATGCACATAAAAGAGACGGATGAAAAGCCGACATAAGTCGCGATCATCATTTCTCCGCCCTTGATCTTGTTGAGGAGCCAGCCGTACCCCGCGCCCAGGATCAGGGCGAAGGGTGTCGCGATCAGGATGGCCGCAAGGAAGGATAAGCCCCCCTTAAAGCCCAGCTCGATGGAGAGGGTCGCCCCCAGAAGGCCGGAAATGATGCCCAGAGGCAGGCCGAAATTGAGTCCGCAGCCGGAGTGCACCATGGGGACCATGGCCAGCACGAGAATGCCGTTCCAGCTGAAACGGTTAATGATGTTGGAGATCTGCGTCGGCAGGTCTGCCCCGACGAAAGGAGCCATGATCAGGAGCAGCAGCAAAAAGCCCGCAATGATCAGACGCGGCACGCCGAAGCTTTTCAGCGAAGCGGTTACTTTATCTTTCATCATATTTATTCCTTGTATTCTCTGAATAGTATTCCCTGAACAATAATCTCAGAATGAATTAATCTCTGAATGAATTAATCTCTGAATATATCCAGAATGTATTCTATGAATGTGTCTTATTGGTATGTTTTTACAGGCATCCCGTCTGCCGGAGCCCATTGGGTCAGACGACGTTCCTGAGTAATTGCGTCAGACGACGCTCTTGAGCAATTGCGTCAGACGACGCTCCTGAGTAATTGCGTCAGACGACGCTCTTGAGCATCAGCTCACCAAATTCCACGACCGGTCTGGACGCGGGCAGGATGCCCGAGATCCGGCCTCCGGAAACGATGGCGATACGGTCGCAGGTCTGACGAAGCTCTTCCAGCTCCGAAGAGATCATGACGACAGTGACCCCTTTTTCCCGGTTGAATTTTTTGAGTGCGTCAAGCACGAGTGCTTTTGCGCCGACATCAATACCACGGGTAGGTTCAGAGACAAAAAGGACTCTGGGCTCCAGGGCAAAAGCCTTGGCCAGGCAGACCTTCTGCTGGTTGCCGCCGGAGAGCTCTCTCGCATTCTGTTTTGATCCCGTGCACTTGATCTTGAGCTCATCAATATATTTTTCGGTGACGGCGCGGATCGCATCGTCGTCTCTCCACTTGATCAGGCCGCCGAGATAATTTTTCAAGAATTTGTTCTGCACCTGCATGGCAGGAAAAGCCACATTCCATTCCAGAGATTCATCCAGGAGGAGGCCGACGCCGCGTCGGTCCTCAGAGACAAAGGCAAAAGAGGAATCCAGGCACTTGCGAGGGCTGTTCAGAGGAATCTCCTTTCCTTCGAACTCCACACGGCCGCCTGCCTCATACAGGCCCATGATGCCGTTGGGAATGCCGAGCTTTCCCTGGCCGGCCAGGCCGCCGATCCCCAGGATCTCGCCCTCTCTGACATCGAGGGAGACGTTCCGGACAGTCTCACCGGGCATATCCACCCACAGCTTCTCGATTTTGAGAGCAATTTTCGCGTTTTCTCCGGGATCCTGCTCCGCTGCCTGCGGGGTTTCCCCGGAGGCGCCCTCGATGTCTCTTCCCACCATCCAATGGGTGATCTGGTGGACATCGGTCTGTGAGGCAGGTACTTTTTCCACCAGGACGCCGTCGCGCATGACAGCTACAGTATCGCAGACTGACAGGATCTCCTGCAGGCGGTGGGTGATAAAGATGACGGAGATTCCCCGCGCGGACATTCCGCGGATGGAATCCAGCAGGGCTTCCGCTTCCCGCTCTGTCAGGACCGCTGTCGGCTCGTCCAAAATGAGGAGCCTCAGCTGATCCTTGGAGAGCTCTCTGGCGATCTCCGTAAACTGTTTGTGACCTACGGGCATACTGCTGATGACCATATGGCGGTCGATCGACACGCCCATTTTTTCAATCGCTTTCTCAGCCGTCTCATCCATGGCCTTCCGGTCCAGGGTGTCCAGACGGTCTCCAAAGATCTCCGAGAGGAGGTTCCCCTTTTTCGGTTCACGGTTCAGGACAATGTTCTCTTCCGCCTCAAAGCCAGGGATCAGGGAAAACTCCTGATGTACCATGCCGATGCCCGCCTCAATGGCATCAAAAGGGGAAGAAAAAGAGACTTTCTGGCCGTCCAGAAGGATCTCTCCCCCGTAACCGCCCGTCTCCGCAATGTCTGCCGCGCCAAAGAGGATCTTCATCAGCGTGGACTTGCCGGCGCCGTTTTCACCGACCAGTCCCAGGACCTGACCGGCTTCCAGCTCCAGATTGATATCTGTCAGCACCTGATTGCCGAAAAAGTCCTTTTTAATATTCCGCATCTGCAGAAGCGGCGCTTTTTGTTCACTCATAAATCATGCCTTCCTGTTTCCAGTTTTTATTATTATTCGTCTTTTTATTCGTCTCGTGGCTGTGTCCTGCGGATATCGCCCGCAGTTCACAGGTTTATACTTCAAAATAATAAATGAATGAGCTGCTGCGCAGTCCAGATCACCTGTGGACAGCTGTCCGGCAGTCCTGTTGTACGCCGGGGCAGCCGCCCCGGATATGAGCTGCGCAGAAGTTCATTGCTTTCCAGCTTTACCGCATTAAATTGCATACGTAAAACTTCGGTATTTCCGCATTGAAAGGATAAAATCGCATTTGTCGCAACAAGACGAGGGGGAACCCTTTCGCTGTCCCCCCTCGCCGACATTTAAAATGCACATTGTCGGTATGTCAGAAGAACATATTCGTCTCCTGACATATTCCTGTTATCGAACTGCTGCGGTTTTGGTCAAGACGCGATTCACCATGCCGACTGACGCGCAGTTTATTTCACTGTGAAATACTTCTCAGGAACTTCTACCTTTGTTGCTTCCATGTAGTGGCCGGGATTGCCCATGATATAGGTATCCTGGTAGATCAGGAAGGTGTTGTCGGCCTTGACGCCAGTATCTACGTTGGTGTAGTTGGAGCCGTTCCACTCCGCGCCGGGAGAGAATACGCCGTAAGCGTCGGAGATGTCATCGATATCACAGAGCTCGCTGTTGCCCAGGATGACGTTTCTTGCATGCTCTGCAAGACCTGCGGAAACAGTGTAACCGTAGGAATATGCCCATGTGCCGAAGCGGCCCTCGCCGCCCTGTTCCACAACAGCTTCCTCAACCTTGGCAAGGATCTTCTGGAAATCGCCGGCCTCCGCGCTGAGGTCGATGCCCAGAGCTCCGGGATAGCCCATCAGAGGAGAAGGAAGGTCTGCCTCGATGAAGTAGCCGCCGTATTTGAGCAGCTGCTTGAGCAGAGGCTCTGTGTGCGCGTCGTTGGTGCAGAAATAAGCGGAATTGGTGCCGTACTTCTCGATCCATTCCGGAACGTGCTCAAGGATATAGGCCTGAGCGCCGGGGGTACCGACATCAGTGGTCGGGTCGGGAGCGGTCTCCATCTCAAATTTCATGCCGAATTCCTTGCAGGCCTCTTTCATGACCGCTACACGGCGGCTCATGGTCTCATAGGACATATGACGAGGGAAGGAAATGTGTACGAACGTATCGCAGCCAAGATCATGTGCGGTCTTGATCATCAGATAGCCGCGGGCGACGAAGTCGTTGTTGACGACCAGGTCCGCTGCGGAGCCAATCTCGGGAAGATCCTCGTGAGACTCACCGGCGATGCAGATGATGTCAGGCCTCTTCTCCTTGATCTGACGAAATGCCTCAGTCGTGCCGGGGATCGCCTGGTTGACGATGATGGCTTTCATCTTGGGATCATCGGAAAGGTTCACGATGGTCTGGATCGTGGTCTCAAGCTCTTCTGTGAAGTTGTCGGGATAGATTGCCAGAGTGACGTTCTCCTCGCCGTACTTGGCCTGGAAGGCCTCGGCGCCGCGTCTGTCATCCTCGGACTGAGAGACGGAACCGGTGACGATACCGATGTGGAAATCCTCTGCTGCGCCGGCATCTGCCGCAGGAGCCTCTGTAGTCGATGCCGCATCAGCAGCGGGAGCTGCATCTGTGCTCTCGATCTTCGCGCCGCCTGAGCTGCCGCCGCAGGCTGCAAGGGAGACGGCCATGACCGCTCCGAGAAGAATTCCCAACAGTTTCTTTCTCATAACTATGAATCCTCCTTTCTTTCTGAAGTGTCCGGCAGGCACTCCAGATCCTCCTGAAAAACCGTGCAGGCGGTTCTTTCGGAGATTGGTTTACAAGGAATCGCAGGAATAATCCTTACACCCGGTTGACCAGTGTTTCTCTATAGTCAGATGACCAGATGATCATCGATGCGGTTCCTACAGTTACGGCCGGCGAAAGCCGGCTGTGAAAAAGTCAACCCATGCAAAAACAGTCTGGAATGGCGTATAGGCTGACTCATATCATTATACATTTATACTCCTCTCCGGTCAATCTATGTCGGCTGATCATAAGGGGTATAAAACCAGTATAAAAGCAGCCTGTAAAAGTAATGTGAAAAACAGTGCTGTATAATCCGCGGTTCAGATTATGTGGTTCAGACGCAAAAACCGGCAGGAGCTGTCAGAGGCTCCTGCCGGATATAATCGCAGTTATATTTCAGCTATATTTGTGACAATGGGCAGCCCCCCCCCCGCATACATACAGGAATAAAGCTCATGCAGGAATAAAGCTGCGGGCTGCCTGGCTTGTGACCATGAAGGCTGCAGGCGCCTCAGCGGGCAGCCGGAAAGAAGCCAGTCCAGCGGATGACCGGAAAGGAACGATTCCGGCAGATGACCGGAAAGGGATCAGTCCTTGTCGCGGATCATGCTGTGCCACTCCTGAAGGGGCAGGATCAGGCCCGAGCCCTTGCGGTTGAGGTGGCTGATGCCCTCGGCGGCGGCAAGACCGGCCGCAGTAGTGGTGACATAGGGGATCTTGGCCTTGATGGCTGCCTTGCGCAGGTAGCTGTCATCGTGGCGGGCTCCCTTGCCCACGGGGGTATTGACGATCATCTGGATCTGGCCGTTGGTGATGAGGTCCAGAATATTCGGGCGGCCCTCGTAATTTTTATTGACGCGCTCGGCGGGAATGCCGGCCTGGGTGATGGCCTTGCAGGTCATTTCTGTCGCGAGGATCTTGAAGCCGGCTTCATGGAACCTGCGGGCAATCTCAGGCGCATAGGGGCGGTCCTGCTCGCTGACAGTAATCAGGACAGAACCCTCTAGGGGCAGCTGCATCTTGGCCGCCTCCTGGGCCTTATAGAAGGCACCGCCGGTGGATCTGGAAATACCGAGAACTTCGCCGGTGGACCGCATCTCAGGTCCGAGGACGGGGTCGACCTCAGGGAACATATTGAAGGGGAACACAGCCTCCTTGACGCCGTAGTAAGGGATATCTTTTTCCTTCAGATCCGGCACAGGGGACTTTCTGCCTGTGAGTTCCGAAGTGATGATCTCGGTGGCAAGGGGAACCATACGGATGCCGCAGACCTTGGAGACCAGCGGAACAGTACGGGACGCGCGGGGGTTGGCCTCGAGCACGAACACCACATCATCCTCGATCGCGTACTGCATGTTCATCAGGCCGACAACATGCATTTCTTCAGCGATCTTTCTCGTGTACTCGCGGATGGTCTCAAGATTCTTTTCAGAAATATGCCGCGACGGAATAATGCAGGCGGAGTCGCCGGAGTGGATGCCGGCGAGCTCGATATGCTCCATGACGGCGGGCACGAAGGCATGAGTACCGTCGCAGATCGCGTCCGCCTCGCACTCCATGGCATTGTGGAGGAAGCGGTCGATCAGGATCGGGCGGTCAGGGGTGACGCCGACCGCTGCCGCCATATAATCTGCCATCTGTTCATCGTCGTGGACGACTTCCATCCCGCGTCCGCCCAGGACGTAGGAGGGACGAACCATGACCGGATAACCGATCTTTGCGGCGATCTGCTGGGCTTCCTCGACGGTGGTCGCCATCCCGGCCTCGGGCATGGGAATGCCCAGCTTGTCCATCATGGCGCGGAAGTGGTCGCGGTCCTCCGCCAGGTCGATGACAGCGGGGGATGTACCAAGGATCTTCACACCCTCTTTTTCCAGCTTGGAAGCGAGGTTCAAAGGAGTCTGTCCGCCGAACTGGGCGATGACGCCGACGGGCTTTTCCTTCTTATAGATCGAGAGGACATCCTCCAGGGTCAGGGGCTCGAAGTAGAGCTTGTCAGAGGTATCATAGTCCGTGGAGACAGTCTCGGGGTTGCAGTTGACGATGATCGTTTCGAAGCCGAGCTTTCTGAGGGACATGGCCGCGTGGACGCAGCAGTAATCGAACTCGATACCCTGGCCGATCCGGTTGGGGCCGCCGCCCAGGATCATGATCTTGGGCTTGTCTGTGCTGATGGGGTTCTTGTCCTCCCCGATATAAGTCGAATAGTAGTAGGCGCTGTCCTGAGTCCCGCTCACATGGACACCTTCCCAGCGCTCGGTGCAGCCAAGGGCCTCGCGGGCATGGCGGATCTCATCCTGGGCGATGCCGAGGATCTGGGCCAGGTAGTGGTCGGAAAAACCGTCCTTTTTGGCCTGGACCAGAGCTTCATCAGAGGGAACCCTGCCCTTGAATTCTTTGACAAGGGCTTCCTCTTCCTCGACCAGTTCCTTCATCTGCTCGATAAAATAGTGTTTGACCTTTGTGATCGCATAGATCTCGTCCACGGTCATGCCCTTGCGGAGGGCTTCATACATGATGAAGTGGCGTTCGGAGGAGACATTGATCAGGAGCTGGCGCAGCTCGTCCAGAGACATCTGATCGAAGCCGTTCACATGACCGAGGCCGAAGCGGCCCTTCTCCAGGGACCGGATCGCCTTCTGGAAGGCTTCCTTGTAGGTCTTGCCGATACTCATGACTTCGCCGACCGCGCGCATCTGGGTGCCAAGCTTGTCCTCGACGCCCTTGAATTTTTCAAATGCCCAGCGGGCAAACTTGACGACGACGAAATCGCCGGTAGGGACATATTTGTCCAGGGTACCGAAGCGGGAGTCCGTGAGGTCCGCCAGAGTGAGGCCGGTGGCCAGCTTGGCCGAGACCAGGGCGATGGGGAAGCCGGTCGCCTTGGAGGCCAGGGCGGAGGACCGGGATGTCCGGGGATTGATCTCGATGACGATCACCCTGCCGCTGACGGGATCATGCGCAAACTGTACGTTGGTGCCGCCGATGACGCCGATATGCTCGACGATCTTGTAGGCCTGCCTCTGCAGCTCCTTCTGCAGATCTTCATTGATCGTCAGCATGGGTGCCGTACAGAAGGAATCTCCGGTGTGCACACCGCAGGGATCCACGTTCTCGATGAAACAGACCGTGATCATATTGTTGTCCTTGTCGCGGACGACCTCGAGCTCGAGCTCCTCCCAGCCCAGGATCGACTCCTCGACCAGGACCTGACCGATGAGCGATGCCTGCAGACCGCGGGCACAGACTGTCTTCAGTTCTTCTTTATTATATACGAGGCCGCCGCCGGCACCGCCCATGGTATAGGCGGGACGGAGGACGACAGGATAACCAAGCCTGTCGGCGATCGCCAGGGCTTCCTCCACACTGTAGGACACTTCACTGCGGGCCATCTCGATACCCAGCTTGTCCATTGTCTTCTTAAACTCAATTCGGTCCTCGCCGCGCTCGATGGCATCTGCCTGAACGCCGATGACCTTGACACCGTACTGATCCAGAATTCCTTCCTTGTACAGCTCCGCGCACAGATTCAGTCCGGACTGACCGCCCAGATTGGGAAGCAGGGCATCCGGCCTCTCCTTCTTGATGATCTGCGTGACCCTGTCCACATTCAGCGGCTCTATATAAGTCCTGTCCGCCATTTCCGGATCTGTCATGATCGTCGCCGGATTCGAATTGACCAGGACGATCTCATATCCCAGGCTCCTCAGAGCCTTGCATGCCTGCGTCCCCGAGTAGTCAAATTCGCACGCCTGCCCGATGACGATCGGGCCGGAGCCGATGATCAATACCTTGTGGATGTCTGTTCTCTGGGGCATGAACTCTCCTCTCTGGCAGACTTCCATGTCTGCCAATTCCTGCGACTGTCCCCTCTCAAGCCGGCAAAAGAGTTAAAAAACATTTTAAAAAAGGCCGTTTGGCGGGGCATCTTCGCACTGCTCCATGATTGCTTAAAAATTTGCCATTCCTCATTATACCCATAGAGCATGAAAAAATCCATGAAATCTTTATGAGCTTATTGAGTTTTAAAAAAACAACTTTGCGTACATGTATACAATCACGAATGTACACCTGTATCCCCTTCCTGTCAATAAAAAAAGCGGGGCTTTTTTCCCGCTTTTTTACACTTTTTCCCGCTCCTGATGTATGCAAGCTCTGCGATCTGCTTTCCTGTGTCGTTATTTCAACAAGGCCAGAGTTTTAAAACAGCATATTTTTTCGACTCAGTGAGCATAAGAACCGTCATGCAGATTGTCAGAAGCTATTCAGTAACAGCTCCTGATCCCCTTCTCTGCGCCAGCAGCCAGGCTGTGATATGGACCGCCTGCTGGAACTCACCCTTTGCGATCAGTTCTTCAATTTCCCGGGCAGAGTACTTTTTGACATCCAGAAACTCCATGTCGTCCAGGGTCTGTCCGGAGACCCGCCGGCAGTTTTTCGCTGTAAACAGGAAAGCGTAATTGTCCGCCAGGGTGGCATTAGAAGGAACAGTGAGCAGGTAGTCCCATTCATCGGATTCATAACCGGTCTCTTCACGGAGCTCGCGCTTAGCCGCCTCCAGAGCATCCTCCTCAGATACGCTCCAGGAAGCGCCGAAGGGATGGCTGTTCCCGGTGTCCTTCCCGGAGCTCCCATTCTTTTTGTCCCTGCCCTTTTCATCCTCTGCCCTGTTTCTGCTGTCTTTCTCTGTCCTGTCTCTGCTGTCTTTCTGCTCTATGCAGCCTGCGGGGAACTCTGTAGTCACCTGGAGGATGCCCTGCCGGAACTGGCGGACACACAGATACCTGCCCTCCGGATCCGAGGCCACGATCACTACATAATCTCTGCGGCTGTAGCTGTAAAAGGGCTCATAGATGCTGCCGTCCGGAAAGCGGTAGGATGTCTTTCGGAAATCGATCCACTCATCCTGGATGATATGGTCTGTCCTGATCTCCTCCCAGGCGAGAGGATCCTTTTCTTTCAGCTTGTCTTCTCCCGCTTCTCTTCCTTCAATATTTTTCATCCAAGAATTTCCCTTTTATATTCCTCTCAATTATATTCCTCTCAGCCCTTCCCTGGCCACTTCCGCCGCCTCCGGTTCCATATTGCAAAGCAGGGAATAACAGGGGACATCTTCAATGATCCGGGCCAGAACAGAAATGACCCTCTGCATCTTTTCTCTGTCTCTGAATTGATAGGTCTGCAGGAACAGTTCCCTGAAAGCTCCCGCATTATCAAGCGGACTGATTTCATTGGCTTCGCCGCGCCGCAGACGTACGACTGCCCTGAGCGGAGCTGCGATCTGTCTCCCCAGACGGTGTTTGCCGTTCCAGGGTGCGCCGCAGATCAGGATACCATCATCAGTCACTCGGATCAGAGGTTTGTCATCATTGATCATGATGACCTCTTTACCAAACCTCTCCCTCCACAGCCGTGAATGCGTGCTCTTGCCGGTCCCGCTCGGCGCAGTAAAAAGGACGCCCTGGCCGTCCACACAGATTGCAGAACCATGAAGTTGGATGATTTGGTGTTCGATCAGGACGGTAAGCATCTTTCTACGCAGGGCATTGATCTCATGCCAGTAGTCGTCCATAAAAGGGATCTCTGCCCCTTTATCCTGCCAATGGCGCAGAAACAGAGCCTTCTCTTCTCTGATCTCCTCCGGTCTTATCCCCAGAGAGACTATCGGTGTATTGACGGCGCTGATCCTGACTCCATCAGCAGTCCCAGGCGTATTTCCGGTGTATTCCGGAAGGTCTTCATACCCTGCGAAGCACAGAGCTAACTGGCTGCGGTTGACTGGATCAATTTTGAATCCGACTCCTGCGAGATTAAGGATCAGCTGCCGTCGGGGGACGCCTGTCGGCATTACAGGCTGTCTGAAAGCCTGAAATTTCGAGTCAAAAACTATCATAACACAATTGCTAGAGTAAATTCCATGGAACGAATATTCCGGATAGTATCTTATTTTTCGTTACTGTCCACGCCCACTCGAAGGGCGTGGACATGTAACGCTTGCGCGCGGCGATTCCAATACGCTTCGCGTGCGCCGCGCGCCGTTGAACTCGGGTTTTTCGCGAGAAGCCGCGAAAAACGCCTCGAGTTTCGAGCCGATCTGTACTGTAACTATTTTTCTGTTATTGAAAACTTTCAGGATCTAATGCATCTCCGGTTCCGGTGTATGTTTTCAATTCCGCTTCATCAAATAAATCGATTTCCATTACGGGAGTTTCATATTTTTCCATTTTTAACTATTCCTTTCCTGAAGCTGGTTCACTACTGCCATAGAATTGCAGGTTTATAAACTTTGCACACTGTGCGGAAATGTATTCTTTCATTTCGTTGTCGTCATCAAAGAAAAGTCCTTGATATCCCCTTAATCAAAAGAACACGATCGGCAGTTCGTTCTTTTCTCTTTCCCTGATTTCATCCCTGTATTCACTCTCGCCGTTTTGTTCTCCGGAGCTATTCTGTTCTCCGTTTTCCCAATCGTCAGCAGGACCAGTGGGATTCTCCGGTCCTACGTGGGAAGCAGAATCTGCAGGATCCTGGTTCTCTGTCCCGGGCCGGGCGCCGGAGCCTGTATTGTCCTCTGTCCCGGGCCGGGCGCCTGAGCCTGTATTGCCCTCTGTCCCGGGCTGGGCGCCTGAGCCTGTATTGTCCTCTGTCCCGGGCCTGGCACCGGAGTCTGTATTGTCCTCTGTTCCGGACCGGACACTGGAGTTTGTATTGTCCTCTGTTCCGGACCGGACACTGGAGCCTGTATTGTCCTCTGTCCCGGGCCGGGCGCCTGAGCCTGTATTGTCCTCTGTCCCGGGCCGGACACTGGAGTCTGTATTGCCCTCTGTCCCGGGCCGGGCGCCTGAGCTTGTATTGTCTTCTGTTCCGGACCGGCCACTGGATTCTGCCGGTTCTACTGTCTCCGGCTGAACACCGGGCTCAGTGGGCTTTTGTCTCTCCGTATCCTCCTCCTGAAGATCGTCGGGAGGCAGGACAGCGCTCCCCGGATCAGGGGAATCCTGATCCCGCCTGTCCTCATCGCTGTTTTCTTCAGAATCATTAAAGTCCTCAGTTTCTGTTGGGTAAGCGGGATCTGGGCGATCCTCCGTCTCCGTCCGGGTATCTGAATCCAGGAGGTCTCCGGGATCAGCAGGCTCATCGGAATCCGTATCTGTGTACTCCTCCGTCTTGTCAATGACCTCAGGTGCTGCCTGCCCCTTTGTCTCTGTCTGACCGGGTGCTTCCGGGCGATTCTCCGTTTCCGGAGCCGGTCTCTGAAATCCGTCAGCAGGCAGGGCAGCCTTATCTGTGTCCTGTCCCCTCTCCCCTGCGGAGTCTGTCTGCCCGGCAGCAGGACCTGCATCCGGATCCGCAGGCGCAGATACCTGCCTCGGGATTTCATCCTTCAGATCAGAAGGGGGATCAGGCTCAGCCGTCACAGTTTTGACCTCGCTGCTTTGACTGTCGGCTTTAACCGTCTGTTCCATTTCTATTTTCGTTCTTTGCTCTTTACCGGTCCTGACCGCTGATATCCCGATGCCTGCTGCAAGGAACAAGGCAATGACAGCGCCTGCGACCAGACCGATTTTCTTTCTGGAATTCACAATATCATTACTCCCCGGACACTGTTTCCCAATATTTATAAATGGCTGTACAGAGATTTTTCAACTTATTGTTCCCTTTTTGAAGCTTGGAATAACAATAAGACAGCGGGCCATAACTTAAAGTACAGACAACCTGCGACTGTTCCTTTGGTCTTACCTCAAGTGTATGCATCTCGTTCCATCTATACGGTTCTATATTCCCAATGACCATACATTGTTTATCCAGAACGTCATTATATCCCACTTCAATTGTTTCACCTGCAGGAGTGGTTTTGCTTGTTGAGATATCACAGCCATCGATCAGAATATCAAAATCTTCGATACCCTTGCCCTCGTCTGTTTCATAGGTGAAAAGCAATGAAATATAGGTCCCAAGCAGCAGTGTCGCCTGTTTCAGATGAAAACCTCCGTTGTCTTCTTCCCTGGTCAGCGTATATTTGTACTCGCTGAGATCAGGGTCAGGGCCCAGTTCCCTGTCGATACTGCCATTTGCGCAGTGGTCCGTATTATATCCAAAATACTCCTGTGCGTACCCGCCCAGATTAAGCAGTGCTTTTGCCAGTTCCTTTTCCTTTTCGGAGTAGTTCCCATACCAGCTGCCACGAAGGATTTCTTCAGCATAATCCTTTACGGAATAAGTCTTTTCTGTACCTTCCACGCCGCCTATGACCATGCGGAAGCTGACTTCATCCGCCATCTGTTTGATCCACAGATCATATTCAAAGGCATAGACTTCAACATCCTCCCCCGTATAGTCTGTGATCGTAAGCTTCCGGCAGCCCGGTTCTCCCACCCCTATATCTGTCATTTCGTCATTGCAGAGGAACTCCATGTAATCATCCTCTGCCAGATCTGAACCCTCAAGAGGTTTTACATATACGATCAGGCCGACCTTATCCGTCAGATGCACCTGCACACCTTTGATCATCACCCTGTCGTCCACCGGGTTCGGCTCAGGCGCATCGTAATCACTTCCGGAAAGAGTTAAATCTTCAATTTCAAAGGCTTTCTTAGTGTCGTCATCATAGACAAAACTGATTGTCCCTCCGGGATAAATGGTGACCGAATAGCTGCCGTTGCCAAGATCAGTTTCCACTTCTCTCGCCGGCCATTCTTTGGTATATCCGTCCTCAACACTTCCTTCCATTCCCTTAAGGAAGAGCTTCCCGTCTTCACCGGCGGACCCCTTGTCGGAATTGGTTATATCAGCGATATAATTGCTTCCGTCAATATGAACGATATTCCATTTATGGCCTCCCTCACCGGTTCCGCCGGCCATGTTTCCCGTTACAGAATAGGCGTATGTATCGCCTTCAAAAGTTGTCAGCTCACATAAATACTGGAATGCTTCCGCATAACCCTCACAGACTACATTTGTTGAGTCATCACCATCAAATACATTGAGGAGGGCCCATGCGCCCTGATCGTCATAACTCAGGCCCTGAGCTCTCGCATCCTCGTCGTAAGACACCAGATCGCAGATTTTCTCCTTATAGTAGTTGAGTTTGTAGTAGTCCGACATACCCTCCGCATTGCTGACGATCCTCCTGGCATTGTCAGCGGCGTAAAGGACTTCCCTGATTTTGTCAGAGTTGATTGCAAACTCATCGCCATCCGGATCAGCGAACCTCTGAATCGGGTTCAGGCCGACAATATAATACTCTCCGCTCAGGTGTACCACCGAGTCATTTCCAGTTCCTTCCGGCCAGAAACTGAACTCTGCCTGATAAGCAATACCTGCTTTAAGAGGAAACATCTCATAGGCACAGTCGGCAAGCAGACATGTCTGGATCCTGGCAAAATCCATAGGAAACTTTTCACTTAATGCCTGTGCTATCCCGGGATTCTCAGAGCCGCTTTCATCAACTATATAATCGAGGCCCAGATCCTGGGCTGTAAAATCAATTTTCCCTCCCGTAATCTCTGTTAACGGAACTTCAACTAATCCTGAATCTCTTTCTCCTCTGACAATCTCACCTGCCGCTTCTGCAAGCCTGGTATAGAACAGCTTGTCCGGTCCGGTCAGATAAGATCCAGAGTTCTTTTTATTTCCGGATCCAGATCTGTCAGATGTGCCGGCTCCAAAGAAGACAGCATTGAGGAACTCTTCATACTGTTCCTCCTCATCTGCTGTTTCTTCTCCAATAAAAGTCATTTCGGGCTGCACAAGCTGTTTTTGCCCTTCATCAGATTCCTCTTTCTGCTCTTTGGCCGTTTCTTCAATCGCTGTATCCTGAGCAGTGTCAGAAATCGTCTCCTCCTCTTCAAAAACAGCTTCTGCCTGAGGCACTCCGGAGACAGAATCAGCACTCTCCTGCTCTTCCTTTACCTCCTGTCGCCCTTTCTCTTCTTCCGCCTTTTCTGCTGATACCTCTGTCTCTGTCAGTTCGTCCGGGCTGTTGATGATTTCCTGCTCTTCTCCATCAACTGTTTCGGGAAAAGCAATTTCAGCGCCTTTCTCATTGGCTGTTTCGGGAGAGACAGTACCGTCTCCTTCCCCATCAGCTGTTTCGGGAGAGACAAGACTGTCTCCTTTCCCGCTGCCAGCTCCGGGAAGGGCCTCACTGTCCTCTTCTCCTTCGGCAGTCCCGGAAAGGGCTTCACTGTCTTCTTCTCCTTCGGCAGTCCCGGAAAAAGCTGTGCTGTCTCCTTCATCAGTCCCGGGAAGGGCCGCATCGTCTTCTTTCCCATCGGCAGTTCCGGGAAGGGCTGCGTCATCCTCTCCTTCATCAGCAGCAGCTCCGGAAAGGACCATATCGTCCCCTGCCCCTTCGGCAGCTTCAGCGAGGACAGAGCTGTCCTCCTCATATTCAGAAACAGCCATATCTGTCTCTTCACTTTGTCTGTTCCCTTCGCTTTCTATTTCCATCCGGGAAGAATCCACTGTCTCCTCTGCCGCAAGTACTCCCGACGGAACCATTGAGAAAACCAACACTGCGGACAAAATCGCTGCTATCAACCTGTTCTGCCTGATCATATTTATCCTCTCTTCCTTCCCCCTCATGTCCAAAAGACGGCACAAGAGAATCTTAAATGTAAAAAAGTAAAATAAGTATAGCACAATCCTGTATAAAACAAACAAAAATTCCAGACTTTGTCAAATAAGTGTCAAAAAATGAACGAAAAAAAGCAGGCTGCTGACAGCCTGCTTTCATTTCTTTCATTAATTTCTCTCTACACAATTAAAGAACAGCGGAAACAGAAAGACGACATAAAACATCTGTACAAAGCAGGAGACCAGGGTTCCTGCCGCACCGGAGATCCCTGACGCGATCAGGGGTACGAGGATCAGACTGACTGCATAGTAGGTAAAAAGACCGACCGCTAAACGGGTGAGTCTGCGGTAAGGGGAGATCTGTGTCGTAAACCTGACCAGGCGTCTCTCCAGGATCCAGCCGATCAGGAAAGCCATGCACCAGCCCACACCCTTGAAGGTATCCCTCGCCATTTTCGCGCCGTCCACGATCAGCTTTCCCTCCAGGTCATAATCCGCAGGATAGGGTTTGACTGCCGCATAGGTTGCAACCAGCACAGCAAGGATCAGCCCGACCACGGCTACATACTTATCTTCTTTAGGATGGATAGCGATCCACCGCATGAGGAGGTAAGTCAGGACCATGACCAGAAGTCCTGCGGAAACACCGATAAGGACGTCCTGGGGGGTGTGCACACCGAGGTAATTGCGGCTGAAAGCCACCAGCGCTACAGTCAGGGCAAATATAATACGGGAAGCCCTGGAAAAATCACTGCGGACAAGACAGCCTCCGTAAACTGAAGCGGCATTCATGGAATGGCCGCTGGGAAAAGAGTAACCGGTCGCCGTGGCCATCGTGGCAGCATTCGGAACGACCCGGGCATCTCTGATCCATGGCCGGTAGACACAGGCTGTCACTTTCAACATTCCGTTGACCAGCCTGTTGCCGCTCCAGCCCATCATCAGGTAAGCCCCCATATCTTTATCGATACACCAGTAGACGACGGCCATGATGACCAGCACTGTATTCATTTCTCCCAGAAAAGTCATCTTTTCCAGAAATTTGAGAAAAATGCCTCCGCCTCCTTCTCTGAATTGCTGAAGAACCAGCAAAATACTAATATCCAATTTATTGTCTCCTTTATAAGGTTTTACGCATCGTTTAGTAAAATGCAATCCTGAGACAGGGGCTCCCGGAGCAGACACAATTGATTCAATGAGGACACGTCCTTCTGACAGGTTTATCAGCTTATTCTATCTTTCGGATTGCTTTTCGGATCATTACTTTTGGGGTTTCTTCTCTTCTTTTTTATCTTTATCCGTTTTATCCACTTTCGGCAGCCTTCCATAGGTCTTTGTCAGGTCATAAATGCTGTGGGCGAGCTCTTTGGAAAGGAAATCCGGCAGGACGCGCCACTGCCAGTTGCCCTGGGCAGTGCCGGGGGTATTGAGGCGGGCCTCCTCGCCCTTGACCAGATAATCCTGGATGGGGATGATGCAGAGGTCACAGACGCTGCGGAAAGCCTCACGGATGAAGTCCCAGGTAAAGGCGCCGTAGTCAGTGTTCTCCGAGTGGATGAAGCGGCGGGCGAAGTCCCTGTCGTGGTCGCTGCACTGCTCGATCCAGGCGCGGGTCGTGGTGTTGTCGTGAGTGCCGGTATAGACGACGGCGTTCTTCACATGGTTGTAGGACAGATAATAGCTGGATTCGCTGGGATCAAAGGCGAACTGCAGGACCTTCATGCCCGGATATCCTGTCCCCTCGAGCAGTTTCTCTGTCGCGGGGGTGATGTTCCCCAGATCCTCCGCAATAATGGCGACCTCACCCAGCTGCTTTTTCACAGTCCTGAAGAAGTCGATTCCGGGGCCCTTGACGACGGTCCCGTGTTCCGCTGTCTTGTCTCCGTAGGGAACCTCGTAATACTCCGCAAAGCCGTTGAAGTGGTCAAGGCGGACAACATCATAGAACTCAAAGTTGCGGGCGAAGCGCTGGATCCACCAGTTGTAACCGCCCCTCTTCATCTTCTTCCAGTCATAGACAGGATTGCCCCAGAGCTGACCTGTGGGGGAGAAGGCATCAGGCGGGCAGCCCGCCACAACGGTCGGGACCAGGTCCTTGTCAAATTTGAAAATATCGGAATGAGCCCAGGTCGCAGCACTGTCCATTGCCACGTAGAAGGGGATGTCGCCGATGATCTTGATGCCCTGTTCTTTCGCATAGGCATGCAGTTTTTTCCACTGGCGGTCAAATTCAAACTGGAGGAAACGGTAGAAGTCGATGTCATCGGAGAGTTCCTGCGCCGATGCCTCCAGGGCTTTCTGATCCCTGAGCCGCTCACCCTTCTCCCAGTCGGTCCAGGATTTTCCTTCATATTTTTTCTTCAGAGCCATATAGAGGGCATAGTCAAAGAGCCAGTAGTGCTCTCTATCCAGATACTCCTGATACTCTGCGTGATAAGCGCTGTGGCTGGGCGAGGACTCCAGAGTCCTGAAGCGGTCAAAGGCGATCCTCAGGACGGTATAGCGATAGTTGTACATAGCGCCATAATCGACCTTTTCGGGATCGCTGCCAAAATCAAAGCGGTTCACTTCATCCCAGGTCAGAAGCCCCTCTTCGATCAGCTTCTCCAGGTCGATGAAATAGGGATTGCCCGCAAAGGAGGAGACAGACTGATAGGGGGAGTCCCCGAAACCGGTCTGGCACAGGGGCAGGACCTGCCAGTAAGACTGGCCGGCTTCCTTCAGGAAGTCCACGAACTCATAGGCTTCTTTGGAAAACGCGCCGATGCCGAAACGTGAGGGCAGGGACGAAATGGGGTAAAGAATTCCGCTTTCTCTTTTCATTGTCAATATTCCTTTTTCCTTTCAATAATGCCGTATCTGTTCCGGTCCATACAGGATTCCCGGTTTTGCCGGATCATTTGATCATTTTGATGCAACAGGAGCCTGCTTATGAATACCCTGGGATACAGCCGTCCAGGCAAGTCAAATGACAGATTCCATTATGAACTATGAACAGACCTTGCGATCCGGATTACAGATTTACAACGGCGGTGAACAGTTACTTGCTGAAATCTCCCCTGGCAGAATGGGCTTCATCCCTTTCCGATGCGGGAAGTTTCCGCAGTTTATCTATAAAAGCAGTTCTGCTTTTATATACATTTATACCTTCTCAATCCATTTATACCTTTTCAGGCTTTCTCCCTGAACAGAATGCCGCAGATGGTGTCCACGATCTTTTTGGTAATGAGACTGTAGATGATCAGGAGAACAAGATAGACCCCGATCACGCAGGGGATCTGGACTTTTTTCCCGACGACCTGAAAGATCTTGACCAGGATGCCGTGATTGAGGTAGAGGGTGTAGCTGTAGTTCGAAACGAAAGCGATCACCCTGTTCTCAGACAGAGCCCGGCTGACGGGGTTTTCCCCGGCGGTCAGGGACAGGATCAGGACGAGGAAGGCTGTGACGGTCACCATTTCTCCTGAGAAGTCAGTGAACAGTCCCAGGAAGATCAGGATCACAGATACGATCTCCAGCAGGAGACTGACTGTCTCTGACAGCTTCACATGGTCCATAACAAGCGCACAGAGCAGGACGCCGACGGACATGTCGTTCAGGCCGCGCAGAAGGGGAAAAGAGACGGGTCCCATATAGCCCCAGGTCTCGAGCCCTTTGCCATTGCCCATCAAAAAGGTGAAGGTCCCGACAGCCAGAAGGGGAGCAGCGATCTTCAGAAATTCATTTTCTCTGACGGACAGAAAGCTGTAAATAAGAAGCCCGGCAACCATCATACAGGAAATGTACCAGCAGGGGAAGTTGTATCCGCCCAGATGGAAGATGCCGGTGTTCTGCAGCATCAGAAGCTCATTTACCGCCTTGCTCAGGTCAAACTCCCGGTTGAGTACGCCCAGGACCAGGATACAGACCAGGGCGGCAAACAGATACTCCGGATACAGCCGGCGCAGCCTCTTTTTCAGATAGGCAAAGGTGCTGTGCTCCTTTTCCGCCCTGAAGGACCGGTAGAGAAAAAAACCGGCCAGAATAAAGAAAAATTCCACGCAGAGGTAGCCGTGCCTGAGGCAGGTGTCTCCTCCCGGAAAGGAAGAAGCGTGGTGAATGACGATCACAAAGGTGAAAAGAATCCTGAAAAGCTCTATACTCAGGTTGCTGTTCTTTTTACGTTTCTCTGTGTGTTGTTTTTCTGTATGTTGTTTTTCTGTATATTGTTTTACTGTATGCTGTTTTTCTGTGTGTTGTACTGGCATGACTTGTCCCTTACTTTTTTTTTCAATTCCCTGTCTTTCCCGAAAAGGACATCCTTCGCTCCCCGCAGCCCCGACATACACGCCGCATATAACGGTCTGCTGAAGCGGTAAAATCTGAACCTGGCCCTGTATGCGCGCGGCAGGACCGCAAAAATCCGTTCATCAGAATAGCCGGTTTTTTCCAGAAAGGTGTTGAACCTCTTTTCCAGTGATTTTTTTTCAGGATAAAGCACATAAAAGACCAGATACTGGCGGACATATTTGCTGACCGTCAGGTCTCTGTATTCGCTTTCCCCTGAGAGGCTGAAGGCGCGGGCAAAAGCCCTGAGCAGGGTGAGGTTTCGGGCTGTGAGCGCGTGTGAGACGGACTGTCCGGCGACAAAGTAGTTGTACAGAGCCCGGTCTGTCATCTGGACAGTGGCGCAGCAGCGCAGATACTGCTCCACAAACAGCATATCCTCCCCGACATGGATTTTTTCATCAAAACGGATGGAATAGTCCCGGATGATCTCAGCACGGAAAATCTTGTTCCAGAGAAAGCCGTTTATGGCTTCATCGGTAAAGACCCTCTTCATTGTCTCAGTGCCTGTCAGGCGCTCCCGGGCGGGCAGGACAGGGTCTGAGCTTCCGTCCTCCCGGACTATGTTGTATCCGCAGACAGCGATCTGCGCATCGGTGACGGCTTCCGCCAGAGCCCTCAGGAAATCCTCCTGCACAGTATCGTCGGCGTCCACAAAGCAGATCAGATCCCCCCGGGCATTCTGCAGAGCCAGGTTTCTGGCGGCCGCAGGCCCCGCGTTGGCCTGCGACAGGACGCGGATCTGCTTAGTGGAACAGGGGACGATGCCCTGATCCGCTTCTGCCGTTTCAGATGCAGTTGCCCGGGGGACGGTTCCCTGGTCCGCTTCTGCCGTTTCGGATGCAGTTGCCCGGGGGACGGTGCCCTGATCCGCTTCTGTCGTTTCGCAAAAGCCGGCGCAGATCTCCGCTGTCCGGTCTGTGGAGCCGTCGTCAACCACGATCACTTCAAAATCCGGCCAGTCCTGGGCCAGAAGGCTCCGGATAGTCTTTTCTATCGTCTTCTCAGCATTATAGGCCGGCACGATCACTGAGATTTTCTGAACAGTCATTTTGCTTTTATCCTTTCAGGGCATCTGTCAGTCTCTTCAGGCACTGCCGGGCCAGCTGTTTTCTGGTGCGGGTGACAGCTCTGTAGTCGATCGGCTCATCGAGGTCGAGCTGCTCAAGCTGCTCACAGGTGACGAAGCGGCCGCCGAGGCCTAGTTTGTCCAGGATCCCGCTGATCCGGACATCATTTTTATATCCCCGCTCCGGGCTGCCGTCGTTGATGCTGACAAATTTTTTTTCAAAAATGATGGAAAACGCTGTCCCGTGGAAGGAGTCCGTGACCACATAGGCGGCATGCCGGATCAGACTCAGGTAATCACCCGGCGCAAGGGCCCGGGTAACAGGCCGGATCCCCTTTTTCCAGAGTTTGAGATAGGTGCGTCCGCCCTTTGCCATTTCAATGGTATAGACGGGAAGTCCCGTCCGCCTGCCGATCTCCCGGGCCGCGCGGACGATGGATTCGTCATACCAGACATAATAGACAAAGATATATCTCTCCCTGATCCGTCTGGGAGAGGTGATCCGGACGTATTCCTTCTTGTCGTGCAGAAGGGTCGGGTCAAGGGCAAGGTCTACCGGTCGCTCTCCTCCCAGGAGCTCACGCAGCTTTTCGACGCCGTCGATCTCCCGGCAGGAAAGGTAGTCGAAATCACTGATCCACTGCCGGTAGGTCTCCCTCTCCCCGGGATCTTCCAGGGAGTCGAAGGAACCTGTATTGAGGCTCACCGCATAGGCGAGCTTGCGGCAGGGAGCGTCGAAGGGCAGAAAATAGATCTTGTCCGCGTCCGCGGCGCTGACATTCCAGATCTGGTCGCTGCCGCAGATGATGGCATCGTACTGTGAGCCGATCGCCGTATAATCGTCATCGTGATGCCAGGTCACCGGGCCGACGGGAAGGTGGTCTCTGCGAAAACGGGCAAAGCCGCTCTTCTGCCGCTGCAGGATACCGCTGACCGGCAGCCTGTTGAGATTCCGGATCAGAAAGCGCGGAGTACCCGGTTTCAAAAAGACGTCGTACATCTCCCCGTATTTTTCCGGCTCATAATCAATGATCTGAGGCGTGTACCCCTCCAGCGTCAGCGCCCTCTGGAGCGCCCAGCACTGCAGGACAGAACCGTAATTCACAGATTTATGAAAAGTCAGGATTCCTATCATCATATCTTCCTTAAAAGCAATATCCTTTATTTCTTTTTCTTTGCGGACCGCACTCATCCGGGCCTCGAAGTGCAGAAAACTTATAGTTATTTCTTTTTCTTTGCGGACCGCACCCTGCCGTAAAGATCCTTCACAAGGTCTCTCTTGAGATAGAGGACGAGCAGGATTAGGAGGTTGATGCTGTAGCGGATCAGGGCTTTGTCGTAGAAAAAGATCATCGCGATCGTAAAGAGAAGAATCGCCGCGGACAGGACCAGGAGCCTGCCGGAGCGGAACACACCGGAGACCCCCAGGGCCTTTTTCACGCTGGCGGTCATATACAGGTAATGGCACAGGGCAAATACCGCATAGCAGAACAGGGTCGTGTAGGCGGCGGCGACATAGCCGAAAAGCTTGATGCCAAAGTAGTTCAGGACGATATTGAGCAGGGCGCCCGCCATGGAGATATACATGGTGAACTTGTTCTGGTCAAAGAAAAACTCAACATTGGCAAAGGCTGTGTACATAAAGGAAAACACGAGCCCGACGGCCACCGGCGGGATGACGTAGACAGCCTCATAGTAGCTGGGAGGCGCAAGAATGTGCATGATCTCCGGGGCGAAGGAAGAGAACACAAAGGCACAGGCCGCGACGCCGATAAAGATCAGAAAGAGCACGTCGTCCAGCTCACGAAACTCCTGCTTCTCCAGCTTGTTATACTGCCAGGGGATCAGGGCATTGTTGATGCTCTGGGTGACGATCTTCATGATCATGCCCGCATTATAGGCGACACCGTACAGTCCCGCAGCCGCCATGCTGACCAGCTTCTGGACCATGATCCGGTCAAACTGGTCCAGGATGTACTGGGAGACATAGTGCATCAGGAGGGGGATATTAAAGAGAATGGCGAATTTCGCGTACTCTTTATTAAACCAGGTCTTTGCCTTCCTCCGGTTGTACACAAACAGGCTGACCCCGAAACAGAGATTGACGAAAACACAGGAAATGATCCTGGCGTATCCTTTTTCTGTTGTCATCAGGACAGCGGCAACACCCAGGGCGGCGTTGAGCCCCGTCATCAGAAGGGTGCGGTAGACGACCGGCTTATAGATGTATTCGTAGCGTTTCCGGATCGTCCAGAAATCGATGGCCGGTGTGAACAGAAGCTCCAGGAAGATCGCGACCATGACAAAGGTCGGCAGCTCGGTCAGGGCATTGACCTGCTTTCGAAAGACCAGGTAGACCGCAAAGAGGGCGGCGGCCAGCAGGAAGGTAATGGTCTGCATGGTGGAGGTGTATCCGTCCCGGTCCTCCTTGAATTTGCTCATTCCCTTATTGAACACGGCGTAATTGAGACGCAGAGTGACAAAGATCGTAAAGATCTGCAGCCAGGAGTTGTATACGTTGAACTGGCCGTACTGCTCGGTGCTCATCAGCCTGGTAAAGATTGGCAGCGTGATCATCGAGATGCACTTCTGCAGGACGCTGCAGACTATAAACCATATGGAAGCTTTCGCGGCAATCGGGATTGCCCTGTAGCGATTCAATAATTTTCCAAACATTTTTTATATACTATTCTCAGACACTTACTGACCTGTTCTCAGACGCCTGCTGACGATTTCCCGCAGCAGGACGGCAGTATTTCGCGTAAGGACGCTGCATCCGCCGTCTGTTCAATCCATGCTGTCCGCTCAAACCAGTTTCTGCCACATCTTTTTGATCCGGACATAGACCTTTCCTTTTCCGGTCCTGCCGAACTGCAGGCGTTTCATTTCCTGTTCCAGGCCCGTCGCAGCGACCGCGGTTCTGAAATCCCCGCTCTTCATGTAGGCGGAAATAAAGGCTGTCCGGTCCTTGTGCTTCATGGAGGGCCTGCGCAGCTGAGGGTTGCCGGCAACAGCCTCTGCGGTCTCCCTCTCCTCGCAGACAAGGAGGGGCCTGATCATTTCAAAAAGCTCCTGCCCTTTTTCCGTATTGACAAGGACGACTGAAATGTTCCCGTCATAAGTGTTTTTGAGGGTGCTGTGATCCAGCCCCCAGAAGTCTCCCAGAGTGAGGTCTCCCGCCCGGCGGCTGCAGGTATATTTACAATTGTAACAGTTTTCGCGGTAGGTCATGCTTGTCAGAAAAGCATGAAAATAAGGATCCTCTGTCTCATGTTTTGCATAGAGGATCTCACTGCCGTCAAAAACCTTGAGTGTGAAGTCATCGGTGCTGCCCCGGAAACGGAAACCGTCAAAACTGTGCCCCCCGGTGATGTCCGCCAGGTGCTTTGTCAGATACTCCATGGGAGGCACTCCGTGACAGATGATATCGGCAGTATAAAAACCGGCGTTCCTGCCAAAGAACCGGTTCATGGCATCGACCTGGCAGGGCGTCCCGATAAACAGGACTCTGCGGCCGTCTTTGAGCATCCCGCGGATCTCCTCAAAGCTCTCTGAAATATCGCTCTGGACATACTTGGAGCCCTTAAAGGCAGCGGTCTCCTCCAGTGTGGAGGCACAGACGTGGATCACCCTCCTGTCCCTGACCACGGCGCCGCAGACGACGCCCCCTTCCCTGACCATGGACTGCGAAAGAAGGGCGGCCATTCCTCCCGAAGAGGAGTCCCTGATCTCTTCTTCATTCCTGCCGCGGGCCGCATAGCAGGCCCTGATCTCGTGCAGGGAGGATTTGTTTCTCCCGGGACAGACCGCCTTGCAGGCGCCGCAGCGGATGCATTTATCCTCATCGATCGAAGGGAGCTTCCTGCCCTGGGCGTCCGTCACGATCCGGACAGCATCCTGATGGCAGGCCTGCCGGCAGGCGAAACAGCCCGTGCACTCGTTGGGGAAGCAGATCATGGGGTCAAACTTATCTCCGGCTCCGGAGTCGGGCGTTTCAGCCACTTTTGCGACCAGTGCTTCGCCCGCTTTTCCGCCGGTAATATCATCCGTTTTTCCGGGTATAATTCCTGCAGAATTTTCTGCCGCTTTTTCGTCCGGTTTATCGTCCTGCCCTGTCCGGACAGCCAGACGGATCGCTTCCTCCAGCTTCTGTCCCGACTGTTCCCGCATCTTTAGGACGATCCTGTCAACTTTCTTATAAGCGATCCTCCGTGAAAAAATTTCCGCCAGGGCATCTGCACTGAAGTTTTCTTTTCTGAGGAGACGGTCTTCGAGACCGAACTGCTGCAGCAGGTGCAGGGTCTTGGGGTGCTCTGTGGAACAGACAAATTTCGCGTGGTTGAGCAGGCCGAAGATGGTCCCGTGAAAAGTGGACGTGTAGTATTCACGGCACTGCCGGATCAGGCTGGAAAAGGCCAGCGGGCCGCACTCCACCTGGTGGTCGCACCAGCGGTTGGGAAAACAGCAGGAAACGGTCTTCAGGTGCTTCTTTTTCGCATAGCTGCGGATCTCCCTGATCTCCTTTTTGGAAAGGCCGTAGGAATAGACCAGAAGACAGTTATGCTTTCTGACATAGGGATCTTCACATTCCTCTCCGTACCTGTCCACAGGCCAGAGGATCGTGGGGTCACAGACAATCTCCGGCTTCAGGCCGGAGCGGGCCTCCACAAATCTGCGGGTGTTTTCATCCCTCACCAGAGCACATTTGAGCCTGCGCAGCTGCTCGATCTGATCCGGGAAAGGGCGGAAGGTCTCCTCATCGGCATCCCCGACACTGGCCGCGTAAGAGATCGTGGGAATGTTGATCTTACCCCAGAAGACGGAGGCGGCAAATACAGGATTCTTCACATTCCAGATCTCGTCGCTCCCCAGGACGATCAGTTCGGTGTCCGACAGGTCTTCTGTCACATGAAAAGCCTTCTGCGCTCTGCTGAAAAGCTCGTATTTTTTCTTACCATAAGCCGTGTGTCTCCTGTAGACGCCGGGAATAAGCTTTTCTTTTTTTGTAACCGGCATTCTGTGGAAATAAAGGGCCTCCACATAATCGGCCGGCCTGGTGGGAATATGCGTCACTGAATGACCGGCACTTACCAGGTACTGCTGCAGGCAGTAAGCCTGCAGAAAAGCTCCGTAATTGGAGGAATCATAGGGTGTCACGACTGTAATATTCATTGACTTTCTGCCTCCTGAATCGCGGCATGAAAAAGAGGGAGAAGGAATCTCTCCGTTTCAAACATCATATAGCTTAACGTACCGGACTGATAGAATCCCATGAAAAAGCGGCAGAAGGAATCTCTCCGGTTCAAACTCCCCGGGGCATCGGAGAGCGGACCGGTGATCTGTCCCCCTGGTCCACCCCCGTCCGCGCAGTCATATGTTTGAAAAGGGAACCGGAACTGTCCCCCGGTTCAGTTCAAAGACGGGGGAGTCAGCCCATAGCACAGCTTCCACCATTCCGGGGCGGCCTGATAAGGATAGATCCCGTTGTTCCCCTGGATCACGTTCTGATAAACCCACAGGACCAGAAGGTAGAGGAGCAGCAGGGCGGCAACCAGGAGCCGGTTGTCCTTGCGCAGGATCCGCGGCAGCCTGGAATAGGCGATAAAGCGGAAGCTCCCAAAATAATAGCTGATCCTGTACAGGGTAGGCATCACGCTGCGCAGCTGAACGGTACAGATCTCCAAAAGCAGCATCAGAACAATCAGCATGCCCGGCATGGTCTCCTCTGCCGGAAACCGGTCAGCTCCTTCAGGGTTCCTGTCCCTGCGGGGCGGGACGAGGGCCGCCTCCCCGGCCTGAAAACCGCAAAACCGGTCATAATAGAGGAGAATGGGCACAAGCGGAGGCAGGCGCAGGATGGTCGGGTTCACGGCGACAGCGACTCCCTTGGCCAGATAACGGTAGAATTTGCCGGGCAGAAGCCCGGTTTTCAGTATTGTCCGCAGCACAGGGCTGTAAAACATGATGACGCCCATGCAGAGAATAATAAAGAAAAACTGCATCCACTGCACCGAAGCCCTCCGCAGGAACAGATACAGCAGGGGGAACAGCAAAGCGATGCTGGCAGTCGTATGGAACAGGATGGCCACGACCTGGAACAGGGCATAGAGAATGTATTTTTTTCTCAAAAAGAACGGGAAACTCCAGAATACGACCGCCAGTGCCAGACACTGCCGCATGGTGTTGAGCGTATCCCCGTAAAAAAGAAAAAGAAAGCAGGCCCAGCTCAGAGTGATGGAACAGAACCTCCGGTAGTGATACAGCCCTCCCATGATGCATCCGCAGATGACCAGGGCTGTAGCGAAATAAAACCAGTGGGGGTTGTCCGTGAACCTCGAGACAAGGGCAGCCAGTCCTTTATAAAAGGGCTCTATATCGCTCTTCCGCCACATAAAGGTGATCGGATTGCTGCTGAATCTCGCATAGGTGAACACATAGTTGCCATAGGCCCGAATGTCCGTGCCGACTGTGAAGTCCCTGGCGCCGGCCAGAAAAACCGGGGGCAGAACCGCTGCCCCCAGAAGCAGTACCCCGCCGGCCCGCGAGTGCTTCATAGCCAGTTCCGCACAGCCGCACAGGAGTATGGAGATCAGAAAGGTGATCAGATAAGGAACCAAGCAGAAACCTCACTTCTTCTTTGCATCCGATGCTCTGTACATCAGATAAAACAGCCATTTTCCCCTCATGAGCGCGCGGAACTTGAGTTTATCCACCTTCCGCACATCCTTCATGCCGAGGAATTCCTTCCTGTAGGACTTCAGGGTATCGATGATTCTCTTCTGGACATCAGGGAACAGTTTGTAGTCTGTTTCCAGCATATCACTCAAAAAACGCAGCCAGGTCACGACCTGAAGGCGGACAGCAGGCCCCCGGAGAGCGGGGTAATGTTCCGGCAGCATCTGCGTGACCCGGGCGGAGGTATCCAGCAGGGAGAGGTTCTTTTCCCCGATACTGCTGTGCATGATCGAGCCCTCCTGCATCCTGTAAAAATACAGAGCGTCGGAGACCTTCGCGACCTTTGAAGCCCCCAGCATCACATCATAGATCACTGCGTAGTCCTCATAGAGCAGACCCTTGGGAAATCTGAGCACAGACCAGAGCTGCCTGTTAAAGAGCTTCCCCCAGGCCTGATGGCCGAATCCCTCATTCATCAGCATACGCCGGAGCGCCTCTTCCGTCCCGAAAGATTCACTGGCAAAACTGCGCCTCTCCTGCGGGACCTCTTGTGTGGAAAACCTGAGAAAATCCCCGACCGCGACATCTGCCCTGGTCTTGATACAGGCCGTCCACAGATGGGCGATGGTGACCGGCGAGATCGCGTCATCGCTGTCCAGAAAATAGATCCATTTTCCCGTACATGCCTCGATCCCCGTATTACGGGCATCGGAGAGGCCGCCGTTTGGCTGGTGGATCACGCGGACTCTGGGATCCTGCGCAGCCAGCTCGTCGCAGATCTCCCCGCTCCCGTCTGTCGAGCCGTCGTCTATAAACAGGATCTCCAGGTTCCGGAAGGTCTGGGCGAAAACACTCTCCGCGCAGGTGCGCAGAAAAGGCTTTACATTATAGACAGGAATCACTATGGAAATCAGTTCTTCCATCATTGCCATATCCTCTTAAAGATGTTCCTTCTGCCATTTTCTGGCGCGTCCCATCAGATCCAGCGCCCTGAACTGCCTGTGCCTGATCAGGAACAGGACCGTTTTGCGCTGTCTGGAAAGCCCCCGGAGGTTGTCTGTCTGCAGAGCCCGGCTGACGATGGGCTGCTGCAGATAGGTCTCATACCCTCTCTTCTTTTCTCTGTAAGAGGCGGGATTATCCGGGTTGAAATAACCGCTGATGGCTGTCGTGATGATCACATACAGAAGGCGGTTGTCAAACCAGGGCAGGAGCCTGTCCCGGTTATCGCTCTCCTCGATCAGGTCCCGGATCCTCTCAAAGCAACGGATCACGAAGGCGTGGTTTTCTTCGCTGTGGGAGGCGGAGATCGAAGTGTCATTATAGATATAGTGATAAAAAGGCCGGTTCAAAAAGAGCGCGCTCCGGAGTTTTTCGAACAGACGAAGGTTGAACTCCAGTCCCTCCGCTCCCTGGCGGAGCTCTTCGTCGTGCAGGATGTTGTTCTCCATGATCAGGCGCCTGCGGATCAGCTTGGAATATGCCACCGCGATATTGCCGTTGTAGACCAGGAGCTGCTGCTGGAGCCAGCGGCACTCCCGGCCTCTGTAGACCTTGCCGCTCTCCTCATAGTCGCGCAGGTAAAACCGGTAGACTTGGGAGGAGTGCTCATATTCCTTGGTGATCCCGCACATAACGAGGTCGACATTCTCCCGGCTGCCCGCTTCGAGCATTCTTTCACACATATCGGGGTCGATCCAGTCATCCCCGTCCACGAACATGATCCATTCGCCCCGCGCCGCCAGGCACCCCGCGTTGCGGGCACTGCACAGACCTCCGTTCTCCTTGTGGATGACCCGGATCCTCTCGTCCTGCGCCGCATATTCGTCGCAGATGCTGCCGCAGTCGTCCGGCGACCCGTCATCGACGAGCAGGATCTCGATCTCCTCAAGGGTCTGGGCCCCGCAGCTCTCCACGCACTTGCGCAGAAAACCCTCAGGGACCTTATAGACCGGCACAATGATGCTCACCTGCGGAGCTTTTTTCTCTTTTTCAGTCCTATCCATTCCATCCGCCCTATTTATTGATTCAGTCCTTCTTGAGGATCTTTCTGGCCGCCCGTTTAGCGGCGGAATAGATCCCCGTCCTATAGCAGAACCTGCGCGCAGCCCTCTCGAGCCTGACCTTTGTGTTCACGGGGAAATACCGGTCAAAGAGAACCTGCGCGTCCATGCAGGCCGCATCTTCCAGGAACTGTTCCCGCAGAGGACTCTCCTCCACGCTCTCAAACATCTCCTTCACGCCGGCTGTGAGCCTGTCGGGATCCACCTCCAGAACGCGGCATCTTTCCCGGATCTGCTCAAAGATCTCCCTGCCCTTTTGTGTGTGGATCAGGACGCGGTTTGTCCCCTTGTCATCATCCAGTCTCTTGTCAAAGGCATACACCGGATAGCAGTCCCAGATAGTAAAGTCGCTTTTTCGATATCTCTTTTTAAAACGGCAGTCATAGCAGGAAGGCCGGTCGCAGACATTAGAAAAAAACGCCCGGAGCATCTGGTCGGTGTCAATGCCCTGCGCGTAGCACTCCTGTCCATCCTGATCCATAAGCGTCATAGTCGAGTACTGGTAGCCAAAATGCTTCTCCCGGAATTTTGCGTCCGTGATCCGGGTCCCCAGTTTTCTGCCCTGCATCTCCAGATAGCGCTCCCAGACCAGGGGGGAGGGCACTGCGTGGCAGACCACGTCGACCGTGATCAGTTTTTCATATGGTTTCTGCAGAAAGCCCAGAAGCCCCTCGATCTGACAGGGAGTCCCGCTGTAGCAGACCAGCCGGCCTGCATTCAGGTGTTCCCGGACTTCACTGAAGGTGCTTTCTGTATCGCTCTGCACATATTTGCTGCCCCGGAAAGCTGCCAGGGCTCCGGCAGACTCTGCCGCTTTATGGTGGACCCTGAGCGATTCATCATAGGCGGCTCCGTAGACCACTCCGCCCTGCCTGAGTACATAGCCTGCGATCGCCGTAAAAGCGCCCCCCGACGTGCTCTGCCTTCTGACCCTGGCGTTCCTGTACTGCAGCAGATATGCGCTCTGGTCAGCGGGAATGTCCTCCCCCGCATTCAGGACCGGACATACCTTTTCGCACAGGCCGCAGTCAATGCAGGCCTCCGCGTCCGCCACAGGATACAGAAAGCCCTCTGCGTCCGTCTCCATCCGGAGACAGTGCACAGGGCATATGTTCATACAGCTGCCGCATCCGCAGCATTCTTTTTTATCCTTGATTTCAATCATAATGTTTTCGGATTCCTGTCCGGGTCTCCGGACCGGATTCATCTCTTTCTGTAAGAATGTCCGCCCCGATTTCCGGGGCGGGATCCGCCTCCACCCGTGAAGGTATCTGACATGATCCTCAGACAGGATCTGCTTCCACCCGTGAAGGTGCCTGCCCTGATCCCGGGGCGGGATCCGCCTCCTCCTGGAGCTGGACCCTCACTGACTTCCTGCTGTAATTCCCGGTTTCTTTGAGAAATCTCCCGCCGGAAAAGGCCATGAGAGGAAATACGTTGTAAAAATACTCCATCAGGTGGTGTTCCATCAGGCAGGAGACAGCCAGCAGAGCCAGGAGGAAAACAAATCCGTAGTTCCTGTAGGCAAAGCACCTTAGCTGTGTATAGGTCATCATCAGGAGGATGAGGACAAACAACAGCAGTCCTCCGATCACGAACAGCCGGATGTAGGAGCAGTCAATAAAGAAATATTTGTCCCAGTTGGGGAGATTGGTGGTCCTGCCGCCGAACCCGTGCTCCTCCACCTTGATGCCGAACAGGGAAAAGGGATTGTTTTTCAGGGCCTGCTGATTCATTTCCAGGCGGCGGATCAGGGAGTACTGCATTTTTTTGCGCAGCTCCATGTCGTTTCTGTTAAAGCCCAGAGTGATGATAAAAGAGGCTGCCGTACACAGGAAAAAGGACAGGCAGGCCAGCCTGCCGAGAAATTTCATCACAGCGGAACGGCGCCACCTGCGGGTCAGACGATAGACCAGGACTCCCGCCAGAAGGAGGAAGCCGCATGCGACGTCGGACTGGGCCTTTGTCATCATCATGATCGCCTGGGCAAAGACTAAAAGGACATACTCCGGAATCTTCAGCTCATCTCTCCTGAGCATGACATACATCATCATGAGGAAGAGAATATGCGCCGCGCAGTCCGTACAGTAGACGATCCCGAAGGAATGCCTGCCCCCGTCATAGACCAGATCCTCGATGATCCCCAGCTGGGAGGCCGCAAAGGCGGCAGCCATCAGGATCCCCCCGATCGTAAAAGCGATCGTCAGCAGGGCTCTGAAGGACCGTCCGGTCATGCCGACGATCAGCACGCACAGGACAAAAACCTCATATTTTCCCCCTCCGACCTTCCAGTGCAGAAGCCCGGCCGCGAGAAGGACCGCCTCGAAGACAGCCTGATACAGACTTTCCTGCATCAGCACAGCAATCAGCCCGCACACAAGGGCTATGATGACCACAATGTGATACAGGCTGTCCATGCGCAGTTCAAAGGAATCTGAAAATCCCTTTTTGAACATGGTCGTATTGATAAATTCCCAGCTGAAACAGACAGCGAAGGAGAGGAAAAACAGAATATCCGTGACTCCGCTTACGATCCCCTTTCCGGTTCCGGAAAGGAGTCCTCTCTTAAGCCATCGTTTTATTCCGGCTCTGTATTCATCCAGAGGTCTTCCCATCAGAAACTTCCCTCATATTTCATGCCAAGATATTTTGCCTTCAGGAAAGAAGCTGCCTTTTTATACCACTCAATCTTTTCTGTATACACTGTTGAAAGCTCACGGATCCTGTTCTTCGGGATGTAGGAAATGGATACCTGACGGTCCAGCCACACATTCAGGATGATCTCGCTGACTCTGCCGAAATACCGCCCCTGATAAAAGGACAGGTCTGTGTCTCCCATCTTTTCAGACAGGGCAAAGAGGATATCAAACAGCCACTTGCAGTATTTGTCCGCGAGGTCCCGCCGCATGATCATCATGTTGAACATGTATCCGTATCTGCGGCGCATGATCCTGTCGAAGGAAGGGAGATACTCCGGACACCTCTCCGCGATCACTTCCCGCGTGGCATCCAGATGTTCCGCGTAATGCGTATGGGCATAATGCGAATACAGGGTCTCGATGAAATACCGCCGTTTTTTCGGAACAAATACCCAGTACTGGCCGAGGATCGGACGCAGCTCCGCGCCGGTAATGATATTCTCAAAAGGATCCCTGCTCTTTTTCTTCAGACAGAAATGTCTGCGGTAATGGACCAGACCTATGTAGTCAGCCTTGAGATTCTTCCAGGCCCAGTAGAGGCCTGTCAGCTCGCAGAAACCGGGATTCAGACGGGAGATATTGTCCCCCGTGTTGTCCTTCGTCCATCCAAGATCAAGCGGCTGACCATCCGCATCCACCTTGCCCTCCGCGCCTACGTGCAGAGGCAGGTAAATGCTGTCATCCGGCATTCTGTATTCCTTATGTGAAGCAACCAGGATTTTTACGATCGGTGTTCCCATTCGCTTTTGCCCTTTCCGGTAGAGTATCGGCAGCAGTTCAGGATCTGCCCGCCGGTTCCCCGAAGCATGTCCGCGTGTATCTTATCCGACAGCTGTTCAGGTATCCTGCAGGTCTTTCTGCAGCAGGAGGTGCTGAAAAGCCGTCTTAAAAACCGTTGTAAATGTTTATGTAAAAGCTTATGTAAAAAGCTGTTTAACGCCATTTAAACGCTGTTTTAAAAGCTGTTGTCATTTAATGTCTGTATCTGTCCTGTCCTGCATGGCATCCGACAGGTACTTCCAGGAAAATCTGCGGATCTTTTCGATCCGGGACCGTACAGGCGCGTAATCGATGGCGGTCCGGATACTGGCCGCAGCTTCTTCCGTCCCTGTGAGGAGCCTGTCCTCAAGTCCGCACTGCGACAGAAGGGTGTCGATCCTGCTGTTTGTCGACTGGCGCGTCTTGCGGCTGTACCTTCTGAAGGTAAAGAAATTCTTTTCATACAGCATGGAAAACGCTGTGCAGTGATAGGAGTCCGTGCATACCCAGGCGGCATTCCTGATCAGGTTCAGAAATTCCGAGGGGCCGATCTCCCAGGGCGTCTCATCCGCGTAATCCGCATCGCAGTGAACGAATTCATCGACGTGGGGAAGAGCTATGATCCTGCATCCGGTCTCCCTGGAAAGGCGGGAGGCAAATTCACGGTGCAGGCGGTTGCTCCCCAGGAAATAGCAGAAGATGTAGTCTCCTTCAAACAGGGGTTTCTCCTCCTGAACGCACATCCATTCCTCCCCTGTGAAAAGGAGGGTCGGATCGGCGACAACAGGAACCCTGCGCCCGCAAAGCTTTTTCACCAGTTTCCGCCCTGAGCGCTCACGGACGCTGATATGACGGATCCGGGGGAGAAAAGCGGCTGCTGCGCGCTCACTGCCCCGCGGAAGTTCCGACTGGCCGAAGCTTGTCGCATAGGCGACTGTATTGACTTCCTCCGAGACAAAGCTGAGCGTATAGTAATCCGCCGCGATGTTGGCAGGCAGCCAGAGCTGGTCGCTCCCGACCAGGACTGTCCCGTACCTGTCTTTACAGGCTTCGCCCAGCGCGCTCCTGGAAGGGTAAGGATCCGACATCCGGAACCATTTTTCACTGAATCTTCTGAAAGCCCCGCGCCTCGCTTTGATCATGTCGGGATACGTGCCGCCGCTCACCCTTCGCCTGATCTGCGCCATTGCCATGCCTGCCTTGGAGAGCAGGATATCAGAGGTCAGGGAAGCTTTCGCAAAATACAGCACCTTCGCGCGTCTGATCTCGCGGTTCAGTCCGTCGATGCAGACAGTCTCATTTTCAAAGCCGAGCTTGTCCAGAGCCATCTGTGTCGCCAGAGCCTGCAGCATGCTTCCGTAATTCGGTTGAAAATAGCAGGAAACAATGGCTGTTTTTTTCATTGTCTCGATCAGTCCTTCTTTCTCTTCCGGGTCTTCTTGTCCGTTTCGTTAAAGGCTTCCTCATAGATCTCGCGGTATTTCTCCGCCATGATCCGGGTGTTATATTTTTCAAGGATGTCTTTCTTGGCTCTTTCGGTCAGTGCGCTGATCCGGTCAGGCTCACGGAGGATCGTCCTCAGTGAATCCACAAATTCATCGGCAGTCTTGCAGACAAAACCGTTGACGCCGGACTGGATGACGTCCCGGCTCCCGATCACATCGTTGACCAGGCAGAGTTTTCCGAGATACATACACTCGAGCAGGGACATGGGAAGTCCCTCCCACAGAGATGTGAGGATAAACACATCGGAGGCCATGGAACGGCGCAGCGCTTCCTCCCGGTTCAGCCAGCCGGTCACTTCAATATTGGGAGCTGTGATCTGTTCCCTCAGTTCCCCGTCTCCGATCCAGACAAAATGGATGTCCGGCATTTTTTCAGCGATCTCATTGAAAAGCCTGGGATTCTTCTGATGGCAGATGCGTCCGAGCGTAAAAACGGTAAATTTCTCCGACCTGCATTCACCGATGGAATCCACCATTTTCTGGATCTCGTCGATATCGATCCCGTTGTTGACAAAGCGGGCGTTTTTGGTCAGCCTCAGAGTTTCCTTATGTTCTCCTTCGCTGCAGCTGATCGTTGTGCAGACACGGACGGCAGACAGCTTTTCCACCAGTCTGTAGGAAAGGCGTTTCGCCGCGTTGTAATTGGACATCAGGAAGCTGTAACCATGGGGAGTGTAGAAGAGCGGGGTTTTCTTTCCATCAAAAGCCCAGCGCCCCAGGGCGCCTGCCTTGGAGGAGTGCAGATGGATCAGATCCGGTTTTACCCTGTCCGCGATCTTTCTCAACTCCATAAAAGCACCTATATCATGTCTGGGATCAATGGAGCGCTCAAAGTGGCGCACACGGATCAGATGGACGCGGTCATCGAAATACTTTCTGAAATCGTCCGGCGTCTGTCTGCGGATCCCGTATGCGACATATATGTCGTAATAGTTGACAAGCTCATTGCACAGCCCGACAAGGAAGGTGAAAACACCTCCCCCCATGGCTTCCGCAACAAACAATACCTTTTTCCGATTTCTGCTCATCTTCTGTTCTCCCTTTGGGAATTTCGAGAAATGCTTCGCTGTCTCCGGATCCCGGGTTTTAGGTCCGGGACAGCATATTTATTTTATATGAATGCGGGGGTTTGTGCAACCTTTACGTTGCGTGAGGCGGGGTTTGTCCGGGGCTTTGTCCGGGGCTTGTGGTTAAGGGGACGAACCCTGGTCGGCAAGTGTCTCCTCGACTTCAATATGTCTCGTGAAGATGTACTAAGACGGTCAATGTGCGTCGGGAGGGCCGGCTTTAACTCGAATTCCGAGTTGAAGACTCGGAATTCTCAGACACGGACGCCTAAAATGCCCGTCTGTGAGAGACGGGCATTTTACCCTCCCTCCCGCACATTTCCCGTCAAGTACATCTAACACTCGTCATAATTCAGTCTCAGAGATACATTGCCTCCTATGGTTCTGTAAACTGCCGTGCCAGAGGACATATCCTGCGAGGATTCGTCCCTGCCCCGGCACCTCACCCCATCAACTCACTAATGTCTCCCTCACCATCCGGAAGAAGCAGCGCCCCAAACACAAATCCCGCTGCCAGGCCTCCCACATGTGCGGCCTGATTGATCATGGGATTGCTCCATCCGCTGTAGAGGAGATAGGCTGTCATGATCCCGGCGCGGATCAGAAGACTTTTCAGGCGGGGCGGGATGCCCTGCTCCCCTTTATTTGACTGGCGTGCCTCTCTGATGATCAGAAAAAGCAGGACGCCCACGATTCCGAAAACAGCGCCGCTCGCACCGACGCTGTAGCTGTATTCTCCCGTCACGTAGTCCGCGGCCACAGAGGTCAGATTTCCGATAATACCGGACAAAAAGTACACTGTCGCAAAGCGCAGATGCCCCAGATTCCGCTCCACTATACTCCCTCCCGCAAACTGAACGACCATGTTGTTCATCAGATGGCGGGCATCGGCATGAAGAAAAACAGCGGTTACCAGGCGGTACAGCTCACGTCTCTTCAGGATCAGGGGCGCAAAGAGCCCTCCTCTCCTGTGCAGGAATCCGGCATCCAGTCCAAAAGCGCCCCCCGCTGTCCCCGCGACAAAGACGATCACGTTGACAGCGATCAGTAAGATATTTACCCACGGGATCCATCCCGTTCTCTTTTCTGTCTGTAAATCCATATTCATATCCATCCATTCCCGGGCAGGACGTCCGAATTGTAATGTGACCATCATATCATACCGCAAAACCGCGGGCAAGCCAGCCAGGGTTCGGGTAGATGTCAGTCCCGGTGTTTCGTCACAGTACAGATCTGCCTGAAGGGAAAAAGGGGGCGGTCTGTAACGGTGTTTCTGATCGCACCAGCCAGGGTTCGGCCGCGAAAAAGCCCGGCAGCCGTTCCGGCAGCCGGGCTTTTTCCGGGATGTAATAATGCTCAGGATCCGCAAGAAATATCCTGATCGTTTATCCAGTATTTTCCTGCGTTTCCCTGGGGGGTAATGGTGTCAGCTATTGCTGACGTAAGCATATTATCACATTAAAATCATTGATAAAACGAAAATTATTAACAAAGTTTCTCTGTTTTTTCCTGTATTCTTCGGAAATCTGCCAAAAATGCTCTCTCCGGCTCATGCCGTCCTTTTTCCGCGGAATACCCGACATGAAATATGTCACAGGAACAGCATCTGTTAGACCCACGATGACTTCATGGGCAGGCTGGCGAGGGTACTATCACAGGAATATCATGGGCAGGCCGGCCAGGACGCCGATCAAATACCCTGCGGCGACATCAGAGGGATAGTGGACTCCTCCCAGGACGCGGATCACAGACTCCAGGACAGCCACGAGCAGGAGCAGGATTCCGGCGGGAAGGGAGACCGGGATCCAGGCCATCGCGATGACTGCGGTGGAAAAGACATGGCGGCTGGGCATGGAGTTTCCCTTCGTGTCTTTTGGGATCAGAGGAGTAATGTCCCAGGTCTCGTAGGGTCTTGGGCGGTTGATCCGGGACCGGACAGCACTGAGCAGTACAAAGGAAAGTCCCGGGATCAGGACAGAGATCACAAGACGTCGGAAGTCCCCGTTCTTTCCGAGATACAGCAGAAGAAGGGGATATGCTGCATACACTGCCAGTGTCGCGGCTTTTCCCGCTGCGCGCAGGACAAAGCAGGCCGCACCGCTTTCGCGGATGCGGCCTGTGAGCTGCTGATAAGTATGGTTGTATCTGTCTCTTTCGCTCATCTGCTTCTCTGATCTTTCATCATATTCCGGCTTCTGCCATGGCGGCAGGGGCAGGATCCTCATTTCTCTGTGATCTCGGTGTTTGATGTGTCCTCGCCGGCATGCACGGGTTCTCCGATCGCACCGGGCTCGACCTTGCTGACGATGACCCGGAGTTTGCCGTTGGGATCCGCGGGGATCTCGTCATACCACTCGTATTTAATCTTGAAAGAGGGATCCTTGAACATCGCTACCAGCTTCTCATCGAGGGCTTTGACGACCTCATCCTGTTTTTCAACAGGCGTATCAGGATTGCGGACCATCATCATGGTGAGGTTCTCATAGTCCTCCTGTACGATGCGGTAAGAGATGATATCCTCTATGTAGTTTACGATACCGGAGATATTGCCCCACTCCGTGACGGATCCGTCTTTGTGGTGGATGACATCGTTCATGCGGCCCTGCAGGCCTCTGGCGAAGCGCAGGCCGCGGCGCATGTAGCTGTCCAGCTGATCGTAGGAGGTATAATTGATCAGCGGCAGCTCTGTCTTGTACAAAGGGGTGATGACAGCCATGCCCTTGAGGGCAGGGCCGGTCAGATCCTGATTGTAAACGTTTACGACGAACAGGTCGCTGTTGACCTGGTAGTATTTCTTCCCGGGTACACGGACCACGCAGGATCCTGTCTCGGCCATTCCATAGGCATCGATCAGGCCGGGGCCGAATACTTCCGTGAGGAGTTTTCTGGAAGCATCATCGACCATCTCCCCGAAGGGGGTGTAGAAGGAAGGCTTCCACAGATAGATGTCGTTCTCCTTGACATACTTGGCGATGCGCATCAGGAGGTTTTTGTGGTTATACAGGTAATCCGGCTCATAGATATTGATCTCATCGACCAGCGTCTGTGTATCGACCCGCTCCTTGATGGTGTCGGACATATACTTCCGGCGCAGGATCCCCATCTTCTGGATGGGGGAGTCATGCTCGCTGACAGGTCCGTGCAGGGAGTTTGGCCTGCTCATGGTCTTTCCAGTAAAGGGATTAAAGCCCCCGTAGCCCATCGTCCGGAGCCAGTTGGCGATCACCCAGCCGTTCTCCATGGGGGAGATCAGGACGCGCAGAGGACGTCCGGTCGATCCCGAGGTCGGAGACACGTGCCAGTTTTTATATTTTTCAGGATACTTTTCGGCTTCCTCGTCCATCCAGTCGCGGAGCTGGTCCTTGGTCAGGAGAGGAAATTTATACAGGTCTTCGGCACAATGATAGTCGTCCGGTGTCGTACCTGTCTGCTCAAAACGGGCGCGGTAAAAAGGAATTTCATAAGCTGCCTTCATCAGCTCGTGGACACGCCTGTTCTGGGTCCTGAGGATCCTGTCGCAGTTCTTTGTGCTGACAGGTTTTCTTTCGACCTGTGCATAGGCTTTCAGGGCATACAGCTGCTCAAGCCTGCGGTCCAGATCATAGTTTCGCATTCCGGGCTCCTCCCTTCACTGACTTTCACTTACTTTTATTTTAAATCTCCTTCACGAGATCAAGCGCTGCCCGGATGACCTTATCCATGTCAAAATACTGGTAGAGTCCCAGGCGTCCTCCGAAGATCACGTTCTTTTTCTGAGCCGCCAGTTCCCTGTATTTTTCATACTGCGCATTGTTTTTATCATTGTTCACCGGATAATAGGGTTCCATCCCGCTCTCCCACGCGGCGGGATATTCCCTGGTGATGATCGTGCCGGGGATCTCCTCTCCCGTCTCCGAATCCTTTCCGAATTCAAAAAACTTGTGCTCGATGATCCTGGTGTAGGGGATGCTGCGTTCTGTGTAATTGACCACTGCATTGCCCTGGAAATTGTCCGTGTCCGGCATTTCCTCGGTCTCAAAATGAAGGGACCTGTACTCGAGGGGGCCATAGCACTGCCCGAAGAATTCATCGATCATTCCGGTGTAGAGAACCTTGTCAAAGGTGTCCTCTCCCATCGCAAAAACTGTCCCCTCCCCGTCGGGAGCAGGGATCTCGCTGACAGCAAGGCCGAAATCCGTATTGAGGATCACCGGGACACCCTCCAGCATTTTTTCAACCATCGCGGTATATCCGCCGATCGGGATTCCCTGGTACCGGTCATTAAAATAGTTGTTGTCGTAGATAAACCTGACCGGGAGCCTGCGGATGATAAAGGCGGGCAGCTCCGTGCAGTCCCTGCCCCACTGCTTTTCCGTGTAGCCCTTGACAAGCTTTTCATAGATATCGCGTCCGACGAGAGACAGGGCCTGCTCTTCGAGGTTCGCCGGTTCGCCGATCTGGGCTTCCCTGACCTGCCTGGCGATCATGTCCTTCGCCTCCTGAGGAGTGCGGATCCCCCACATTTTGCTGAAGGTATTCATATTAAAAGGCAGGTTGTAGATCTCATCTCCGTATCTGGCGACGGGACTGTTGATATACTGATTGAATTCCGCGAACTGCTGGACATACTCCCAGACTTCCTTGTCGGAAGTGTGGAAGATATGCGCTCCGTAGCGGTGCACATGGATACCGTTTCTTTTTTCTGTATAAATATTGCCGGCGATGTGGCTGCGTCTGTCGATCACAGCGCATGATACACCTTTATTCTTCATTTCCCTTGCAAAAACGGCGCCGAAAAGTCCCGCGCCTACAATAAGCCAGCGATAATGCATTTGCTTTCCCTTTCTCTTCAATACAGTCAAAACGGGGCTGTCAGTCAGGGCCTGCCGAATGAATCAGTCAGGCCTTGTATACATTTCGATCTGGCTGTAATCATCCATGATCTCAAGTACTTTTTTCCGTCCCGCCCTGTTAAACCTGTCGTATCGCTCCATTACTCTTTTCGTGGTAATCTGGGCGGACAATCCTTCTCCCGCGTCGAGAGGGGAAAAATCCACAGGGTTGAGAGAAAGCGCTTCACAGATCCTGATCACGGTACTGTAAGCCATTCCCTCTATTCCTCTCTCAAGGGCGGTAACCAGTGTGCTGTAGGGAATATCCATCTCCACAGCAAATTGCCTCACACTCTTATACTGTGATAAAATCACACCTTTTAAAACTTCCGCCTTGGTTATACCACTTTCCATTTCTGAAACCTCCTGTTCGCGACTGAAATATTAAGTAATCGGTCCAGATATCGTGAAACTTACCCTGACCAGGGGATTGAACACAGATCCGGCCAGAATCCTAAGCCCACTATTTTGATTATAACATAGCTGGTCCAAAACAGACAAACCTTTAGCCGGTTATTCAGCCGTTATTCATTTTCTTCCCCGGAATCCTGTGTTTCCTCCATGGCCTCCTCTTCTACAGCGGTTTCATCAGTCATACCTGTTTCTTCCGCATCCTGGGCAAGTGTAAGAGGGAACATATTATTGTTATAGGGATACCACTCCAGGCTTTCCGCGATCTCCGGATTATAATACTGCTCCCAGTTCTCCTCTTCCCGGACCGCCATTCTGGAGATCTCCTCCCCTTTTTCGAGAACGGCATAGGCCATCTCCGCAGCGGTCTTTCCGTGCTGGTAATAATCTATACTGCATGAGCAAAGTCCCCCACCGGCGCACATCTGGTAATCTCCTGTCACGACAGGGATCTTTGTGTCGAGAACGACATCCCGGACAATGTCCATGTGCGAAGCGACAAAACTGTCTGTCGGCAGGTAAAGGCAGGTGCATTCCTGCGCCGCCTGCTCCATTGCCTTCCTGAGCCCATCCTCGTTGGCTGCGTGATAGGACAGCCAGGGGATATCCTTTTCCGTCAGGAACTGACCGGCGACACTCTCCTGGAACCTGGATCCCACCTCGATCCCGCTGGAGATGATCCCGATCCCGGCCGGCCAGGAGGTGACCTGAAGCATCATTTCCACCTGATTTTCAATGGGTCCCAGGCACGACACGCCAGAGATATTCTTTCCCGGCGCTTCAAGGGAACTGACGACTTCGGACAGGAGGAAATCAGTGACGCAGGCTCCTATTATGGGTGTATCCCCGACGGCGGCACCTGCATTCTGCACTGCTTCGGTCCCGCAGGCAAAGATCAGGTGCATCCCTCTGTTCGCGTAATCCGTGGCGATCTCCGCGCATTTTTCCGGATCGCCGTCCGCGCTCGTCTCTTCAAAGACCACATGATCGTTTCCAAGCATGGAGACCAGTTCTTTTTTAAAACCTCTGACTGTCTCCTCGGCTGCGCCATGACTGCGGTAAGTCAGGATCCCGATATGGTAACGTCCGTCATCCTCCACGGAGGAAGCGGAAAGGGGTTCCTCCTCAAGGGACTCCTCCTGAGTTTCCTCACCGTGATCAGATTTCCCTGCCCCGGCGCCGAAAGGCAGGCTGCAGGCGCAGAGAAGAACCATCACGATGAGGAGTATTCCTGTTATTCTTTTTTTCATTTTATCCTTAAATCCTCTCTGAAAACAAACCGGAACCGGCAGACCGCCGTCCCACTCGGGCTTTTCGCGAAAAACCCGCGAAAAACGCCTCGAATTTCGAGGGGGTCTGTACGGTAACTCCAAACTCTCCTGTATTTCAGAAACTTTTCCCAATTATCTACAATAATACAACTTTTTTCTGTTTTTTTCGACTAATATGTATATATTATCCTGAAAATATACAGGAATATGCGAAAAACACCTTCCGGTATACCGGAAACAGTCCGGCACGCCGGAAGGCGCCATTCAGAACATACTCTCAGGGAATGTATTACTCAGCCCCGTTCCAGCAATATGTACAGAGCTTGCAGGGAGAGATACCGATCGCTTCGATCATATCATCCAGGCGATGGTAATGCAGAGAGGAAAAATTCAGTTCTTTGCAGATCTCTTTCAGCATGGCTTCGTACTCTGCTGTATCGGGATCCATATATCTGTTCAGAATACCGGATTCCGGATCAACACTTCCCTCGAGCTTTTCGATCACTTTTCTGGTGATCAGCTCTCCGTGGGAATTAGACCTGGAGAAATTCAGATATTTGCATCCGAACACGAGCGGAGGACAGGCCGGGCGGACATGGACCTCTCTGGCCCCGCTCTTATAGAGATATTCCGTAGTTTCTCTCAGCTGTGTTCCGCGCACAATGGAATCATCGATGAGCAGAAGGCTCCTGTCCGCGATCAGGTCATGGATCGGGACAAGCTTCATCTTGGCGATCAGATCCCTCCGGCTCTGGATAGTCGGCATAAAGGACCTGGGCCAGGTCGGGGTGTACTTGACAAAAGGTCTGGCATAGGGCACTCCGGATTCATTGGAATACCCCACCGCATGGGCGACGCCGGAATCCGGGACTCCCGCCACGATGTCCGGCTTATCGATACCGCGCTGCATATCCCTGCGCGCCAGGTGCTTACCGCATTCATATCGGGCAGCTTCGACATTAATATTTTCATAGGAGGATGCCGGGAATCCATAATAGATCCAGAGGAAGGTACAGATCCGCATCTTTTCATTCGGTGCGGCTACTGTCTCAACACTCTCCGGTGTCACATAGCAGATCTCTCCCGGCCCCAGTTCCTTCTCGTGATGATATCCCAGGTTTAAATAAGAAAAGCTCTCAAAGCAGATGCATTTGGAGTCCTCCTTAGTCCCGATTTCGACCGGAGTCCTGCCCAGCCTGTCCCTGGCGGCGTAAATCCCGTCCTTTGTCATGACCATCATGGTCATCGAGCCTCTGATCAGCTCCTGGGCGTACCGGATCCCCTCCACGAAAGAATCGCGCTGATTGATGAGGGCAGCCGTCAGCTCCGTGGGATTGATGTCTCCTCCGCTCATTTCCAGGAAATGGGAGTGGGAGCCGTTAAACAGCATCCACATCAATTCCTGGGAATTGTTGATCTTGCCGACCGTCGTGATCGCATAGGTGCCCAGATGGGACCGGACGATCAGCGGCTGGGGTTCGAAATCGGAAATACAGCCGATCCCGAGCTGTCCCTCCATCTTCAGAATATCTTTGTCAAATTTCGGCCGGAAGTTCGATGTCTCGATGTTGTGAATCGCACGGTCAAAGCCCTTTACTTTGTCGTGGACAGCCATTCCTGCCCTGCGCGTACCCAGATGAGAGTGATAATCAGTACCGTAAAACAAATCAAAAACGCAGTCGTTCTTTGATGCGACTCCAAAAAATCCACCCATATCAGATAGGTTCTCCTTTTAAATAATCCGAGTAGATATAATGTGTGAAAACTGTAACTCATCTGCATCATATCATCAATGGGGGATTTTTGTCAGCCTGAAAGAAACGGTTTTAGGTCTGTTTTTCCGCGTGAAAGGCCCGATGAATGTACTTTTTTATAAACACCCGTGGTATGCCCTGCTTAAGGCCTGCATCAGTGGTCCAAAGATCAGCCGGCTTTGTTTTTTATCCAGGGACGGACAAAAAGCCAGATGACCGCTCCCGCTGCCGCCGCCAGGACCAGCCATCCCGCTGCAGGGAACTCCCTGATATCCAGACAGCGCACGTTGATCCACATCTGGTTGATCGCCGCGTTCTGTTCCTCATTAAAATAGGTCATGATCGAGGATCTGCGGATCACGTCTTCGGACGGATAGGCTCCCGACAGCTGGCGGTGCAGCTGTTCTGAGGGCACGGTGAGGACATAGTCCTCATCTCCGCTGCCTTCCTCCGCAAAGAAATAGCCGAGGTCGTATTCCGCCGTCTCCTCCTCGTCGTCCTCCGCTTCATAATTATACTGGGCATATTCCAGAATCCGGGGATCCTCCCCTCCGGAAAGCACGGAGGTATAGCCTATGTAATACATATTGCGGATGACATTGTCGGGGCGGGAAAGGAAATTGATAAAAGCCTCCGCGGCGTGCTGTCTGTCGGGGTCGCCGTTGATGCCGCACTGGAGCATGACCCATCCGTCAAAATAAATATTGGTGCTTTCCATAGGAACAGCAAATTCCAGAGTGAAGTCATCCTCGTCCGCCTGATCCAATGTGTAGACGGCGTCGCCGGACCACTGATAGTTCAGGGCCACCTTGCCGGTGATCATGTCCGCCTTGCCGGAATCAGTCTCAAAGGAATAAACATTGTCCTTCACATCCTTGAGGTATTCCTGCACCCTGGCGATCATCTCAGGAGAAGTATCATTCATCTCCTCCTCGAGCCGGAGCGCGTAGTCCGGGCTGTTGATAAACTCTTCGGAGGTGAGCAGATCTGATTTGACCGCGCCTACAGCCGCGAAATAAGAGTCACGGACGTTGTCCTTGATCGTCACCCTGTGCCGGAAAGCGGGATCTCCCAGGATCTTCCAGGTGGAGCACTGCTCATAAGTCACATCCTCCGGATTATAAACGATCCCGGTGACTCCCCACATATAGCCTGCGGCATATTTCTTCCAGGGCTCCCCGTCGATCTCCTTTTCCTCAAACATACGGCGGATAAAGGGGGAGACGCCCCTGCTGTAATAGTTGTATTCCAGGGAAGTGTCAAAAAACTCCTCCGAGAGCGGGACCAGCCGGTCCTCGGCCATGAGCTTCATGATCATGTATTCTGAGGGGCAGACCAGATCGTATTCGTCTCCCAGCGTGAGCATGTTGTAGAGGTCTTCATTTGTCCCGAAGGTGGAGTATTCCACCTTCACCCGTCTTCCATAGGTCTCGAAGTACCAGTCCTCAAAGTCTCTGACCATCGAATTCTCTCCGATGATATCGCCGGAAGGGAGCTCTATGGTCTCCTCCTCGTCCCAGTCTCCCAGGTCGATATATTCCTCCCAGTTGCTCACGCGCAGACGGATGGTCCCTTCACTCTGCCCGGCTGCAGCAGATCCCGCCCTGCTTTCGTCACCGGCTTCTTCTGCCTGATCCTCTGTCTTATCCTCGATGACGGCTTCACCCGTCTTTTCATCTGAGGCCGGTTCCGCGGTATTTCCGGCTGCCGCCGGGATCCTTTCCTGAACACCGGAAGCACCGGCTGACCCGGCCGAAACCACAGCAGCACCGGCTGTCCGCGCGGGAAGAACAACCGCACAGTCCGCCGGGCAGCTCAGGACTCCTGTCCCGACAAAAGCAGCAGACAGCACTGCGGTCAGAAAGAGCGGGATCTTTGCCCTTTTCGGAACTTTTTTAAACATTTCTCCCTTCCTTTCTCAGTTCTCCCTGACTGCGCAAGGCCCGGATGTTGGAGATCAGGACCACCAGGACCACGATCACAAAGATTACAGTGGACAAGGCCCAGAGTGCCGTCTTGATCGTTGTCTGTGCCCCCTTCGTCGCATTGACGACGTAGGTACTGATCGTGTCAAAGGTCGCGGGCTTTGTGTACGTGGCTATGAAATAGTCATCCAGAGACAGGGTCACCGCCAGGGCAAATCCTGAAATGATGCCCGGAACGATCTGCGGGATGACCACTTCGATCAGGGCTCTGAAGGGAGTGGCCCCCAGATCCAACGCTGCCTCGTAAATGCTGGGATCCATCTGGGTGATCCTCGGCATCACGGAGAGAAAGACAAAGGGTGCGCAGAGAGTGACATGGCCCGCCAGAAGAGGAATATACGAATCCTTACTGATATGGAAGGCCACGACCAGGAGGATGCAGATGGAAAAGCCGGTCACGACATCCGCATTGATCACGGGGATCTGGTTGAGCGTGGTGATCATCGAGGACATCTTTCTCCCCGAATAGAAAGCGCCCAGAGCCCCCATCGTTCCCAGCACAGTCGCGATCAGGGCGGCGGCGACAGCCAGGGAGATCGTCCCTGCGATCATCCCTGTGAGTTCAGGTGTAGTAACAAGCGTCACATAGTTTTTCAGGGAAAAGCCTCTGATCGCGCCGATCTGCGTGGAACTGGTAAAGCTGTAGACTGCCAGGATCAGGATCGGGAGATACAGAAACAGAAGCACAAGTATAATAAACAATCTCTTTAAAATTTTGACGATCACAGCAGGGCCCCTCCTCTTCCGGTCTCCTCTTCACCGCCGCCTGTCAGCAGCGTAAAGATGCAGATCATAGCCAAAAGGACAAGCGAAATCATCGATCCGCCGTTCCAGTTATATGCAGAGAAATAGCTTCCGATCAGGCTGCCCATGATATAGGTGCTGTTGTAGAGCATGTCCAGAATGACATAGTTGGTCATCGCGGGCAGAAAGACCATGGAGATCCCACTGATAATGCCGGGCACCGAGAGCGGAAGCGTGATCCTGAGGAAGGTCTGGACACTGTCCGCCCCCAGGTCCATGGCTGCCTCTCTGAGCGCGTCGTCGAGCCTGGAGATCGTCGTATAGATCGGAAGGATCATAAAGGGCAGGAAATCATAGGTCATACCGATGATCGCGTTTAAAAAAGGAAACATGGCCAGATTTCCCTCGATCACGGTCAGGATCTCCTTGAGCGCAGTGACGCGAAGGGAAAAATTGATCCACATGGGCATGATAAAGAGCATCAGGATGACAGACCTGGACCTGAGCCGGCTTTTCGCCAGGATATAGGCGACCGGGTAGGCCAGAAGCAGACAGACCACCGTCGTCACCACCGCGACCAGCAGGCTGTAAAAAAGCGTGCCGAGGGTGTTCGGGTCAGTAAAAAACCCGCTCAGATTCCGGAGGGTAAACTGTCCCTGCCCGTTGGTAAAAGCATAATAACACAGGAACAGAAGGGGGGCCGCCACAAAGACGAGCAGAAATACGGCATAGGGAATGCCCAGGTGTTTTCTGGAGAACTGCATTTTTGTTTCCTCAGGATCTGTCCGGGAATGACCCCAACGTCAGCCTGCCAGCCTGTGAAGAGGGGCTTTCAGGACAGGTCCTCACTTTCTTTTCAGAATAAATTTCATTTTATCTACAGGCATCAGGAGGCTGACTCTGTCCCCCATATTCCACAAGAACTCATCATTGACTACAAAGTCCTGTTCCAGTTCTGTGTGGATGATGTAGCTGTAGTGGTCACCCTTGTAGATCAGATTGCTGATCGTGCCTATGACCAGACCCGCTTCCTGATCATCTGTCATCTCGATGTCATCGGGCTGCAAAGAGATCTGGATCCTGATCCTGCCGGGCTCAAGCACATCTCCGGAACCATCGACCAGAGTGCCGTCCTGTTTCCTGGTGCTGCCCGGGATGATCGCGGTCAGACTGGTATCGAGTCTGTGCCCGTTGTATTCCAACCGGAAATCCGGTGTCACATCCGCAAAGAAAAGATTGGTGTGGTCCTCGGCGATCATGATATGGATGTTCTCCGGATCGACCCGCAGACCCACGCGGTCTCCCCGGCGGGCGTTGTGCACAGTCTGGATGACCATCTCATTTTTCCCGGAGAGGACCGTGATCTCATAGTGCATTCCCTTGAAGATCACACTGTCTACGACGCCGTTGATCGTACCCTGGCCGGGAGGAGTGATCTCCACGTCCTCGGGCCGCACGACGGCGGTGATGTGGGTTCCCTCTTCGTAGTCGTCCACGCAGTCAAACTCTCCGCCGCAGAAGCGCGCTTTCAGATGACCGGTCATCATGCCGTTAAAGATATTGCTCTCACCGATAAAGTCCGCCACAAAAGCATTTTTCGGCTCATTGTAAATATCCTCGGGGACACCGATCTGCTGGGTGCGCCCCTCATTCATGACCACGATCTTGTCAGACATGGTCAGAGCTTCCTCCTGGTCATGGGTGACATAGATAAAGGTGATCCCGAGCCGGCGGTGCATGTTCTTGAGCTCAAGCTGCATCTCCTTGCGCATCTTGAGGTCGAGCGCTCCCAGAGGCTCATCCAGAAGCAGGATCTCCGGTTCATTGACCAGGGCCCTGGCGATCGCGATCCTCTGCTGCTGTCCGCCGGAAAGAGTCTGGATCTTACGCTTTTCAAACCCCTCCAGATCCACCAGATCCAGCACGCGCCGCACCTTCCTGTCGATCACATCCCCGGGTGTCTTTTTCTGACGCAGGCCGAAGGCAATATTCTCATAGATATTCATATGCGGAAAAAGAGCATACCTCTGAAAGACCGTATTGATCGGTCTCTTGTAGGGAGGCAGGTGGATGATCGAGCTGCCGTTCAGAAGAATATCTCCTTCAGTGGGATTGTCAAAGCCGGCGATCATCCGCAGTGTTGTCGTTTTTCCACAGCCGGAGGGTCCCAGAAAAGTGACAAATTCCCCCCTTTTGACTTCCAGGTTGAAATCGTCCACTGCCTTGAACCCGTCCTCAAAGACCTTTGTGATCCCGTGAAGCTCGATGATAGTATCTGTCTGTTTGTCCATAATTTTATGTTCCTCGTTCTATATATTTCTTATTTTCTTATTTCCTATCTTATTTTCTAATTCTCTTATGCTCTTATTTTCTTTTGATACTTCTTTCGTTTGATACTTCTTTCTTTTGATACTTCCCTTAAAATTCCGGCGGAGAACTGATCCAGATGAGTCTGGCCGGCCGGTTCCCGGGATTGGAGATCCGGTGGGTCTGCTCAGCCCTGTAATAAAAACTCTCTCCTGCCCTGACCGGATACACCTTCTCTCCCAGATGCAGGCTCAGCTTACCGCTGATCAGATATCCAAACTCCTCGCCGGTATGCGGCTTGTCCTCTTCAAGCTCACTGTGGGGCTGCAGTACTACAAGCATGGGCTCCATCTGATACTTCTGGGCGGAGGGCACGATCCACTGTCTGCTGTTGCCTGCCTCGTCGATCTTTTCAAAGTATTCATCCTCTGAAAATACGACCTTTTCCTCTTCCTGACGGAAAAACTCCGCCGGTGTGGACCCCAGACACTCGATTATATCAAACAAAGTCACGATCGAAGCAGACACCTGCCCCCGCTCGACCTGGGAGATAAACCCCTTAGTCAGCTCAGTCCTGTCCGCAAGCTCCTGCTGGGTGAGCCCGTTGCGATTCCTGAGGTTCCTTATTTTTTCTCCTATATAGGCATTGACTTCTGAAGTATCCATCCTGTATTTCCTCTTTGTAGTGCAAATCCAGGAGACAGGGGACGGTTCTCTGTCTCCTTTTCGGTCATTCATCAGTCCTGGCCGACTTTCGAATAATAAACTTGAAGATTTTTATTACTAAACCCGCAAATCCTTTCTCATTATACTGGCACTAAACTATTTGTCAACTATTAATGTGGGTCTGCGCATCAGTCCGCCCTGTCATCCCATACTTTAATGCCTCGCCCTTGAAATCCCCACCGTTAAGAGATAAGATAAAAAAGCTTCTACCGGTTTTTACACATGCTCTTCCATAAAACAAACAGGCTGAATCCGGGGAAGGGCGCTGTGAGAGGGCGGAACAGGCGATTCAGCTCTTCATTTTTCTCGCATGTCTGTGAACAATAGCAATGTGGATAATGACAATGTGAATAATAATAAAGCGGACAGTAACAATGCGGGCAATCAGCAATGCAGGCGGTCAGCAGTGCAGGCAGTCAAAAATATGAACAAGAGCAACAGGTCAAAAGAAGATCTACAGGAGATCATGACGACAAACATATACCATATACACTATTTAAGGAGGGAAGAATGGCAGTTCAGAGCAGATCATTTGGTAAAACAGAGAATGGAATCGAAGTAACCGTCTTTTCGATCACAAATGGGAACGGCACGGAGTGTTCGTTCATTGATCTGGGAGCTGCCTGGGTCACGATGAATGTAAAGGACAAAGATGGAAAGTTCGCGGATGTCGTGATCGGGTACGACAATGCTGAGGCTTATTATCACAATCCCACCAGCTGCGGCGAATGCGTAGGCCGGAACGCCAACCGGATCGGCCACGCCGCTTTCACCCTGGAGGGAAAACAATATCAGCTGGCCAAAAACAACAATGACAACAACCTCCATTCAGGGCCGGACAAATGGGTCACACATCTGTTCCAGGGTTCTCTGCCTGACGGACCGGAGGGCTGCAGCGTCCGTTTTACCAAGTTTTCAAAAGACGGGGAGCAGGGATTCCCGGGAGATCTGGAATTCTCTGTCACGTACACGCTGACTGAGGAGGATGCCCTGGAGATCAGATATGAAGCGTCTGCCGACCAGACTACGGTCATCAATCCGACCAATCACGCCTATTTCAATCTCGCAGGAGACGGCACAGGCCCCATCCTGGACCAGGAGGTCTGGATCAACGCGGATGACTTTACCCCTGCAGATGAGTTTTCTATCCCAACCGGTGAGATCCGGAAGGTTGCCGGAACGCCTTTTGATTTTACAAAGCAGAAAAAAATCGGCGCGGATATCGAAGCGGATTACGACCAGCTGCATTTTGCGCACGGCTACGACCACAACTTCGTTCTGAACAGTCCGGAATCCGGGCTGCGCCACGCCGCTTCTCTCTATGATCCGAAGTCCGGACGCCGCATGGATGTCTACACTGACCTCCCCGGCATGCAGTTTTACACCGGGAACGGCCTCAAAAACCTTTACCCCGGCAAAAACGGGGCAGATTACCTGCCCAGGACCGGAGTCTGTTTTGAGACGCAGTATTTCCCGGATGCCGTAAATAAGCCGGACTGGAAAAAACCTGTCTTTAAAAAAGGTGAGGTGTACCGTTCCATTACTGTTTACCGTTTCAGCACACAGTCCTGACGCAGGGCCGCAGCTGCGGCACGTATTATGATAAAAATGATTTGGAGGATAACGATATTCATGAAAAAAAAGATTAAGGCACTGTCTGTCCTGCTTGCCGCTGTACTGTCAATATCTGTTCTGCTCTGTGGATGCAGTCATCAGCCGACTGACGGGGACGCTCAAAGCTATGTCAAGGCAATCCTGGATATCATGTGTACCGGAAAATATGATGGTTCTGTCAAATTTGAGGATATCGGAGCGGATGGCGGGTCCGCGCTGCGCTACGAAATGCTCAATGAAATGATCGATTCTCTTTCCGGCATCGAAGGAATGAATGATGAAGTCAAGTCAATGTTCCGGGATTTCCTGACAGATGCACTTGCAAAATGCAAATACTCTGTCGGCGAAGCCGTCAGGACAGACGATAACGGAGCTCCCGGCTATGACGTGACTGTCACCATAGAACCCTTGAAAGTCTTTGAGGGTGCTTCAGAAGCTGTCAATGCCGAAGTGGCGGAGATGCAGAAAAATACTTCTGATCTGGGGAGCAAATCTCAGGAAGATCTCCTCACCTTGATTTTCAAATCGGTTTTCCGTGTCCTGAACAAAAATCTCCAGGATCCTCATTATGCCGAGCCGGAAGAAGTCGTCATCCACTACGGCTTGATTGATAAAGATAAAAACCTCTATGGGATCGATGAAGACGCAGGAAAAAAGCTCAGTGACAAATTGTTTTCAATGGAAGGACTCGAGTAAGGAACTATTAAACTGTTCTCAGGGATTATTGATACATATATGTGACGCGGGATCTTGATCTCAGATATAGGGACACAGAATTAAGTTCACAGACTTAAATTCACAGACTTAAGTTCACAGACTTAAGTTCACAGGTGTGGACTTACAGATATGCAATCAATGCAAAAACCCATCGCGGACGCGATGGGTTTTTCTTGATTTTTCGGCTTTTCGTGTGATATTCGGCTTAGCATGTGCTATGCAGCCTCATATTCAATGATCCTTTCTGCACATTTCGGTCATTTGTGATGCGATGCTCCGTCCTGCATATGGTGTTCAGCTGTGCTGCGTTGTATTTCCCTGCTGCTTTGTGAACCTGCCGGCCTAGTCAGTCCGTGATGACAATGCTCTCGATCACAGGCTGGGCCTCCGGAGGGATCGTCCCGTTGCCATCAACAGGCTCGGCTTCGCTGGCGATCCTGTCTGCCACGTCCATTCCGTCGGTCACAAAACCAAAGGCTGCATATTCGCCGTCAAGGAAAGTTGAATCCGCTACGGTGATGAAAAACTGGGAGCTGCCTGAGTCAGGATCCATAGCGCGGGCCATGGAGATCACACCCTTTACATGGCTGATCGGATTTTCATGGCCATTGGAAGCAAATTCACCAATCACATTCTCTTCGGAGCCTCCGGTACCGTTTCCGTTGGGGTCTCCGCCCTGGATCATAAAGCCATCCATGATCCGATGAAAAGTGAGCCCGTCATAAAAACCGTCGTTCGCCAGCTTCATAAAATTCTCAACCGTCAGAGGTGCCGCGCCGGCATCGAGTGCGACGGTGATCTTCCCATAATCTTTGACGGTGATCTCTGCATGGTGCAGATTTTCGGGCGCAATGGAATCAACGCTGTAGGCGCCGGGAGTCTCCTGTTGTGTTTCCTGGACAGGCTCCGTATTCTGAGTTTCCTGTGCAGACTCCGTGTCCTGCTTCTCCTGTGCAGATTCTTTCTTTGCGCTGCTCCCGCACCCTCCGAGAAGAAGGGAGAGTACCAGCATGATCACTGCTGACATTTGTGCTGCTCTTAATACTTTTTTCATTTCTTAGTTCCTTTCCTGTTACCGTACAGACCCCCTCGAGGGGGCGTGAACAGTAAACCTTTCCTTATGTTTTGGTGCTAAGGCGCACTCAGATATAGTAATGCGGCGTGTTACTGTTGTCAAATTTTATCGTCATTATCAGAAAGCGGTCTGGTTCCATATTCATTCCGGGCACTCTCTTCCGCCTGCTTAGCAGCCTCCCGGATCGCGTCTTCATATCCCGAAAGAGCGGAGAATGGCGCAAACTGTGCCGCGCGGTCCTCTTTGGGCATACGCGGATGCCTGCCGGAGACCGGGCGGGGAAGATTCAGGATGTCCTCATAGGAATCTGTCATGGCATGATCCTTTCTTTGCTCTTGTGTCACGCCAGGCGGCCTGTGGCAGTATCACATTTTCTTTTCAGCATTGTTCAGTCACGCCAGGCGGCCTGTGGCAGTATCATTTTCTTTTCAGCATTGTTCAGTCACGCCCGGTGGCCTCCGACAGTATCGTTGCGCTGGCGCATAGTCGCGCCCTCCTGCAGGCTGGTACCTTTGAGGATCGCGTTCTTGCCGTATTTTTGTCGAATAGAGAGCAGCGCATCCTGGAGCCTGCGCTCTTTTTCCAACGTTTCCTGTTCCTGCTTCCTCTCCTTTTCCAGATTCTCGTAATCAGTGAAAAGATCGAGCTGTTCCCAGTTTCCCTCTTTTTCTTGTGAAAAACGAGGCGTCAAAAGATCACTGGTATCGTCCACAACATGGCAGATATCGAGATAGATCCTGCGGATCTTCAGGACAGGATCTGCGATCCGGTCATAGAGAGCCAGCACCGCATCGATGATCTGTCGGGAGGAAGAAGTAGGTCTCCTGATGTTTTCCGTCCCGTGGGCGTCTTTTGGCACCCTGCGCCCATAGCGGTCTTTTTTGACGGAACCGGTGTATTTTTTCAGGATTTCCGGATCAGAGAGGTTTTCAGTGTCATAGCAGAGGGTCAGTACTACCTGGTCTGTAAGCATTCTTTTTTCAAAAAGACTGATGGCGGCGGCATCCGCCATTTCCCTGACAATGATCCGTGTCTGTTCATAACCGCAGGGGCCCGACAGTACCTGACCGCTGCTGAAGGACCGGGACTGGGGAACATAGGCTTTGATCAGGTCGATGGTACAGGGCTCCCACCCCCAGGCATGGTCGATCAGAAGCTCGGCATTTATCCCGAACAAGTTATAGAGGAGATCCTCGTCCCGGACAGAACACCGCGCTACATCTCCCATGGTAAACATGCCGTGCCTGGCCAGACTGGCCGCATATCCCCTGCCCACACGCCAGAAATCCGTGATCGGACGATGTCCCCATAGTTTTTTCCGGTAACTCATTTCGTCCAGCTCGGCAATACGGACTCCGTCGGCATCCGGCCTGATATGCTTGGCTTCGATATCCATAGCGACCTTAGCCAGGTACAGGTTCGGTCCGATCCCCGCGGTCGCGGTGATCCCGGTTTCGCCCAGAACAGCCCTGATCATTTCCATAGCCAATTCATGGGCAGTCATGTGATATAAGGGAAGATATTTTGTCGCATCGATCATCACTTCGTCTATAGAATAGACATGGATGTCCTCCGGCGCGATGTAACGAAGGTAGATTTTATAGATCCGGGTACTCAGCCCCATATAATGCTTCATCCGGGGAACAGCTGTGATGTAATCTGCCTCAAGAAAGGGGTCCGCAGCCAGCTCCGGGGCGGACCAGGAACTTCCCCTGAAAGTCTTGCCCCGCAGCCGGCCCAGCCGCTGCCGGTTGACCTCCTTCATTTTCTGCACGACTTCAAACAGTCTCGCCCTTCCTGAAATGCCATAGGATTTCAGAGAAGGCGATACTGCCAGGCAGATGGTCTTTTCTGTGCGGGAGGCATCAGCTACCACCAGGTGGGTGGTCAGGGGATCCAGCCCTCTGTCCATGCATTCGACAGAAGCATAAAATGACTTCAGGTCAATTGCGATATATGTCCGCGAATTATCCATTTATGAATGCTGTTCCTTCGATTCACTGCATGTAATTTACATAAACGATCTTTCAGTTCACTGCAGATATTTTTTTTAAACATTCTTTCAGTTCACTACAGATATTTTGCAAAAACAGTCTTTCAGTTCACTGCATGTTTTTTACAATATACTCTTTCAACTCTCTGTAGATCTTTTCCGGTTCAGGAGGGCAGCCCATGATGCAGGTGTCAAAATTCTCGGTACAGCGGCCGACTCCCAGACGGCCTGTCCTGCCCTGCATTCCCTGGCCGATGGCTATGCGGTCAGTAAGCTTGTCCAGGAGGCCTTCCTCCCTGAGCCTGGTCAGGGCATGGACAAGATTACCATAGCAGGCACTGCAGGAATCCACCTCCTCGACCGCATAGGAAACCTCCAGGATGCGGTCCTGACGGGGAAGCTCGTCCTCCTCGCTCCCGGTGTTCAGCCGGATGATCTCTGCCCGGGAGAGATCCGCCGTTCCCACTCCCAGTTTCTCTGCCATACGGACATAAGGAACTTCGTTCACCGAATACTGCATCAGATGGCAGGCATAGGCGTCCACAAGTACTGGATCCGTCGCCGCCATCACACAGTTGCGCACCACGGGGTTGCCGCCCTCCTCAAAGTCCAGGTCTCCGCAGATGTGATCCACGACGATAAAATCCTGGTGGATCCCTTTTTGCAGATGAGCGATCGGTTTATGCAGCCCCAGACGGTGAAAACGGCTCTTTTCCGAATTCGGGATCAGGCCTTTCATGTTCTTCAGGGCACAGGTCATCCTTGTCTGGCAATGCCCCTTCATAACCGGAACATTGATCAGGAAATCTATGCGGTCCACGATATTCGTGATATTCAGTTTCATTCCCGCGCAGTCTTTCTCATGCCACTTTTCCTTTTGCGTATCGACAAGTGGAACACCGTATTTTTCAGACAGAGCATTATAGCCGCAGTAGTCAAAAGCGTCTGCCGTGCGGTCTCCGACCCAGGAGCCCTCTGCGACGATGATCCGGGAAAAGCCGTTCTCCTGCAGATATTCTATGATGCCGGCAACAACTTCCGGATGTGTCGTCCCGCCAAGCTGAGCAGGTGATGCCACGACCAGGTTCGGTTTGATCCCGATCCTCGCCTGCCGGTCCCCGATCCTGCCGGCAAGATCAGCCGCTGCCAGAATCGTTTTCGTTATTTCTTTATACTCTGTGCCGTAGATCTTCCAGATTCTGTGGTCCGGGATCTGCTGCCTGACTCTCTTTTCCATTTTGGTCCTCCTGAGGTTTGCAGGTTTTTACATTATAGCACAAGACAAACGCCTGTTCCATGGCGGGCAGATAACAGCCTGTAAATTATCAGAATACCTTGGAGATGTGAACTTTTTGTAGAAGAAAAATAAAAAAATAGATATAATTGAAAGGACGGAATACAGACAGCAAGTAAGGACTGAGGATTCCTGATGGATAATCGAAAGAAAAAACAAACTCTGTCCCGGTCTGGACACAGGACGGGCACACGTACTCCCGGAACGCATTCCGTGCGTTCTACCACAAAAAAAAGAAATACCCGCCAGCCTGGTCACAGCGAACATATTTCGCAGAACCGCAGGTCTTCCCCGCTCACACCGGATTCCCTGCGGGCCACGGTCCCCCTCCCCGGAGAAACAGCCCCCGCCAGCGGACGGCTGGCAGATCCGGGAACTTTTCGCGCTACAGATTCAGGGGTTCTGATCTCCTCCGGTTCGGGAACTATCCGCCCTGCAGGTCCGGGAGCTCTCCGCTCCACTGGTTCAGAAGCTCTCTATTCTGCGGGCCCTCTTCCTGCTGAACCCTACAAGCCATCCTCTTCCTATGCAGAAACGCTGGTCACGGATGCTGAACTGGAGGCTTTTCTTTCCCAGGCCGTTCAGGACATGATTCCTGATATCGGTTCAGGTGATCGATCTGCCTTTAATGAATCTGTCCTGAATGAATCCGCCTTAGATCGATCCGCCTTAAATGAATCTGCTTTAAATGAATCCGCTTTAAATGAATCCGCTTTAAATGAATCCGCTTTAAATGAATCCGCTTTAAATGAATCCGCTTTAGATCAGAACTTACGGGAAAGGAGTCCGGAAAACAACTATCCTTCTCCGGCTGTCCAGTCTCAGTTCTCAGCATCTGAAAATCTCTTAAAAACTGACGGCAGCACCTATGAAAAATCTCCGGCCGCCTCTTCCGGAAACCTCCACTCCGGGGGACGTCCTATTGGGGATAATCTTTACGGAGATCAGACCGGTAAAAGCGGTCTCTCACCAGAGGTCCATATACCTGCAGATACTGATTTCCATAGTTCTGCTGACTCTGACTTACATCTTCAGGGACAGGCAAAAATATCCGCGGCAGGAAAAAAAGCCAGAAACAGAGCTCTCTCCCAAATTGCAGCTTCTCTTTCAGAGACCGGCAGTACAAGGGTTTCTGCAGGCGGCTTCGAGCCTTCCCCGGGCAGAGTGCCGTCTTCCACAGATGGCTCCCGGCCTTCCCCGGGCAGAGTCCCGTCCTCCACAGGAAGGAACCGGATCACTGGCAGGAATATTGAGAGTACCGGGAATACTGCATCACGGATCCGCACCGGATCTTCCATTCTGGCGGCGGACAATATTGAGTCGAGTAAAAAGACCCGGGAAAGTCTTTTTGAAGAAGGCAGGGAACAACTAAATAGAGTACCTGCGAGCACTACGGCAAAAGTCAGCGGATCAGAAGATGTCCTTCCTGAAAACAAAAAAATGTCAGGCGAAAAGCCTGACAGTGGTCTGACCGTAAAGAAGGTTTTCAGCGCTCTCCTGACACTCGCCGGAGCAGCTGCCTGTGTTTTGATCGTCCACTATTTTCACATGCGTTCAGTGGGGATCACTCCCGAGATCGGTGTTTTTTCCGCTCTTGCAGGCCAGGCTTTAGAATCAGACCGGGCGGAGCAGGAGGAGCCTGCTGATGAATCCGGGGCGCAGGATGCCCCCGCCGGAGATGACCAGCCCTCCGACAGCGCAGATCCGTCTGCTTCAGATGTCCAGGATGAAACGGACGCCGCAGGCAGCGATCAGGATGTGTCCGCAGGCAGCCCGGATCAGCCAGTTCCAGACGGGGAGGAAGCCACCGGTTTTGATCCGGCTTCTGATCCGGCCTCTTTGTACCCGGCTTCCCGGGATCCGGTTTCACCGGTCCCTTCCACTCCGGATCAGGCTTATTCTGACCCGGCTTACTCCGATCCGGCTTATACCGACCCGGCTTCTCAGGATCCTGCCTCTTATGACCCGGCCTCCCTGGATCCGGCTTATGCCAACCAGGAGGCAGATCAGGAGATCGACCCCGACGACGAATCCGACTGGGATTCCTTCGAGGAAGAGCCGGAGGATGAAACAGAATGGAATACTATCGAGGAAGACGACCCGGACTGGAATGACGAGGATTACCCTGAAGAAGACATGGATGAAGAGGATGAAGAATACGAGGATTGACCCGCTCTTTTCAGCCTCCGGTCATACATTCTCCGAAAAAAGGATACCTTCCTCTGCCCGGATGCTTTCAGTTCCCGGTACAATGATCAGGGAGTTTTCTCCCCGGATGCTTTCAGTTCCCCGGAGTAATGATCTTTGAGTCTTCTGCCCATATCCCGTCAATGCGGTCCCGGCGGAGTTTTTCTCCGGTGACGATCAGGACCTCGTTCGCAAAGGCGGTCGGCTCGATTTGTACCTGGCGTCTGGTAGCATTGATCTGCACACGGGAATCCTCCCCTGTGCGGACAAATCCCTTGACCCTCATTACATTTCCGCAGGAGGGATCCTCAAATGTCCTGGCTATGCAGGACTGCAGCTTCTTTTCATCCATTCCGGTTCCGAAATAAAACAGGGTGCTGTACCCGCTGTCCTGCTCCACCGGCAGTTTGACGTGGTCGGCAGGGATCATTCCGCTCATCGCGATCCCGGCAAAATCCTCCGGAGTCAGGTCCTGCCAGTCTTTTGCCAGAATGTCCTCCTCCGTAAACCGCCTGTCACTGTGGAACCGCTCCATCGCCTGATTGAGCCGTCTGCATATTCTGGCCGGAGCTTCCGTATCCGCCCTGTCCCAATGGCTCAGGATGATCTTTCCCGCGGTGTCAGTCTGAGAGACGAGGAGATACTCCGTCTCCTCAGAGATCTCCTCCTCCATGTCCGCATCGATAATGGAGATCAGGCTCCCCGGAGAATACCATTTGCACAGAGGCTCCTCTGCCAGCGTATCAAAAAACTCATCCGTATCATAGATCCCCGAGGGCTCGACGATCACACAATCAAATCCCGACATGGCCATGGAGATCAGCTTAGTGGCAAACCTGCGCCTGTGTGAGAGGATCCCGTCCCCTCCCTGGATCATTTCCACATCGCAGTTATCTCCCATCAGATCCTCCAGGAACACCATGTCGATATTGATCGCTCCGTAGTCATTCTCCAGGATTCCCACACAAAGCCCCTGATCGATCAGGAACTTCGCGTATTTCTTGATAAAAGTCGTCTTGCCGGTTCCCAGAAAGCCGGTCACTAAATCTATCCGGGGCATATCTCCTCCTGTTTGAAAATACTCTGTACTAAACTTTATATAATATACAATATAATATACAGCTTCTGAAAGGTTTAAACCAATAGTTTTCAGCGCTGCATTAATCAACTTTGTTTTATATTACTCAGCCAAAAAGAAAGGGATCCCAATGCGAACATTAGAAGAGGTTAAAGAATTTTTCCAGAACGATGTCTATGCGACAGGGACGACCGGCATCGAGATTCTCGAAGCGCGTCCCGGATATGCAAAGGTATCTCTTTCCATTGACGAGCGGCACATGAACGCCGCAAACCGGGTGATGGGCGCCGTCTATTACACAATGGCGGATTTTGCTTTTGCTGTTGCCAACAATTATGATATGGAAGAAGCAGTTACCGTCACTCTGTCCAGCCAGATCAGCTTCCTGAGTGCCGCAAAAGGCAACAGACTGTTCGCCGAGGCCAGGGTTCTCAAGGAAGGCTACGGAACGACTTTCTACACCGTGGAGGTGATGGATGAACTGGGCACACAGATCGCAATGGTCTCTTCCAGCGGATACCGGATGCACAGAACATAAGACCAGGACATAAGAGCGGTCCCGCACCTTTCTCTGAATAATCTCTGGAAAGGGCAGGACCGCAGCGCGGGTGAACCTCACACTATTGGAGTCACGAGAATTCGCCGGTACTGTTTCAGGAGCGCTACTGGATCGGGATCGGGACCGCGATCACGAGAAAACGCGCATTCTGGAATTCATAGGCACAGGTGGAAAGGACTATGATATTGTACAGCGAATCGATATCATAGGTCACTTTCGGTTTAAAGGTGGATTTCTCCTTCACGCTCCTCAGATAATCCTGCATCTGCTTGGGAGTCTCAAACAGGCTGTAAACAGGATCCTTTTCACCGGCGACATACCCCATGATGAGGTCCAGGCGGTAGTTCTGTGTCGGTGTGAGATACCACATTGTGGGATGTTTGTCATAATATTTCTGGTCTGTATAGTCGTGGAGCATGGCGAACATGGAACCGTCCTTCATATGATGGCCGTACAGGATCGTCGCGGGATCCTTTTGTCCGCGGGTATTGCGGTAGTCTTCAAAAATACAGCCCGCAAAGTTATACTCCTTATTAACCATATGATGCAGGTACAGTTCATTGTCCTCCCCGTGCATGACAGGGTAGTTCACGACTGTGTCCGGGCAGTAGATCCAGCCTGCCACGTCACTGTTCTTTTTGAGAAGCTTGTTAAAATCAACATCGATCGGTGCTGTCTCTACCGGTGCCGGTTTCTCTGCCGCCTTCTCCTCCTTTTTCTCTTCTTTTTTGGTCACAACTTCCTCGGAGGTCCTTTTATACTCCGACCTTCCCTTTTGGTACTCCGAATAAATACTGTACAGCTGGTATCCGCTGTAGAGAAGGACACCGAGAAAAAATATCAGCAGCAAATTTATGATCAGTCTTTTCATTTTGTTCCTTTACACACGCATTCTGTTTCCTGACACATGTTTTCTGTTTCCTGACACACGCGTTCTGTTTCCCGACACACGCGTTCTGTTTCCTGACACATGCATTCTGTTTCCTGACACATGCGGACGGGTGAAGCTGCAGCCTCGCCCGTCCGATCAGCTTTTCTACAATTTCTACACATCCAAAGAAGGCTTTTGCAGATCAATGGAATCTTCTGCAAATCAATGAAGGCCTCTACAGATCAATCAATGAAGGCCTCTACAGATCAATCAATGGAGACGATTTAGCTCCGTCGCTGCCTCCGCGGCAATCTCAGAGGTACTGCCCGCTATCGTCGCCGCCTCCGCGGCTGTCTCGGAAGTACCGCCGGCTTCCACAGCTGCCGCTTCCGCGGCAATCTCAGAGGTACTGCCTGCTATCGTCGCCGCCTTCGCAGCGATCTCCGATGTACTGGCTGCTTCCGCAGCGATCTCTGAGGTACCAGCTTCTTCCGTTGCCGCTTCTGCGGCAGTCTCAGAGGTAGTGCCCGCTTCGGTTGCCGCCTCTGCAGCCGTCTCAGAGGTACTGCCCGCTTCCGTCGCTGCCTCCGCGGCCGTCTCTCCGGTCGCCCCCGCGTCCCTGCTCTCCAAAGCGGTCCGCGTCTTCCAGAGCAGGTCGAGAACTTCCTGCGCGTTTTCCTCCGTTACTTTGAACACAACATTGGAAATCATCTTTTCCGGCAGGTTGCCCTCGATCAGGTCCTTTGCCGCGACAGCCGTCAGACTCGCTTGTTCATAAAAATCCGTAAATGTAGAGCCGCTCATCAGCTTATTGATGATCGCCTCACAGGTCTCTTCATGAGCGGAAGTACCTACGACCAGAATATCCCGTCCGACGAGGCGGTGCCTGAGCTGAACTCCGTCCGCGGCAGCCAGGGCCCTGTCCTCGGTACTGCACAAAATCACTTCGACTTCTTTGCGGTATTCGTTCAGGATGTCCTGTGTATATTGGGAAATTTCCTCAGCATTGCTGCTTTCGGTCTCTCCGAGGACCCGAAGTCTGGAACCAAGATCTTTCGCTGTCTCTTTAAGCGCGCTCTCCGCGGCTTCTCCTCCTCCGATCAGCAATGCGCCGACATGGCCGTCTTCATTAAAATCCAGCCCTTTGTCCGTCCCGCTGTATTCATACAGGACGGCCATCTGGTTGGCGAGCTGCTGTTCATAGGTCGTGCCGATCCAGACTGCGGAGATCCCGCTCTCATTCCAGCGGGCCAGCTCTTCTTGCCCGGGGGCGCAGTTCAGGAAAATCGCGCTCGCACCTGCTTCCGAAATCTGATCCGCGATATCAGGGATTCTTTTATCCGAGACCGGTGAGACGATCACAATAGAGCAGCCTCTGTCCAGACATTCCTGAACCTGTTTACTCTGGCGGCCGCGGCTGCCTGTATGGTCCATCACGAGAATGTTTTCCGGCATAAAGCCCCGAGATGTCAGGGATCTCTCCAGTTCCGGAACAAGCCGTTCATTATCTCCGTATTCAGAATCAGACAGACATATTCCGACGAGGGCTGTCTCAAGCGTCAGAGCAGGCTCCTCCTCAGCTGCTGCCGTAGCAGCCGTCTGCGCTGTCTCCGCCATCTCCTTCTCCATCGAGACCGTCATGTCCTCTGAAGCAGTCTCTGCAGCAGGAGCCGGCTCATTTCCTTTGCATCCCGCAATGGCAAGCATGATCAGGAAAATGCCAGCAGCCTTCCATATCCGGTTAAATATCTTTTCTTTATGCATGCCGGTCCTCCTCGTTCACAACTCTTCAATTTTTTATTATAACAATTTCGCACGAAAAAAGATACAGAAAACGGTGCAGAAATGACGCAGAATATGACGCAGGCAATGATGTCCCCCGCAGCTAAGGCAGTAACGCAGCAGAGCGGGACCGCAGCCATAGCTGCAGTCCCGCTCTGTTTTATTTTAAACAATTCTATTTAAACAATTCTGTTTCCCGGCAGTTTCCTTCTTAAAAGTTCTTACTCGAGGTTCTTACTCAAGTCTTTTACTCAAGCTTCCTGCTCAAGGTTCTTACTCAGGTTTCTTACTCAAGCTTCCTGTCCGGGTTTTTCCTGACCCGTTTTTCTTACTCGAGAGGGTAGCAGACCTTGCCAGGGTTAAGGATAAGGTTGGGATCGAAGACCTTCTTGATGCCGTACATAAGGTTAACACTGGTTTCGCCGATGCACTCGCGCAGATATTTGATCTTGCCGCGGCCGATGCCGTGCTCGCCGGATACCAGACCGCCGATCGCTGTTGCCTGTTTGTACAGTACGTTGAAGTACTTGTCGACACGTTTCTTGAACTCTTCCTCTTCCAGGTCATTGCTGCACTGATAGATGTGAAGGTTGCCGTCGCCGGCGTGGCCGAAGCTCTTGATCTCCAGGCCGCACTCTTTGCCGTAGGCATTTGCGAAATTCAGGAACTCAGCGATCTTGGTGATGGGAACGACAACGTCGCACTCGTCAAGAAGCTTGGTCTCGGCCTCGATCGCCTCAAGGAAACCGGAACGGGCTGCCCATGCGTCTCTGATCTTGGTGGGGCTGTCAGCAACGAGAACGTCGATGGCGCCGGCAGAGAGAACCAGCTCGCAGCACTCCTCGACCTTGGCCATGACTTCATCCTCTGTCTTGCCGTCGAAGGTGATCAGCAGATATGCGCCGACCTCCTGGCCGTCCATCTCCTTCGGGAATGTGCTCTTGCCGATGAAGCGCTCACTGGACAGGACGATCTCTCTCTCCATGAACTCCAGAGCCTGGGGATCCAGCTGTGCGTTCTTGATCTTCGGAACAGTGGCAATAGCTGTTTCCAGATCAAGGAAAGGAACAACGAGGGAAACAACTACCTTGGGAGCAGGAATGATCTTGAGCGTGAGCTCGGTGATGATGCCCAGAGTACCCTCGGAGCCGATCATCAGGTTGAGCAGGCTGTATCCGGTAGAGGTCTTGCTGACCTGCGCGCCAAAATCCACGACCTCGCCGGTAGGAAGGACAACCTTCATGGCACGGACATAGTCACGGGTCGCGCCATACTTGACGGCACGCATGCCGCCTGCGTTGGTGGAGACGTTGCCGCCGAGGCATGCAAACTTCTCGCCGGGATCCGGGGGATACAGAAGGCCCTGCCTGGTGCAGTCCTCAGCCAGATCATTCAGCAGAACACCGGGCTGGACGCGGACAATCATGTTATCAAGATCATACTCAAGAATCTGGTTCATTTTCTGGGTATCAATCATGACACCGCCGAGCATTGCGACACTGGCGCCGACCAGGCCGGTACCTGCGCCACGAGGGGTAACGGGAATCAGATTCTCGTTGCAGATCTTCATGACTGCTGAGATTTCTTCCGTCGTCAGAGGCTGAATGAGGACATCGGGCATCTTTTTGCCGTAGATCGGCATCTCGTCACGCATGTAATCCTCATTGATATCAGCGCCTGTAAAAACATGATCCGGTGCAGCAAGCTTAAGCTGCTCAATAATTTCGGGGGTTACCTGATTGTACTGAGCCATAAATGATTGCCTCCTTTTATATATTTATTTAAAAATGATATTATGTTCCGTACTACTGCATAAGCAGTACTACCCCTGTTTTCGACCATAACATCCCCTTTTACAGCCGATAGTAGTTCTCAACTCATTATAGAACAAGAAAAATACAAATTCAATTGAAAATGATGTCTTCATTTATTAATTTGTACTAAATAAATTTCGAAAATCGTTCATTTTTTGACATAAACAGCCTATCCATTTCTCTGGTCATCCACAACGTTTTTTACAATATGCATACATCAAAGTTAAACAGTCCGCGGATAACTGTTTTACAAAAATGCAACCGTTTTTTGCGTTACATATATTACATATAGATCAAAACTTAAACAGTCTGCGGATGACTGCTTCCGGGATCCGTCTTCTGACTGCGCCTGTTCCTGAATCCGGCGGTCGTCCGGATGATGAGGCCGTCAAAGATCATGTACATGGCGGGCATCAGGAAAATGACCGAGGCCATGCTCACAAGAGCCCCTCTGGCCAGGAGGGTACAGATCGATCCGATCATGTCCACGCGGGAGTAGGCGGAGACACCAAAGGTCGCCACGAAGAAGCTGCAGCCGCTGGTCAGGATGGACAGAATGCAGGTCCTGTGGGCGATCGACACAGCCTCCTCTTTTGTCTTGCCGGCCATGCGCTCAGTCAGGTAGCGGTTTGTCATCAGGATGGCGTAATCGACCGTCGCGCCCAGCTGGATCGTCCCGATGACAATGCTGGCGACAAAAGCCAGGCTGATGTGCTGATAATAAGGCACCGCCATATTGACATTGATGGCAAACTCTATGACCAGCACCAGGAGGAAGGGGAGGGAGATCGACTTAAAGACCAGCAGGATGATGACAAAAATCGCCGCCATCGAGAGGAGGTTGACCCTCTGGATATCGACATTGGTCGTCTCCTCCAGATCCTTCATCATAGGGGCTTCGCCGATGACCAGGGCATCCGGATCCCGGGTTTTGACGATCTCATTGATCTTAGCGATCTGGGCGTTCACCTCCGGGGTCGCCTCGGTGTATTTGGAGACGACCAGGCCCATCTCATGCTTATCGCTCCGGAGCTTGTCCGAAAGTTCCTGAGGAATCAGTTCCTCCGGGATCAGGGGGCCGACCATGGAGGGCAGGCTCAGCGTGAATTTCACTCCGTCCACGTCCTCGATCTGTGTAAAAATATCCCTTTTGGTCTTCCTGTCCAGGTCCCTGCTCATGACGATCATGTGGGTCGTGTGCATATGAAAAGTCTTTTCCAGTTTATCGTTGGCTATGTTGCTGAGGATATCGTCCGGAAGAGACTGCGCGATATTATAGTAAACACTGACATTTTTACTGCCATACAGAGCGGGTCCGGCCAGAAGGGCAAAGATCAGGATCCAGATCCGGTAGTGGCGGATGATAAACGCGCTGATGCTCCCCAGGTCGGGAATGATCCGCCTGTGAGAGGTTTTTTCTATGGCGCCGTCAAACACCAGGATCATGGCAGGCAGTATGGTGACGCAGCACAGGACACCGATCAGGACACCCTTGGACATGACGATGCCGATGTCCCTGCCCAGGGCGAAGGTCATAACGCAGAGAGCCAGGAATCCGGCGACAGTGGTGACGGAGCTTCCCACAACAGAGCGGAAGGTCTGGCTGATGGCGATACCCATCGCCTTGTCCCTGTCCTCCGGGTATTTCCGCTTGTTTTCTTCATAGCTCTCCAGCAGAAAGATCGAATAGTCCATCGTGACAGCCAGCTGAAGCACCGCAGTCAGGGCCTGGGTGACGTAGGAAATGGAACCCAGGAAAAAATTGCTGCCCAGATTATACAGAATGGAAAGGCCGATCCCCAGAAGGAAGAAAAACGGCACAATATAGGATTCCGTGGTCAGTTCCAGGACTATAAAGCTCAGGATCGCCGCGATCACCACGTAGACCGGCAGCTCCTGGAGACACAGATCCTTGATATCCGTGACAATACCCGTCATTCCTCCGATAAAGCACCGCTCATCGGCGATGCGGCGCATCTGCGTCAGGGCAGACATGGCCTCGTCCGAGGAAGTCGTGTCGTCGTAGAACACGACCATCAGCTGGGCGTCCCCGTTGATGAACTTACTGCGGATGTTGTCGGGCAGGATCTCTGTGGGGATCGATATATCCATCACCTCCCCGTACCAGAGCACACTCTTGACATGGTCGATCTGGTCGAACTCATCGGCAAGCTTCTGGACCTCCTTCATGGGCATCCCTTCAACGACGCACATGGCAAAGGCCCCGGTTCCGAACTCATCCACCATCAGGTCCTGCCCTCTGACTGTCTCCAGCGAATCCGGCAGGTAACTGAGCAGGTCATAGTTGACCCTTGTCCCGACGATCCCGATCACCGAGGGGATCAGAAGCAGTGCGCCGGCGAGCAGGATAAGGATCCTCATTTTCGCAATCCATTCACCAAGTTTCAATTTGACACTTCCTTTATTGTTTCTATGTATTATTTCTGTGCTGATCTTGTTTCTTTCCAAATAATTATGAATTATTAAGGCAAATGTACTATAACAAACCTTTTATGCAGATGGAATAAACAATCCAAAAAGTTTGTCTACCTGATGGCCCCAGGTATTGCGCGATCAGGCGGGTTTCCCTTTTTGCGCGCGTATCCCACGTCTGAAGTCAAGGGTATTACGCAATGAATAATAAAACCCGTCTCGGCCGCAAAGGCAGAGACGGGTTCTCATTTAAAGCTTTTTATACTTTAGTATATTTATATATATTATCTATTATCTGTTTACAGATTTAAGCTGTTTTCAGGCATTGGCCTTTGCCATCTCGGCGAGAGCTGCGAAACCTGCGCCGTCATTGACTGCGAGCTCAGCGAGCATCTTGCGGTTGATCTCGATGCCTGCAGCCTTGAGGCCGTGCATCATCTGGCTGTAGGAGATTCCGTTGATCCTTGCAGCTGCATTGATACGGGTGATCCAGAGCCTGCGCATATCTCTCTTGCGCTGCTTACGGCCGGCAAATGCGGAAGCCATAGCACGCATAACGGACTGCTTGGCGATCCTGTACTGCTTGGAACGAGCGCCCCTGTAACCCTTTGCCAGCTTTAATACTCTTTTATGTTTCTTTTTCGCGTTGATCGCGCCTTTAATCCTTGCCATTTCTTATACCTCACATTCCTGAATATCCGGTTGTATGTCCTCAGGCCGCTGTCCTCTTTTGTGTCGCACAGCCTCATGCCTCAGGCCAGTATTCTCTTATTTCGTCCTGTGTCTTCGGGTCACTGTCTCTTTCCTGTCATCCTGTGCAGCAGACTGTCACTGGATCAAAGATAAGGCATAACCTTCTTCATGTTCTTGACGTTTGTCTGATCGAGAATTGTGGACTGACGAAGAGTTCTCTTCCTCTTTGTGGACTTCTTGGTCAGGATGTGACGCTTATAGGCTTTAAATCTCTTGATCAGGCCGGTGCCGGTAGTTTTGAAACGCTTTGCAGCGGCTCTCTTAGTCTTCATTTTAGGCATAGTCTTTCCTCCTTAGCTTATGTGCACGCTTGCTACAGATACTGCTATTCTTCTTCTGGTGCATGCAGAAAAATCAGCTGCAGCGATTCCTGAATATCTTAACTGTTCTTCCAAAACGGGGGACCGCAGCTTAAGCGGTTCAGCGCTTTTCAGCTAAAAACATGGTCATGGATCTTCCCTCAACGCGGGGTGCCTTCTCTACGGTCGCGCAGTCTGTCAGCGCGTCGGCAAAATCAGAGAGGATATGGGCACTGGAATTCATGTGCGCCATCTCGCGTCCGCGGAATCTGAGTGTGATCTTCACCCGGTTTCCCTTTGTCAGGAACTTTCTTGCCGCATTGACCTTTGTCGCCAGGTCATTGGTATCGATATTGGGAGAAAGGCGGATCTCCTTGATCTCCACAGTATGCTGCTTGCGCTTGGCATCCTTTTCCCGGCGGGTCTTTTCGTACTTGTATTTACCGTAATCAATAATCTTGCATACGGGAGGTTTCGCATTCGGTGAGATCTTGACCAGGTCAAGGTTCGCTTCCTCTGCAAGCTTAAGAGCATCTCTTGAGGACATGATCCCAAGCTGTTCTCCGCTGGCGGAAATCACGCGGACTTCTCTGTCGCGGATCCTCTCATTAATAAACAAATCGTCTCTGTCTCTGTCTCTATTATTTATCTTCATAACCTCCGCGCAATGTGTCTGCGCAACAAAAAACAGTGGCGCATAGCTCCACTGTCCCAACCATACAGCCGGTCTCTTCCGCAGATCCGCGCCGCCAGGCCCGGACACACACCTTAATCGTGCGTTCCCGCCATCGGGCAGTTCCCTGCGTTAACCGACATCTATGAACACCAGAAGCCTCAGCCGCTGGGTGAGAGTGTAGCTCTGCTTGATTGTATGCAAATGCCTCCCGGCACAAAGGGTATACTAACATCGCTGAAAAAGAATGTCAATAACCTTTTCCGGGTTTTTTAAGGGTTTTTGTTACAGTACAGACTCCCTCGAAACTCGAGGTGTTTTTCGCGGCTTTTTCGCGAAAAACCCGAGTTTTACGGCGAAAATCCCATCGCGAAGCGATTTGGAATGGGATTTTCGCAAGCTGCAGTACACGCCCTCGATAGGGCGTGTACTGCAGCGGTTTTTCAGCCCCGGGTTTTACGTCCCTTCTTTATTGTTTACGTTCCGGGAAGTTCCGGAGCTGACTCCTTCCTGACCCTTATCCATCTCCTTCGCGACAGCTTCCTCCATCTTTCTCCTCTCCTCAGGATTTGAATTGAGGAGGTCAAGGCTGGCTATACTTTTTTTGTGCCGCAGGAAACCGACGCACCAGATCACGACCCACAGGAAAATAGGGACAAAGATCGTCATGCCAAAGCAAAAGCGCAGGAGCCGAGTACTCCTCTCATCACCCAGGACCGCCAGCACAAAGGTGACAATGTACATACCGACAAGCAGTACGATCGCTGCTATCGCCGCGATCCGCTGCAGGGGAGAAACGGCAGGTGAGCCTGTCCCTGTTTTTTCTCTGTCCATCTATTCTCCTTCCAGATCATTTTCAGGTCCTTTAAAGAATCATTTTCAGATCATTTAAAGGACCTTTTTATGGATCATTTACAGATTATCTAAAGGACCTTTTTACAGATCATTTACAGTCCGTCTGTAGGACCTTTTAAAAATCATTTAAAGATTCCATTAAGAAAGCTTCCTCAGACCTTGATATCCGCTTCGACGCCGAGAAGGCTGCTGTTGGCATCCAGGATCGGGCGGATGACCTCGTTCAGATAGCGTTCCACCTGGTGGGGGGCGCAGCCGATATAGCGCGCGGGATCCATGGTCTTTTCCAGCTCCTCCAGCGTCATTCCGAAGGCGGGATCCGCAGCGATCAGCTCGAGGAGGTTGTTGTCGAGTCCCTCCTCCTTGACGCGGCGCCCTGCCTGCATGGACAGGGTCCGGATCCGCTCATGGAGCTCCTGGCGGTCTCCGCCCGCCTTGACTGCGTCCATCATGATGTTTTCCGTCGCCATAAAAGGAAGCTCGCTGCGCAGGTGCTTTTCAATAACCTTCGGATAGACCTTCAGACCGTCCGTGACATTGAGGCACAGGTCCAGAATGCCGTCGATCGCAAGGAAGCCCTCGGGGACAGAGATCCGCTTGTTGGCGGAATCATCCAGGGTCCTCTCAAACCACTGTGTGCCGGCGGTCACTGCGGGATTGAGCACGTCTACCATCACATAGCGGGCGAGGGAGCAGATGCGCTCACTCCGCATGGGATTGCGCTTGTAAGCCATGGCTGAAGAGCCGATCTGGGTCTTCTCGAAGGGCTCCTCCACCTCCTTGAGGTGCTGGAGGATACGGATGTCCGTCGCCATCTTCATAGCCGCGGAAGCTGTGATGGCCAGCGCATTCACTACGATCGTGTCGAGAAGGCGGGGATAGGTCTGGCCGGAGACGGAGAAGCAGCGGTCAAATCCCATTTTTTCCGCCAGCATGGGATCCAGTCTGTCCACCTTGTCCAGGTCTCCGTCAAAGAGCTCCAGGAAGGAGGCCTGCGTTCCGGTCGTTCCCTTGCTTCCCAGAAGCCTCAGGCTGCCTGCGGCATGCTCCACCTCTGCCAGCGCAAGTTCAAATTCCTGCATCCACAGGGTGGCTCGTTTGCCGACCGTGGTCGGCTGCGCGGGCTGGAAATGGGTGAAGCCCAGGGTCGGCAGGGCTTTGTAGGTATCCGCGAAATCAGCAAGCTTGGCCAGGACGTTGATCAGCTTTTTGCGCACCAGCTGCAGGGCGTCCCTCATAAGGATAATATCCGTGTTGTCGCCCACATAGCAGCTCGTCGCCCCCAGGTGGATGATCCCTTTCGCCTTCGGGCACTGCAGGCCGTAGGCGTAAACATGACTCATGACATCGTGCCGGACTACCTTTTCCCTGGCGCGGGCATCCTCATAATTAATGTCCTCCGCATGGGCTTTCAGTTCCTCGATCTGTTCATCCGTGATCGAAATTCCCAGCTCCTGCTCGATCTCCGCCAGGGCGATCCAGAGCTTTCTCCATGTCCGGAATTTCTTGTCCTGTGAAAAAATGTACTGCATCTGGCTGCTCGCGTACCGCTCGGAGAGCGGGCTCATGTATTTGTCTGTGGCCATTGCTGTTTCCTTTCTGTAAATCTTTTGGTCGTCGTTAAAGTGTCAGACCGATGCGGTCACTCTCGCCCTGTAGTCTTCCTGCATCCCCTTGAGGGTGTGCCCCAGCCTGGAGGAGAAGGCCTCATCCTGCTTTTCCCTTTTCAGCTGGCGGAGCCTGCGGAGCTGACGGCTCTCGCTGCCGGACTTGTAACGGCTCTCCGCCTTGGCGGCGCGCTGTTCCACCTGATAAGCGCTCTCGTAGAACTGTGGATTCTGCTCCAGGAACTTCCGGTATTCGTTCCCGTCCATATACATATACAAAGAGGCTACATACCAGAACGCATGCTCCGGCATCGGGGAAAGCTCCCAGGCCCTGCCGAAACAGTCTGCAGCCCGCTCAAACAGGAAACTGTCCGCGTAATGAAGTCCTTTTTCCTTCCAGATCTGGGCCCTGGTGCCGCGCTCCATATCCGGGAGCCTGTCCAGCAGCTCTGTATAGGTGTTCTGCGCTTTCCGCATGTGCCCTTTGGCGGCCAGAGCCTGCGCTCTGGCAAGTTCTTTATTGATGGACTCCATTCCGCCGCCCGCTTCCATCCTCGAGAGGACTTTTGCGTTCTCACCGGGAGGAAGGCAGGCGCACTCGCGCAGGATCGTCCCGACAAATTCCTTTGGCGTGCGGTGGGCTCTCAGCTGTCCGCGCAGAAGCCGGGCCAGTTCGTGGAGACCGCAGGACTCGGACAGCCAGTCCGCCAGAGCCGGATCCATGATCTCCGCGTCCATAAAATCCGCGCACTGCGCAAGGGAATAGCACAGTTCTTCCGCGGAATACACGCTGCGCTCGATCTTCCGTATTCTGTAAGGCGTATCGGCGAGCTTTCCCGCCACTGTCAAGATTCTTCCCATAAACAAAGACTCCTGTAAGCAGTTTTTTATCTGTTTTCTACACCCTTTTTTACATTGCTTCCACTATGCTTCTCACACTGTTTTTCACAATGCCTCTCACACTGCTTTTACCATCGTATTATACTTCGAAGGTCTCTTCCCAGACGCCCCCTCCTGTGGGAAAAATATCCCCGAAACCCAGGTCCGTGATCTGGACTCTGAGCCGGCCGGCAGCCGGCATGGTCAGGACCACGCGCAGGCGGGTCGTTCTGTCCGGTCTGTCCGGGATCCCGTCCAGATGGACAGTCAGCTCCTGCGCTTCGCCTCCCGTCACGGGGGTTCTGAGCAGGCTGAACTCCTTGCCGTTTTCAAGGATAAAGTCCTCTTCCACTTCCGCATTATACCACTTCACGCCGGCATCCAGAAGGACATGATACCCCAGCTGTTCGCGGAGCACAACCTCGATGCCGATATTTGAACGGAGAGCATCCCCGGCGAGAAAGACACTGTCCTGGATCTCGGAGGGCCTGTCCACATGCAGCAGGGCGCTGTAGGCCGCCCCTTTGCTGAACAGGTTTTCACCCTGAAATACCCGGCGTCCCCTGCACAGGCAGACTGCTCCTTCCCTCAGCCATCCTCCTTCGAAGCCCTCGCCTGTCAGATAGACGGCGGACGCCTCGTTCTGCTGGAGGACCTCCTGAACAGCCAGAGTGAACTCCCTGTCCTTTCCGACCTTCTGGAGACCCGGATCGATCCTGCGGTCCTGCCTCTGGGTCCAGTAGACCACAGGGTTTGTCCTGCGGTTGTACAGGAGAGTGGAAAAAGAAACAGCGCCGTCCGCGCCGTATTCACACAGGAGCATCCCTGTCCTGCGCTGCTCCGCATCCTGCATGAGCATGTAGCTGTAAAAAGATTCCTCGTGGCTTTCGCAGATGACCTTCTGCAGCCCCAGGTCGAGGCGGCTGAAGGCGCGTACAAGGATCTGCTCAAGCTCATAATCCATATCGGGGGCTGTGAAAGCGACGGCAGCGATCAGGTCAGGTGTGATCTCCGGTTCCAGCAGGGCAAGGCATCTGCGGAGATACAGGGCCAGCAGAGCCCCCGCGCTGTATTCCTCTCCCTCCAGAAGGATATTGGCGTCCTTACGGGCTTTTTTCAAAAGGTCTTTTACCGCAGTTCCCTCTCCGGCCTGGTCTGCTTCCAGGGCATCATAGCCGGCGAGCCACACCGATGAATCCTTCAGCCTGCAGAGGGCTGTCGGTATATTGTAGGCCTCCTGTCCCGCTGCTGTGGAATAAGTGACAGGTTCACGCGACACCCCTCCCGTAGCCGCGTTTACAAAACCGCGCCCGAAACGGGCTTTTTTATTATAAAGATAAGAAATCTGGCAATATTCATCCGTGAGGTCGATCCCCAGCATGTATTTGCCTGCAGGCGATTTCGAAATAATCATATGATGTCATCCTGTTCCGGGGGCCTCTTATGAGCCCCCCTCTGGTGATCTGTTCCACGGACAGAGTGTTATCTCCGGAACAGTTCACTCTCCAGATAACTCCTCCGGTAATATCCCGTCAGGAGCTCCAGCGCTTCATCGTACTCCCGCAGCGCCGCTGCCCGCGTCGTATCATTGATCAGGCCGAACCGGCCGGAACAGCTTTCCGGAATCCGGGCGTCCTGCCCGACCGTCCCGCTCTGGACCACATTTTTCTCAGCAGCATCATCTGTAATATAATAATGCATCTGCTCTCCGTAAAAAAGCACGAATCCGGAGACAAAAAAGTCTCTGTACATTTCCTTCATGGGGCGGGCGCGGTAGTTCCCCGCCTCTCCTCTGCGGGATGCCGCGTAATGAAAGACGATGTGTCTGCCCCTGCCGTCGTCCGGAGAAGCGGGATGATACTGGACAAGGGTCTCCTCGGCATAGAGATCCAGCCTGTCGTCATATCCCGGGAACTGCCTGTAAAAAGGGAAGATGATCTCTCTGGAAAGAAGGGCCGCCAGCGATGCCTGCGCAGCTGCCTTCTCTCTCTCTGTGATCTCTTCATGCCGCATGGACAGCTCCTTCAGGTAGGCGATCCGGCAGATATCCGCCGGTCTGTCCCCTTCCTCCAGCAGAAGTCCGGCGATGAGATCCGTCATGCGGACACCCAGGGAGAGGCCGTTGGAAAAAGCGTAGTCCGCATACTGGGCGACAGCAGGCAGAAAGACGTCTCCCAGCCTCCCGGCGGCGCTGACGATCACCTGAGCGGCGCCAGGTCCCGAGCTGCCGCTGTAAAGGATCTGCCGTATGATCCTCTGCTCCAGATCGTTGGTGGGGAGACCGGCTTCCGTACACGCCCTCCTCAGATCCAGGAGTTCCTCCGAAAGACCTGTAAATTCCGCCGCCAGCCTTTCGAGCAGGACACTGTCCCTGTTTCCCCGCACAAAAGCCTCCCAGGCGGAGGAGACCACAACATCCTGCACGTTTCCTTCCCAGAGTACTCCCGTGCAGGCCCTGGCAAGAAGGCCGGAACTGATCTTGTCAGGCCCGAATGCTCCGAGCCAGCGCACAGCCTCCTCATTTTCCCCGGCATCCAGAAGATACCCGAGGAGCCTCTCCCTCTCCGATTCACTGCAGCGCATAGGCTGTACCCTGGAAAGGAAGAAACGAACCAGTTCTCCTGCATCCCCGCTCTGCCTGCCGCATCGCTCCAGGCACAGCAGGATGAGCTTTGTATGCGCCGCGAAAGTGAGCAGGCCGCTGTCCAGAAGACGTCCTGCAGCCTCCATTGTCTCCTGACCGTACCTGAGACGGATCCCGGAGCGGCTGCCAAATCCCACCCATTGCGCAAGAGCGTAAGGATTCTCCGTCAGTTTTGCCGGTCCTGACGGGGCAGAAAGCAGGGTTATGTCCTGTCCGTTATCCTGCAGCGCTGATTCCATGTCCTCTTTCACATCCAGCGCATAGGGCAGGCTCTTTGCGCAGCGGTTTCCCGCTGCGTCTTCCAGGAAAACAGTATTCGCGTCCCCATAGACAGGGAGAAAAGCCACTCCGTCCTTGATGGGAAAGACCTGCTCGCCGCGGAACCGGTCATAGACAAGTACAGCCCTGACGGCGCGGGAAGCCGTTGTCCTTAATACAGCGTTTCTGCCGGCAGGCATCCGATAAACCGCATCATCAGCCGGCACGCTCTGGCGCCAGCTCTCTTCCAGCGTGGTCAGGCTCACGTTGTTTTCAATCGCTCTGGTATACCATTTGTGGGCCTGCGCGGAAATGTCCTGCCTGCGCACCAGAAGGATACAGATCGCGCGCAGGATCCGGGTCCTGATCAGGCTGCCGGATTCCGGCCCGGCTGCGGGACTTTCCTCCCGGGTCCCGGAATCCGGAGAATCCTCAGTATCCTCCCCGCTGTCCCAGATCTCATAAGCCGCACAGAGCCCCCTGTACAGGAGCTTGGAAAAGATCTTCTTTTTTTCCGCGAGAGTGATCATCACCTCGGCAGCTTCCGGGGTCAGGACATAATTTCGCGCCGCGTACCAGAGTACGTGGAGGCCGAAATCGTCCCTGGCCCAGCGCTCCTGGACACTGCTGCCGGGCAGCAGGATCTGGGGGTTTTGGCGCACCATCTCCCACGCTTCGATCCAGATCACCGGGCTGGAACAGCCGCTCTCAAACTGGTGCCGGAGGAAATTCCACCGCGCACTGGTCCCGGGGGCATACTCTTCGGACAGGTCCATCAGCATCCAGGCGATCCGCCAGTCCCCGTTCTGCCGGTATACTCCGTGCAGGAAACGGACGACCCGGGAGCGGAGCTGTACATCGTCCATATGGCAGCGGGCAAACAGATACTGCCGGTAACAGTAGGCTCCCTCTTTTTCTCCTGTAAAACGGGCGGAAAAATTCTGCGCGTCATCCTGGCCCGCATATCTGGCGGCGATCCTGGTGAGCACCCGGGCTGCTTCTGTATACTGCTTTCTCAGGATCAGCAGGTGGACGACGAAAAGACGCGGCACCAGATCCTTGTGGCTGCGGATCGAGATCTCCTCGATCAGCTTTTCCGCCTGCAGAAGCCTGTCTTCAGGGTGCTGCCCCCTGTCCCCGGGATACTGCTGTTCAAGGCGGTAATCCGTATACAGGCGCATCAGCTGCAGCTGGAGAAGCCTGAGCTCACTCTCCTGACGACGTCTCACGGGGGAGACATTTGAACTGCAGTGCACTTCAACAGGGACCTCGGCATCATTGAAGGGACCTCTGAGCAGGATCCTCCCGAAATTTCTCCCTGCGTGCAGCGCGGCGCGGTTGACAGGGATCCTGACGGTAAAAACCGTCTCGGCAGCAGATACCGCCTGCCCCGCAAAAGGCCCTGCCTGACTCGCGGAAGGCCTCTCCTGACTCGCGGAAGGCCTCTCCTGACTCACGGAAGTTCCGGCCTGTCCTGCAGCAGATCCTGCCTGCCCTGCAAAAGATCCCGGCTGACTCGCAGAAAGCCCGGTCTGTTCCTTCGAAGGTTCTGCCTCACGGACAGGCGCGATGGACACATCCTCTGCACTGGATTTCTTTTCTGCCGGAATACCTGTATCGGCACTGCTCTCCTGCACAGGTTTTTTCCCTGTCTGGGGCACGCTGAAAGGAGCTGTGGGAAGAAACCTCCCCTCAGCCCTGATCTGCAGTTCAGAGAATCCCGATCCGATCTTTCTGATCCCGAGATTCATGTAGACCAGGTCCTCCTGCGCGGGGGCTTTGCGCTGCGCAGGCGCCCCGCCCAGTCCACTGCTGCGCACTCTCTGCCGGTGGGCTTCCAGCGCCCGCTCCGCCCGGGTCCCGGCCATGCGTCCTTCCGTCCTGCCGGCCCTGCCCTGCACCTGCAGGACCAGGGTTTCCACTGCGGGTTCGTAAATTGTCTTTTCCATCCCGCAGGCGGCGATGAGGAATTCTTCCATATTCTGCAGATTCCCCTCCTTCATGGAGAGGCCTCTGTACAGCGTCCTGTCCTCCTCCGTTGTCAGGATATTCTCAAACCTGCCGCTGTAAAAAAAGCCTGCAGCCTTCATCGGATCCTTCCCGGCAAGGGCCGCAAACTGCTCCTTTGATAATATTTCCAGGCGGGCCGGGTCTTTTTCCGGAATGTCTTTGTCCCAGATCCCGGGTTCCTTTTTGCGCAGCAGTTCTCCCTTTCCGGAAATCTCCGCGCAATAGGGGATCCTGTATTCGCCGAAAGGAGAAATCACACGAAAGAAACCGCGGACAGTCCTGCCCGGCGCGATCCCCCTGGCATCAAACTGCCAGCGTATAAAGCCGGTTCCGTCCGCTCCGGGGGCAAACTGCTCACGCATAGCCCGCATGCAGGGTCCGGAAGAATATACATATCCCCGGGAGGGTTTTCCCGCCTTGTGCCTCACGCGGATCACCCCTTCCCGGCCGGTTCCGGTTTCCATCTCAAAGGCCAGCTCCGAAGGCTCAAAGGCCAGCCCGGCATCCGGTACATGAAAAGCCTCGCCCTGCATGTTTTCTTTTGTGTAAAAATCTCTCATCACAATAACAATTCCCCTTTCCGGACCGGTACGGCCAAAGTCCGTCAAGGGGAATTATAACACACTTTTATTTTTGATGGGACTCTGTGTTACCGCAGGCCTCCCGAAATCACTCCCGGGGCTAAATGAGGGTGCAGCCGAATGAACCTGCTCCACTCGGATTTTGCGTTGTAGACCACGCACACAATAAGGCCTCGAATTTCGAGACAGTCCGAACTATAACATGAGCCTGCCAGACTGACTTTCTCTGCATCGTCTGAAGCAAAGCAACACCATCAATACCGCACAACAGGTGCAGATAACAGGTGCTGCAGTAAAAAAAGGCAGGAAAAACGCTGCAGCAGATGCACGAAAATGTCAGATATGGCAGGCCCGGAATAAGTGTTTTGCCGTCCTCCGTGTAAACATACTTATAAATCCCATAAAAAGGATAGCATGCTTTGCAGACTTCATCTCATTCTCAACATTTCAGAAATTGTCATCAAAGTGACTCAAGGTGATATTGAAAAAAAATAAACAATAAAAAGCGCCGAGACATCCGGTTTGACTCTTTACCATTCCCGGCTGTTCCCGGCCATTTGTTCCACAGGCGTTTTTGCGCTGTAAGCCGCGCAAAAACGCCTGTTATTTCAAATTTCGAGAGGGTCTGAATATACTGTAACAGCCATTCTATGCCGAAAGCAGATCTTTCAGGGCAATTACTGAAATGCGTATTTTTCTGCCAGTGAAGCGCAGTATCCGATCATCTGTTTGCAGTTTCTCTTTCTTTCCTTTCCGTTAAAATCCCCGAAGGGGTCGGAAAGCTCACGGCAGATCAGTGTGCCGTACTTGTCCTGGATCTCTTCCACCAGTCCGCCGAAAACAGGATAGATCTCTCCCTGAAGCTGTTTGACGCGGTCTTTCATTTCCTCTTTTTCAAAGGGATCTCTGCGGCCCTTGACCATCCCGACTGCCATGCAGGCGCCCGTGATCGCTCCGCAGATGTTCTTGGTATGTCCGATCCCGCCGCCGAAACCGGTGCCCATGCAGATCACTTCCTCCGGAAGTCCTGTATCATGCATATCCATAAATGCCCGCATCACGCATTCCGTGCAGTTCAGTCCCTGTCTGAAATAATTCATCGCGATGTCGCCTGCCATCTGCATGCGCTCTTCCAGGCTTTTTCCTTCGATATCCACTTTTGCCATTTTGCGTTCCTCCTTTTATTCTGAATATACAGATATCCTGCAGAGATCTATATGTCTATAATACAGCAGTAAACCGCACTTGAGAAAACAAAGTGCAATGCGATATTATACGCCGGAATATTTTTTACTGCTCTTTTGTCAGAAGCATGAGGATCTCGTTGGAGCGGGCAACAAACCTGGTCATCCCGTCGCCGGTGAGAGGTTCATTCTGCAGGAGGGCGAGGTCATAGAGCTGTTCGCAGATCATCTTTGTGTTGTCACCCTCTTCATGGGACAGGACATACTTGACCAGGGGGTGCGCCGCGTTGAGGACCAGGGTGCGGCCTTCTCTTCCAATACCGCCGATGCCGAAGCCCATTTCAGAACCCATGCCGCTGGCGGCATACATCTTCATCATGTCGTTCATGCGGCGTGTCTGCTCGTCCACGATGAGCATGGAGGAGACAGCGGGATCCTTGAGGGTCTCCAGCTTCACAGTGAGCTTGTCATCCTCCAGAGCCTTCTGTACGATCTTTGTGATCTTCTCTCCGTCCTCTTTGGCCTTTTCTTCATCTTTTTCGGCTTCTGTATCCGCGCGGAGCGCATCCTGGATGTCCGCGTCGATCCTGGTAAAATGGATGCCCTCGTTCTTTGCTTCGAGCTGGGCGATGAAGGGCTGGTCGATGGTGTGCTCCAGGACGAAGGCCTGCATGCCGTTATCACGGAACATGCGGACATACTGGCTCTGGTGTTCGGGATCGGTCACGTAGTAGATCGTGCGGTCCTTCGGCTCCTCTTCCTCTTCTTCCTTGTCCCCGGCACCTTCTGAACCGGAGGCGGCATCGGCAATGTCTCCGTCGGAGACCACCTCGGCCTCAACGGCCTTTCCTTCTTCGTCCTGAGCGGTCTCAGAGGCTTCATCGCCGGTATCCTTCGCGTTGATCTCCAGCGCCTCGGGCAGGGTGTGGTATTTGCCGTCCAGATCCTTGAAGAGGATATAGTCCGTCATCTTTTCACAGAACTTGTCGTCCCTCAGGCAGCCGTACTTGACGAAGGGGCTGATGTCGTCCCAGTATTTGTCGTAATTTTCCTTGTCGGTCTTGCACATGCCGCCCAGCTTCTCCGCGACCTTTCTGGAGATATAATCGCTGATCTTCTGTGCGAAGCCGTCGTTCTGCAGAGCGCTCCTGGAGACGTTCAGCGGCAGGTCGGGGCAGTCGATCACGCCCTTGAGCAGCATCAGGAATTCAGGAATGACCTCCTTGATGTTGTCCGCGATGAAGACCTGGCTGTTGTAGAGCTTGATGACGCCCTCGGCGGACTCGTACTCCAGGTTCAGGCGGGGGAAGTAGAGGATGCCCTTGAGGTTGAAGGGATAATCCATGTTGAGGTGGATCCAGAACAGGGGCTCCCTGTAATCGTGGAAGACCTTGCGGTAAAACTCTTTATACTCTTCTTCCGTGCAGTCCGAAGGGGTCTTGGCCCAGAGCGGATGAGGGTCATTGATCTGGACCGGGCGGCGGCGGATCTTGAGGCGCTTCTCCTCAGGCTCTGTCTGTACAGCCTCTTCGCCCTCCTTCTTTGCGGGCTCGGCCTTTTTCTCCGGCTCGATCACCTCGATGACCACATCCTCAGGCCTGCGCTCGGACTCTTTGATGGTCTCGGTCATCTTGGTATCGTGCTCGGACAGATAGATCTCCACGGGCATAAAGGAGCAGTATTTCTCAATGACTTCCTGCGCGCGGTAATAATTGGAAAACTCCACGCAGTCCTCGGACAGGTGCAGAGTGACTGTCGTGCCGATCTCCTTTTTGTCCCCGCCGCCCATCGCATAGGTGCTGCCGCCGTCGCACTCCCAGTGCACCGGCTCAGCTCCGTCCTGCCAGGACAGGGTATCGATCTCGACCAGCTCCGCCACCATAAAGGAGCTGTAGAAGCCCAGGCCGAAATGACCGATGATCTGGTCGTCCGTCGCCTTGTCCTTGTATTTTTCCAGAAATGCCTCGGCGCCGGAGAAAGCGATATTGTTAATATATTCCTTGACCTCCTCCGCAGTCATACCCAGGCCGTTGTCAGTGACTTTGATCGTCTTTTCCCTGGGGTCCACTTCGATATCGATGCGGGCCTTATAGCCTTCAGGAAGTTCATAGTCCCCCATCATATCCAGCTTCTTGAGCTTCGTGATGGCATCACAACCGTTGGAAATCAGCTCCCTGTAAAAGATATCATGATCCGAATACAGCCACTTTTTGATGATCGGAAACATATTTTCGCTGTTAATGGATAATGGTCCTCTCTCTACTGCCATTTTAAAATTCCTCCTTGTTCAATTCTCTTTATGCTTTTCTTTCATTCCGGAAGATAATTTCCAGGCAAAACATTTCCGGTCCTGGAAACCATTTTCCGGTTTCGAAAGCAATTTTTCAGTTTTCTAAACAAAAAAGATTGTAGTCTTGTCAGGGAAAAAAGTCAATAAAAATTAGCACTCATTTTTGGCGAGTGCTAACAATCCCGGCAGGCAGCAGGCAGAGCCCCTGCTTACCGTACAGTCAAGATCTGAAAGAGCAGGCCGTACAATTCACGTACATAAAAGGTGGGAAGCAGCCACCAGGGTGACCCCGCAGGGACGGCTCCGTCCTCCAGGCCCAGACTGCGGGCGATCAGGTGCGCGCGGCAGGAATGGAATTCGCTGGTCACGATGGCCGCCCCGGGAGCCAGGCCTTTTTCTTTCAGGATCCGGGCGGAAAAGAGCAGGTTTTCCTGGGTCGAAACAGACCGGTCCTCCAGAAGGATCCTCTCTTTGGCAATACCGCGTTCTGTCAGCAGGCGGCGCATGCATTCAGCTTCAGAAATCTCTTCATCCTCTCCTTTTCCGCCGCTTACAATGCACAGACAGCCGGGATGTTTTTCCAGCCAGCCGGCGGCAGCATCCACTCTGGTAAGGAGCATGCGGGAAGGCCTGTCTCCCTTAACCTGACACCCGAGGACTATGACTGCCGCTCCCTCCGGCGGTTTCCTGAATGTCTCACGCACCATCATGGCGGTCAGGACAGCAGCCGTGATCAGGACGCAGGTCAGAAAAAGACCTCCCGCCGCAGCCGCCCACTTTACAGGGAGCCCTGCCCGGGAGATCCCGGCGGCGGCAGTGTGCAGTCTGGTCTGAAATATGCCATAAAAAAGAAGACAGGAACTGACGATGAGCCCTGTCACATTTCCGATATTGACGATCCTGCCGGTAAAGACAGGAAGAAGAAAGAGCACCAGGCCGGCGGTGCCGGCCAGTATCGCTCCTGTCTTTATAATGGTCCGAAATTCCATTCTGGTCTCTCACTCCCCGGCGGCAGCTGCGGTGCTGCCTTCCGCCCCGTCTTCTTCAGTCTCTTCAGTGAGGAAAGCGCGGTCCTTGGCAAACTGCTCTTCACAGCACTCGATGAAACCGGGCGCCTGAGGGTCACCTTCGATCTTTTTCAGGCTGACCTTCTGCCAGTACTTGATGTTGAGATCACACTGGGTCTTTTCAAAAAACTTTTCATATTCCTGAAGGGCGGAATCACCGAAGCTCTTCCACATTCTCTCCGCAAGAGCATAGTCCTCGAATACCTTGAGGATCTTTTTCTCATCCAGTCCTATGTACTTCTTTTCCTCCTGGGACAGGGCGGCAAAATACTTGTTCCGTGCCGCTGCTGCGAGATCCTCCTCTTCATTGGTGAGCATGATATTCATGCTGACTCCCATGCTTTTGAGTGCCTTTACCCGGGTCAGCTGAGCCAGGGCCTGGTCCTTGACCGCCTGCTGCAGATCCTCCTTTGCCTCGCTCTCCCAGATGGCGTCACCGTACATAGCTTCGCTCTGTTTCTGCAGATCCAGGAGGTAGACCTTCATTTCCGCGATCCTGCATTTTTCCTTTCCGAGACGGAAAACCTCGCCGTGCCTGAAACCCGTCGTGATCACAAGGGACCGGCCGCAGCCGGCCAGCACCAGGATGCACAACAGAAGGCAGGACAGAAGCGCCCCGGTCCTCTTCAAAGAAGTCTTTATTCCAGTTTTCTCCACTTAATATCCTCTTCTATATATCCTCTTCAATATATCCTCTGCTATATATCCTTTACTATATACCCTCTACGTGTTTTCTCTCGTATTTTACGAAGCGGTAGGACAGGTCAAAATAAGTCAGCTCATCGCTGTCCGCCGTGATCTCCCAGTCCGGATCCTCATCCAGATTGGGGAAAAAAGCATCCGCCTCATAGGCATAGTCCACCTTTGTGATATGCGCTGTATCGCAAAAAGGGAGCATCTGCTCATAGACACTTGCGCCCCCGATGATATAGATCTCATTGGAAGGATACGCAACGCACGCTTCCAGAAGTTCCTCAATGCTGTGGACGACCTGTGCGCCAGGCACCCTGAGCTCCCGGTTTCCGGACAGGATGATATTTGTCCTTCTGTCCAGCGGTTTTGCATGCGGGAAGGTCTCCAGGGTCTTTCTTCCATAGACGACGACCTTGTCCAGAGTCTCCTCCCGGAACATCTTGTGATCATTGGGAATCCTCACCAGAAGCTGCCCCTTGTTTCCTATTGCCCAGTTGCTGTCAACTGCCGCGATCAGATTCATATGCCTGTCCTCTCTGTTTTCCCCGCAACCTGCGCTTTGCTCATATCCTGTATTCTGCCCATTTCCTGTATTCTGCCCAAACCTTCTGTTCTGCTCACATCTTAGATTCTGCTCACATCTTAGATTCTGCTCACACCTTGTATTTTGAAAGAAGCTTCTCAAGCTCCGCGGTAAATTTGTCCAGATCCTTGTTGGGAAGGCCGGTACTGGCGTCGACCAGCTCCTGCAGGCGCTTTGTTGTGAGTTTGAGCTTCGTGTAGGATTCCGAAACAATGCGGGCCTTTGCAGTCTTTGTGATCGGGATTCCCTTTGTGATCTCGATAAACTTGCCCGTCGCCAGGTCGAACCGGGTTCCGCTGAAAGGCGCCATGGCGGAATATCCCTTCTCGGAGAGGTCCATGGCAAATCCGGTCGCCACCTCGTCGTCGCCGTGGACGACGAAAACCTGGCGCGGCTTCTCCTTAAATCCTGTGATCCATTCGAGCAGGCCTTCCCTGTCCGCATGGCCGGAAAGGGTATTGATGCTCTTGATCTCCGCTCTGACAGCCACCGGCTCGCCAAAGATCTTGATCTCTTCGGCTCCTTCCAGGATGCGGCGTCCGGGGGATCCCGCAGACTGGTAGCCCACGAACAGGACCGTGCACTCAGGCCGCCAGAGGTTGTGCTTGAGGTGGTGCTTGATCCGGCCCGCGTCGCACATGCCGGAGGCACTGATGATGACCTTCGGCTCATAGTCATCGAGGATCGCCTTGGACTCATCGGTCGAGATCGTCAGCTTCAGGCCGGAGAAGGTGATGGGATTGATCCCCTGGTGAATAAGGGCGAGAGCTTCCTCGTCAAAACAGCTCTCTTCATTTTCCAGAAAGATCTCCGTAGCATCGACGGCGAGCGGACTGTCCACATAGACCGGGAAGTTCTTATACTCCGGAACCATATCGTTCTGCTTGATCTGACGCAGGTAAAAGAGCATGACCTGGGTCCTGCCGACAGCAAAGGAAGGGATCACGACATTCCCGCCCCGGTCGAAAGTCTCTTTCAGGATCTGTGCCAGCTCCTCGACGGGATAGCCCACATCCTTGTCATGCAGGCGGTCGCCGTAGGTCGACTCCATCACGACATAGTCCGCTTCCTCCGTGAGGGCGGGATCCTTGAGCAGGGGCTGGTCCTTGTTTCCTATGTCTCCTGAAAAGACGATCTTTTTTTCCGTGCGCCCCTCGGTGAGCCAGAGCTCCACACTGGCCGATCCCAGGAGGTGCCCGATGTCGGTAAATCTCACGCGGACACCGTCACAGATGGTATAGATCTTGTCATAGCTGTAGGGGGAAAGCAGGCGGATCACACCCAGGGCATCCTCCATGGTATAGAGAGGTTCAAACTTGTCCTCATTCACCCCTCTCTTCCCCTTCTTTTTGCGCCACTCCGCCTCCATCGTCTGGATATGGGCGGAGTCACGGAGCATGATATCGCACAGGCTCACAGTGGCCTGGGTGCCCAGGATCTGGCCGCGGAAGCCTTCTTTCCAGAGCTTTGGAAGCAGGCCTGAGTGGTCGATATGGGCATGGGTCAGGATCACAAAGTCAATTTTTGATGCGTCGACAGGCAGGGATACATTTTCAAACTTCAACGCTCCCTGCCGCATTCCACAGTCGACCAGGATCTTTTTATTTCCCACCTGAAGAAAATGACAGCTCCCGGTAACCTCGTGGGCGGCTCCTATAAACTGAAGTTCCATGGTCTCCTCCTTATTCTGCTTCTATATCCCGGTAATTCCATGGTTCTTCCGCTCTGCCTGAACTTTCCTGCTTCAAGGCCGGCGTACAATTACGACTATACTGCGTCCATAAGAGTAGACATGCATGATTTTAAGCACCCGCAATAATGGACACTCGCAAAGCACTAAAAGCTGCGGAAGGATTAATTCTGAATCCCGTTCATTTTACATTCCGAAAAAGTGTCTGCGCACAAGCCAGATCAACAGCAGATGTGCCGGATAAAAAACATAATAAAAATACTTGTTCTGCCTTCCCCGCTTCCCGTTATAGCAGGCGAGGAGGAAAAAAGCAGGCGCGGCGTACATCTCAAACCGATTATACCACGACAGCCACATCCATGAAATGAACAACGAAAGAATTCTGTATTTCCTCAGCAGATACATCAGCAGGATCAGGATGACACCGCCGTAGCTGTAGTCACTGTGCAGAAAGACCGCCAGCCTGCAGAAGCCGAAGACAGCTCCGGCTGAGACCGCGAGGAAAATCAGGATCCCGAAAGGATTATCCCGGGACCGGTCTTCCTCATGGGGCAGAAAGGCCTTGTCCGCTGAATCGATCACCCAGATGAGCAGCATCCCCAGAGTCAAAGTGACCATGACACTGGCATGGAAGACATCCGTGCCCGGAAAAATACATTTCTGGAAAGGAAACTGGGACAGGGCTGAAAAGATCAGAAGCCGCGCAAGGTAGCCGGCCCTGCTGTGCGTCTTTCGAAAACCCACCACAAGGAAAAAGCAGAAAATGGGAAAGGCCTGACGTCCGATCATTCTTCCAATGTGGTCCAGCATTCTGCCGTTCTCTAAGGAAAATGACAGAAGCTGCCCGTTGGCATCGTAGGCCTTCTCCAGAAATGAGTAGGTCACATGATCGATCAACATGGTGAAGACGGCGAGCATTTTGAGCCTTCCTTCGTTGATGGGAGGAAGGTATATTCTCATCCGGTCCAGGCGTTTTAGAAGAAGTTCCATTTCGGAATACCTCATGGACAAAAAAGAAAAAGAATAAAAGTCCGAAAAAGAGTGTGTGGATACAAAGTTCAAAAAAGAGTGTGTCGATGCAAAGTCTGCAAAAGAATGTGTCGATACAAAATTTACAAAAAAGCGCGTCGATACAAAGTTTATAAAAGAGCGCGTCGATACACAAAAATGGCGGACATCCGAAGGTGTCCGCCATAAGAAAGAGCGATAGACGAGGCTCGAACTCGCGACCTCCACCTTGGCAAGGTGGCGTACTACCAACTGTACTACTATCGCAAAGAATGAAATTGCCGGGACTAAATCCGCTTCCCGAGAGCGATAGACGAGGCTCGAACTCGCGACCTCCACCTTGGCAAGGTGGCGTACTACCAACTGTACTACTATCGCATTTCCCGCTGTGTTCGCAACGGACAATAGATAATATACCTCACATCCCCTTTAATGTCAACCGGAAAATGCGAAGAATAATATTCAGAATTTAAATTCTATTTTCAGAATAATCGTTACGGCAAATATATTTGCTGCGGCGGACAAATCATTGCGGCAGATGTTGTCCTGCGGCAGACAAATCATAACGGCAGATATAATCCTGCGGCGGACAAATCATTGCGGCAGATATAGTCATCCCGGTATCACAGCCATTCCGGCCTATGATCAGAACAGGCGGACGTCCTGGTCTGAATAGCGTTTCAAAGCCCTCAGGGCAAAAATATCGAGGATAACGATATAGACCAGGAAGGCAAAGATCAGGATCTCGCTCTCGTCGGTGGCGATAAAGTCATAGGCTCCGTGGATCAGCATCGGGATCAGAAGGCTCTTTAACTGAAGACTTTTGCTTGCGCGCCGGTCAGCCCACATGTCCGCGGCTCTGGCTACTCCGTAATAATGTCCCATAAAGATTCCCGTTATACAGTGGAGGGGAATCGCAGTCCAGGCGCGGACCCCTGCTGTAGTGAGCCCGGTATCCAGAACATACAGTACATTTTCCAGCGCGGCAAATCCCAGGGAGGCGGTGACGCCATAGATAACGCCGTCAAACACATAATCGAATTCCGGATTTTTCCAGGTGGGGATCTTCATTGCGAAAAACTTGACCAGCTCTTCAGCACCTCCGACCACAATAAAGTAAAAGATAAGATTAAACAGGCGGGTATTTCCGCTCTGGGGAATGATCCTGTTTAAAACAAGCATCCCGGCTGACTCGAGAAGACCTGCCGGAAGGGTCGAGACCATTCCGAACAGAAAAATCGTGAGCAAAAGGCCGAAGGGTTCTTTTTCGATCTTATCGTGCTCATAAACCTTCCACAAAAGGAACAGGGGTGGGATAAGGCTCGCCGCCAGTATGATCGTCATGCTGTCTCCTTTCTGCAGGGAAACTGCAGTTTGGCTGTGCCATCGTCTGCGTCAAAGCAGATGCTGAAAAATGCTGAAAAAAGCTAAAAAAACACTAAATAAGAATACTAAAAAAAGGGCTGCCGGGGCAGGTACTTGAACCTGACATCCATAGTTCCGTCATCGCCGATCGTCAGGACGGCATAGCTCTTTTTCCAGCCCTCCTGGCGGGGCTTGGCGACACTGCCCGGATTGATCACCGTGATCCCGTTCTCCGTCCCGTAATCGGGAATGTGGGTGTGTCCGTATACTGCAATATCCGCGCCCAATTCCTTTGCGCGCTCCACCAGCCTCCGGGTACCTCCGTGGACCCCCAGACGGTGGCCGTGCGAGAGATAAATGACATGATGGTCTCCCGCAGCAAAGCAGAGTTCATCTTCCAGCTTGTCCAGCCAGTCCATATTTCCCGCGACAGCACAGACTTCATAGTCTCTGCCGGATCCCAAGATCTGGTCCAGATCTCCTTCTACATCGCCTGCGTGGATCAGCATGTCGATCGGTGCTTCCTGCCCGATCGCCCTGCGCACGAGATCGTGATGTCCGTGGGAATCACTCAGTATCAGAATCTTCATTTTCTGTCCATTGTCCTTTTATATGACGCATCCACTTGCAATGGTTACGAAGCAGGCAGCATCAGAAACTGCATTTTCTGTCCATTGTCCTTTTATACTCAGTGGGGAAGACCTCCGCTTATAGAAACGGGGGCCTTCCCCACTGAAATGATCACAAAATCCGGTGCAGCCTGTCAGCTGCGATGGGTCGGCGTGACGAATCAATTATTTTTATACCAGATAAAACTTAAGATGGGGCACTGGATGCGGTCACTCCCAAACACTGGATACGGTCACTCGATAGGTGTATACTCAATCGACTCCGCCGCATAGTGGGCACGGATCGCAGCCGCCTCTGCTCCGGAGACCGGTTTGAGCGGGATCGAATTGAGGATAGTCGTGTCGATTCCTCTCTGCCCGTCAGCCGATGACCATATGAGGCCGTACTGGTATCCTTCCTTTTTCTTGTTCTTTTCGGAGGCTTTTCTGAGTTTTTCAGCGGAGCTTCCATCGGAATCCACTTCCTCCACCTTCTCAGAGTTTCCTTCTTCCTTCTCAGGAGCAACGGTTTCAGGAGCTGCTTCTTCACCGGAATCCGGGATGGTCACCTTTTCAATCCCCTCCTTTTCAGGAGCACTGGTTTCGGCATCTTTGGCTTCGACAGTGGTTTTCTCCGGCTCAAAGTGCTCCATGGCCTCAAAGCCGGTCACAAGCTCCTCGGGATCCATCTCCTTTTCCCCTGCCTGAGGGGTTCCGGGGTCTTCTCCCTGTATAGCGTCCTGGGTTGCTCCCATCCCGGTCCAGACCGACGTATAGTCCAGTTCCTCCGGGTTGTCGGTGATCTCCGCGATGCCCTTTGCGGCATACCAGGGATTATTCGGATCCTTCTCATCCATTCTCAGGACATTGGTGCAGTAAAGACCACCGTCCACGAGGTCATAATATTCCTCCTGCCAGCTCCCGTCTTCAAAGGTCCTCTCTCTGCAGAAAGTTCCGTCCGAGCACATATAGAAAACAGCGTCCTCACTGCTGCTGGCTACTTCCACGGGCTCACCGTCCATGAGCATATAGATGTCAAAGACAGCTCCGACCCCGTAATCCTGAGGATCCTGCGGTCCCACCAGGAGCATCGTGCCGCCCCCGTTCATATCCAGGAGACAATATCCGGAATTCTTGGGATCCTCCATGCCGTAGGCCAGAGAGTTCACAGAAAATTCGCCCTGGGCCTCTTCCGTGTTCTCAGTCCCGCTGTTGGGAACCTTCAGCTCGGAATAAACCTTTGTGACTTTCTTGTAGTTGTCTATTCCGTCGGAAGAAGGGCCAGTCACGATCAGCCTGCGCTTGCCCTTCGGTTTCTGTTTTCTCTGCATGCGGAGTATGGCCCGCATTCTCTCATAGGCGCGGATATAATCAATATTCGCCTGCTCATACTTATTAAATACGGCAGGAGAAAAATTCTGGGCTTTGATCTTGCCTTTATACCAGCCCTGGGCTTTGAAATAGTCTTTTATGAATTTGGTATCAAACTTCCGGCCGCGTCTGGCATAAAACTCGTTTCTCGCCAGGAGCAGCTCGTTGTCTGTCATCCAGCTGATCTCGGATTCGGAGATATAATAAGTATTGGCATCAGGCAGCAGATAGATGCTGTTCATGGTCTGGGATTCATGTTCTTTCTGCGACCCCTTATTCTTTTTCTTCGCGGATGCAGGCGCTGTCAGACAGCCCGCCGCAACGGCCAATACAACTACAGCAGAGATCAGCCTGATTTTCCATCTGTTCATACTCAATCGTCCTCCTGCCGGGATCGTTCTCCGGGCTTTGGGTAAACGCACAGGGCCCGACCGGTCCTGTCACGAAAGTACTTCTAAATGATAATACCACTTAATTCGCTTATATGAAACAGTTTTCTTTGCAAATCAATAACGGAAAAAAAGACAAATGGTTACAAATCATCTGTTATCACCTGCAGATTTTTAAAAAATACTGCGGGTAATAACTCCGTGCTTTTAAAATACTGCGGACTTTTCAAAACCCCGCAGCTGTCCTGCGGGGTTTCGTGACATCACATGTGCGCACAGACAATAAGGCCTTGCGCCGGCTGATCATTTTGCCGGGGGTTTGTTCAGATCCGCCAGAAGGCTGTCAAGGTACTGCATCTCCTTGCGGAGGGCGTCCCCCTGTCTGTCCAGTTCTTCGATGCGCGTAAGGCTGGTCTCCATGTCGGCATCCTTCAGGTGCATGAGGCCTCCGGCGACGACAAACGGCAGCTTCTGCTTCTTTGTCACGTCTCCGTACTGCACTGTGATCACAGCCCCGTCCTGCCGGATGACTTTTCCTGTCCCGTACTGGACATGCTCGACTTCCCGGCCTTCGATGGCCGGGATCTCAAACCCGCTTCTGAGGGCGTCAACAGCAGCAAGTTTGCTGCCCAACGCGCTTTTCTGTGCATTAAGCTTTTCTGTCTTTTCCCTTTTTTCCTCTTCTTTCACTCTCTGTGAGGAGGTTCTCTTCTTATTGACCCCTGTTCCTGCTCTTGCTGTCATCTTCTCCTCCATGTCGAAGCGCACTGTGCAGGGAAATATGTGCTTTCCATAAATCAGATCCGGTATTTCCGGTATGGAATCTCAGGCAGTCCTTTGTCCTGACGGCCTTACCTTCTGTCCCGCACTGACTGTTTCATCGCTCAGCATCACTTCGATCTCTCATCGGCAAACCATTCTTTCAAAGCACTACTGACTCTTAATTATAGCACAAATTGCCTGAAAATAAAATCAAATATTCGAATTTTTTGTGTCGACTGAATGAGCCCGGGGTATATTCACAGTTTTCGCGTTTTTTCACAGTCTTCCGCAGGATGTGCAGGGGACAGGCCTGCAGCCAGCCGGTCAGGCTGCTTCAGGCTGATTTCTTTACCGTCCGGTCCTCAATAATCCTTTTCCATGCCGCACATGCTGCAGACTTTCATTCCCTTGAGCCCGCCCTTGAAGAAGCCGCCGCAATACTGGCAGCGTCCCTGACGCCTCCAGACCGGCCTGCGGCTCCGCAGGTATTCCGCGTCCTTGGCCTCGGCCTCCTTTCTCCGGATAAACTCCGTGACCGCGGGGAGCTCGGGGCAGGCGGAAAAAGCGGCTTTGTCGATCTCCTGCAGGCTCGCGGGCAGGGCGATATCGGAGAGGGACACACAGCCCTGGAAGGCATTTTTTCGGATGACCAGAAGCCGGGTGGAAAGACGGATCCTCTCAAGCCGCTCACTGCCGCTGAAAGCCCCCTCTCTGATCTCAGTGACACTGTCCGGGATCTCCACGCTGACCACTCTTGCATTATGGAAGGATTCCGCACCGATATTGATGATCCCGTCCGGAATGCGGACATATTCGCTTTGGCCAACGTAGCGGACCAGGGTGGAGCCGTCGATCAGGAAATCACCCTCCTGCCTTCCTGTCGTCTGGATGCCGTTCCCGGCTGCCGCAGCGAACCCGGTCTCCATTGGAGCTTCCTCGATCTCGCGGACAGCTGTGCCATACAGCTGCATATGAAAACGACCTGTTCCATCCGCCAGAGGGACCGCCGTCTGACGCATACCGATCACTGCGTCTGCCTGCAGCATCGCAGCGCTCTTGCGGATCTCTCTCAAAGCCTCGAGAAAAGCCTGGTCCGGATCAGTCTGTTCGCGGCAGGAACCGCACACGGGTCCGATCACTTCATAGCCTGTCTGAAGATCAAGTGTTGTTACAGTCATATTCATCATGTTTGCCACCTTTGCCACCATTCTTTTATCCCGCTCCACCGCTTGTTTTTAAAGCGTCCGGCGTGTACTATATAATACATGTACTGGATTTTCTGTGCATACGCATTATCTGCGAATACACATTGTTTATGCATACGCCTTGTTTGTGATCATATATTGTCTGTAATCACGTATTGCTTGTGATCACGCATTGTCTGCGATCATGTAGTGTCTGTGATTTCGAGCTGTACTGCCGTTGACCGTCAGCGGAAACTCTGTATCACGTATGCATTTTCTACTTAGTTTACCACATGGAGGGCATTTTTGAAAAAAATATTGCGTCTGTTTATTCCAATTCTCTGCGTTTTGTTCGCGCTGGGATCTATGCCGGAGACCGTCGCCGCCCTGTCAGGCTCTTTTAGGGGAGATTCTGTCCTGGATTCCGTCCTGGGTTCTGCTTTGGATTCCGTCAGAAATTCTTTTAGATTTTCTTCCGGATCGGCCGGCGCTCCCGTCCGGGACTCTTTTCAACCGGTCGGCAATGCGGCTGCCGGAATCGCTGACCTGGCCCTGGCAGCTGCGAAGGAGACTGCCGAACAGGCTGAAGATCCGGCTGCTGAAGCAGCGGAAAAACAGGACGGAACCGACAGGAAACAGACAAAAGACGTGATCAGCTATTATTACTACACCCGCATTTCCAAAGAGGAAAGGCTTTTGTATGATGCCATGCTGGGGCTGGCTGAAGGAGCCTCCCTGGAAGAATCCCGCATAGTCGGCATCAATCCTTCTTCGGAAGAGTTTGCAGAAAGGTACACAAGGGCTTATAATGCCTTGGTAAGCGATCATCCGGAGCTTTTCTGGATCGCGCAGGCAAGGGTCTCTTTTGAATGCAGATATTATGTCGTTCCTTCGTTTGGAGGAAAATACAAGGTGGTTCTGTCCCTCTCCGGTTCAAAGGATGATTACGCAGAGGAACAGAGAAGGCTGGAGGAATCAGCGGAGAAACTGCTCCGGAAGGCGGACCTCACCGGGTCTGATGCCGAAATTGCTCTTCAGCTGCATGATATCCTGATTGAAAATGCATGGTATAATGGAACCGCGGGGCCTGACGATTACGCACATACCGCCTACGGCGCTCTGGTGGAAAACAGCAGCGGCATTCCCGGCGGCGCGCTCTGCGACGGCTATTCACTCGCGTATGAGTACCTGCTGCAACGGGCAGGAGTGACCTGTACCATGGTGTGCGGTTATGCGGGATCTTCTCAGGATGATCTGCAGAAACATGCCTGGAATCTGGTCAGGCTGGGAGAGGACTGGTATGAGGTGGATCCCACCTGGGACGACCTGGAGCTGGAGATCTCCCCTTCCAGCGAAGGCTATGATCTCTTTCTGGAAGCGATTTCCGACAGGGATTATATGGCCAAACTCCACCATTATATGTTCAACCGGACGACCGAACAGATGCGTTCCTTTACCCCGGGTGACGAGTACACCTACACCAGCGACAGCGGATGGGTCTCTCTCCTGCAGCCCTCTGTCCACATCAGGTTCACGCCGCAGGACAGTGAAGTTACGAGGGATTATGTGACCCCTCTGGCTCCCGATGCGGAAGGCAGCATGTACACCTGGGAAGTACTTACTGGGAGAGAGTCATAAAAATGATCAATCAATCAGCAATCAATGATTAATAGTCTTTCAATAAGTAATCAACAATAAATTAATAAGCTGTCAACAAGCAGTCAGCAAAGCAGTAACACTGTTCACGGAACAATATACCCCCGTCTCTCAATCACTGGTTGCAGAGCTTTTTGACATGGAGGACACAAATGAAGAAAAAAACTGTACATACCGGATACCGTTTTGCCGCCCTGGCCATCGCAGGCCTGCTCGCCGGCTCTCTTCTGACAGGATGCGGTTCCCGTAAAAACGAGATCAGGGACACTCCTCCGGAGCCGGCCGCTCCCACTCAGGAAGAAGGTTCTGCCGCAGGCAGTACTGTCGGCTCTGTCGACAGCGGAGAATCCACCCCGCTTTCCGCGGCCCAGGGCTCCGGAACTGATGCTGATGACCTCTCCGGAGAGGGAAGGACAGTCACTTCAGGCACAGATCAGGCATCAGCCGGGGACACAGGCGCTCAGACGGCGGTACCGGACTATCTGGCCGGAGCTGAAAACGTCAATTTTTCCGCCGAGGGCAAAAATCTCCTGATCGTCATCGATCCCGGACATGCCTCCCAGGTGCCTGCCGCCCAGGAGCCCCTCGGTCCCGGCTCCACCGAGATGAAAGACGCCGACAGCATCGGAACATACGGTCAGGCGAGCGCGCTTCACGAATATGATCTGACCATGATGGTGAGCCGGAAGCTCCGCACGGAACTTGAAAACCGCGGATACCAGGTCCTGCTCACCCACTACGATACAGTACAGCCGATCGGCTGCGTCGAGCGCGCCAAGATCGCAAATGACAACAAGGCAGATGCCTTTATCCGTATCCACGCCAACAGCACGACGGACGTAAAGGCAAACGGCGCCATGACGATCTGCATCACTGAAGACAATCCCTTTCATTCGGAGCTTTATGATGCCTCTGTCCGTCTCTCACAGATCCTGCTGGATACCTACTGCGAGGAGACCGGGATCGCCAAAGAATATGTCTGGAAGACCGACACCATGTCCGGCAACAACTGGAGTGAAGTCCCTACGACCATGATCGAACTGGGATACATGTCCAACCCGGACGAGGATCTCAATATGGCTCAGGATTCCCAGCAGCTCAGGATGGCAAAAGCGATCGCGGACAGCCTCGACCTGTGGTTCGGCCTGATGCCCGAAGAGGAGCTCTCCATGCATCCCGGACTCACCGGTGAGGTTCCCGGACGGAGCACCTCCCCTGCCCCTGCCGCAGTTACTTCCGGCGGCAGTACCGGCAATAATGCAAATGGCTCCGCTTCCGGGCAGACACAGGAGAACGCAGATACAGCCTCCACAGCAGGTTCCGCGGCTGTCCCTGCCGGCACAGCTCCTGCAGCTGTTCCTGCCGGCACGACTCCCGCAGCCGTTCCCGCCGGCACATCGACAGGTGTGGAGACCGCAGTCCCCGCTGACAGAAGCGGCACCCCTGCCCCCGGAACTCTGGAACTGGAAGAGGGCAGCTCAGGAGAGGAAGAAGGATCTGACATCATCTCCGAGGAGAACGACCAGAACTGAAAATGAACTGAATCGAATCAAAGAAACAGGCGAAAAAAGACAAAGTAAAAAAGAAACAGCGATAAAAGAAACAGCGAAAAAGAGACAGGAGCCGGTCCTGTGTCTCCTCCCCGGAGGAGCTGCAGAACCGTCCCCTGTCTTTTTTTGCCCGCTGTTTCCAGCTTATCATTTCCAGCCCGCTGTTTCCAGTTCACTGTTTCCAGCCCGCCTTTTTAAATCCGTTTTTTCAATCCGCTGTTTCCAGTTCACCGTTTCCAGCCCGCTGTTTCCGCCACACCATAACCAGTGTGCGGTCAGGAAAGTAACCGTAAGTCATTTGTTCCTGGTGAACCAGTGGCGGATAAAGATGTACAGGCAGATCAGAAATGCCAGCATGAAGCCGATGAATCCCAGCGCAGGAATACCGAGGAACTGCGGGTGCATGTCTGTCGTACAGATGATGCTCGAACCGATGAGGAGCGCCATGACCCACAAGCCCATGACGATGTTCCGGACGAGCTTTCTCAAGAGCAGGGCCATCTCCTTCGTGGCATCCAGTTCCATTTTGACTCTGGCCTGGCCCTTGAGGTATTCCTCCAGGGCATTTTTCATGAGCGAGGGAAGATCAATCGCTTCATTGACTGCGGTATAGACCTTGCGTCCTCCCTTTCTGATCTCACGGCCAATATCCATTTTTTCAAAGGCGTTCTCGCGGATCCTCGCCGCCGCGATCTCCATCATATTGATCTCCGGGCTGATCTCGGTCAGAACGCCCTGCATGTGATTGAGTCCCCTCCCCAGCATGGTCATGCCGTGCGGGAGCCTGAGCCCGTTCTCTTTCATGATCTCCAGGACCTGCATAAAGAAGTCCACGATATCAATACTGCCCAGGGACATCTTCCCATATCGTTCGACCAGAGTGCGCAGTTCCGTGTACAGACGGCCGTCGTCTATTTTGCCCGACGGCTCGCACAGCTCGATCACGGTGCTCTCGAGTCCGGAAATATCGCTCACGGCGATGGCTCGCACAGCGCGTTCCATCAGATTCTTGTCTCTGGCGGAAAGTCTCCCCATCATTCCCATGTCGATCCAGACGATCTTACCGTCGTGGACCTTGACATTCCCCGGGTGAGGGTCAGCATGGAAGAAACCGTCTTCCATGACCTGCTTGATGTAGTTGTTGATCAGTTTGCGGCCGATCTCCTGCAGATCATATCCCCTGCTGAGAAGATGTTCTCTGTCATTGATGGCACAACCGCCGACATACTCCATAACGAGTACACGGCTGGTAGTGTGTTCACGGTAGAGATGGGGCACGCGGACATATTTGATCCCGGAATTATTGCGGGCAAACTCCTCCACATTGGCTGCCTCTTTAAGGAAATCCATTTCCTCCTGCGCGACTGCCCACATTTCATCCAAAACCATCCCGAGATCTACGACGTTCTTAATACCGCCGACAGAGGGCATCAGCCTCACCAGACGATGCAGGAGGCCGATATCCCTGGCCATAGTGTCATAAATCCCCTTGCGCTGTACCTTGATCACGACGTCCTCGCCGGTCAAAAGCCTTGCCCGGTGAGCCTGCGCGATCGAAGCAGACCCCAGTGGTTTTTCGTCTATGTAAGAAAAGACCTGGTGCCAGTCCTCACGGTAGGAGCGGTTGATGACCTCTTCCACCTCCTCGAAGGACATGGGAGTCACCTCCGAATTGAGCTTCATCAGTTCTTCACAGTAGGCCCTGGGAAGGATGTCAGAGTGCAGGGACATGATCTGGCCGAGCTTGATATAAGTGGGCCCCAGTTCCTCCAAAATGACACGGAGTTTCTCCGGGGTCACCCCTCTTGTAATATGATTCCGGAAAAGGACCTCCCGGATTTCCTTCATCCTGCTCCGGTTGTCCATCTTTGCCTTCTCTTTCATGTCTCCCCGCTTTTCCCCTTATGTATAATGTATAACCCTTTATGCGCAGACCCGGTCCGGAGCTTCAGCATGCAGGCAAAAACCAGGCAGCCCTGTCCGGCTGTTCCCGCGATGCTCCTGGCCGGCCCTGAAGTCTGTAGACAAAAACCGGCATCTCATGCCCGGCTGTTCCCGCGATGCTCCTGGCCGGCCCTGAAGTCTGTAGACAAAAATGAAAAATGCCCGCGGCGGAATCCGGCTCTGTTACCGGCCCGCTGCGGGCAGCTCCGCTCATGTACAATACTTTGTTGAAAACATTGTCTTAATGGAGTTCTTTTCGTCTCATCGACTGATTGGTTTTTTCGATCACTTTTTCAATTCTGGTCATTCAATCCTGATCACTTCTTCAATCGTACTTTGATCGTATTCCCGGTCAGCTTTCCTGAGCGTTTTCATCGGAAGGCGCGTATCCTTCTTCTTTGAGCAATTCATCAAGCTGTTCCTGTGCCTCAGCTTCTGCCTTGGCCGCATTGATCTGCTCTTCTGTCAGGCCGGTGATCGTCTCTGTAGCGGCATTCTCAACATCATGAATTGCCTTCTTGAGGGCCTCAAGCTCGTCAGCACCCATTTTTGAGATTTTTTCCTCAAAGTAGGAAGCATCAGCTTTGCGTGCGTCCCAGGACTTTTTCACATTGTGCTGCAGCTCTTTGTTCAGTTCCTTGCCCTGCTCGACTGTGATCTCGCCCTTCTTGACAAGATCTTCAACGATCTGCTGGGATTTCTCAACAGTCACAGCAGCCGCGCCGATTCCCACCAGGAGTAACTTTTTGAGTCCGTCACCGATTTTTTCCATTGCCATTTTGTTACCTCTCTTTCCGGAGCGAAACTGACAGTGTATCTATCGGCATGACCGTGACGCTCCTGCACGGTTTGCCGCTGCCTCCTAAATAAGATATCAAAACCTGCAATCAGTCCCGATGGACTGAGATGAGAATAAGGGCAAAATGTTTCCAAATTGTGGTTAAAAGGATTTGATTTCCGAAACTAAACAGAAATAGTTTCTAAATTCCGGTTCACAGATAGTTTATATCTCCGGCTTTATATCTTCGGTGTTTTACCGTATGGCTTACTTCATAGATGATCCGTATCCCGGACAGTTTGTTTCCGCCGCGGATTGTATAGCACATCCTTTTTCCACCACGAGTTTATTATAACACAGATTCATCAGGGTACTACAAGTGAAAAAAGGCTAAAAGCCGGGGAATAAATATGATCAGGCCTGTAATCGCTGCCATAATCGAAGCAATAAGCACCGCTCCTGCAGCTGTATCCTTGGCAGCCTTTGCCAGGGGGCGGTATTCCTGCGTCACCAAATCGACCACAGCTTCAATCGCCGTGTTGACCAGTTCCAGGGCCATGATAAGGCCGAACAGTACCAGGCAGATACACCATTCCATTATGGAGATGCGCAAAATGAACCCGAAGGCCACGACCAGCACAGCCATCAGGCAGTGGATCTTCATATTTCGTTCACCCAGTCCGGTCAGTATTCCGTCAAAGGCATGTCGGAAACTATCAAAGAGCGGCTGAACAGTGTCCGTGTCTTTTTTACCTCTGCCGCCGGATCTTGCGCTTTTCCTGCTGTCTGTTTCTGTCATAGCTGATCCTCCGTCAGACTCACTTCTACCACAGGTTTTATCCACTGGTTTTATTCGCAGTTTTTTATCTCCAGTTCCTCAGCGTGTAAGTCCGATTATGTCTCTGACGACTTCACCTGCTATGATCAGGCCTGCCACAGATGGAACAAAGGCAATGCTTCCCGGCACTGAACGGCGGGCTGCAGGGGTCTGCGGGGACTCATCCGGAATCTGGTACCGGACCGGCGCCGCTATCACTGTCTTTTCTGCAGGGACCTGCAGGAGCCCATCCGGAATCTGATCCTGCTCCTGCTCCGGGGACTTCTCTTCTGTTTTAACAGGCTGCAGCGGCTTTTCCTTTGAATACACGACCTTGAGGGAATCTACTCCGCGTTTTTTGAGCTCTCGGCGCATCACGCGGGCGAGGGGATCCACCGAAGTTTCATAGAGATCCGCCACTTCAAACCGGGAAGGGTCGAGCTTATTGCCGGCCCCCATGGCACTGATCACCGGGGTTCCCGCTGCCTTTGCCTGAAGGATGAGCTGGATCTTGCCCGTCACCGTGTCGATCGCGTCGACGACATAGTCGTACAGGGTAAAGTCAAACTGCGATGCTGTCTCCGGCAGATAAAAGCATTTATAAGTATGGACCACTGCCTCCGGATTGATGGAATGTACTCTTTCTGCGGCAGCTTCCACCTTGCTCCGCCCCATCGTATTCATGGTCGCGATGATCTGTCTGTTCAGATTGGAGAAAGCCACTTCATCATTATCGATCAGGTCCAGCGTCCCGACACCGCTGCGGGCCAGCGCCTCTACGACGTAACCTCCGACGCCGCCGATGCCGAAGACGGCCACTCTCGAGCCCTTCAGCTTTTCCATAGCTTCATCGCCCAGCAGCATCCGGGTCCTGGAAAACCGGTCCTCCATCTCTGCCGTCCTCCTGACTGCTTTTTCCCGTTTACAATTTTTATCTGTTTAACAATTTCTATCTGTTTGCAATTGTTTATCTGTTTGCAATTGCTTATCTGTTTACGATTTCTATCTGTTTGCGATTTCTATCTGTTTGCAATTTCTATCTGTTTGCAATTGCTTATCTGTTTGCAATTGCTTATCTGTTTGCAATTGCTTATCTGTTTGCAATTACAAATCAGTTTATAACGTTTTAACCGTCCTGCTGTACAGGCGCCGGAAAAACACCACAGAGAGCAGGGCTGACATGAGCTCTGCTATGGGGAAGGCCCACCAGATCAGTGTGACTTCTCCAAAGGAAGAGAGAAAGAGCGCGACCGGGATCAGGACGACGAGCTGACGCCCGACAGACACGATCAGGGAGTAGTAGCTGTAGGAAAATGCCTGGAAGATTGACCCCATGGCGATGCAGGCACCGGCCAGGCCGAAGGAGAGGGAAATGATCCTCAGGGCGGGCACACCGATCCGGAGCATCTCTTCCGAGGCATTGAACATGCCCAGAAGCGCCTGGGGGAAGATATTGAAGGCCAGGGTTCCGCAGAGCATAATGCCGACAGCCAGGGATACAGAAAATACCAGGGCCTCCTTGATACGGTCGCGGCGGCGGGCACCATAGTTGTAGGCCAGCACCGGAATCAGACCATTGTTGAGGCCGAAGACCGGCATAAAGAAGAAGCTCTGGAGTTTGAAATACACACCAAAGACCGCTGTCGCTGTCTTGGAGAAGGCACCGAGGATCTGGTTCATGGAATAGGTCATGATAGATCCTATGGACATCATCAGGATCGACGGAGCCCCGACAAAATAAATTCTTTTGATGACATCCGGGTCAGGACGCAGGATCTGCGGGATCGATATGCGGATATCCTCATTCTTTTTCAGATTCAGGCTGCAACTGATCAGGGCGGCGATGACCTGGCCCAGGACTGTGGCATAAGCCGCGCCGGCAACGCCCAGTTTCGGAAAGCCGAACATGCCGAAGATCATGATCGGATCAAAGATGATATTGATGACCGCGCCTGTCGCCTGGGAAATCATACTGTAGAAGGTCCGCCCTGTGGACTGGAGCAGTCGCTCAAATGTGATCTGGAAAATAGCGCCAAAGGACAGACAGAGACAGATCCGCAGGTAAGTCGCTCCGTATTCCCTGACCAGCGGATCCCTGATCTGTGTCCCGATAAAGGGTGCCGCCCCGAACAGGCCGATCAACAGGAACAGGATATAAGTCATACCACCCAGGAAGAGCCCGTTGTTCGCTGCCGCGTCTGCCCGGTCGAATTTCTTCTCGCCCAGAGATTTAGAGAGCAAGGCGTTGATTCCGACACCTGTTCCGGCTGCAAAGGAAATCAGGGCATTCTGCATCGGGAAGGCCAGGGTGACCGCTGTCAGAGCATCCTCTGAAAGCCTGGCGACAAACATACTGTCCACGACGTTGTACAGGGCCTGGACCAGCATGGATATCATCATGGGCAGCGACATCGTTATGATTAGTTTTTTCACGGGCATGACGCCCATCTTGTTTTCTCTTGGTTCTGCCATCAGGTCATCTCTTCCTTTCGCTTCCGCTCAAACGGCTACGAACAGGGCCTGCCGCGATGATGCTGCGGGAATGCACCGTTTGCTTATAAGCACCGTTTGCTTTTAAATGTGTTTAAATGTGTTTAAATGTGTTTAAACGTGTTCAACATGTTCAATGTGTTGAATGTGTTCATGCGGCGAATCCCGCAGATCCGAATCAGGCTGCCAGGATTCTGACACTGCCGTTATGGAGAAAGCGGCAGCACGTGAACAGAAATATTCTGTAACCTAAAAAATCATAACACAGGTCGAGGCAACATACAACTACACAGCAGAGGAGAGGCAAGGTCGGTATGGAGCAGGATCATAAAGGTGACCTCAGGCTTAAGAATCCGATATATCGCTTCACCTTTTATGTAGCAGTGGTGATTTCGGACTTACAAATTAGATATGTCGCTTTTTGCGTCATGGTACAGTCAAAAAAGAGACTGTCATTATGCGACAGCCCCTTTTCTCTCTTTAACGTTTTTCAGACCTTTTCAGATTAGTATTCTCTTCCCGGTCAATCTTCTTTTCAGATCAGTTTTCCTTTTCAGATCAGTTTTCTTCTTCAGAACATTCCAGTCAGTTTTCCTCTTTATCCGCAGGTACTGCCCCGGTGGAAGTATTTCCGGCTATTGCAGGAGGATTCAGGGGAGTCTCTTCCGGTATTTCCCCGGTCGTCCCGTCCGTGAAATCCACCGGCACATCTGTACTGCCCGGCTCGTCAGTATTATCCGGCTCATCCGGCTCATCCGGTTCCTGATAATATTTTTTGTCAATATAATAACCAATCCCGAACCCGACCAGGGCGAACAGGATGTGCTGGAACTGGGAGTCCAGACGCAGCAGGCCTGAAATGATAAGGCCCAGGGCATATCCCAGCACAAAGCCATAAAATTCCGAGCGTGGAATCGTACCGAAATACTTTCTCTGTGTCGAATGTGTCTTTTTGTTTTTCATTTCTCACCTCGATGGCAAACCAGACTGCATGTTATATTTTCCGTCCTTCATTTCACGCTTTATTTCAAGCCCTTCATTTCACGTTCTTCATTCCACGTTCTTCATTCCACGCCCTGTTTCACTCAATCTGCTTCACGCGCTTTATTTCCCGTTCCTGATCTCCTGCTTATGCATTTCCTGGACATGGTCGAGGGCGGAGTACATGGGCTCGATCTGCTTTTTGCGCAGGACGCGGTCCACGTAGTTCTTTGTGACCGCGACGACAGTGCCGGAGCAGGCGAGAACGCCGATCAGGTTGGGGATGGCCATGAGGCCGTTGAAGGTGTCGGAAAGGTCCCAGGCAAGCTGCAGGTTCATGGTACAGCCGACAAAAATGAAGGCTACAAAAATGACTCTGTAGATAATGGTCGCCTTTGTTCCGAAGAGATACTCAAAGCCACGCATGCCGTACTGGCTCCAGCCCAGCACAGTCGAGAAGGCAAAGAGCAGGATCGCTAATGCGATAAATCCCCTTCCGACGTTGCCAAAGACTGTGGAAAAGGACTCAGCAACCAGCGCCGTGCTGGCGGAATCGGAGATCATTTCGCCGGTATTGAGATCCACCACCCCGCTCGAGAGGATCGTGAAGGCGGTCAGAGAGCAGACGATGATGGTGTCGGCAAAGACTTCAAAAATGCCCCACATGCCCTGCATGACGGGCTCACGGATATTGGAAGCGGAGTGGACCATGACAGAGGAACCGAGACCAGCCTCATTGGAGAAGACGCCGCGCTTCATACCCCATGTCACAGCAAGTCGGACACCGTAGCCTGTGATGCCGCCGCCGACTGCCTTCATCGCGAAGGCTCCGCGGATAATGGAGGCAAAAACAGCACCCAGCTGGCCGATATTGGCAAAGAGCACGATCAGAGAACCGATGATATAGGCGATCGCCATAAAGGGCACGAGCTTCTCCGTGACCGCTGCGATGCGCTTTAGGCCGCCGATGATGACCAGGGCCGCCAGGATCATCAGGAGGATACCGGAGATATATACCGGAATCCCGAAAACCTGCTGCAGGTTTGCTCCGATGGTGTTGACCTGGCTCATGTTGCCGATGCCAAAAGAGGCAAGCACACAGAAGGCGCTGAACAGGACTGCGAGCACTGCACCGATCCCCTTGCAGCCCTTTTTGGAGCCCAGACCGTCGTGAAGATAGTACATGGCGCCTCCGCACCACTCTCCGACTTCGTTTTTACGGCGGTAATAGATACCCAGCACATTTTCAGAGAAATTGGTCATCATGCCAAAGAAGGACACGATCCACATCCAGAAGATAGCTCCCGGGCCGCCCGAGACGATAGCCGCCGCGACGCCGGCGATATTGCCCGTGCCGATCGTGGCCGCAAGGGCGGTGCAAAGACTCTGAAACTGGCTGATGGACTTGTCGTCCTTCGCCGTGTGTGCTGTGACATGCTTGTCAGTAAAAACCGCGCCGATCGTCTTTGAAAACCAGTGCCTGATATGGGTGATCTGGAAAAACTTTGTCAGACAGGTCATGAGAATACCTGTTCCGACAAGCAGGATCAGCATGGGCAGCCCCCATACAAACCCGTTCACCGAATCATTTACAGCAGTGATCTTTTCAACCGTAGTGATCGGCACGATCATGCTTTGTGTCATTAGAAACCCTGACATACTTTCCTCCCTGAGACTTCAAACAACAGTTCCAAATCGCTGATCCGGCTGCAGAGCAGCCCGGAAATAAACGAAAAAAAGACGTGAGGAGACGAACTCCTGCACGCCTTTGCTCATAAAACAAAAATATAGCGTCAAATATGAAGTTTGTCAATATTTTGTATACAAGTATCCAGTAAATTCCTTATGTGCTTTATATCAATTTCTTATGCCAATTCCTTCTGTCAAATCTTCATGTCAATTCCTGATAATCCCTTATGCCTTATGGGATTCCTGACGGGCCGGGCTTAAACAGGCCGGGCTTAGACGGACCGGGCTTAGAGAAAGCCGGTCTTAGAGAAAACCGGTCTTATGAACTTGAACTCAGAGCCTGGAATAACCAAAGCCGTTGCAGATGGCGTCGATCGGCTGATTGCTCTGGCACATTTTGCATTTGCTCGGCGGATAGGATTTATAATCCGGAAGGTCTGCATTGGTATACAGCGCGTGTATTTGATATCCCATGACCTTGCTGACAGCGGAATAGATGGCGGAAATGCCTTCGATCGTTCCTCCGTAATAATTGATCGACTCGCTCGCGCGGGCGATGGTCTGACCCGTAGTTGCCGAAGCCAAAAGGAGCAGGCAGTGTTTGCCGCGGACCATCATCTGGTTGTTCTCCCTGACGATCATCTGTCCGGCAAGATCATACTCCGGGGACATGATATAGATCGTCTTGTGGGCGTTCATGGACATGATCCCGGCCTTGGTCAGTTCCTCCGCCATATAGGCGCCGATGACCTCCATGCCGTCCATACATACAATAGTATCCACCACCGTGCTGGCAACATAATCCTCGCTCATTGCCCTGGCAGCGGCCTTTGCCTCATTCTGTCTGGTTTTCATTGTCGTCATATCAATGTAATAATTGATATGGGAGTTCGGGGTCACAAAATGCCCCGGAATGACCTTCATAATGACATCATTATAGCGGGTAGAACGCATCTTGGTATAACTCTGCATAAAAACCTCCCTTACTAAAACCGGCACTCAGAATCTCCAATCTGTAATGTCAGATCTGTAATTATTATACAATATACAGGCAGAAAATGGGCAGTTTTTACACTGAAAGCAGTTACAATTTCGGCACTAATTCCGCACAATTTCCGGCTGACCGCGAGCGGCACAAGGGAGAGGCCGCGAACGATACAAAGGAGAGGCCGCGAGCGGTACAAAGGAGAGGCCGCGAGCGGTACAAGGGAGAGGACGCGAGCGGTACAAGGGAGAGACCGCGAGCGATACAAAGGAGAGGACGCGAGCGGTACAAGGAAAACAAAGAGGACGTTACTGCAGGAGACAGGAAGGATGATTCCGTGTCTCCCACAGTACCGTCCCCCATTCGTTTACGGACAATCTGAGGAAAGTTCCGTCTGAGGAGAGTTCGTCTGAGGATAGTTTAGTCTGCGGAAAGTTTCGTCAAATCTGACGCTTTGCGGCTTTCACCTGAATTATTCACCGCTATGCGGTGATAGCGGCTAAAAGCCGCATAGTTGCTGTGTTTACTGCAATATTTGCTTTCACCTATAAAGTGAATAGAAAAAGAACCTGATTCTTGGTAAGATAAAGGTGCTCAAGCCAATAAAAAACCAAGAAGGAGGTTCCTGTGACTTATTCTAACACCATTTCGCTTGAAAGCAATAAGCAAATCAAAATCAATTTCAACGGTGGCGACCTTTCTTCAGATGCCGGGCTCCTGCTCATCAAGGAGTTTGCCTGCAAAATCGGACTTGTCAAACTGGTAAA
>NZ_FNFZ01000010.1:5587-143972 GCF_900101015.1 Sarcina sp. DSM 11001 | reverse complement strand
AATTATGACGAGTGTTAGATGTACTTGACGGGAAATGTGCGGGAGGGAGGGTAAAATGCCCGTCTCTCACAGACGGGCATTTTAGGCGTCCGTGTTTGAGAATTCCGAGTCTTCAACTCGGAATTCGAGTTAAAGCCGGCCCTCCCGACGCACATTGACTGTCTTAGTACATCTACACGAGACATATTGAAGTCGAAGAGACACTTGCCGACTATGGTTCGTCCCCTCAACCACAAGCCCCGGGCAAAAAAGAAGAAGCCGTTTCCGGCTTCTTCCATTTTTACCTGTTATGTCTCATCTGGCCTGAAAAAATCAGTTGTTGATCAGCTTATCCTCTTCCTTGTTCCAGCTGTACATCTTGCGGACCTCAGCGCCGATGACCTCTGAAGGATGCTCGGCAGCGAGCTTGCGCATAGCCTTGAAGTGGACCTGCTGTCCTGCATTTTCGGACATCTCAAGCAGGAACTCCTTGGCGAAGGAACCGTCCTGGATGTCTTTGAGGATCTTCTTCATGGTCTTTCTGGTCTCGTCTGTCACGATCTTGGGGCCGGTGATGTAATCGCCGTACTCAGCCGTGTTGGAGATGGAGTAGCGCATTCCGGCGAAACCGGACTGGTAGATCAGGTCGACGATGAGCTTCATCTCGTGGACGCATTCGAAATATGCATTTCTGGCATCGTAGCCGGCTTCCACCAGGGTCTCGAAGCCTGCCTGCATCAGGGCGCAGACGCCGCCGCAGAGGACAGCCTGCTCGCCGAAGAGGTCAGTCTCGGTCTCGGTGCGGAAGGTGGTCTCAAGGACACCTGCGCGGGAAGCGCCGATACCTGCCGCATATGCCAGTGCCATGTCAAGGGCATGACCGGTGGCATCCTGCTGGACAGCAACGAGGGAAGGGGTTCCCTTGCCTGCCTGGAACTCACTGCGGACAGTGTGTCCGGGAGCCTTAGGGGCGATCATGGTGACGTCGACATCCGCGGGGGGATTGATCAGACCGAAATGAATGTTGAAGCCGTGTGCGAACATGAGCATGTTGCCTGCCTCGAGGTTGGGCTCGATGTCCTTTTTGTACATAGCTGCCTGCTTCTCATCGTTGATCAGGATCATGATGATGTCTGCCTTTTTAGCGGCTTCCGCAGTATTGTAAACGGTAAGGCCCTGTGCCTCAGCCTTTGCCTTGGACTTGGAACCCTCATACAGGCCGATGATGACGTTGCATCCGGACTCCTTGAGGTTCAGTGCATGGGCATGGCCCTGGCTGCCATAACCGATGATCGCGATGGTCTTGCCTTCCAGAAGAGAAAGATTGCAATCCTCCTGATAGAAAATCCTGGCATCTGACATTTTTTGTTTCCTCCATAATACCTTTGAATAAACAGCGTGTAACCGATTTATATGGCAAAGCCGTTCTCCCTCTGAATGGAAGACAGCCTCACTAACATTTATTATCTTATTATTATCTTACCCGGATCACACAGATTACCGGTCTGCCGCCCCATTTCAGGCTCACTGCCTGTCTTCAGGACCCTCGGAGATTCCCGCGCCCAGGCGAAGGTCATTGATATAGATCACATTCTTGGTCCCGCGGCCGAGTCCGGCCACGCCGGTCCTCGCCAGCTCGAGGATCTCGTACCCGTTGATCAGCCTGATGAAGGCGTCGACCTTGCCCGAGTTCCCCGTGATCTCGATCATCAGACTTTCCTGAGAGACGTCGATAATATTTCCGCGGAAGATGTTGGCGAGCGCGATGACATTTTCCCTCTGGGAGGCATCCGCCCTGACCTTGATCATTGCCAGTTCACGATAAACGCTCTCTTCAGGTTTCAGTTCATGGATATCCCGCACATCGACAAGCTTGCTGACCTGCTTCTCGATCTGCTCCATGATATCGTCATCGCCTGAAGTCACGATGGTGATCCTCGTGATCCTGGGATCCGCAGTGACACCGGCGGTGATACTCTCGATGTTGTACCCGCGCCTTGTAAACAGACCTGCGATCCGGCTCAGAACACCGGAATTGTTATCGACCAGGATCTGAAAGACCTTATTCTGTTTTTCTCCAGTTTTGCTCATAATGCTGCCGGTTCCTTCCATTTCATACGCTTTTATGCTTTTTCATACGCTATTATGCGTTCTGTTCTGTTCAGTAAAAGCGATTCCCAATTATATCGCTGTGTCGCGCTAAAGTCAACGCCATTCAGCTAATTTCACCGCACTTGGTCATTGCCAGTACGCCTGTCCTCGTCATTTCAACGATACTGACCGACTTGAGTGTATCAATAAAAATCGCCACTCTCTCCGGTGTATCGCACATTTCGATCATCATCAGGTTCCTGGACATATCCACGATCTTCGCTCCCATGATCTGGCAGTTGTCCATGATATCCCTGCGGTTGCCGCGGTTGTATTTGATCTTGACCAGCAGGAGCTCGCGGTTGATGCTCTCTGTCTCATCAAAGGTCTTTACCTTGATGACATCGAGCTTTTTGTTCAGCTGTTTTTCAATCTGCTCCAGCGTCCTCTCATCCCCGGTGCTGACAATGACCATGCTGGAGACATCCCTGTCGTCCGTCTCTCCGACGGTTATGGAATCAATATTAAAACAGCGCCGCCAGAACAGTCCTGCTGTCTTGCAGAGGACGCCGGCGTGGTTCTCAACAAGAATCGAATATATTCTCTTCATTTCGACACCCTCCTCAGCAAAGCTCTTCGCGGTCGACAGTCACTTCAAGGATCATGGTTTCATCCTTTTCGAGAAAAGCGGCGATCTTCTCATCGGCCTGTCTGCTGTTTTCCACCTTGAGATATTCGATGCCGTAGGCTTTCGCGATCATGGACAGATCCGGCTTATCACCGAGGTCAATGACGGAAAACCTGTCTTTATAGTTGTAATGCTGATACTGGCGCACCAGTCCGAGCACAGTGTTCTTGAGGATGACGAGCTTGACAGGGATCTGGTACTGAGTGATCGTCGCCAGCTCCTGCATGGTCATCTGGAAGCCGCCGTCCCCGCAGACCGCCACGACCTGTTTGTCGGGAGCAGCGATCTTGGCCCCCATAGCCGCGGGAAGGGCATACCCCATGGTCCCCATGCCTCCGCTGGTCATAAAGCGGCCCTCTCTGGCAATATAGTTTGAACAGGACCACATCTGATTCTGCCCAACGTCCGCCACATAAATGGCGTCCTTTTCCATAGCGAGGGAGAGCTGACGGATAAAGTTCACGGGATTGACGCCCTTGAACACCTTCTTGTGTGTCAGGATATCCTCTTCGCGCTGGAACATGCGGCGGCGCTTGGCATTGCGGGCTTCGTCCTTGAATCCGTCGAGCTGGTCGATCCAGTCCATATAGTCCGCATTAAAGTCGATCTTGTTAAACTCGGTAAAAACATGCTTGATATCCCCGACAAGAGGGATCGTAGGCCCGGCATTCTTGCCGATCTCGGCAGGATCGACGTCGATATGCACCAGTACCTTGTTTTCCAGTATGAGATCCGGCTGGCTGATCGAACGGTCCGCGACGCGGGCGCCGACCATGATGACCATATCCGCGTTGTTCATCGCGCGGTTTCCATAGGGTTTGCCGTTATTGCCGACCATGCCGTAAAAAAGAGGGTGTTCGGTCGGAATTGCGGACAGGCCCATCATCGTGCAGACAACAGGGATGTCATTTTTTTCAATAAACTTCAGGACCTCTTTGGAGGCATGGCTCAGATGCACACCGCCGCCCACGCAGATGATCGGGCGCTTCGCCCTCTCGAGCTGGGTGATGACTTTTTTGATCTGAACAGCATGGCCCATCACAGTGGGCTTGTAGGTGCGCAGATTGACCGTCTCAGGATACTCAAAGTGGCGGATCGTCTCCAGCTGGACATCTATGGGCAGGTCGATCAGGACCGGGCCCCTGCGTCCGGTGTTGGCAATATAAAAAGCTTCCTTAATGATCCTGGGAATGTCCGCCGCATTTCGAACGATGTAGCTGTATTTGACAAAGGACTCACAGGCACCGGAAATATCCGCCTCCTGGAATACATCGCTCCCCATCATCTGGCTGTCCACCTGTCCGGTGATACAGACAAGGGGAATGCTGTCCGCGAAGGCTGTCGCGATCCCTGTGATCAGGTTGGTGGCTCCGGGGCCGCTGGTGACGACTGCGACGCCGACCTTTCCGGAGATCCTGGCGTATCCGCTGGCAGCGTGTGCCGCGGACTGCTCCTGTCTGATCAGGACTGTATGGATATCTGTCTGCAGAATACTGTTATAGAAAGGAGTGATCGCCACCCCGGGATAGCCGAAAACATATTCGACACCTTCTGCTTCAAGACATTTTACCAAAGCATCGGCACAATTCATGTGCTCCTCCTTTCCGGCATCGCTGTACTTACTGTGCGCGCAGGCGCTTGTAGTTCTTTTTGCCCCGGCGGATCAGAATGCCTTTTTCCAGCGCTTCTTTGCTAAAGACTGCGTCAATGTCGGTCACCTTTTCACCGTCCACAGTCACGCCGCCCTGTTTGACATCCCGGCGGGCGTCTGAACGGGATTTCTCGAGGCCGCTCTTTACCAGAGCGCTGAGGATCCCGATGCTGCCGTCTTCCAGATCTTCATCTGTAAGGATGAGCTCAGGGACATTTTCCATATTGCCCGCTCCGCCTGCGGCAAAGAGAGCCTTCGCCCCCTTCTCCGCCTTTGCGGCTTCGTCTTCGCCGTGGACCAGGGTCGTCAGCTCATGAGCCAGGATCTCCTTGGCAGTATTGAGCTGGGCGCCCTCCCACTTGTCCATCTCGTCGATCTGCTCGAGGGGCAGGAAGGTCATCATGCGCAGGCACTTGAGGACATCGGCATCTCCGATGTTTCTCCAGTACTGATAAAAGTCGTAGGGAGAGGTCTTGTCGGGGTCGAGCCATACGGCGCCTTTGGCCGTCTTGCCCATTTTCTTGCCCTCGGAATTGAGGAGGAGGGTGATGGTCATGGCATGGGCGTCTTTGCCGAGCTTTTTGCGGATCAGCTCGGTGCCGGCCAGCATATTGCTCCACTGGTCATCGCCGCCGAACTGCATGTTGCAGCCGTATTTTTCATACAGGCAGAGGAAATCGTAGGCCTGCATGATCATGTAGTTGAACTCCAGGAAGGAGAGTCCCTTCTCCATCCTCTGCTCATAGCACCTGGCCCTGAGCATTGTGTTGACGGAAAAATGGACGCCTATATCCCGGATGAATTCGATATAATTGAGATCCCTGAGCCAGTCAGCGTTATTGACCATGAGCGCCTTGTCGGGTCCGAACTCGATAAAACGGCTCATCTGCTTCTTAAAGCACTCGCAGTTGTGGTCAATAGTCTCCACGGTCATCATGGAGCGCAGGTCCTGGCGCCCGGAGGGATCGCCGATCATACCTGTTCCGCCGCCGACCAGGGCTACAGGCTTATTGCCGGCCTGCTGGAGGCGCTTCATCAGAAGCAGCGCCATAAAGTGACCGACGTGAAGAGAGTCCGCAGTGGGGTCAAAGCCGATATAAAAGGTCGCCTTTCCGTTGTTGACCAGATCCCGGATCTGGTCTTCATCGGTCAGCTGGGCAAGAAGCCCTCTCGCCTGCAGTTCCTCGAAAATGTGATTGTTTTTTTCCATCGTTGAATCTGGTCTCCTTGTATTTTAAATAATCCTTGTATTTTAAATAATCCTTGTATTTTAAATAAACCTTATATTTTAAATAAACCTTGAAATAATCCTTGCGATAGTTCTTGAGATAATCTTTGAAACGGTCTCAGGCAGAATGCCTGAGGATCCTGCAGAAGGACCGGAGTTTACCTCAAATCTCCCGTTTACTTTTTGTCCAGGTCAAGCTGCTCGGCATTGCGTTTGAAAATATAGGTCTTGCGCTCTTTTCCCGCCAACAGTCTGCCGATATTCTCACGGTGTCTGTACCAGGCCATAAATGTCAGAATGCCCTGGATGACAATGATCTCTATCAACATTGCGCCGCTGATTCCGAACATGCCCATCCTGCCTTCAATAATGAGCTGGATCCAGGTCCCGAGATAGAGAAGGAGGGATCCGAGCGACACAAACTTGGTAGTCAGATAAGGGATAAAGAAAAGCAGGAGCCCGGTGGGGATGAAGGACCAGTGGAATCCGAAGACGAACCCCGCCATGACCGCGACGCCTTTGCCGCCCTTGAAGCCCATATAAATGGGATAGTCATGACCCAGCACGACCCCGGCAAAGGTCCATACCTTGAGCAGATAGACGGCCTCCGGGTGGGATTTGCCGAACAGGGCGCCGACAAGCAGAATGGCGATGAGGCTCTTGAGCATATCACCCATAAAAACCGTCAGGCCGGCTTTGGGGCCCAGGATCCTCATGGCATTTGTGGTCCCGGCGTTGCCGCTCCCGTGTTCACGGATGTCGATCCCCTTGCTCTTCCCGAGAAGGTAGGCGGTCTGAAAAAGGCCGAAGACATATCCGATCACGAGACAGACGATACGCAAAACAATAAGCTGATTCATTTAGACACCTCCTGAAGAAATGTTCTTTTTTATAAAGAATAAACCGCTGTAGATCAACTGCTGTGAATCTGTTTCCTGTATTCGCTTTTGAATTTACATTTATATTGAGTTCGAGCAGTGTACCTGTGTCATGTACTCTTTCCGTTCCTGTCTGTCCTTTCCCGGATGACAAATCTCATGGGTGTTCCCCTGAAGCCAAAAGAATCACGGATCCGGTTCTCCAGATAACGCTGGTAAGAAAAATGCATCAGCTTTTTATCATTGACAAACAGGACAAAAGTCGGAGGGGATACTCCCGCCTGGGTGCTGTAATAGATCCGCAGAGACTTCCCCTTGTCGGAGGGGGGCTGCTGGAGCACGCAGGCCTCATTGATGATCTCATTGAGGACCCCGGTCTGGACCCGGAGGTTCTGATTGTCATGCACCATATCGATCATATCATAGAGCTTGACCAGGCGCTGTCCTGTCTCGGCGGAAATAAAGATCAGTTCTGCGTAGGACAAGAAGGAAAGGACTCTGCGGATGTTTTCCGTAAACTCCTTCATGGTATGGTTGTCCTTTTCAACAAGATCCCATTTATTTACAGCGATAATGACCGCTTTGCCTCTCTCATGGGCGATGCCGGCGATCTTGGCATCCTGTTCGGTCACTCCCTCTGAGGCATCGATCACCAGGACCGTGATATCCGCCCGCTCGACAGCTCCGACGCTGCGGGCGATCATATAGTGCTCCAAGTTTTCTTTGATCTTGTTCCTGCGGCGGATCCCGGCGGTGTCGATAAAGACATATTTCTTTCCGTGCCAGGCTACGCGGGTATCGATCGCGTCGCGGGTCGTCCCGGCTATATCGGAGACGATCACTCTGTTCTGTCCGATCAGGCGGTTGATGATCGAGGATTTGCCGACATTGGGTTTGCCCACGATAGCGATGCGGACGGCGTCGTCCTCCTCCCCCTCGGCAGAATCCTCCGGGAAGTACTTGACCATCTCATCGAGCATATCCCCCAGGCCTGTCCTGTTGGCGCTGGAGACCGGCCAGGGATCTCCGATCCCGAGATTATAGAATTCGTAGATATCCGCGGACATTTTAGCGGGATTATCCACTTTGTTGACCACGAGGACTACCGGTTTGGCCGAACGTCTGAGCATGTCCGCGACCTTGTTGTCCGCGTCCACCATTCCCGTGGAACGGTCGACCATGAACAGGATCACATCCGCCATATCGATCGCCAGCTGAGCCTGTTCCCTCATCTGCGAAAGAATGACATCCTTAGAATCCGGTTCGATCCCGCCGGTGTCGATCAGTGTAAACTCTTTATCCAGCCAGCTGCAGTCTGCATAAATCCTGTCGCGGGTGACACCCGGCGTATCTTCAACGATCGAGATGCGCCTTCCGGCCAGGGCATTGAAAAGCGTGGATTTTCCCACATTCGGCCTGCCAACGACTGCAACGATCGCCTTTCTTTTTCTTTTTGCCATAAAAGACCTGTTCCTTTCCAAAAAAAGACGTCCGCATCTGTTCCGGAAATTGAATTCCGGGAAAATATTCTTAGTACTGAACAGAAGCGTTCTTTCCATTCTATCCGAGAATGACTTACATGGCAAGTAAAAATGAAATCTGAACAAACTGAACACGAGTTGAACATGAAAGATAAAGCCACACTCCTGAATGAGTGTGACTTTACATTACGTTCAGACTGCCTCGAAGCCTGAGGCTTTTTTGCGTGGTTCAGGCTCTGTTAAGCAATTAACTGTACATGATGCGATGGATTTCTACTTGAGTGCAAGGAAGAAAACGCAGCTGTACCGGGGTACAGGGAGGCTTTCTGACACAGCAATCAAGTAGAAAGACAAGCAGAGTGTACAGATTAATGGTTAAATGAGCCTTACTCCAGGCTGTCCACTTCTGAATTCTTCAGGGCTTTTCTCATATGACTGTTGTATTCCATCAGAAGCTCCTGAAGCTTGTGTGTCGACACCATGATATTGGAAATAGAAGCATCGTGATTGAAATAATCGATGATCGTAGCCAGGTATTTGCTCATATCGGCAACCGCGAAATAAGGCCTCTCGAGGAGCTCGGGAGGGAGCCAGGTGAGGTTGGTGCAGACGACCTTGTCAAACCAGCCCGCTTCATAAGCCTTGTCAAAGGCCTCGAGTCCGTCTGTGAAAAGACCGAAGGTGGTGCAGATAAAGACTCTTCCCGCATGCATCTGTTCCTTGAGCTGGCGGGAAGTATCGAGCATACTGCCGCCGGAGGAGATCATATCATCGATAATAATGGCATCCTTGCCGGCGAGGTTTGTACCCAGAAACTCATGAGCAACGATGGGGTTCTTGCCGCCCACGATCCGGGAATAGTCGCGGCGCTTGTAAAACATACCGGTATCGGCTCCGATGACATTCGCGAAGTAGACAGTCCTGTCCAGGGCGCCCTCATCGGGACTGATCACAACGACATGTTCCTTGTCCACATGAAGATCGTCCACTGATTTCAGAAGGGCAAGCAGGAACTGGTAAGGAGAAACAAAATTGTCAAAATTATCAAGAGGCGCCACACTGGCGATCCGGGGATCATGAGCGTCAAAGGTGATAAAATTGTCAATTCCCAGATCGAACAGCTCATTGAGCATGTTGGCCGCGTCAAGGGATTCCAGCATTCCCCTGTGGTGCTGACGTCCCTCATAAAGGAAAGGCATGATGACAGTGATGCGTCTTGCCTTGCCCTGTATGGCGGAAAGGACACGCTTGAGATCCTGGAAATGATCGTCCGGAGACATATGGTTTATAAACCCGTTCATAGGATAGGTCACAGTCCAGTTCATGACATCTACCAGGATGAACACATCCTTACCCCGCGCGGACTCAAGCAGAACCGCCCTGCCTTCACCGGTGGGCGATCTCTCAAGACTGACGTTCAGCAGATAATTATCCTTATAATAATCATCGTGAAAGGGTACAGCACCTCCCTCTTCGTCCACAGACTTGCGGAAAGAAGAAATGTACTGGCTGACTTTTTGTCCTAATTCGGTCGCGGAAGGAAGTGCAATAATGGCGAGCGGAGCGACCGGCATGCTTCTGTCGAGCATCTGATAAAGTGAAGTATCTGAAGACATGTGTTCTCCTTTTTCAGGACAGCAGAAAATAAGCGGAATGATTCAAATGATAATCTGATAATCCTGACTGCTGATGATCCTGACTGCTGTTATCTGACTGTTATCAAAGATCAAACTAAGATAAAAATAAGATAAAATTCCGGGATATGCCCCTATCATACCCGTATATGCAAAAAAGAGCAAGCCCGAAGACAGAAGACAGTAACACCCGATCCGCCGTTACTTGCCACAACCTGACCAGGTTGTGACCAGTAACGTTGCGAATGCCCATTCCAAATCCCCTTTCGGGGATGGGCATTCGCCGCTTAACTCGGGTTTTCACGCAAAAAACACGTGAAAACACCTCCAGGCTGACGCAGTTGTGACTTGTAACGATTCGCCCTATAGCTGTCCGTCTGCAGGGAAGGGGAAGGCGTCTTTGATCCAGCGGATCCCTTCCCCGGTCACCGCCAGGACGTCAAAGCGCACGGGAGTCTGTGTGCTGTATCCCCTCCTGTGGAGGTAATAGAGGGCGGCTTCACAGATGTTCTTCTGTTTCTCCGGTCCCACTGCCTCAGCAGGGTCTCCGAAGCGCAGATTTTTGCGGTACTTGACTTCCGCAAAAACAATGACCCCTTCCTGGCTGGCGACGATGTCGATCTCGCCCTGCCGTGCCCGGAAATTCCGCTCAAGGATCCTTACACCCTTTTTTTCAAGGAAACGGACAGCCTGGTCCTCGCCGATCCGTCCCATATCCCGGGATGAGGGATGATCTGCGGCTTCCTGCAGATCATGCAGGTCCCAGGCCGAGCCGGCCAGGAGCCTGCCCAGAAAGCTCCTGCGGTGGATCGGGCAGGGGCCGTGCTCCAGGATCGCCGCGCAGTGTGTCTTTGTCCCGTATCCCTTGTGTCCGGCAAAGCCGTAAACCGGATATTTGAGGTCCATCTCTTTCATATAGGCGTCCCTGGTCACCTTGGCAAGGATGCTGGCGGCAGCAACAGAAATACATCTGGCGTCTCCTTTTATGACCGGTACCTGCAGGATGTCCACGTCAGGGATCGTTACGGCATCATTGACAAGAACGCCCGGATGGACAGACAGCCTGCTTACTGCGCTGCGCATGGCCTCATAGGTCGCCTGGAGAATATTGATCTCATCGATCCGCTCCGGGGGGACCATGACGACCGCCCAGGAGACAGCCTTTTCCGTGATCTGGCGGTACAGGACTTCTCTTCTTTTTTCCGTCACCTTTTTGGAGTCGTTGAGCCAGGGAAGGGCAAAGTCTTCGGGAAGGATGACAGCGGCTGCCGCGACCGGTCCTGCGAGGGGACCGCGGCCGGCTTCATCGATCCCGCAGACAGGTCCGCTGCCGCCCGCGGCGCGGACAGCGTCCCGCTCAAAAGAACGCATCTTCTCCACGCGCTCCATTTCCGCCCGCATTCTGGATTCCCGCTTCTGTCTGGCGATCTCCGTTTTTGTCATTTTTTCTTCCATGGCTTTCCTCTGTCTTCCGAAGCCTTCCTTCCGGATTTCCCTGCCTTGTAATTTTTCCTGCCTGCAGTCTTCTGCTTTTCAGACTGTGAGGCGGCCCGGATCCTCTCCTCGTCCATGGCCGGCGCCTGAGCGGGGTCATCCAGGGAGATGCGGCCGATCCTGCCGTTTTTGCAGTCATCGATCAGCATGGAACAGGCCCGTTCCGTGTCGGGCTCTCCTCCCTTCATGAGGAGCTTTCTGGCCGCTGCGATCCTCAGCAGAAGGGCTTCCGCCGTCTCTTCCTCTCCGGGGGTCTCCACGGCAGCATTCTGAATGTATTTATTTTCAATGATTCCCGGGTATTCCTTCTGCAGAAAGCCAAGGAGCCAGACAGCCAGCTCATGCTTATCAAGGATTTCGTCGCGGATCGCTCCAGAAAGGGCCAGACGGATACCGATCAGGGGATTGTCAAATTTGGGCCAGAGGATGCCCGGTGTGTCGAGGAGCTCGACATCTCCGCCGATCCTGATCCACTGCTTGCCCCTTGTCACACCCGGTTTATTTCCGGTCTTCGCGCCCGCGCGGCCGGCAAAGGAATTGATAAATGTCGATTTGCCCACATTGGGGATCCCTGCCACCATAGCCCGGAGCGGTCTGCCGACTATTCCTCTCGCCCTGTCCCGGGCGATCTTTTCGCGGCAGGCTTCCTGGACAAATCTCCTGACGAGATCTGCCGCCTTTTTCTCCCGCGCATCCGCTGCGACAGCAAACATCCCCTTTTGTCTGAAATATTCCAGAAAGGCCTCTGTCTTTACAGGGTCTGCCAGATCCGCCTTGCACAAAAAGACTATGCGGCCCTTTCCCTTACAGAGAGCGTCAATATCCGGGTTCCGGCTGCTCAGGGGGATCCTGGCGTCCACAAGCTCGATAACCAGATCGACCAGCCGGATGTTCTCTTCCATCATCCTCCTGGCCTTTGTCATATGGCCGGGATACCACTGCACATCCATATTTTATTCTCCTTACAGAAAGAGTGCCGTGCCGGAACGGCACGGCACTCCAGAGGGTGTCCATAACAAACAATTATTTCTTTCTGTCGTCGATTCTGGCTTTGACCTTCGCCTTTTTGCCGCTCAGGCCGCGCAGATAAAACAGTTTTGCCCTTCTGACCTTACCTCTGCGGACAACTTCAACGTTCTCCACGTTGGGGGAATGGATGGGCCAGGTCTTCTCAACGCCGATGCCGTTGGAAATCTTCCTGACGGTGAAAGTCGTCCTTGCGCCGCCGCCCTGGATCTTGATAACAGTACCCTCAAAGATCTGTACTCTTTCTCTGGTACCTTCTTTGATGCGGTTGTGGACACGGACAGTGTCGCCTGTCGCAAACTGAGGAACTTCCGCCTTCAGCTGCTCTTTCTCAAGTTCTTTAATGATCTCGAAATTCATAAAATCTCCTTTCCACGCCGGACGTTCTTGCCTTTTATCGCTCCCGGACAGGATTTCCGAGCTCTTATACTCTTATCCCGGGAAGCCCTTTTCATATCTCCTGTCCTGCTTTTGCCGCTTCTCTTTGTATGCAGAAAAATGTACAAAAGATTTGTGCGGCCATAAATATGCAGGCCGGCAGAGGACCGTCTTAAGTGAACAGAATACGCGGCTGAGCCGCCTTACAAAAAACAACGTTAATAAACTACCACATATATTGGAATTGCGCAAGAGTTACTTTGCGCAAAACTCCATACTTTTTCAGCCTTTTTAAGTTTTCTAATACCTCACCTTTTTGTAGATCCGGTGGACTCCATTCTGATTGGGGATCACCCCCTTCTGGGCCAGGGTTATATGCTTTGTCCCATCAGGACTCGTAATGGCTATGCCGATGCTGTATCCCTTAAGCAGTTCGCGGGAATAGGGCACTCTGCCGATGGTCGTGATCTCCTTTCCCGGGAGAAGTTCGGACAGCTTCAGGTCGAGAATCTGCTCTTTAATGCAGGATCCGCCCTTGTCATAGACATACATCCTGACAGGCCAGTCCCAGTAAAGGGGAGCCACTCCTATATTGGCAAAGGTGAAATGAAACAGCAGCTCATCATCTATATAGTCGACCGTATTCTGCAGACGGCTGAGGTAGATACAGTAACCGACATTGCGGAGGATCATCTCACTGCCGTTTGTGGTCTGCTGATCCCTGTCCGGGCAGTTCGGGCCTATGAAAGAGATGTGGCTGGAACGGCTCTGTTTCAGGGTATCCGACAGTTTTTCCATCAACAGTTCGCCCATGGAGATCGAATCTGTCATTCCTCCGCCGACTGGAGCCTTCTTCCAGAGATCATTGTTCTCTTCATCGGTCTGGTCTGCCTTGCTCAGGCTGTCCGCCGCTTTGCTCTCTGCCCCTGTGCCGCCCGCTTCAGCAGGGGCTTCCTGGTCATAACTGGAATGGACAGCGACAGTCTCTCTGCACCAGTCGGACACCTGCGTGTGATCTCCGAGAAAATCTCTCCAGGAGCCGGAGGTCTTAGTGAGTTCTTCACTGCCGCTGCTCAGGACCCGGATCTCTCCCTTCCTGGGGAAGGCCTGCGAGTACTGCGCGGCGTACTGCTCCAGTACCGTCTCTCCCGGCACCAGTTCCGGACTGACACCTGCCCAGGCATTCCAGTCTCCGTTATGGCCCACAGACCCCATCTCCACATAGGCTACAAAGCTGTCCTGCCGGCACCACGAGGAAAGAGCTTCCAGAGCCGCTTTATGGGCTTTGATAAAGTCCTCATTTGCATAATTCGGCGCGTATCCTGCACCGGAAGCATCCTGATAGGACTGGCCGTCATTTGTCTTCCTGTACAGCCAGTCAGGTATATCCATATGCCCTTCTTCTCCGGGGACATCACAGACAAAGCGAAGGACGGCAAGCTTGTTTTTTTCCTTATATTCCGCGATATGAAATTTTTCTTCCAGAGAAGCTGTATCGAATATGCCCTCCTGAGGTTCCCATTCCGAAAAGCGGACTTCTATGAACACGAGGTCTGTGTTCTCACAGGCTTCTGTTTCCAGGGCAGACGGAGCATAACCGATCAGGGGATTGGCCGGAACGCTTTCCGACGCATCATAAAGGACGATGTCATACAGCCTGTAACGTCCCGGGACAATGTAGAGCAGAATTCCAAGGATCATGATCACCTGTAAGATGATCATGATGAAGGGAAGCTTCTTGCGTATGAATGTTTTCATAGTAACCTTCCTTGCAGCCGCAGGCCGGAACCATCATTTCCTGCGGGGGCGCACTGCCTTTCTCGATCCGTCCAACAGGACCGGTCTGGCCATTTTTTCTGAGATTTTCGATCTTTTGTCGATCCGGGTCAGAATGTTCTCCAGAGAGGTAAAGGGCCCGGAATCCTGGGCGGAGGCAGCGGACTGTCTGCCGAGAAGCAGGTAGGGGAGACGCCGCGTCGACCACTCCAGGCGCAGCAGCGCGATTATGAAATACACGATAGCGCCCGCCATAAAGCCCCAGCCGTAATATGCCGTATCTCCCCTGGCTGCCTGCCAGATCGTGATGGAATTGGCGACGAGAGCAAATGCGCCCGTCGCAGCTACCGACCCTGTGTAGTCTTCAAAGTACAAAAGGATCAGCATGAGTGCGTTGGCGATGGCATAGAGACCATATCCCACACACAGCGTGCGGAATATTCCCTTGCCCAGATCCATCATACCCAGAGGCAGGATATCCATGATAAAACCGCCGAAAACGACGAAAAGGACCGTGCTGACGATCTGTCTGCATCCGCAGTAACTGAGCTCCCTGCTGAGCACCTCGACCATCCTGTCTTCCGCTGCCTCGATATCGCTGATCGAACCTTTGTCATTGAACAGGCTGTAGTACTGGCGGTACTCCGGATAGAATCTGACCTCCACAGAAGTTACGAAGCTGATCGTCGTGATCAGAATGGAAAAAAATGCTGTCAATGAAGGAATGTCATAGCTTGGGGCAGCAAAAAACAGCCCCATGATCCTTCGGTGGAGAGGGCCGAAATACATGATCATCAGGTGGCCGTAGAGACCGAGGTTTACAAAGACCCCCGTAAATGCCAGAGCCCGGCATTTGTCAAACCACCGCAGATAAGTAAAGGGGCTGCCCTTCCCGTGGGGAAAATATCCCAGCATCAGGATCAGATACCAGGTGCCCATGATCCCGTATGCAAAGATCACACAGAACATCAGGCTCAGAACCGTTCCGCGCCTGATCATGGCAAGTACCAGAGCCAGAAGAAAACCGGTCAGCATCGAAGACGCAAATCCCAGGGCGATCGAGCGGTAATCCTTGAGGGCCGACAGATAGTTCATCTGGGTCCAGACGACGATCATGATCATGGCAAACCACATGCTCACGATCCTGTATACGATCGGTACACCGGAAAAAGTCAGAAAGATCCCGTATCCCACAAAGCAGATCGGGAGCATGATCGCCAAAGCCCCGAAAAACGAAGGCATGACCCTCTCTCTTTTTCCCTCGTAGAGCATATCGGAAATATATCTGGTGAGGATCATGTTAAAGAAGCTCGATACGAACAGAGAGACCAGCAGGCTGTAAGTCAGCATGCAGTTCATGATCTCCCGCTCGTTCTGGGGCATTCCAGCGACCTGGGATACAAAGGAGATCCCGATCAGCAGGCACACACCCATGACCATGGGGCCGATCGCGACCGCGCCCGCGTAGGCATAGGCGCGGCAGAGATTCAGCACTCCTTTTTTCTGAAAAAGCCTGTTCAGGCTGAATCCTATGCCTGCCATCTGTGAAATACCTCCTCATACGTTTCCAGATAATGGCTGATCATATCTTCATGGCGGAAATACTCCGCGGCGCGCCGCTTAGCGACTCTGCCCATCTGCAGCCGTCTGGCCCTGTTGTGGCACATATCCTCCATGGCTCTGGCAAGCGCGTGCGGCTGCATGGGCGGCACGCAGTATCCCGCCTGTCCGAGGTTATCGTCCCCTTCTCCGTAGATCAGCTCCTTACAGCAGCCGACATCCGTGGTCACGCAGGGACGCCCTGCCGCAAAGGATTCCAGCACGGACAGGGGCTGCCCCTCTGAAATGCTGGACAGGACTGTAAAATCAAAGTTTCCCATATGTTCGAGCACATTGATCGTGCCCATAAACACAGCGCCCCGGATCCCCAGCTGTTTCAAAAGGCTCCGGCATTCGGACGCATATTCCGAATCATCCTCGGGGCCTGCAATATAGAGCTTCGCATACGGGATGTGCTGCTCCACCTCCGCGAAGGCATAGAGCATGGTCTTGACATCCTTGATCGGAGCAATGCGGAGAATGGCGCCGATATTAACGGTCTCGTCATGCTCTCTTACCGGAATGTTGCTGAAGCGGTCATAATGGATCCCGTTCGCGACCGATCTGCATTTTCCGGGGTCGGCGCCGATCTCGACCTGGGTCAGACCTGCCCTGCGGAACAGGCTTGTGACCATCGTGGCACCGTCGTAGGCCGCAGAAGAGAGCATGTAAAAAAACCGTATCCACAGGTCCTTGAAATCCGGGAGGACCCAGTCCGCCCGGATGATCTCCTCCTCGCGCTCACGAGTATAGATGCCGTGCTCCGTGAGCATGAAGGGGACATGGAAACGGTAGCTGCCCAGTCTTGCCAGGACTCCCGCGTACCCGGTGGCGATCGTATGATAGATATCCGCCTTGGGCACATCCGCACACATGATCCTGAGCAGGGGAAGCAGCATGGACCTCACTGTATGAAAATAATCAGAAAAAGCAGTATAGGGATATGATTCCCTGCACAGGTCGGAGAGAATATCGACAAAATACCGGCTTGTCAGGAAATCCTCAGGAGAGGTATTTTTCTCCTGAAAGACCCGGAACAGGACCTCCCAGTCGGGTCTGTCGCACTCGACCAGGGCCCGCAGGGCCTGTAGTTCTTCATTGTCCAGTTTCAGACTGTGCCTGGATCCTGTCCTGCCGGAAACCGTTCCGGTCAGAGATACCTCACGGATCTCAACGACATTGTCCGGAAGCGTATAGCGGAATTTCCCGTTCTGCGAAGGATCCGCATTGATCGCCCAGACAACAAACTCGTGCTGAGGCATGGCCTGTATATATTGATGCATCCAGGAGGAAACGCCTCCTGTCACATAGGGATAGCATCCCTCCAGGATCACGCATATTCTCATGTTGGCAGGTATGACCTCCAATTATAGTATTCTCAGATCGTTATAGTATTTCCAAATCGTATAGTATTTCCAGATTTGACCGTCATCTGATGATCTCAATTTCCACTTCCGGCATAGTCGCTTTGACCAGATACAGTCCGTCAGCAGCCTGGCTGATCGTCCCCCCGGTCATACGCCCGGGCTTTCCGTCATTGACCCTGAGGTAGAACCAGGCTTCATCTTTAAAACCGCCCAGGCTCAAATGGATCGAATTGTCATCTTCTTCACGTCTGATCTGGAGTTTGTCGTAGCGCTGGACAGCCCCTGTCAGTTCGCTCCCGGTCAGGTTCCTGAGCTGGGGGAGGGCATTGTGAAGCCATTCCACATAATCCGTCAGACGTCTGAAAAGCTCGGTCCAGCCCAGGGCAGCGCCCCTGTCTGTATCCAGGGTATCATCGGGATGCTGGAAATGGGTGTTGACACAGTGAAAGTACAGCTCACTCATAGCCGCTGTACGCATGTATTCATCCAGCACATAGCCGGAAATGATACGAGGCGTCTGAACCATTCCATCCTCTGTGACTGTAAAATCCTGGGAATAGGAGACATCGTTGTCGTCAGGAAGGTAAAGACTGGCGATCGCCCGAATCTGAGGGAAGTCCTCAGCCAAAAGGGCTCTGCCCTCCTCTGAGATTATATTCGAAGGAGGAACATAGACGTGGAATTCCTCTTCAGGGAAAAGCTCCCGGCAGAATCTGTCCAGTTCATTCAATGAGTCCCTCATGGCGTCGACGCTCACCCACTGCCTGTAGGAATCATACATACCCAGATAATCAAAGTTTTCAGGGACCAGCGGCATATGGTTATATCCATGGAAGCCCAGCTCCCCGCCTTCGCGCAGAAGCATGTTCCCGAAGTACTGGAACCTGGTGATATCCTTGTTGCTGGGGAAAACACCGCTCACCTGACCGGAATAGTCCTCAATGACCAGTCCCGTATAGCGGATATTGTATTTTTTGGCCAGATTATAGACATCCTTCCACCAGTGATGAGTGTAAAAATCCTTGATGTCCATTCCAAATTCACTCTGGATAAACTGGCTGTCCCCCTCCGGGACCGGAGACGGAAAATCATCGATGTAAAAAGTCGACCCGTTGATTACCGGCCAGATGCAGTCGCGGTTTAAGAGACTGAAAGCCGCGCAGTGGAACCCCCGGTAGGCTTTTTCGAGGAAGTTGAGATTGTCGAAAACGACTGTACCATCCCCGAGCTTCCGCCTCCAGATCAGGGGTGTCTGAGACGAGCCCGCCGCCTCCAGAAAGACTTCGCACTCATCATCAAGAGTGACCTCCAGAGAGGACCTGTAAGGGTCTGAAACCGCCAGATCCCTGCCGCTTCCCGGCATGATACTGCTGGTAAAATGAAGTCCTTCGACCTTGGACAGAGTATTGCCGACACCTGTAATTCCCAGCCTGTCGGCTATGGCAATGAATCCGGCTTCATTATCTGGAGAATAAAGGAACAAAAGAGAATTTCCCTCAATCACCCAGTTCAAAAGGCTGGTCAGCCTGCTGCCCAGAAGGTTCAGATCTGTCACAGCCAGGACAGCAGTATTCCTGCCGGAGAGATCCTTTTCAGTAAAACCGGAAGCTTCTGTTTCCGTGAAAGGGATCCTCATCTGTGAGAGAATGGCCGTCATCTCAGTCCTGGCATCCTTTCCGGTTTCGTCACCTTCCCAGATCAAAACTGTCTGCGCCTTCTCCGGACTCACGCTCCCGCTGAAATCATTTTCATTGAGTATGGAAAGCATGCTTTTTTTGGAGCTGTACAGAACATTTCTGCCAACGGACAGCACGACGCCGAACATGATGATGTAGACGGCAAGAATTACCTGAAGGTAAATAAACCGCAGTTTTTTCTTTCGTTTCATATAGTGATCAAGACCTCTTTTACTATATAAGGGCCGCTGTCATAAGGACCTCTGTCCGGGATGCGGCAGCCTCTCATTCAGATGTGAGTAAAAGATCAAAGTTCCCAGAAATCGACCTGATTCCGTCCTGAAGGAGACAGGTAGATCCCCTGCTCCCTGATTGTCCTTATGATCCCGGCAATCCCTTTACCGTCACGGGATAAGGACAAGGCTCTGATCATCATCAGATACCCGTCCTCCCTGGCCGGAGCTTCTTTGATAAGAGCGCGGGCGGTCCTGACGGCAGCATCGGAATCTGTCTGCATCAGGCAGACCTCCCCGATCCGTAAAAGGAGAGAAATCCTTTTGGGGTCACCTGAACTGCCGTAAAAGGCTGCTCCTGAGGGCATCTTCGAACCAGATGCAGGTCGATTTGCGCCAGTTCCTCTCTCGGTGCGCTGCCAGTCATAATAGCTGAGTTCTTTTTCAAGCATCATCCTGCAGTGCGCGAGTCGTTCGGCTTTCTCGCCGGCTTCGGGAATGCCGCTGCGGATATATTCTTCATCCAGAGCGGCGTATTCACTGATGATCCCGACATCTGACGGGCAGGCAGTATATTTTTCCTCCATGTCCGCAAGTTTCTGGGCATACTCACTCCGCAGTTCAACCAGAGCGGTCACAGCATAGTGGACGACTTCGGTGTCATCATTGACACCCGCGGTCTTCAAGGATCTCACAAAGGGGCTGGCTCCGGAATGAAGGACAGACAAAAGCAGCCGCCTTCTCTGCATCGGAGTCCCGGTCTCAAGTACATCCTCGATCGGGCGGACTTCCGATACACTTCCGGATTCCATATTTATGCTTCGATAGACTTCATCCGTGATGTCAAACCGCCTCGACTCAGGCTCCTCATCCGCCTTCTCACCTCCCAGATAATGCATTTCTGAGACCAGAACAAACATGGGTCCCCAGAGAGGGAGGAGGAAAAGGGCAGGTAAAAGGGAAGGGGCAAAATGAAGCCTTCCGGCCCTCAGGCCGCCAAAGGCTGCCAGGGCCAGCACCAGATGGATTAACATTAAAAGGAGTATCATTCGAGAACCCTTTCCCGCAGCGATGCGTTTTCAAGGGCGTCCTTCAAAAGACCGCACATAACTGAGAAATGATTCATGTACCAGAGGTTCAGCTGATTCTGATCCGCCTGCTCAATGGTCACGATCAGGGCGATATCCTGTACTCCCTTATATGCATGCGCAGAGCGCCTGTAACGGATAAGGGACGCATACATGGGGGCACCTTCGAGAAAACCGGTGTTTTTCCATGTTCCTCCCTTACTGATCACCTGCATCATCTCAGGATACCGGTCCATAGAGAGGCTGATACCCGATGCATTTTCTCTGCAGAATGGAAGAAGATCCGCCTTCTTTCCGCCCGGTTCGAGCTCATAGACAAAGACAGTATTATTGTTGAGGATCCTGCGGAATACATTCACTGCTTCCACACATACCGCTTCAGGTGTGCGCTGAGACATCTGCCTCATAGCGCTGTAAAGCCTGCTGTAGCTTTCCTCTTCACTGAGTACCTGCTCACGCAGTTCTCTTTTGTCGCTCACACTGGCGCGGTAAGCCTCGTTCAGGAACAGGTATTTATTCCGGATCAGGTCATTTTCCGTGGAGACCGACTTCATCTGCTGTACATGCTTCTGATGTGTATAACCGCAGATGATTCCCGCCGTCAGGTAATAGACAAAAGGGATCCAGTTCTCCACATTGTAGAAGAGGAGCAGACCGGATATCCCGATCGCGCTGTATCGTATGACCAGCATGATGCATTCTAGGACAGCCGCGACAGTCCCGATCATGAGTCCGTGCATCAGGCCCATCAGGATGACGAACAAAAGGCGGACGTCCACGATCTTGAAATAGACGGAATCCGAAGTGATCCTGGCGAGATACTCGGCGATCACAAACATGACGACAAGATCGAGCACTGTCGCCGCCGCCTTGCCGAACTGCTTCAGATAACCTGAAGCCATTTTCCCGGCTGATGCCTTTTCCGAAGGTTTTTCCAGAATATAGTTGTACTGGGCCAGGATCTCCCTGTCCCAGTCAGGGGAGATCGGCAGGCGGTAGATCTCTCCCAGTGATCCGTCAAACTGAATCTCCTTCGCGGAGGGTATACGGAAACGGGCAGCATCTGTCTGATCAGTTCTCCTGCCCTTTTCCTGGTCGTCCAGATAAATAATTCTGGCATCCGGCCGGATCGAGAGCAGGATCTCCCGCAGCCGTTCCTGCTGTCCCAGGCTTCCATTTGCCGTATAGATCCCCGGATTGAACCAGGTCTCATCCGTCATCCTCATGAGGAGGGCACACAGATCAGAGATGGAAAGGACAGAAATCTGTCTGTTCGCATTTCCTTCCAGGCAGATGGTCTTTTGTCTCCGCATCGCGCTGAAAATACGGTTCATCCTGCCTCTGCTCCCGCTGCCGGTGATCAGGGGAAGATACACTGCAGCTATGTCTACCGGAGAAGCTCCCGGGCCGGGAATGGTCCATTTGCTGATCAGTTTCCTGTAATTCACCGGATCTCCGGGCTCTGTCAGAACGACCAGTCTCGGAATCCCGTATCTGGCACAGCAGCTCAGTATTTTCTCTATGTCTTCTGTCTCATCAGAAATATGACCGCCGTCGGCACAGCTTCCGATGTGCCAGACAGCCTTGATACTGCCAATCTCAAAAACCTTCTGAAAATCGCTGTCAGAAGGCTCGACCGGAAGCGCACGCACGCCGGCCGGTAAGTTTTTTTCCCGGTTTTTTACAAGCCGCCCGGTTACGAGGACATGAAACATCTCCCCGATATATTTTAATGATTCCAACGGAAAAAGGTCTGTTTTCCCGGTCAGTAGAATAGTATCCATCGTTTTAACCTGTCGTTATTTATCTGAGAAACCCAGATCCACATGCTCGGAGATATAAAACTGATAGCTGTTTTTCATGCAGAACTGTTCAATTTCCTTTTTGAGGGATTCATCCGTCGTGTATTCCAGAAGGAAAACTGCCAGCCCGGCTTCCCTGCATCTCTTCAAATAGGAAAGATATGTCTCTTTCTCTTTGTTATTCTGCCTGCCGAACAAGTCAAGATCGTAATTCATGATCCGGCTGAAAACGGTCTCCTGATTGACTCCCCTTATCAGTCCGGTCTCTCCCTCTCTGATCAGCCTGTCGACAAACAGATCCGCTCCATTGATAAGGACGGGCAGTTCTTCTTCCTGATAAGTCTCCAGGATCGCAGTCAGGGCATCATAAGCATCCTGCGTCATGTCCTCGTTCTCCATATCAGAAATACGGGAATAGACATCGAAATTATCGAGGAAAAGCCCGTCGATCTCCGGATCCTTGTCCAGGATCCTGTCAAGGAGTTCTTCTGACACGAACTTCTGCCATTTCTCCTGCGTTACATCGACCCATACTTCATCCGGCCAGTTGTCATAACTGCCCATGAAGTACTCCTGAAACCGCTCAAAATAGTCCCTGCTCTTTTCGACTGAACCGATATTTAAATAGGAATAAACGGTATGTCCTGCCAGATGGAGCTGGGCAAGCTGCTGGGCACTGAGCTCCTGGACGTCTACGACTATGATGTCATAGTCTTCAAATTTGGTGATCGAGAAAGAGCTGCTGTCGATCCCGAGGAAAACACCATATTTGTCAACTGGCGTATCAGGAATTTCTTCCGTCTTTTCAGCATTTTCCGCAGTTTTTCCGGTCTCCCTCTTATCCCGCTCAATATCCGGACTGCATCCCCGGAGCAGGAAAAAAAGTACAGCAGCCAGCAGTACTCCGATCAGGACAGGCAAAAAAACAGGTTTGTGCCCGGTTCCACGGCTTTTTCGCGGTCTCCTGCTTCCCTGTCTCTTATTCCTGACTTTTTCTTTCCCGCTTCCCTGTGTTCCGCTCTTCTCTTTCCTGTCTCTGTGAGCCCTGCCTTCCTCTGCTCTATTCATCTGTTCTCTTTGTCTGATCTTCTTTATCGGCTTTCCTTTGTTCCCTTCTCCTTCTTCTCTCTTCGCTGCGCCTTTGTCTCTCGAGCCTTTTGCGCCGCTCTTCAAGGATTTCAGGATGCTCTGCCTCAAACCTCGCAAACAGGTCCGGACGCAGTTCACGGGTGATCTGGATCGACTGTTCCAGACGCCATTCATCCACTTTGGCATGGTCCCCGGACAATAGCACTGCAGGCACCTCTCTGCCTCTCCAGACCGCAGGCCGGGAATACTGTGGGTATTCCAGAAGTCCGTTCATAAAAGAATCCGTATCCGCAGAACCGGAATTCCCGAGCACTCCGGGGATCATCCTGGAGACAGCATCGATGATGACCAGAGCGGGAAGCTCTCCTCCCGTAAGTACGAAATCACCTACGGAAACTTCCTCCGCGCCGATCTCCTCCAGAGCCCGTGCGTCCACACCTTCATAATGCCCGCAGAGCAGGATCAGGTCTTCCTCAGCCGCAAATTCCCTGGCCATCTTCTGGTCAAAAACCCGTCCCCGGGGGGACATATAGAGGACTCTGGCGTTCTTTCCGCTCCGCTCTCTGATACCTGCCTGGACGAAGCTGCAGCAGTCATAGACCGGCTGGGCCTGCATCAGCATGCCGGCGCCTCCTCCATAGGTATAATCGTCGACGCTGCCATGCCTGTCCTCGGTAAAGGACCGTATGTCCACAGCATCGACCTTTATCAGGCCGCGTCCTGCGGCACGTCCCAGAATACTCTCACCCATAGCCGCCCTGATCATATCAGGAAACAGGGTCAGTACATGAAAAAACATTCGTCACAAATCCTCAAGTCCCGGCATGACATAAACGGTCATGAACCCCTGCTCCGGCTGGACATCCAGGATACACTCCGGAATAGCCGGCAGGAGAAGGTCTTTTCTGCCTTCCCGCTCAACCGCGTATACGTCATTGGCCCCCGTCTCGATGACTTCCTTCAGAGTTCCGATCTCATTCCCGTCCTCAGTCCGGACGGACAGACCGATCAGGTCCGCCACATAATACTCCCCTTCTTCAAGGGGGATCGCGTCTTTTCTCTCCACAAGCAGGGGACACCCTCTGAGCTTCTCGACATCTTCGATCCGGTTCATCCCTTCAAAACCCAGGATCACAAATTTCTTAAAAAATTTAACACTGCGGATCTTCAGACGCCGCTCCTGTCCGGGCATCTGCAGGATCACTTCTTTCAGATCCAGAAACCGCGCAGGATCCTCCGTAGTGGGGAAGACCTTTACCTCGCCTCTGAGGCCATGCGTTCCTGTGATCACTCCCGTCTGAAACCTGTCTGTCACTATACTTCACCCCGTATGATGATGTTGGCGCATTCCACAAATGTCCCGCGGATGCACAATGAATGTACAACAAATAAACCGCAAATGCACTTCCAGGGGACAAATGTGCCGCTGCCGGATCCCGGATCCGTCTGCAGCGGTACATACAGATGCAGGGCAATGAAAAGGCGGCGTTTCCGCCGCCTCATAAAGCTTTCACCTGTTCTCAATCGATGTCAACATCGATCCGGTAATCTTCCTGAGCAGAAGCGGCCTTGACAACAGACCTGATCGCTCTTGCGATCCTTCCCTGTCTGCCAATCACCTTTCCCATATCCGAAGGTGCCACATGCAGCTGTACCCGGATGTTCCTGCCCTCTATTTTTTCGGTCACGATGACTTCATCGGGATAGTCGACAAGTGCTTTCGCAATCACTTCAACCAATTCTTTCATAGACAATCCTTCCGGTTGTCAGGCACACGGCAATTATTTAATGCCCGCCTGCTTGAAAAGTTTTTTGACCACAGTCGTGGGCTGCGCGCCATTGCCGAGCCACTTCTTTGCAGCTTCCACATCGATATCAACCGTGCCGGGATCCGTGTTGGGATTGTAGTGACCGATGGTGTCGATCGCTCTGCCGTCCCTGGGAGTAGAGGCATCAGCCACGACGATCCTGTAAAGCGGAACCTTCTTTTCTCCGATTCTTGTAAGTCTGATTTTAACAGCCATGATATCATTCCTCCTCTTTTATACGCATCGGTCATGCCGTGCTTTTTAAATTAATAAATGAATAAACTAATAAATGAATAAACTGAAAATCACAAAATGTCAGGTCACAAAAAATATCAGATCACAAAATGAATGAAGCAGTCAAAACGGGAAGCCGCCTCTTCTGCGTCCCATATTTCCCTGCGGCATACCTCCTCCGAACATGCCTGCCAGAGGATTCCTGCCTCTGCGCTTTCCGGACATGCCGCCCATCTGCTTCATCATTTTCTGCATCTGTGTAAACTGCTTGATGAAGCGGTTCACCGTAGCCACATCGCAGCCGGAACCCTTGGCGATCCTGAACTTTCTCTGTGGGCTGAGTATCTTTGGATTGGCCCGTTCCTGCGGAGTCATGCTCAGGATGATCGCCTCGGTCTGTTTGAGCTGCTTTTCATCCACGGCATCCTCGATCATATCGCGGTTCATTCCCAGTCCCGGGAGCATAGACAGGATGCTGCTCATGCCGCCCATCTTGCGCATCTGCTTCAGACTCTCAAGATAGTCGTTAAAGTCGAACCTGCCCTTGCGGACACGGCCTGCCATGTCACGGCTCTTCTCCTCGTCCTCCTTGTCCAGGGCAGCCTGTGCCTTGTCGATCAGAGTGAGGACATCTCCCATTCCAAGGATCCTGCCCGCCATCCGGTCCGGATAAAACTGTTCAAGGTCGGACAGCTTCTCTCCCATACCGACATACAGGATCGGCTTTCCGGTGACAGCCTTGATCGAGAGCGCCGCGCCGCCGCGGGTATCACCGTCCATCTTCGTCAGGATCACTCCATCGACGCCCACCTTCTCATCGAAGGTCTTGGCGACATTGACGGCTTCCTGACCGGTCATGGCGTCCACGACCAGCACAGTATGGTGAACGGTAACAGCCTCTTTGATGTCCGAGAGCTCCTTCATCATCGATTCATCGATCTGCAGACGTCCTGCCGTATCCAGAATGATGACGGTCTCGCCGTTGGCCGCCGCATGCTCCATTGCCGCCTTCGCGATCTCCGCCGGCTTTTTACCCTGTCCCATGGAGAAGACATCGACGCCCTGTTTCTGAGCATTGACCTCGAGCTGCTTAATAGCTGCCGGACGGTAGATATCCAGCGCTACCAGCAGGGGTTTGCGGCCTGTGGACTTGAATTTGCCAGCGAGCTTTGCTGCCGTCGTGGTTTTACCTGCGCCCTGAAGGCCCGCCATCATGATCACTGTGGCGCTTCCTCCCGGCTCAAGACTGATCTGGGTCGTCTCCGAACCCATCAGTTCGGTCATCTCCTCATTGACGATCTTGATGACCATCTGGGCGGGATTCAGTCCGTTCATGACATCAGCGCCGACAGCCCTCTCCTGCACAGTGGCGACAAACTTCTTGACTACCTTGAAGTTTACGTCCGCCTCCAGGAGAGCCATCTTGACCTCCTTCATAGCGGTCTTGACATCGCCCTCTGTCAGCTTTCCCTTCCCGCTCAGGTTTCGGAACACCTGATTCAGTTTGTCTGTCAGACTCTCAAAAGCCATGATTTAATCCAGATCCTTTCTGATTCTCTCCGCGATCCCGCGGACCCGGACCGCCAGCTCCTCCCTGGTGTCTGCCTGATCTGCGGCTTCAGCGAGCAGGTCTGCCGCCTCCCGCAGGTTTCTGAATCTCCTGATCATACCCAGGCGGGTCTCGTATTTCTGCATCAACGAAGTTGTGCGCCGCACGAGATCATGCACCGCCTGACGGCTGATCCCCTCATTTTCAGCGATCTCATTAAAAGAGAGATTGTCATAGACCGCCTGCTCATAGATTTTCTGCTGATGAGAAGTCAGGAGCTGCCCGTAAAAGTCATACAGCAGTCCCTGTTCTACGATTTTTTCCATATCACATTACAGCCTGCCGTTCACAGGGATTCCGGGACAAAACATTTGATCCACAGTTTTTTATCACACCCGGCTATTTTACATAGGAAAGCATGGGTTGTCAAGCAAAAATTCTTGACTCCAGGCAAAAATATTTCAGCAAAAATATTTCAGCGGAAATTTTTCACCTTCAATAAAAAGTATTTCAAAGAGTATTTCAGCTGTCTGCTTCAGTATCTTTTTCGGGTTCTGTTTCAGTGTCTGGCTCCGAGTCTTTCCCGGCTTCTGTTTCAGTGTCTGGCTCCTTGTCTTTCCCGGCTTCTGTTTCAGTGTCTTTTCCGCTGTCTGTTTCCGCGCCATCCATGATCTCTTTAACAGCTTCCGTGTTTTCGATTCTGGCATAAAGGACAGCGTCTCCGGGAACTCCCTCCATATGCCCCTCCAGACTGTATTCCCAGAAAAGAAAGCTGTAGGGAAAACTGGCGATCTCATCGTGCTCGATGAGCCATCTGGGGTAGTCCTTCAGTCCCTTGAGGTCAAACTGCGCGGCAAAGGTAAAGAGGTCTCCGCCGATTACCGGCACTCCCCCTTCCTTTTTTACTGCGTCACAAAGGGAACGGATCGTTCTTGTCCACTCCTCCCGCTTTTCCTTTTCCACAGGCACATCCCTCTCAGCCCGCAGCCGCAGAAGTATCGGGAGATCCTCAAAAAATTCCTTCTGATCCTGTAAAGATCCTTCAGTAGTAACAGCTTCTCTGCATTCCCTGATCGTGTCCCTCACAGCCTGCGACACGCCAGCGACCATTTCATCGCGGACAGGTTCTGAAATCTCAAAACACAGACCGGTCTTTATCTCCTTTTCAAAGGCCTCTTTCCAGTTCCTGTCCAGCTGTTCATCCCTGGCGAGTCCGTTCCCTACAACATTTCCAGCTGCCAGCATGATCTCCTCGATACCACTGTCAGCGAAACGTTCCCAGTCGATCTTCCCGTTGGCAACAGAGAGAACCACACCGCAGGAGATGTCCAGCTCATCATACACCGCAGACACGACACGTCTTCCGCTCCTTTCCAGGGCTCCGTAAGGAAGAGGATTTCTTTCGACGTCGTCGATCATGGGATAAAAATAATACCTTCCTCCCTTGACGACTACGATGGTTTTACTATCATAAAAGATCTCCCGCAGCATCTGGGTCGTGCTCCTGCCGGATTCCAGACTGGACTGGATCTGCAGAAGGATCGATCTGCGCTCCTTCTCCTCAGCCTCCTCGCGGATACTGTCGATCTGTCTGGCAGTATAAAACTTTCTCATCCCGGCCATCCCTCTTCCGCTCACTCCAAAAAAAGTGATCAGGGCAAAGAGCAGCGACGCGATGGTGAGACAGCACAAAAAAATGATATTCACAAGATACAGCGTGTGCGGGTGACTCCTGTGTTCCTTGTCATTTTTATTCGTGTGGTTCAGATTGGCATTCATATCTCTTCTCCCGTTCCCTGTCTCCCCGGTCCGCTCTATTCATTATTTTCCTGTCAGCTCCTGGTCTTCACGAATCTGGGTTTGTAGCCGTTTTTCTCAAGAACAGAAATGATCTCATTCTTGTGGTCAGTGCCGAACGCCTCGAGAGTGATGCGCAGTTCAACTGCCGCATTGCGGTTGATGGAGATAAACTGGTTGTGCTCCAGTTTGATGACATTTCCGTTGGCCTGGGCGATAATGCCGGAAACGCGGTGGAGTTCCCCGGGCTTGTCAGGCAGAAGGACGGAAACGGTAAAGATCCTGTCTCTAAGGATGAGGCCCTGCTGGACCACGGAAGACATGGTGATGACATCCATGTTTCCTCCGCTGAGAACACAGGCTACCTTCTTATTTCTGCAGTCCAGATGACGGAGGGCAGCGACAGACAAAAGCCCTGAATTTTCCACGACCATTTTGTGGTTTTCGACCATATCCAGAAAAGCTGTCACCAGCTCCTGGTCCGGTACGGTGATGATGCCGCTCAGGTTTTTCTGCAGCCAGGGAAAAATCCTGCTGCCCGGCGTCTTGACGGCAGTGCCGTCCGCAATGGTATTAACAGCGGGAAGTGTGACGACTTTGCCGGCCTCAAAAGAAGCTTTCAGGCAGGCCGCTCCCTCCGGTTCGACTCCGATCACTTTAATGCCGGGCTTAAGGTAGCCGGCCAGGACACTGACTCCGGTCGCCAGTCCTCCTCCTCCGACCGGAACAAGGATGATGTCAACGAGGGGGAGGTCCCTCATGATCTCCATGGCGATCGTTCCCTGACCGGTCGCCACATCCGGATCGTCGAAGGGATGGATAAAGGTGTATCCATTTTCCCGGGCGAGCTTGTCCGCCCAGGCTGCCGCATCATCATAGACATCCCCGTGCAGGATGACTTCAGCCCCCAGTGCCTTGGTCCTGTTTACCTTGATCAGGGGAGTCGTCGTGGGCATCACGATCACAGCCTTTGCGCCGCACTCGCGCGCCGCATAAGCTACACCCTGGGCATGGTTGCCGGCGGATGCAGTGATCAGCCCCCTCGCCCGCTCTTCAGCGGACAGAGTGCTGATCTTGTAGTAGGCTCCTCTCACCTTGTAGGCACCGGTTCTCTGCATATTTTCGGGCTTCAGATAAACCTTTCCGCCCGTAATCTCACTGAAATAATCCGAATAGATCAGCTTCGTATCCAAAGTCACCCGGCTGACGGCGTCGCATGCCTCCTCGAATCTGGCCAGTGTGAGCACATCTTCTCTTTCTGTCTTCATATTCTGCTCTCCATTTCCTATAATCAGCAGTTCGCAATCAGCAGTCCGGCCGTCTGCGGTAAGGCATTGTAACTAAATTACTTGCTAATATCTGCAGGTCTATTCTTCCGATCGCTTTGTCAACAAATACTTTGTCAAAGCCCCGCCGATGTGATCAGTAAAACAGCGCATCCACATACTCATCCGGATTGAAGCGCTGCAGGTCCTCGATCTTTTCCCCGACGCCAATAAACTTGACAGGTACCCCCACCTCGGCCTGGACTGCGATCGCGATACCGCCCTTGGCCGTGCCGTCCATCTTGGTCAGGACAATACCGGTCAGGTTGGTCACAGAAGCAAACTCTCTGGCCTGGGAGACCGCGTTCTGTCCCGTCGCGGCATCCAGAACCACCCAGTTCTCCCTGTAGCACTCCGGAAATTCACGGGTGATGATCCTGTCGATCTTGGAAAGCTCGTTCATCAGGTTCTTTTTATTATGGAGACGTCCTGCTGTATCGCACAGGAGAATGTCGATCTTACGGGCTTTTGCCGCCTGGACGGCATCGTAGACGACGCTGGCGGGGTCAGACCCCTCCGCGGCGCTGATAATGTCGACACCGGCGCGCCTTGCCCACTCTGTCAGCTGTTCATTGGCCGCTGCCCTGAAGGTATCCGCGGAAGCGATCAGGACTCTCTTGCCCTGTTTTTTATAATTGGCGGCAAGCTTCCCGATCGAAGTCGTCTTTCCGACTCCGTTGACCCCGATCACGAGGACAACAGCGGGTCCCTTTTCAAAATCATAGGCGTCTTTGCCCTGTTTCATGCGGTTGCGGATTCCCAGGATCAGTTCCTGCCGGCAGTCTGCCGCATATTTGATACGCTCCTCGCGCACTTCCTCCCGCAGATGATCGAGAAGCTCCTCCGTGGTCTTGACCCCGATGTCGCCCATGATCATCGTCTCTTCGAGTTCATCATAGAAATCCTCAGTCACTTTTTCATAAGTGTTGAAGATCTGGTCCATGCTGTCGGTAAAGCTCTCCCTGGTCTTTCTGAGGCCTTCCTTCAGTCTGTCAAAAAATCCCATCTTTATTCCTCCTTGAGGGTAAACCGGGGGTTACTATTGGACCAGAGGACGGATCGGGAAGCCGTCCCCGGACCATGTCAGGAAATATCCTTATCTTCGATCAGATCCACGCTGACCATGGAGGATACTCCTTTTTCCTGCATCGTGATGCCATACAGGCGGTCCGCCTGTTCCATCGTGCCGCGCCGGTGAGTGATTACGATAAACTGTGTCTGTGCAGTGAGATTGTGGAGATACTGGGCAAAGCGTCCCACATTGCTCTCGTCCAGAGCCGCTTCGATCTCGTCCAGCAGGCAGAAGGGAGATGGCTTCAGGCTCTGGATCGCAAACAAAAGGGAGATCGCGGTCAGAGCCTTCTCCCCTCCGGACAGCTGCATCATATTCTGCAGTTTTTTCCCAGGAGGCTGGGCGATCACGCGAACGCCCGCTTCCAGAATATCCACATCCTCCATCAGCTCGAGCCGGCCCTGGCCTCCTCCGAAAAGCTCTTTGAAGACCTTGTCAAAAGCGGCCTGGATGTCCGCAAACTGCTCTTTGAACTGTCTGCGCATTCCTTCCTCCAGGTCCCGGACGATCTTTTCCAGGGAGACCGCTGCTTCTTTCAGGTCGTCGTACTGCCCTTTGAGGAAAGAATAGCGCTCCATCACTTCCCTGTACTCTTCTATGGCGCTCACATTCACATTTCCCAGGGCTTTGATCCGGCTTCTGTACTGGGTGATCTCTTTTTTCATCTTTGCCAGATCTGTGAGGCTGTCGTCCCGCATGGATGCCGCGTCTGAAGGTGTGATCTCATATTCCTCCCACATGTAGGCAGCTTTCTGTTCCACTGCTTCTTCCAGCCTTTCACGGCGGGAGGACAGGCGTATGCATTCCCTGTCGAGGCCGGAGATCACCTCCATGGTGCTCTCCCTCTCCCGGGCTGTATCCTCCTGCTGTTCCCGGAGGGCTTCACTCTGCCTTCGCAGATCCCGGAGTACTTCTTCATCAGAGCTGCGGACACCCTCGGATTCTTCGGATTCCTTTTCCAGTTCTTTGATCCGGGCTTTCTTTTCTTCTATGCCGCTGCGGTCGCTTCGGGCACTCTCGAGGATCAGGCTGAGCTGGCCTCTGAAATTCCCCAGTTCTCTGCGGATACGTTCCGCGTTCTGCTGTATGAAGCCCAGTTCCTGGCCGGTCCTGCTTTTTTCCAGTTCCAGGGCGGACAGACGGCCGGCATCTCCCTCTTCATCTTTGAGGCGTTCGGTCAGCCTCTCCTGCACAGAGGCGGCTTCTGTATTGAGTTTTTCCTCGAGAAGTACACTCGCCTCGAGCTCTTCCTGCGCTTTTGCCTGCGACGCAGCCGTGGCTGCAGTCCTCTCCCTGAGGGAACGCAGCTCCTGCCGCAGAGATTCCACATTTCCAGCCGCCTCTTCAAGCTTCTGTACTTCCTGCTGGATGCGGACGCGGAGTGTATTCTGCCTGATGAACAGTTCCTGCAGGGCCCGCTTGTTGTCATCGAGCTTTCTTCTGAGGATATTGCGGCTCTCCTTGGTGTCCTCGATCACCTTTTCCAGCCGTTCGACCTCTCTGCGAAACTGTTCTGTGCTCGTTGAAAGCTCCTGCAGCTCCCTCTTTCTGCCCAGAAGGCTGCTTGTGTTTTTATAGGTGCCGCCGCTGATCGCGCCCCCGGGCGCGAACAGCTCTCCTTCCAGGGTCACCATACGGATCCCGTGTCCTGACCGTTTCGAAGCCGCAACAGCGTGGTCAAAGGTATCAACGATCACCGTCCGTCCCAGGAGGGATGCGGCCACGTCCCTGCAGCCTTCCGCCGCAGTGACCAGCGTGTCCGCGGTGCCGATGACGCCAGGCTCCCGGAGCACCGCACTGCCGGAAAGGGTCCTTGCGTTCCGGATCCCGGACAGCGGCAGGAAAGTAGCTCTGCCGGCTCTCTCCCTCTTGAGGATCTCGATCATCCGTCTGGCTGTGTCTTCATCCCTGGTGACAATATTCTGGATGCTGCCCCCCAGGGCGACCTCTATCGCCGTCTCGTATTTTTTATCTGTCGTCAGCAGATCCGCCACAGATCCGATGATCCCCGGCTCCCTCTGCTTCTCTTTCATCACTCGCCGGACACTTCCGCCATATCCCTCATATCGTTCCGCGAGATTAGTCAGGGCATCCAGCCTGGATTTTTCCTGATGCCAGGAGAACTGGGCGCGCTGAAGCATGGCATCTGAATCGCCCAGCGTCGTCTTGTGCGCCGCGATCTGTTCCTCGATCTCTTTCTGACCGTCCTGCAGACTCCGGATCTCCCCGGAAGCCTCACGGAACTGGTCTTTGAGAGAAAGGATCTCATCATCGGTCTGTTTTTGTTCACCGCTGACCTGGGAGAGTTCTTTTTCGACTTCGGCCAGCCGGTCACCCTCCTGGGACTGGAGGGTCTTCAGACTGGCAAGTCTGGACCTGATGTTGGCACGGCGGTCCATTTCCTCCAGGACGCCCTGCCTTTTTATCTCAAGCTGCTCACGGAGACTGCGGACATCTTCCGAAGAAGACTGCAAAGCCTCCTTTGCGGCCTCATAATCCGCCCCGATCCGTGAAAAGGCTTCCTCCGCCCCGCGGATCTTTTCCGCAAATTCCGTCTCCTGGACTTCTCTGGCGGAAATATCCTTTTTTAGGATCTCCTCCTGTTCTGAAAGCCTGTGCGAGCGCTGGACAGCGGAGCTGATCTGTTCCTGGAGAACCTTGATGTCCCCCTCGATCCGGCCCCGGACAATGCTCGCGTCGGTGATCCTGCTCCGCAGGGATTCTATCTTTGCGTCCAGATCCCTTCTCTGGTCCTGCAGCCCCTCGGCCCTGACGCGGAGCGCCTCACTGCGTATGTTCGCGTCAGAGAGGTCCTGCCGCGCAGTCGTTTCCTGTGAAGTGATCTCCTGCAGCTGCTGTGTATTTTTCCCGTTTTCGATCAGAAAGGCATTGATATCGAGACGCTTGAGTTCCTCCCTCTGCTTCAGGTAGATCTTTGCCTTTTCCTGCTGTTTCTCCAGGGTGGGGATCTGTTTTTCCAGTTCACCCAGAATATCCGTGACACGGACCAGGTTTTCTTTTTCGCTCTCCAGGCGCCGGAGCGTCATCTCCTTCCTGTGCTTGTATTTGACGATACCGGCCGCTTCATCAAAAAGAGCCCTGCGGTCCTGCGGTTTGTCGCTCAGGATCCTGTCGATCTGGCCCTGACCGATGATGGAGTAGCCCTCCTTGCCGATCCCGGTGTCATAAAACAGTTCGTTGATCTCCCGAAGGCGGCAGACCGTCCCGTTGAGCAGGTATTCGCTCTCCCCGCTGCGATAGATCCGTCTGGCTACAGTGACCTCGCGGTAATCGATGGGAAGGGCTCCGTCCGCATTGTCCAGCGTAATGGCAACATAAGCAAAGCCAAGCGGCCTGCGTGCCTGTGTCCCTGCAAAAATGACATCCTGCATGGAAGACCCGCGCAGCTGCTTGACTCTCTGCTCCCCCAGGACCCAGCGGACAGCGTCTGCGACATTACTCTTGCCGCTCCCGTTCGGCCCTACGATCCCGGTGATCCCGTTATGAAATTCAAATCTGATCTTATTGGCAAAGGATTTAAATCCCTGTATTTCAATACTCTTTAAAAACAACTCTGTCCCCGATACTGTAGACGAATAACGTTTCACCCACCTGTTTTCCAAACGGTGTATTTAGTGCTTTGCCCGTTTTCCAAACGGTAAATTCAGTGTTGTGCCATAGATCCGCTCCTCGGGCGGGGCCTCAGCGCAGCGTAGGCAGCCTGCTGTTCAGCGGCCTTCTTGGACCGGCCTTCGCCTACGCCGGCCTCCTGACCGTCCAGTAAGACAGCGACCCTGAACAGTCTGCAGTGTCCCGGTCCGCTCTCTTCCAAAACCTCATAACGGATCTCCTGGCCCTCCTGCTGGGCCCGCTCCTGGAGGATCGATTTGGCATCATAAAACAGCTGCTTGTCCTCGAGATCTGAGAGGATATAGGTCATGATAAAGCGGCGGGGTTCTTCTATACCTCCGCTGTCCAGATACAGGGCTCCGATCAGGGCCTCCATGACATCGGATATGATCGAATCCTTTTCCCTGCCTCCGCTGGCTTCTTCTCCTTTTCCAAGGCGGATGAACGATCCCAGTGACAGATCTCTGGCACAATAAGCCAGGGCTGGCTCACATACAAGAGAGGCGCGCAGCTTGGTGAGCTCCCCCTCTTTTTTCTCCGGATAAGTACGGAAAAGAAAGTCACTGGATATCATTTCCAGTACTGCGTCGCCAAGAAATTCGATCCTCTCGTAATCCCTGAATGTCTGGATCTTTTGTTCATTCGCAAAAGAAGTATGTGTCAGTGCACATTCCAGCAGATACCTGTCCTTGAATCTGTACCCGATCTTTTCTTCAAGCACTTTGCGCGATGCCTCTATCATAAATGTCTTAAGTATCCTCCTGTATAAGGCTGTTTAAGGGTTTATAATGTGTCCTGATGCCTTAACCGATATGATGCCCGGCCTGTCCGCAGACAGGCCGGGCTCAGCTGTCACAGGTTGCCCTGCACGGTGATTTTTAAGCATCGATAGCGTTCTTGATCAGCTCAAGAGCCTGGCCCACCGTAGTAACGTTGGAGGCGACGTCCTGATCCACTGTGACGTCAAATTCCTCTTCGATTCCCATGATGATCTGCGCGACATCGAGAGAATCAGCACCCAGATCATCCACAAATGTGGTATCCGGTGTGATTTCCTCAGCATCGACGCCGAGTACATCCACAATGATCGAAACCAGTTTTTCAAACTCCATATCCATACTTTCCCTCCCTTTATGTTGATGAATCAGAAACTGCCTTTTTCTTCCTGAGCTGTACTATCCTGAGCTGTACTTTCCAGAGCCGGATCTTTCAGAGCTTTTTCTTTCTGAGCGCCAAGTCCCATCTGGGCTACGAACTGTCCGTTGATATCCTTTTTCTTAAACTGAATGCACTGTTCGATCGCGTTTCTGATCTCCACTGCCTCGGAATTGCCATGGGTCTTGACCACCAGACCGCGCAGGCCCAGCATAGGCGCTCCGCCATAGCTTGTGATGTTGAATTCCTTTAACAGCCCCTTGAGAGCCGGTTTGATCAGCAGGGCTCCGATTTTGGAGGGGATGGTGGACATCAGTGCGGCTTTGATCTTTTTAAGGAGCATTGTGGCAAGTCCTTCATAGAGCTTGAGGATAACATTGCCCACAAACGCGTCGCACACGACAACATCCGCAGCGCCCTCGGGGATCTCCCTGGCTTCTATATTGCCGATAAAATTGATTCCCTCACACGCCTTGAGAAGAGGAAAGACTTCTTTTACAAGTGCATTTCCCTTTTCTTCCTCCGCGCCTATATTGACAAGGGCCACTCTCGGGTTTTCGATCCCTGTCATGTTTTTCATGTAAATAGAGCCCATCTGGGCAAACTGGACCAGCTGGGAGGCACGGGCATCTACATTCGCACCGCAGTCTACCAAAAGGACCGGCCCCTTCGCTGTGGGAAGAAGAGGAGCCAGAGGCGGCCTCTCGATCCCGCGGATCCTTCCGACCAGAAGCTGTCCGCCTGCAAGGGTCGCGCCGGTGCTGCCCGCTGTTACAAAGGCATCGCAGGTGCCCTCTTTGACGAGCCGAAGCCCCTTTACAATAGAAGAATCCTTCTTTTTACGAATCGCATTGACCGGTGATTCGGCCATTTCGATCACTTCCCTGGCATCCAGGATCTCCAGCCTGTCTTCAGGATACTGATATTTTTCCAGCTCAGCACGGATAACTTCCTCCTTGCCGACCAGAGTCATATGAAGGATCTTCCTTTTTTCCAGCGCTTCAACAGCTGCCTTGACCGGCTCTGCGGGCGCCAGGTCACCACCCATTGCATCCAAAGCTACTCTGATATATTTTTTGCTCATTTTTACCCTTTTTTATTCAACCTTTTTTCTGAGACTATTCACTTAATCTGAGACTGTTCACTTAAGCGGTTTTACTAAGCCTGTTTATCAAACCTTTTTTACAAAAGCTGCTTTACTGTCTTCTTATTCTGCTCAATGCAGCCTTACGGCAGGCTGCTCTCCTTATGTGGGTATTATACGACAGGATTTAAGGCAAGGGCAACCATTTACTTTTTCAGGAAAAACGCGCCCCTTCCACAGAACTTGTTTTGTTTCTTATTTGTTTCTTATAAGGATAATACCCATGAAATAATATACTATCACGATGTCTATATTGCAAGTAGACCTGCAGGATCCGGGATAAGGGCCGCTGTATAGGCGAAGAGATCAGAAACCCGAAGGTCTGAGGTTCCGATATTAAACGAAGAAAGCCTCCCGATGCCTTAGGGCTTCGGGAGGCCTGCCATAAATCCGATTCTCAGGTTCTGTCATGCTGTGAAAAATCAGCGGATCAGCTGTTTCGTTTACAATCAATCCTCAACCTGGATGATCTCCTTCTTGTTGTAGGAGCCGCACTTTGCACATACTCTGTGGGGAACCATAAGGGCGCCGCACTTGCTGCACTTTACCAGAGCGGGAGCAGACATCTTCCAGTTTGCTCTCCTTTTGTCTCTGTGGCTTTTCGAAGATTTATTTTTAGGGCAGATCGACATGATTAACACCTCCTTCTTTCAAAGAATCACACGAAGCCTATTATATGGAGGGATTCGGGTTTTGTCAACAAGTTTTTCTTTACAAAACGGCCCTTTTTTATTCTTTTTTTATCCTTTTTTCAGGTTTCCGGTCAGCATTGCAAAGAGACCTCTCCGGCCGGGCATCAGTCTGTTCTGACCAGGAGAGCCCCCGAAACCGGCTGGGGCTTCAGGGGCTCTTTCGCATGCCATCCCTAAGGTGTTATCCGTATAGTGATAGTGTACCTCTGGACAGGGTTCCCGTCACACAGGGATGGACTGTTATTTCGCAAAGGCTGTTTGCAAATATTATTTGTATTATTTGCAGAGTGCTGCTGTCTCGCGTGCGATGGCAAGCTCTTCATTGGTAGCAATGACATAAGCTGCGACAGTGCTGTCGTCAGTGGTGATCTTCACGACATCGCCGCGCTCTTTGTTTGCTGCCTCGTCGAGCTTCGCGCCGAGATAGCTGAGGTACTGCATGATCTTGCCGCGGACAAATCCGCTGTTCTCGCCGATGCCGGCTGTGAAAGCGATATAGTCCACACCGTTCATGGAAGCGGCATAAGCACCGACATACTTCGCTACACGATAGCAGAACGCTTCGATCGCGAGTGTGCAGAACTTGTCGCCTTCATTGTAGCCCTGCTCAAGATCACGGAAGTCAGAGGACTTGCCGTCGGAGAGAGCAAAGACACCGGACTTCTTGTTGAGGACAGATACGACCTCTGCTGCGGTCATGTTCTCTTTGCCTGCGATGAACTCGATGATCGCGGGATCCAGATCGCCGCTGCGGGTGCCCATGATCAGGCCCTCAAGCGGGGTAAGACCCATGGAAGTGTCAACGCACTTGCCATTGCATACTGCGGAGATGCTGGCGCCGTTGCCCAGGTGGCAGACGATGGTCTTAATGCTGTCGTAAGGCTTGCCGACCACTTCAGCGACCTTCTTGGAAACGAAGGAGTGGCTGGTGCCGTGGAAGCCATAGCGGCGGACCTTGTAATTCCTGTAATAGTCCATGGGGACCGCGTACATATAAGCCTTCTCGGGCATGGTCTGATGGAAAGCAGTATCAAAGACAGCTACCATGGGAGTCTTGGGCATCAGAGCCTTGCAGGCATCCACGCCGATGAGGTTGGCGGGGTTGTGCAGAGGAGCCAGATCGGAGACATCCTTGATAGCCTCAATAACTTCATCAGTAATGACAGCGGAGGAAGTGAACTTCTCGCCGCCATGGACGATACGGTGGCCGACAGCACCGATCTCGTCGAGGGACTTCAGGACGCCGGTCTTTTCATTGGTCAGGGCTTCGAGAACCAGGCTGACTGCCTTATTGTGATCGGGCATAGGAATCTCATTGACTTCCTTGCCTGCGTTGGTCACTTTATTCTCATAAGTGATGACGGATCCGTCGATGCCGATCCTCTCGCAAAGACCTTTTGCAAGAAGAGCCTCGGTCTCGGAATTGATGACCTGGAATTTCAGGGAAGAGCTGCCGCAGTTGATAACCAGAATATTCATTTTTACCAGTCCTTTCGAAATCATGCCTTGAATAAGCATTATTGCAACACCTTCCGCAGAATCGATTCCGCCGATCCTGTTCCCTCTGACCATATGGCAGGACCCGCTCACATGCCCAATGAATCCGGCATCCCCCGGAGCAGCTATACCTCCGGATCTGAGTAACAGAAAACGATGAAAAAGTCTGCAGACATTAATTGAAATATCACCCAAATTTATTATATCATTTATACAGTTTCATTCAAGGAAGAAAAATGCTTAAAATGCAGGACACAGGCTGTACAGGGAGCTGCGGGATCGGAGAAAGGAGAAGGGGACGGTTCTTTGTCTCCACGGTACTGACGGAGGAGGACAGCACATTTATGAGAGTGACCGGAATCATTATGGAGTGCAACCCTTTTCATGAGGGGCATGACTACCTGCTGAAAGAGGCGCGCAGGATCACACAGGCCGACTATATTATTGTGGTCATGAGCGGCGATTATGTACAGCGGGGTGAACCTGCTGTCTTTGATAAATATATCCGCGCAGGCCAGGTTTTAAAAGCCGGCGCAGACCTGGTCCTGGAGCTTCCTCTGTACATGGCATGCGGCAGTGCCGAATATTTTGCCCGGGGAGGCATTTTCCAGCTGGAAAAACTGGGGGTCGTCACGGATCTCTGCTTTGGTTCTGAGACAGGAGATCTCGACCATCTGGCGCAGTGCGCGCGGATTCTGTCCCTGGCTGAAGATACTGAAGGTCCTGTGTCTCCTTTTCAGGAAATCTATCAGGAAAAACTCCGGAGCGCTCTGAGCAGCGGGCTCCCCTTTCCTGCTGCCAGGACTCAAGCCCTCGAAGGGATCCTCCCCTCTGCCCCCAATGATCTTCTGGGGGTAGAATACTGCCGTGCGCTTTCTGCCTGCCGTAGCGCCGTCAGGCCTCATGCCATCCGCAGGATCGACGTCCCCTCCGCCACGCAGCACAGACAGGAGCTGCTAAAAAACAGGGAAGCACTGTCAGGCCTTTTTCCTGATCTCACAAAGACTGATCAGGCAGAAACGCCTTCAGCCTTCAGCCTGCCGTCGGCATGGCCGCAGACAGGGAGCTCTGACGTACCGGTCTTTCCTATAGGACCCGATGACTTCTCCCCGGCTCTCTTGTACGCTCTGTGCATGAATTCGGCCGGTCTGGACCAGTTCGCGGATGTGTCCCAATCTCTCGCGGACAGGATCTCGAACCTCCTGCCGCAGTTTTGCGGTTTTTCGGATTTTACAGGCCTTCTGAAAACCAGAAATCTGACAAGGACCAGAGTCAGCAGATGCCTTCTGCATATCCTGCTGCAGCTGCAAAAGGAACGGCTGCAGGCTCTGGTTTCAGGGGGATACGCTCTCTACGCGAGACCGCTCGCCATGAACCGGCAGGCCTCCCCGCTCTTTACCGCGATCCGGGGGAACGCCTCTATTCCCTTCCTGTCAAAACTGTCCCGGGCTGAGTCTCTGCTCTCCCCTGCGGCATACAGCTTCCTGCAGGAAGAGATCCGGGCAGAAGACCTCTATGTCCATACTCTTGCGGATGTCTGCCGGCGGTATGGAGCAGGGCTGTACAGGATTCCGAAAGCGCAGCAGCGCAGACTGGTCTTTCTGTAGGTTTTCCAGATACTTTTCACGTTCAAACCAGCCCTGAAAATCCGTTCCGGATTTTACCTCAAACAGGCTTCAGACTTTATCTCAAACAGGTTTCCGGCTTTATCTCAAAAAGGTTCCAGACTTTATCTCAAACAGGTTCCGGACTGTATCTCAAACAGGTTTCAGATTTTATCTCAAATAATCCGTTAATTTTCTTTTCAGAATTTTTTAAATACGATGATCTCCACACTGGGACCGTCCATGCTGATCCTGACTTCATCCGCAATATTTGCGATGATGGATTTCTCCAGCTGGTCCCAGGCTTCATCTGCTTCGAGACTGTTGTCCCGGTTTCTCTCAATGCCGGACTTATATTTGCGCATGGACCAGGTGTAGCCCGACATTTCCATATCTCTCCTTCTGTACAATCCCATCCCCATAATGCCCGGATTCCGATTCACACCTTCTGCTTCCGACCGGAGCGTCGCGAGATAGAGCATTTCGCGGATCATGCCCGTAAAGCTTTTCGCCGCATCATTTCTGCCTGTAGAAGAAACCGCGAGAAGCTGCTTCCTCAGTTCCAGGTTCATCGGGACATAGGCCTGAAGATGGAGGGCAAAGTTTTTATGGTTCTGCCAGACCCAGAAGCTTGCCTCTACATCTCCCACAAGCCCCCGCATCATTCCGAACAGTTCCTCCGCCAAAAGGCGCAGACGCAGGGAATCTTTTCTCTCCAGGCCGCAGTTCGTTCCGAGCTTCGCCGTGGCATTGACCGCTTCCTCCATGCTCTCTCCCTGACTGCTGACGATCATCAGCGGTACGCCGGGTACATTGTTGGTAAACTCCTCTACTTCTTCTGTTCCGACGAGCGCAGTGTCCTCCTTCTGGATCACATTGATATAGCTGAATGGGATCTCGATCCCGTATTTGGCAAACAGATCGTTTACCCGGAGGTTGATGTCCGTGATCATGATCTCCGTCGGTGTTGACTGCAGATAATACACAGTCGTCATCAGCCTCAGACTGCTGCTGTCAAATGCCATAAAATATACCGGGGCATACTCCATTCCGTTTGGCTTTTCCTTGCCCGGGACGGTGTATTTCGATTCGATCACCGCCTGCATAACTATACTGCGGGCCTTCTGCACATCGCTTCCATAAGCTATGTTGAAGGTAAATTCCCTGGCACGGTAGGCGGAATGATAACTCAGGTTCCTGATGCTCATCGCGTTCAGTTTGCTGTTCGGGACGATCATCACCTGTGTGTCGGGAAGCTTGAGCACAACATGCCTCATCGTGATGTCCATGACGATTCCGGCAGATCCGTCCTCCAGCTCGATCCGGTTCCCGATCTCAAATGGTTTATAGATGCTGATCATCAAACCGGCCAGAATGTCCTTGATGATGTCCTGGGCAGCAAAGGCCAGGACCGCACTGACGATGGCAGTCCCGCCCAAAAGCGTTCTCCAGATAGACTGTATCCCCCCGAATAAAGAAAAGATCAGGATAAGACCGACAAGGACAATAAGCACTGAAGTGACTCGTTCAAAAAAGATTATCTCGATCCCCTTGCGGTTTTTCTTGATCCTCTGAAAGATCAGGCTGTTGACCTGGATCAATACCCATACGAGAAGGCTTACGCCTATAATCACCATCACACAATAAAAAATATGGGAATTAAATAATAAACCGGATTTTTCCAAAGTATCACCCTCTTACAGACCCCGACCCATGAGCCTGCTCATGTTCCATGTGCAGATGCCGCAAATAGTATTTCCATAAAATATGATACCCCATCGATCTGCCCATGTAAAGCTGACTGGCAGCCGGCCAACTGTGTCTTTTCGGGCATTGACAAAAGCGCTTCTGTTTATTTAAGCTAACTGTGTTAGGTAAGTGCAACTCATTTCCCGCTTTAATCTCTTCCGCGCGGTCCCCCGAGACATCAGTCACAGGATAATCGCGTCAGACTCACGAACAGGTCCGGAGTCCATAGACCGGTCTGTTATGCGCGGGATTGGTATTGTACCCACGATGAAGCGAGTTTCCCTTTTGCGCGTAATCCCATGTTTGAAACACGGGTATTATGCGATGAAGAATAAAAGGAGCACCGGAACCGAAAATGGAAATTTCAATAGATTACGGAAAGCTTGCAGACAATCTGTGTGATATTCATTTTTTATATGCAAAAGATCTGGCAAACGTATTTGAGCAGCACAGCACCCGGGGAGAGGAAGCGGCTCTGTTCTGGCTTTCAAAAATGGAATGCCCCGTCTCAGCGGGAGAACTTGCCTCCCGGATGGGGATATCTTCCGGAAGGATCGCCAATATTCTCAGCAGTCTTGACCGGAAAAAATACATTGAGCGCCGCCGTTCCTCCAGAGACCGCCGTCAGATCAATGTTTCCCTGACGCAGAAAGGCAGCGACCATATTCATCATGTCTACGAAAACGCAAAAAACAGCCACATCCTGCTCCTTCAGAAAATGGGGGAAGAGGATGCGGAGGACTTTATCCGGCTCATGAATCTGGCGGTCCGGACCGCCTCGGAAATGACCAGCACAGAGTTTTGAACAGAGTTTGAGGATGTAAAAAAACAGGGCGCCTTTCCCGTTCCATTTCTAAGCGGAACTAAGAAGGCTCCCTGTTTCATTTTTTCTTTAACTAAAAACTAAAGAACTCTAAAAACTAAAGAACTGTTACTTACGCCAGCTCCTGAAAGACTCTTAAGCAAAATTAAAGCAGAGACTTGATGCAGGCTTCAACTGCGGCCATATCCGCTGTCGGCTCGAAGCGGGCAGCAACGTTTCCGTCCCTGTCGATCACAAATTTAGTGAAGTTCCATTTGATATCAGGCTTTTTGTCCCAGTCGGGATCTGCCTTGGAAAGCATCTCCGTCAGAAGCCCGGCGAGCTGATGTTCGCCGAATCCTTCAAAGCCTTTCTGTGACTTGAGCCAGGTATACAGAGGGAGTTCGTTCTCTCCGTTCACATCTGCCTTCTTCATCTGAGGGAAGGTCGTGTTAAAATGAATAGTGCAGAATTCATGGATCTCATCATCTGTTCCGGGGGCCTGACCGCCGAACTGATTGCAGGGGATATCCAGAATTTCAAGTCCCTGATCGTGATAGTCTTTGTACAGCTGTTCAATAGGGGCATACTGGGGAGTAAAGCCGCAGCCAGTCGCCGTATTGACGATGAGGATGACTTTTCCCTTATAATCTGCCAGATTCAAATCTTCGCCTTTTCCTGTTTTCAAAGTAAAATCATAAATCATCTTAATTCTCCTCTTTTCTAAATAAATGACGGGAAAGCGGGTTCTTTTCTTTAACATTGTTTACCATTAAATTGTACACAACTTATATATAGGATACCTTTGTATTCCATCATTGTCAAGCAGAATCGTAGAGATTATTTTGACTATTATTCTCTTATTATTTCTTCCGTTCCTGTATAAAAAAAGCAATGAGTCCAAATGGATGACTATAAATTGTATTCGTTAACCATCAATTTGTATTTTGGTTGACAACCCGTAAAATCAGAAGTATTTTCAATACAGATCCTCAGGTGCCAGTAAGTGATCTATACATATTTCCGACGGCAGGAGTCCATTATTTCCGGTCGCTTTCGCCGTCATATTGTCATGTTTTTCTGCCTGGTGCAGGGAAAGGAGCGGTACAGATTTGAGCACTCTGCGTCTTCGTCCCCATCACATTCTCTGCCTGCAGACTTTCCGCGGATCCGGATACAGCCCGGACTTTGTCGCAGGGATGAAAAAGATTGTCGCTGAGCTTAAAGAAAATGCGGAGACCTCCCTGCAGATCGTAAATATCTGTGATGATATTTGCCATCTATGTTCCAACAGGAATGGATGGTCCTGTACTTCACTTCGTCCCTCCATCTTTGATGTATTGGTCAGCGGCAGATACAACATACTTCCGGGAAAAGAATATACGTGGAAAACCCTGCTCTCCATGCTTCCGCCTCTGTCCCTGGAGCTTCTGGAGGAATGCTGTCCGAACTGCCAGTGGCTCTCTCTTTGCCGGCAAATCGTCAGTGAAGAGACCCCGGTGTCCACATGACCGGTTAAATAAAACCTTTTTATTCTTCATCGCGTAATACCCGTGTCTTCAGACGTGGGATGCACGCGCAAAAAAGGATCCTGTTTTCAGGAAAGCTTATGTCCATCAGTTTTGTGTGCCGCAAGGACAGCTTCTATGGTCTTGCGGGGCAGATACAGAGCTTTGTCATAAGGATTCAGGACAATTCCCGCTATTTCAGGCGGCGCCTTGCGCTGAGGTTCCACAGCCCGGGCGCTCTTTGCCTTTTCATCAGGCAGAAATGATCTCAACAGAGCTTCGATCGACCAGGACAGGGCCATGGCACTGTCCTGTTTTTCTTCCCTGCTTTTCAGGAAAGCTCTGCCTTTCTCCAGCTGTCCACGGCTTGTATAGGCGGGCTGCCAGAGTTTTCCGTCCCTCGTCCGCAGTGTCTGCAGTCGATAGACTACTGCATTTTCTTTTCCCTGCCGCTGTCCTTCTTCCTTCCTTTCATTTCCATCAGTATTTCTTTCAGAATTTCCTTCTGAGTTTCCTACTGTATTTCCTTCAGATTCCATCCTGGCATTTTCCCCTGCCTCTGCCCGCCGGACTCCAAGGAGCGGTACCAGAACTCTGCCCTTTTGCTGCATACGCCGGCGAAGCATTTCAAGGGCCAGAAGAAGCGACTGCTGATCCCTCTTTTCCAGCATCTGCGCGATCACACCTTCCAGCTCCTCATTTCCCTGTACGGCAGCAGGATGCCGTTCAGAAGCCCGGATCAAAGCATTCTCCCACCGTTTTCTGGCTGCCGGATCTGTCTCTCTCCTCCTGCGGCGAAACTCCATCCGCTCTGCAAAGGTATCCGCTGCAGCGCGAAGGTCATCCGGCAGGGACTGCCTGCAGGTTTCTTTCCATTCCTCCGGCATCCCGAAAAAGGCCTCCGCCGCGGCTCCTGCGATCGCAGCGATATCCGCGCAGCTCCCTCCCATGGAGACTGCCCTTCGCAGGACATCTTCAAAATCCGTCCCGTACAGAAAAGCGGTCAGGGCGGCGCGGACACACAGTCCGGGATCCGGGGATCTGCCTCCGCTCAGCACCTCCCCGCGCATGGCTTCCTCTTCCGGGATCCGGTATCCGAATTCCTTCCCCATAAAAGCAGCCATATAATCCTTTGTACAGCCGTGAAGAGCCAGGAAGACCAGACAGGCGGCTGCGTCCGCCGCGCGGACTGTCTCTTTGCTGCGGTTTGTGAGCGAGGCCTGAAGACGCGCCATATGGCGCATCATGTAGAGGTCATCCTGAAACATCCAGGCGATCGGACTAACCCTCGCGGCAGGTCCAGCTTCAGCCTGTGTCCCTGGAGCCGTTCCCTCCCTGAACAGCCAGATACTCGTATCCATGGTGTAGCCGGCCAGGGGATAGGCTGTCCCGAAACGCCGGAAGGCCGTTGTCAGTTCCTCCGACAGGATCTCTTCAAAGAGGCCGGCAGCACCGCCTGATCCCGGGCGGACCGGATCCTGCGCTTTTTTTTCGCTTCGATCTCCCTCTTCGCTCTTGCTTTCTTCTCTGTCGTTTTTTTCGCTCCGCTTTTCTTCGTTCTTGTTTTCTTCTCTTCTGCTATTATCTCTGTTATTATCTCTTTTTACGGTATTATCTCTTTTTCCGGCAAGGATCTCAGGCATCCTGCGCTCAAAGCACAACAGCCCCTCTTCAAGGGCTGTCGTCAGGACAGTCTTGTCGGAAAAAGTATTTTCGTTTTCCTCCTCCGGCATCCGGATCAGGGGAAGATTCCTGTCCGTCAGGTCTGCAGGATGATTCTCACAGGGAAATCCCGCCAGATCCCCCAATATAGCACCGTACATAGCCTCCTCCCTTCTGCCCCAATCTATCTTATTCCACTTAAATCTATTTCATCCAATTCAGTCTATTTCGCTTCCGTCTGGCTCTCCTTTTTCCAGTATTTTCCGGATCATAAGAGCCGCTCCCTCGTGTTCGTTGTCCAGAGTGATCATATCGGCTGTCTTCTTGACAAAGTCAGGCGCATTTCCCATGGCTATCCCGAAGCCTGCGCCGTGCAGCATGGGCCTGTCGTTGTCTCCGTCCCCGATCGCTGCTATCTCATTTTCGCAGATTGAGAGTTTTCTTCCCAGATCTCTGAGCGCGAGCCATTTATCGGCCAGAATATGGGTGATCTCCATGTCAGTCACCCAGGGAAGAAGCACGTGGATCAGGGGATCTCTCTTTTCGTTGAAGGAAGTCTCCAGTTTGTTATAAACCCTGTCCCGCAGGTCCTGTGAAAGAAACATCAGGGAAATATTTTCCACGTGGGAGGACTCATCTGTCAGAAGCTTTTCAAAATCCGGAACGATCTTTCTGCTTCTGTTAATATAAGCCATGATCTGCGGCGCCAGGGCAAACTTCGCTTCCAGCAGTCCCTGCGTCCTTTCGTCATGGTAACCGACTCCGCGGACAAAGATCTCCCTGATCACATCTTCTCCCGGTGCTGTCGACAGGATCTCCCGGACCAGATCATGGGACATGTGGGCTTTCCTGAGGACAGAGCCTGCAGTCAGCACCGGATAAGGAGCCTGCTCTTTCCTGACTGCCTCCAGTTCCGTAAGATCATAGGTATTGGCTCCGTTCGAAGTGATCACATAACGGATGCCGGGGATCTCCAGTATTTCGACAGGGACTCCCGTGAGCGGTCTCCCGGTAACAGGTACTATTGTAAGGCCGGCCTCCAGAGCGTCTTCCACTGTTTTTTTGCTATAGGGCAGAAATTCCTTATTTTTTGTCAGTAAAGTCCCGTCCAGATCGATCCCGATCATTCGAATCCTGTTCTTCATCCTGTTCCTTTCCTTATGCGGGCGGTATTCCGTCCGGTATGATCGCGCAGGTCCCGCAATACCTGTTTCCATACGCTTTTCTTTTATGGTGTCCATTGATTTGTCCGGCCGCCCGTCTGCTTATGCGTTTTCACTCATATACTTACCGGCGCGAAGCCATGAACAGCCGCAGTCTATGCCTGGCCCTGCCCGGCAGTGTATGGGTTTCCGGACACATGCAGACAAGTGAGCAGCTATGGTTACAGTACAGACCGGCTCGAAACTCGAGGCGTTTTTCGCGGCTTTTTCGCGAAAAACCCGAGTTTTACGGCGAAAATCCCATCGCGAAGCGATTTGGAATGGGATTTTCGCAAGCTACAGTACACGCCCTCGATAGGGCGTGTACTGTAGCCAGCTATGAACAGCTGTATCATATTTTAGAGAATTATTATAACACGTCATTTCTTTTCGTGATATAATGAATTTCCACGGCACTCCGTGCGCGTTTCGCAGATACGCATTTCGCACGTTTCGCCTTTCATAGAGATCATAATGCTTTTTAATGAAGCAGATTTTTCCATAGAGACCAAAATACAGTGAATAATAAGGATTTTGTACTCCCTCTTACGAAGGATTTATTAAAATATCATACAAGATGGAATGAACGCTCTCTCAAGCCCTATACGGACGAGCTCTTTGACCTGTGGGCGGAAAACGGGATCGACGGACTCCTGGACACCCAGCTGCAGGGACCGACTCTCACCAGGTTCGGGATCATTCCTGATGACCGGCGCAGCGCCGACCGCATCATCGGGCTCCTTCCCACCTACAAGGCGATCTTTAACCGTAACGATGTGCAGGTTTACAGGGCGGACGGCCATATCTATATCGATGTCCCCTGGCAGACCGACCAGGTCTATCTGGGAGATATTCTGACTGACGGAGAATTTGACCGGGAACTGAGTACACCTCAGGGGATCCCGATCGCCATCGGGATGGATATCTACAGGCAGAGTTATTTCGAGGATCTGTCACAGACTCCCCATCTGCTTGTCGCAGGGCTGGGGCGTACAGCTTTCCTGCATGGGATCATCATCAGTCTCCTGCTCTCCCATACCCCGGAAGAGATCGAATTGTACCTGTGCGGACAGAGGCGCAGTGAATTCTCCCGCTACAGCGAGATTCCCTACTGCCAGATCTCTTCTGATCCGGCTGAAGAACTGGAGCTTCTGGAGGATCTCCAGGCCGAAGTGGACAGGCGTTATACTGCTCTGTTTGAAAGCCGGTGCCGGACGATCTATGATTTTAACAGACGGGCAGGCCTCATGAAACATCTGATCGTGATCATTGAGGAGTACTCCAACCTCGCTGCCCACGGAAAAAAACGGACGGCCTCTCTCGTCACAAACCTTGCCGAGATGTCGTCTGCCTGCGGGATCCATGTGATCGTCTGCTCTGAAAAGAGCGTCTATTTCAGAGATATAAGGAACAGCTTTCCCTCCAGAGTCTGTCTGCGCACCGACTCAATTGCGGACTCCTATGTCATGATCGACCGCAAGGGCGCAGAGAAACTGGGAAAAAAAGGCATGCTCTATTATGTGGATGGTACTTCCCAGCCTCCCTACCTGCTCCAGAGCGGGATCGTCAGTGTAAAGGAGATCCGGGCTGTCGTCTCCGCGATCCTGGACAATTTTGAAGATCCCTCCGCCCGGGTCAAAGAGCCCACCCTCTGGGAAAAGCTGTTTGCAAGATGATTTTACTAAACGATAAAGGAATTCTGAATTGAAAAAAAAGTATAAAGCAGTGATCTTTGATATGGATGGAACTATCCTTGACACGGTAGATGACCTGAGGGCTTCCATTAATTATGCCCTGGCCCGGTGCGGGCATAAGCACGATTTTACGCGTGAGCAGTGCAAGGAACTGTTCGGGAGCGGTGTTCACACCGCCCTGCAGCGGGCCCTGTCCATAGAGGCCGGCGAACAGGATCAGGAAATGCTCCGCCTGATCGGCACCCCGCAGAGGATGACTGTCCCCGGGATCGACGAAAAAGAAATTGAAAGAATTGAAGGCGTTTTCCGCCCTTATTATCTGGAACACAGTATGGAGCATACCGGACCTTACGACGGGATCATGGATCTGCTTCGGACTCTCCGCAGCAGAGGTTTCAAAACAGCCGTCGTCTCCAACAAACCGGATCCCGCAGTGCGGAAGCTGGCTGAGGAATGCTTTGAAGGCCTGTTTGATGTTTCAACAGGAGAACAGCCCGGCATCCGGAGGAAACCCGCCCCCGACATGACAGAAGAGGCTATGCGGCTGCTCGGTGTCTCAGCCGGGGAATCTCTCTATCTTGGCGATTCCGAGATCGATGTGCAGACTGCCCTGAACACCGGAATGGACTGCATCTGTGTCACCTGGGGTTTCCGCAGCGCAGATTTTCTGGAGTCGCTCCATCCTCTGGCGCTCATTTCCACCCCGTCGGAGCTCCTCTCTTTCCTTTGAGTTTCAGATCAGCAGGCCGGATCCGGACGCCCAGTCCGGAAGAGGGGCTTCGATCCTGATCTCTTTTCCGGTAAATGGCTGGCGGAAAACCGCCCGGTATGCGTGCAGCATCAGCACACCTGTCATGCCGCTGTCCTGTGGCGCCTCTGGTCCATACAGTCTGTCCCCGACGATCGGATGCCCGGTTTCCGCCATATGGACGCGGATCTGATGGGTGCGGCCGTGTTCGATCCGGCAGGCAATGAGTGATGTTCCGTCAGGGCATTCTGCCAGCACGCAGTAATGAGTCCTGGCTTTTTTTCCGTCCGGGGAAGCGATCATACGAAAGGAATCCTGACTCTCTCTGCGCAGGGGCAGGTCCACTGTACCTGTCAGGGCTAAAAAGCGGCCCCGCACTCTTGCGATATAGAGTTTAAAGCAGTTGCCCGATGTCATCTGCCTGAGGGCTGATGCCGGTGCCGGCGCTGGGGTCAATGCATCTGATCTGTTTTTTAAGGCTTCCTGCCGCTGTTTGATGAGCTGTGCGGCAGTCTCCGTATTCAGGGCAAAAATCACGATCCCTGAGGTGTCCCTGTCCAGCCGTCCTGTCACACGGACATCCAGTTCCTGTCCAATTCTTCCCAGGTGCTGCGCGACCTGATTGGAAAGCGTATCATCATAATGGCCGGGACTGGGATGGCAGACAACTCCGGACGGTTTGTCGGCCGCCAGGATATCCTGATCCTCATAGAGGATCCGCAGAGGATGATTCTCTTCCAGCCAGCCGGCTGGAGCAGCCCAGATCTTCTGCAGACGCCCGTCCCGGGCTCTCTGATAGCCGGGCATCTGATCATCCTCCCGAGGGGTCCCTCCGGTGAGAGCGTCATGCGGATGAGCTTCTACCGGCTCACCTCCCTGCGTCAGCCGGATCTCCAGGACATCTCCCTCCGACAGACCGGCATTCACATATCTCTTCTCTCCGTTTAAAAGGATCCCGTCTTTCCTGTATTTAAACCTGCTCAGCTGTTTGGAAGAAAAGCCAACCCTGCGCATCAGGAAGCTCTTGATCGTCTCTCCCTTTTCTTCCTTTCCGATCTCAAAACGCAGGATCCTGGGTTTCAATTCTCCGGGCAAGCCTGTCTCCTCCTCTTTTCGGCATGCGGTGTCCTCTATTCTGCTTTTGGCAAACTTTTACCACAGCTCCTGAAAGCTCCTGAACAGGATACAGACTCCTGCACGCTTTTAGAAATGATCCCTGAATATAGCCCTGACTTCGACTTCTTGCAGGCATTAAGATAAACACGATCCATTGAGCCGGTAGCCCGCTTTTACAACGGCAGCCCTGGCCAGCACTTCCAGAGTGTCCACTCCCGGCAGGTCCAGCCCGAACATGTGGAAACCGACGGGTATTTCCGTACAGCCCAGGATCAGGGTACTGGCGCCTCTCTCCAGCAGGTGCTCAGCGGCGCGCCGCAACGCCTTCACATCATAGGTCCAGTTGGAAGCCTTTACTCCGGAATAAATAAAGTCCATAACCGCATCCTGTTCCTCTTTGTCCGGAAGCAGAATCCCGATCCCTCTTTTTTCACAATATTTCTGATACAGGTTTGCATTCACGGTTCCGGTTGTCGCCAGAAGGCCGGCCGTATGCACCTTCTGCTCTGCTAAAGACCTGGCCGTCTCATCGATCATATTGACCAGTTCAACAGACAGGTCCTTCTGGACTTCCTCGTAAAAATAATGCGCAGTATTGCAGGGCATCAGGATCATATCCGCCCCCTGCCCGGCCAGCCCCTTTGCACAGGAAAGAATCATCTGCGCTGGGGTGTGGTCTCCCCGGCTGATCGCCCTGGTCCTGTCGGGAATCTGCGGACAATTGTCGATAAAGATACGGATATGTCCCTGATCGTCGGGGCTCTCCGTATTCTCTACGATTTTCTGAAACAGATACACAGTTGCCATCGGTCCCATTCCACCGACAATTCCAATCTTTTTTTTACCGGTCACCAGTTCTGGCCTCCTTTGCTTTCACAGATGATTATGCTTTCAGGGATGCTTTTTATTACAAGGATGCTTTTTTGAAAGGATGTTTTTTTACAAGGATGCTTTTTTACAAGGATGTTTTTTTTACAAGGATGCTCCGAAATAAGGGGTAATATTTTCTCCAATCTCACAGGGCGGGATTCAGTTATATAGTTTAAATGAAATGAAAACAGCCGCCGTACCACAAATTGGAACGGCGGCCTTGTCGCTTAGTCTGTTTATTCTTCTATGACTTCTTCTATGACAACAGTCACTGCCGGCCCAGATTACTGAGCCTTCTTGACTGCTGCAGCAAGTCTGGAAACCTTACGGGCAGCCGTATTCTTGTGAAGTACGCCCTTGGAAGCTGCTCTGTCGATCACGGACTTTGCATTCTCGAAAGCTGCTGCTGCAGCTGCTGTATCCTTGGCTTCAACAGCGGCACGGACCTTTTTAACAGCGGTCTTAACACCGGATTTGACAGCCTTGTTGGCTGCTGCACGCTTCTGGCTGGTGATAATTCTCTTCTTGGCAGATTTAATGTTTGCCATGTTCAGTTTTCCTCCGAATTAAAATCTTCTCGATCTGATAATAACCTATACCACTGTCCCATTTCGGCAACTGTGCAGCCGCGCAAACAATCACTGATCCGGGAGCGGGCAGAAGCTGACACGGTTCTTCTGTCCAAACATACTAAAGCATAATACAAAATTGTCCTGAATCTGTCAATAGGCCGGTTTTCATTCAGGATAAATGATATTGTTCTTTTTAGCATTCAAAATGCTGAATTCATCTCCGTCCTGCTGAGCTGTCATCAAACGCTGCAGAGCCCCTGACTTCGGTCACTGGCCAAAAATCCATGGACTGAGGTTGTGAAAATGATTAATGTGTGCTTTTCTCAGTCAGGCGGACGGCTTCGGCAAGGCTGATCCCTCGCTTACGGGCGATCGCGGCCAGATCCTCATATTCATATTTCCGCCTCGATACCCCCCAGCCGTCAGCTGTCTTGCAGCGGACCTCACCAAGATCCGTCGTGACGGTGCGGACCCTGCGCTGTAATGTGTACCTGTTGCAGAGATATTCGCGGATCCCCAGTGTCGTTGTATGGAGAAACATGAGCGACAGGATCTTTTCGCGCATAGATTCCCTGCAGAGACAGTTCAGGATGAAACCGGGCCGGTTCTTTTTCATCGTTACCGGGATGGTGTAAACATCCAGGGCTCCTGCCTTCAGGAGCTCTTCCATGGCAAATCCCACTGCTTCCGGAGTCATATCATCGAGATTGCAGGACAGCTCCAGGACAGTTTCCCGGGACCGGTCACCGGACCCCGCCTGTCTGTCTTCCGGTTTTTCTGTTCCGGTAGTTTTTGAACTATCTTCCATCTCGCCGAGCAGGGCGCGGACTATGTTTGCCTGTTCGAAGTCCTTTTTCCCGCAGCCGATCCCGACTTTACTGATCTGCATCTGCGGAAGACTGCCAAATTCATCCGCAAAGCATTTGAGGATAGCTGCTCCTGTCGGTGTACACATTTCCCCGCGGATGTTTCCTGCATAGACGGGAACATCTCTGAGGATCCACGCTGTAGCAGGCGCAGGGACAGGAAGGATCCCGTGTGCGCAGCGCACCTCGCCAAAACCGAGATTAATCGGGGACACGACGACCTTTTCAGGGCCGATCAGAGACAGGAGCAGGCAAAAGGCAGTGATGTCCGCCACTGCGTCCATTGATCCGACCTCGTGGAAGTGGACTTCTGTCACAGGTCTGCCGTGGGCATGGCTCTCCGCCTCGGCGATCAGGCTGTATACCTTCAGGACATCGCCGCGCACAGCCTCCGGCAGATCAAGCTTATTGACGATCTGTCTGATGTCCGCCAGATTTCTGTGGACATGCGAATGGGAATGACCGTGGGTATGCTCATGGTGATGGTCAGAATGATCATGCTCATGGCTGTGGTCGTGGTCATCATGGCTGTGCACATGATCATGCTCATGGCTGTGGTCGTGGTCATCATGGCTGTGCACATGATCATGCTCATGGCTGTGGTCGTGATCATCATGACTGTGCACATGATCATGGTCGTGACTGTGGCTGTGGTCATGGTCATGGCTGATGTGGTCAGTGTGCTCATGATGCTCATGCGTATGGGAGTGTACGTCCAGACTCTCCTCTTCCTCTCCGCAGACTGTCACTTTCAGATGGGTTCCGCGGATCCCGCATTTTTCAACAGCTTCCTGTTCAAAGGACACTCCGGGAATACCCAGGGCATTCAGTCTGTCAACCATGCCGGCCGGATCGGGATAGAGTTCCAACAGGGCTGCGGAGAGCATATCTCCGGCTGCCCCCATGTTACATTCAAGATATAGTGTTTTCATTAATTGTCTCCAAGAGGGATCAGCCGGCAAAGTTGATGACTGGTTCTTCAGGCTGAGGTGCAGGGACTACTTCAACGGCATCCAGGATCACTCCCGGACCGTCATAGGGACCGAATTCTTCTTTTTTAATATTCGCGGTGACTTTTACCCACTGGCGCTCCCGCAGTTTTGACGCGTCTTTGTACCTGCAGGCATATCCGAGGAAAGACATGTCATTGGCACAGCAGGTCATCGCCATTCTGCCGGGGACAAAGTATCCCGCCGGGAAATCGCCGGGCCGCATTACCATTCCGGTATAGGTGATGTTTTTTCCCACATACCTGTCGGGGTGCTCCATGGCATCGATATACCAGATGCCGTAGTCCAGGCCTTCCAGGGGGATAGGGTCCTGATGGATATCAAAGGGCAGATCCTCTTCTGTCGTCATATCGATCTCACCCTCCGAGTCCTCAAAGACAAGGTCCGCCTTCTGGTTGATCGCCTTGACATTTCTCTTGAAGCTGACAAGCTGTTTCTCATCCACATCATCGCAGCGATTGAACATGATGAGCTCGGAGTTGCGGAGCTGCTCCGCCACCAGAGACCGCATATTAGTGAAATACATGTTAAACACGGAGGCATCGATCGTCGTGATCTGCTGCTCCAGACGCCATGCGTTCGGAATCTTGAACTGACGGAAGTCCCACATTCCATTCCATTCGATCAGGACACGCTCGGGGCGGTACTTTTTTTCAAACTCCATCAGCCTGGACGGTGTGAAGTCCTCCAGATCTTCGATCTTCTCAACCACTGTTCCCGATTCTTTCAAAAGAGATTCCCGGTATTCTCCCTCACCCTCTTCGCAGAGGATCAGCAATGTGGTTCCCTGGATCTGAAAATAGGGCTGTCCAATCGTATAGGCGATAAAAGAACTCTTTCCGCTGTCCAGAAAGCCGTTTATGACATATACAGGTTTCTTTTCCACTTCTTTATTTCCTTTTAAAAAATCAAACATATCCTGAAACCATTACCCATTACTATAATGAATTTTCATCAAGCTTTTCTTTGATCTGTTCTTCTGTTTTTTGTTCTCCTGTTTTTCTGTTTACTTCTTTATTTTCTCTTAAACAGTTTTTCAAGAGCCGCTTCATCAAGCTTTGCTCCGATGACACAGATCTTGCCAGTGACATCCGGCGCACCAGTACGGACTTCCGACTCCTCCGGAACATAATCGAAATGGATCCATGTGCCGTCCGGTGCCGGGACCATTCCCTTGGAGCGGAGAACATAACCATACTTCTCCTCATTCTCCAGTTCCTTCAGGATGCTTCTGATCTCATCCGCTGTAAACCTGGAAGGAGTTTCCATTCCCCAGCTGCCGAACACTTCATCCGCGTCATGCCCGTGATGATGGTGATGGTGGTGGTGATGATGGTGCCCTCCGTGCTGTTCCTGATAGTCGTGGGTATGATAAATACGGTCGCCATCCTCATCGACTCCGGACTCTTCTTCCTCTTCCTCATGATGGTGGTGGTGCTCGTGCTCTTCCTCATCCTCATCATGATGGTGGTGATGCTCGTGCTCCTCCTCATCCTCGTCGTGATGATGGTGGTGGTGCTCGTGCTCCTCCTCATCCTCGTCGTGATGGTGATGGTGGTGCTCGTGCTCCTCCTCATCCTCGTCGTGATGATGATGGTGGTGCTCGTGCTCCTCCTCATCCTCATCGTGATGATGCTCGTGTTCATCCTCTTCCTCGTCGGAGGCGAGTACTTCCTCGAGAAGCTGCTTCTGCAGATCGGCAGTTCCCTCGATCGTGTCGAGGATCATCTTTCCATCGAGCTGGGAAATGGGAGTCGTAATGATGGTCGCATCCTTGTTGAGGGCCCGCAGGAGCTCGACACACTCATCGATCTTTTCCTGGCTGATCTTGTCCGTCCTGGAAAGGATGATCGTCCCGGCATAGGCGATCTGATTGTCGAAAAACTCGCCGAAATTCTTGAGATAGACCTTGCATTTGGAGGCATCCACCACTGCCACGGCGCTGTTGAGATGCATCTGCGTATGCTCGGAGGCATCGTTGATGGCGCGCATGACATCCGAGAGCTTGCCGACACCTGAGGGCTCGATCAGGATCCTTTCAGGCGCATAGGTCTCCATCACTTCTTTCAAAGAGGTTCCAAAATCTCCGACCAGGGAACAGCAGATGCAGCCCGCGTTCATCTCACGGATCTCGATCCCGGATTCCTTGAGAAAACCGCCGTCGATCCCGATCTCTCCAAATTCATTTTCAATAAGGACGACCTTCGTCCCTGCAAATACTTCACTTAACAGTTTTTTGATCAGGGTTGTTTTGCCTGCACCCAGAAATCCGGATACAATATCAATTTTAGTCATTTAATTCACACCTCCGAAATAACCATCTGAACATACGGATCAGGATTCTGGCTGAGTCCTGCCTGCGCAATGACAGATAATAAAGCATGTCACAGCCCTTGCGGCTGATGATACGGCACAAGACCGGTCTTTACGATAAATAGGATAAAGAAAACTACAGTCAAAATATGGTTAAAAAGCTCTATAAAGAAAATGAACATAACGGTAAATGAACATTAAGATAAAGAACAGGGAGGCCGGAATCCGGCCTCCCCACCGGTCTTACAAAATAAGCAGAGCTGTAAGCCGGGTTCTGTCTTGGATGATCATCTATCTGGGACTGCCGTCACCGACAGCCTCAAGCGACCCACCTGAGAACGGGCCGGGCCGACCCATGGTCCTCGTTTCGGTCTTGCTTCGGATGGGGTTTACATGGCTCTTTGTGTTACCACAAAGACGGTAGTCTCTTACACTGCCTTTTCACCCTTACCGGCGAAGCAGATCAGCTGGATCTGATCTGCACCGCAGGCGGTATATTTCTGTTGCACTGGCCTGGGAGTCACCTCCACCGGACGTTATCCGGCATCCTGCCCTGCGAAGCCCGGACTTTCCTCAGTCCGGATCTCTCCGGACCGCGACCATCCGCTCTGCTTATCCTAATGAATATAGTCATCTTTTGCTTTTTTGTCAATTGACCTGTCCGATATATGACTTGCAACGGCTGCAGCCGTGCTACAGTACACGCCCTATCGAGGGCGTGTACTGTAGCTTGCGAAAATCCCATTCCAAATCGCTTCGCGATGGGATTTTCGCCGTAAAACTCGGGTTTTTCGCGAAAAAGCCGCGAAAAACGCCTCGAGTTTCGAGCCGGTCTGTACTGTAACGCAGCCGTTACTATACACGCCCCCTCGAGGGGCGGAATCATTGCTTCGCAATGCAGTAACTTGCAGCTTCAGGGTTTTACTGATCAGACCGGAAAGATCCCGCCGCCGACAAATTCTCTGCAGATAGAATTGCCCGGAACAGGAGTCGGGGCGATCCCGACGAAATAGTCCAGGAATTTGATCAGTCGTTTCGCCTCATAGTATTCGGGCTCGTTCTGCTTCACTCCCAGAAGGAGGGGTTCCGCAAACTGCTTCAGGACAGCCAGTTCATAAATGAGAACGGAGTTGAAAACCGCGTCGGCATCCTCCTGGAAAGGATAGATGTTGTTTTCCTCCCCTTCCCTGACTTTTTTCCAGGACCGGAGTGTCTCCTGGGCCGTGTACCCGCGGGTGCGGGCATCACGTACCAGCCTGCGCAGGAGCCTGGCGTCTGTGGAAGGGATCCTGTTGTGTTCATCGATGTTCAGGCTGGTCAGGGCACTGATATAGATCTTGTAGATATTCTCCGGAGGAAGGCTCTCTGTTGTCTTGGGGTTCAGCCCATGGATGCCCTCGATCACCAGAATATCCTTCTCATCAAATTTCAGGAAATCACCCTTGTACTGGCGGCGTCCGGTCTTGAAATCAAAGTGGGGCATCTCGATGGTCTCCCCGCCCAGCAGGTCCATCATGTCGTTGTTAAAGAGCTCCAGGTCCACTGCCTCGAGGACATCGAAATTGTAGTTGCCGTCAATATCGATCGGGGTCCTGTCTCTGTCCACAAAATAATCATCCATGGCAATGATATGAGGGCGCAGGCCGAAGGACTTGAGCTGGATCGCCAGCCGGTGCGAGAAGGTCGTCTTTCCCGAGGAACTGGGTCCCGCCACCAGGATAAAACGCACCTTTTCCCTGTCATAGATCTGCTGGGCGATCTCACCGATCCTTCTTTCCTGCAGGGCCTCCTGGACCAGGATCATATCACTGATACTGCCGCTGCAGATCTGTTCATTGAGGTCACCTACCGTGCTGATGTTGACCAGATCTCCCCATTTGGTTGAGAGCATGAGCTGTTCAAACAGACTGGGCTGCTCGACAAAATCCTCAATCTCCCCGGGCTGATCGATCCTGGGCAGGATCAGCAGCAGGCCGCCCTTGTAGGCCTGGATCCTGAACTGCCTGACATAGCCGGTAGACGGAAGCATGTAACCGTAGAAATAGTCCGAATAGCCTTCCATGCGGTAGACGTTCACTGTGGAGCTTCTGCGGAAGTGGAAGAGCTTTTCCTTGTCTTTCATCCCCTGCCTGCGGAAGATCTCGACTGCGTCATCAATGGGATAGGTCTTTTTGATGATCGGGATGTTTTTTTCGGAAATCAGATGCATTCTCTCCTCAAGTCTGGCAGCAAACTCGGGATTCGCGCGGATATTGCTTCCCAGGATACTGCAGTAGCAGGCATTCCCCAGAGAGAATTCTATCTTGATATGGACGTTTTTGCTGTTTTCACCGAAAATCTCCGAAGCGGCCTTGACAAGCATCATCTGAGCCGTGCGCACATAGGCATTGTATCCGGCGCTGTCCGAAGTCGTGATAAAAGACAGGGCGCCGTCCTTCTCGAGACGTCTGGACAGCTCGCGCATCTTTCCGTTGAAATAAATAAGAGCGATCGAATAGTTATACTTAGGCTGATATTCTTTTACGATAGATTCAAAGGTTGTCCCTTTGTCATACTGCCGGATCGCTCCATTGATCATGACTGTAGGCATGCCTTTTCCCTCCTGTATCTTTAAATCAAACGGCACGGCTCGCCTTCGGGAGCCGCAATTGTCTCCAATGAAGGAAGATTCCTGTGAAGATAATCCTCCATGTAGGGGACAAATAATTTTTCAACGCCGTAATGTCCTGCGTCTATGAGATCGATCCCTTTTTCGACTGCATCCAGACCGGCATGATGGTTGACGTCGCCGGTCACCATGACGTCGGCACCGGCCGCTATTGCCAGATCGATCTCATCCTTGCCTGAACCAGGCAGGACAGCACACGTGACGACCGTGTCGTCCGGATCTCCGTAGACACGCACCTGCTCCAAATGAAAAGCGCTTTTCACAAAAGCAGCGAAATCATCGAGTTTCATATGCTCTGTCAGCTTCCCCGTCCTTCCGATACCCTCCTGGGAAACGTCGTCTTCATAGGTCTTTTCCAGGACCTCCCGGTCCTTGAGCCTGAGCAGGTCCGCTGCGGCATCCGCCATGCCCATGACATCAAAATTTGTATGCATGGCATAACATGCGATATCATTGCGGATCAGGTCTATGATCCTCCTGCCCACGAAGTCGCGGTCATGGATGCTCTTGATCCCGGAAAAAAGCAGAGGGTGATGGGTGATCAGCAGGTCAGCTCCCTCCCGCACCGCATATTCGATCACGGGCGTCGTGGCATCTACCGCCAGACAGACCGTAAGCACCTCCTGTTCATATCTCCCTGTCTGGAGGCCGGAATTGTCCCATGACATCGCAAACTGGGGCGGGCAGAGCTCTTCAAGCTGCGAAATGACATCTTTCAGTTTCATTGATTACCTCCCGTCCGAGGTTCCCCGGCCGTACATCTTCAGGGCTGTGCGAAACAGAATGATTCTGTGTCCGATCTCTTCTGCTTTGGCGAGATGGTCTTCGCTGCGGGCCCCGTTTGTCTGTGCCGCTCTCCGGACAGAGGAATGGATCTTTTTCAGTACTCTCTCCTGCCGGACGAGAAACTCCAAAAGTACCGGATCGCGTCTTTCAAGAAGGACCGGACCGAACAGGTCCTCTGTCTCCTGAAGCAGGGCGGACTTATCCGGAAACGGGCCGGAATCACCACCAGCTGAATCTCCAAAAGGATCTTCCAACGGATCTCTCTTTAGATCTTCTAAATGACCTCCCTTTGGATCTCCCCGCACCGCCCGCACGATCGGATAGTATTTACCGTCATCATAGATCAGGCGCTCATCCTCTATCCGGAATCCAAGCGTCCTCAGCGCCGAGCGGACCTTTTCCGGATCTGACTGGGGTCCCAGGACCAGGGCCTGGAAAGACCTGGTCTTTTCAGGTTCCCGCAGCAGGATCTCCTGCATCATGGAGCCCCCCATTCCGGTGATGACCAGTGTATCCGCCTCGCCGATACAGAAAGCATCCAGTCCGTCAGAGAGCCTCAGCCCGATCCTGTCCTGCATCCCGTAAAGACTGAGATTGCCGGCAGCCTTTTCCAGAGGTCCCTCGATCACATCCATGCCGATCGCCCTCTTAAACCGTCCTTCCTGAAGCAGGCGGATAGGGATATGGGCGTGGTCGCATCCCACATCGCAGACGCACTCACCGCTGCGCGCGAGGTCCGCGATGGCCATAAGGCGCCTGGAAAGGCCCACCGGCCTGGTCCTGGCTGTTCTTTTTTCTTCCGGATCCTCCCGGGACATACTGCCCATACTGTTTCTCCGCAGCCGGCCCCCGCAGGGGCCGGTCTGTTTCATCGTCTGTCTCTGATCTATTCTATAGTCTGTGTGTTATCAGTCGAGATAATCTTTGAGCTTGCGGCTTCTCGAAGGGTGGCGGAGCTTGCGCAGGGCCTTGGCTTCGATCTGCCGGATACGCTCACGGGTGACATTGAATTCCTTGCCGACTTCCTCAAGGGTCCTGGCCCTTCCGTCGTCCAGGCCGAAACGGAGCTTGAGCACTTTCTGCTCACGCTCTGTCAGCGTTCCCAGAACTTCATGGAGCTGCTCCTTGAGAAGAGTGAAGGCTGCGGCATCCGCAGGTACAGGCACGTTGTCGTCCTGGATGAAATCTCCCAGATGGCTGTCCTCCTCCTCGCCAATGGGGGTCTCCAGGGAAACCGGCTCCTGAGAGATCTTGATGATCTCCCTCACGCGGTCCACGGGAATATCCATCTTTTCCGCGATCTCCTCCGGAGTAGGTTCACGTCCAAGCTCCTGCAGGAGCTGTCTGCTCACACGGACAAGCTTGTTGATTGTCTCGACCATGTGTACAGGAATACGGATCGTACGTGCCTGGTCAGCGATGGCTCTGGTGATAGCCTGGCGGATCCACCAGGTGGCATAGGTCGAGAACTTGAATCCCTTGCGGTAGTCAAATTTCTCAACAGCCTTGATCAGACCCAGATTGCCCTCCTGGATAAGATCCAGAAAGAGCATGCCCCTGCCCACATAGCGCTTGGCAATGCTGACAACCAGTCTCAGGTTGGCTTCGGCCAGGCGTTTCTTGGCCTCCTCATCGCCATCCTCCATACGCTGCGCAAGATCCTGCTCCTCCTCCGCAGTCAGAAGAGGGACCTTGCCGATCTCCTTGAGGTACATGCGGACAGGATCTTCAATATTGACACTGTCAGGGATGGTCAGGTCGATGTCCAGATCCTGTTCCTCCGTATTCTCCTCTTCGATGGATACAAGATCTGTCTCGGGGACCTCTTCCTCCTGGGTGCGGATGATATCGATATCACTCTTTTCCAGGATCTGCATGATCAGATCATACTGCTCCTCATCGAGCTTCAGGTCCTGAAATGTCTCAGTGATCTCCTGATACTCAAGGACATTCTTTTTATTCCTGCCCCTCTGGATCAGATCATCGAGCTTCTTCTTGAATTCCTCTCTGGCCTTCTCATCGAATTGCTGCATTGTCATGTACTTTCGTTTCCTCCGGTTTTGAATATGTTCATCTATGTTCTTCTCTCCGCAGACCATGTAGCTGAACACCGCGCAGTCCATACGTGTGGATCAGGTTCGGGTTTCCACACATAAATGCTGAACGGTATACCGGTTACTGTATCTGCAGATGGAACTGCTGTGCTCTGAGGGCTTCCAGCTCTTTTCTGGCTGCCAGAAGCTCCTGCAGCGATATGGCTCCTCCTGGATCCGGCCCGTCCATCCTGCTCATCCTCTCGATCGAGGCCTCGCGGACAGGTATGATCAGTTCCTTGAGTGCCTTTCCGCGGTCAGCCGCATCCTCCAGCCCGTCCATATGCCTGCTGAACATGGCTGCGGCTTCTTCCTGCTGCTGTGCTGTATCAAAAGCGGAAATGACAGACGCTGCGCTCACGGCTCCAGCGCCCTTTTCCATCTGGGCCCATAAAAGCTCCGCTGCCTGTACAAACAGAGGTCCGTCAAAATCCTGCGGCCGGATGTATCGTTTCACCACGGGGAAGATCCCGGGCTCATCCGTGATCCATGTCAGCAGGATCCTCTGCCTGTCCCAGAGCGCCTGCTCTGCCTTTGAGGGCGGAGGCTGCCTTTTCTGATCCCCGCCGCCCGGACTGCTTCCGTTTTCTCCTGTACCCGGCATCGGCCTGCCGCGGTCTGGCCCTCCGGGGTTCTGCCTGCCTGCAGGGCCTCCAGCATAACCTGTATATCCTGATCCTGCTGGTCCTGTAATGCCCCTTCCCTGTCCGTATCTGTTTCCCCTGCCTGTGGAATATGTCCCTGAGCCGGGCCTGTCTCCATATCCGGCCGCGTTTCCGTACTGGGCCACGAGCTTTCTCAGGCTTTCCGTCTTGATCAGGTATTTCTGGGCAGCTGCAGCAATATAATTGTCCCGTTCGATATCATCCGAAAATGTACAGAGCTTTCTGGCGATCTCACGGTGAAAGGCTGTGCGCTGGGAAGGATCCTCCATCCGGTAGGAGCCGGACAGGATCCTGAGCTCATAAAAAAAGCTGTTTTCCGCCCCGTCGATCCGGGCCTGAAAGGCTTCCTTTCCCTCGGCTTTGATGAATTCATCCGGATCCTTGTGGGGACGCAGATCGATCACGGCTGACTCCAGCCCTCCGCTGCGGAGGATCCCTATATTGCGGAGAGCCGCCCGCGTTCCGGCCTGGTCACTGTCATAGGCGAGAAGCACCCTCGCCGCATAACGCTTCAGGAGCGCCGCCTGACCCTGGGTAAAGGCGGTTCCGAGCGAGGCGACCGCTTCGGTAAACCCTGCCTGATGCATGGCGATGACATCCATATAGCCTTCGCACAGGATCAGATAATCCTTTTTACTTCTCTTTGCGAGATTGAGCGCATAGAGATTTCTCCCCTTGTCAAAAACGGGTGTATCCGAGGAATTGATGTATTTGGGATGCCCGTCCCCCAGGACGCGCCCTCCAAAACCGATCACCCTGCCCCTGACATCCTGGATAGGAAACATGACGCGGTTCCAGAAGCGGTCGTGCATACCCTGTTTTTCGTTGTACAGGACTGTGTCCGACTCCAGGATCAGCTCATCGGAAAACCCTTTCTTTTTCAGCCAGGCAGTCAGGTCGCTCCTGGCTCCGTCCGCGAAGCCCAGGCCGAACATTCTCATGGTCTCCGGTGTCAGGCCGCGGTCTGTGAAATACCGCATGCCCCTCTCTCCCCTGGGCGAACGCAGATTTTTATAATAATAAGTAGCTGCCTCTTTATTGACGGCAAGCAGATCCTGCCTGTGCTTCTCCCTCTTTTTGGCCTCTTCACTCAGGTTGTAAGCGGGAAGGGTGATCCCCGCCCGGTCAGCGAGCTCCTGGAGAGCCTCCTGAAAAGTACTGTTATTGTAGCGCATCAGAAAAGTGATCGCGCTCCCTCCTGCCCCGCAGCCGAAACAGTGGAATATGTTTTTGGAGGGGCTGACATTGAAGGAGGGCGTCTTTTCATTATGAAAAGGACACAGGCCGACATAATTGCTCCCCCTTTTTTTGAGATGTACATGGGCGGAGACTACATCCACGATATTTGTATTGGCGAGGACCTCGTCCAGAACCTCCTGCGGATAATACATCGGTTTCCCACCTTTTACAGTACTGACCAGGATTTGGGGATGAACAATTCTTCGTATTTTGCTATGGCAAAGCGGTCCGACATGGCGCTGATATAATCGCACACGGCGCGGATGCGGGACTGGTCATCCACGGCCATTTCTCTGAGGAAGGCCGGCAGTTCATCTGTATGCCTGGAAAAATAGTCAAAAAGCACTTCCACCAGCTTTTCCGCCTTGTACTCCTCCGCCTTGGCCACGGGATCCGAATACACGCGGCGGCGCATAAAGGTGCGCATATCCTTAAAGGCCTGGGCCACGGGCTCAGACATGCCGATCATGGCCTTTCCCTGGCTGGTCCGGATGGTGTCATGGATAAAGCAGTCAAGCCGCTCTCCTGTCGTCTTCCCGACGACTCCGGTGATCTCCGGCGGCACATCCTCCTCCCGGATGATCCCGGCCCGCATCGCGTCATCCATGTCGTGGTGAAAATAGGCGATCTTATCGGACAGGCGGACGATCTGACCCTCCAGCGTAGAAGGAGACCCGCTGGTCTGATGGTTCAGGATCCCGTCCCTCACCTCCCAGCTGAGGTTCAGGCCTCTCCCATCCCTCTCCAGGATATCCACCAGGCGAAGGCTCTGCTCATTGTGCTTAAACCCCAGGGAACAGACCCTGTCCAGGGCGCGCTCACCGGCATGGCCGAAAGGCGTGTGCCCCAGATCATGCCCCAGCGCGATCGCCTCAGTCAGATCCTCATTGAGTCTGAGGGCCTTTGCGATCGTTCTGGCGTTCTGAGAGACCTCAAGCGTGTGGGTCATCCGGGTCCTGTAGTGATCGCCGAAAGGAGCCAGAAAGACCTGGGTCTTCTCCTTGAGCCGACGGAAGGACTTGCTGTGCAGGATCCTGTCCCTGTCCCGTTGAAAAGCAGGCCTGATGTCGCACGGTGTCTCCTTGCGCGCACGTCCCCTGCTCTCGGACGAGAGACTCGCCCAGGGTGCCAGGATCTCCTTCTCTCTTCTCTCCAGTTCCTCGCGGATCGTCATGAATTCCTCCACAGAAACAGCAGGGCACACCGCTGTTGTATCCGGCTCTGCAGAAAAAACAGACAGCCGGCAGCTGAATTTAAGATTCTCCCGCAAGTCTTGCGCGCCGGAAACATGGCTGCAACGTCTTGCTCCGCATACCCGGCATGAACAGGAAAAGGATTTCCCGTATCCATATTACCTTAATACACAGCCTGCACGCCTGACGCGGGTGCGGTAATTATATTATTCTGTAAAAAAAACCGGATTCCTTTTTTATAATTGGAAGAAGAAATAAATTTTTTATAAACAGACAGCCCTGGACGCGGCCCTGCAGGCCGCCCGATGACCGGTCACGAATCGTTTTCACGGTTCGTGAGACGAAAGAAACCCGCACAAATACCGGACTTTTGAGGCAGTCAGTATTTCTGCGGGTCTTCTTGATCGTGGAACGGATGGGGTTCGAACCCATGACCTCTCGCGTGTGAGGCGAACGCTCATCCCGGCTGAGCTACCGTTCCAATCATCAATATCCAGGCACATGGTCCTGAATATGATAGAAAAAAGGGAATCTGCCGATTCCCTTTTTCATGCGGAAGATGGGACTTGAACCCACACGCTGTAGCCAGCACAAGATCCTTAGTCTTGCTCGTCTGCCAATTCCGACACTTCCGCAAGCACTTCCAAAAGGAAGATGCAGGAGATGGGACTTGAACCCACACTATGTTGCCATAACAGGCACCTGAAGCCTGCGCGTCTGCCATTCCGCCACTCCTGCGCAACTGATGAAATTTTAATCCCGACCCTGTCAAGAGCTATGCTTCTGTAAATCATTCTCTCTTCAGTATCTGGAAAGTGGAACCGACGGGGATCGAACCCATGACCTCCCGCACGTCAAGCGGACGCTCATCCCAGCTGAGCTACGGTTCCATTTGCTGACCTCTTTTTGTTTCCTTGCTGTCAACAAATGCCATTATATAGGACATCTCCTGTGAATGCAAGCCTTTTTTTAAAATTTTTTAACGTTATTTTAAAAATGATATTGCGTCTATGATAATCCCATATTATTGCCCCTGTGTCTCCCGCGCTCCGCTTCCCTGTATTCCTTGACATACAATATTGCAAATGTAATAATTATTGTACATATTTCCACAAACCCAAAAACATTTTTATTCAACACAAAGGAGGAATATCTAATGAAACACTCTGAAAACGGACCGTTATCAAGCGGCCCGGGAGCCATCATAGCGATGACTGTGGTCGGTGTAATACTGGCAGTGATCCTCGGGATCTACCTTAAAAATTCAGGACCCGCGCCGGTAAGCGCTGATGTGGAAGGGGCATACACGCCCGGCTCCTACACCGCTTCCGCCGACGGTTTCGGAGGACCGGTCGACGTAACAGTAGAGATTGGAGATAAGGGCGGGATCACGGATGTCGTCATTACCGGCGAAGGGGAAACACCGGATGTCGGCGGACAGGCAATGCCCTTGCTGAAACAGGCTATTCTTGCAGCCCAGAGTGCGGATGTGGATTCCGTATCCGGTGCGACCTATACAAGTGACGCTGTCAAGACAGCCCTTGCCTCTGCCCTTGCCCAGGCCGGCGGCGAAGAAGTCCCCTCCGGTCCCAAGGCGGAGGATGGCAACCTGTTTATCCCCGGTACTTATACAGAGACCGGCACCGGCTTTGGCGGCGAAGTATCTGTAACGGTTACCGTTTCCGAGAATAAGATCGAGGATGTACAGATCAAGGGAGACAATGAGACCGAGAATATCGGTTCCTTTGCGGTTGATATGCTCGATGACAGTATTCTGGAAGCCCAGAGCCCTAATGTCGACGCTCTCACCGGAGCGACCGTCACCAGCAACGCCATCCTGGGCGCGGTGAAAAAGGCCCTCACGGCTGCAGGAGCCGATCTGAGCGCTTTCCCGAAGCCTGAGGATAAGTCCAATGTCCAGAAGACTGACGAGGAGCTTGAGACTGATATCGTGATCGTGGGCGCGGGCGGCGCAGGCATGACGGCTGCCATCAATGCCGCACAGGCCGGCAAAAACGTCATCCTGCTCGAGAAGATGCCTTACGCTGGCGGCAATACCACAAAGGCCACCGGAGGCATGAACGCGGCTGAGACCCACTATCAGAAAGAACAGGGAATCGAGGACACTGTCGAACAGTTCGTCGAGGACACAATGGAAGGCGGCCACCAGCTCAATGACAGAGACCTGGTCACGAAAATGGCTGAGGATTCGGCGGAAGGCATCGACTGGCTCGACTCCATCGGCGCTCCTCTTCCCAAGATCTCCTTCTCCGGCGGAGCGACCAATCAGCGTATCCACGCCCCCGAGGACGGTTCCGGTGTCGGCGCTTATCTTGTCACTGCTCTTCTGAAAAAGATGAGTGAGTATGACAACATCAAGGTCATGTACAACACAGCCGCAACAAAGCTGCTGTCTGAAGACGGTACAGTCAATGGTGTCTTGGCTGAGGGTCAGGACGCCGATTACACCATCCACGCCAAGGCCGTGATCCTTGCCACCGGCGGCTTCGGCAATAACGAAGACATGATCGTGAAATACCGCGAGGATCTGAAGGGAACAGTTACCACCAGCGCACCCGGCATCATGGGCGACGGTATCGTCATGGCTCAGGAAGTCGGTGCAGACCTTGTTGACATAGAACAGATCCAGCTCCACCCCACTGTCGAGCAGAAGACCAGCATGCTGATCACGGAAAGCGTCCGCGGAGACGGAGCGATCCTGGTCAATCAGGATGGAAAGCGCTTCACGAATGAACTTCTCACCCGCGATGTAGTTTCCGCTGCGGAACTGGAACAGCCCGGCAGCTATGCCTACATTATCTTTGACCAGAAGCTCCGCGACGGCCTCAAAGCTATTGAAAAATATGTCTCCACCGGCATCACTGTCCAGGGCGACACCATTGAAGACCTGGCAGCCCAGATCGAAGTCGATCCCGCGACTCTTGCGGAAACACTGAAAAACTGGAACCAGTATGTGGCTGATCAGAATGATCCTGATTTCGGGCGCGATACCGGCATGGATAATGATCTGAGCACCGCTCCGTATTACGCGATCAAGATCGCTCCCGGCATCCATCACACCATGGGCGGCGTCCATATTGACACAGACGCTGAAGTCATCGACACCAACGGCAACGAGATCCCCGGCCTCTTTGCAGCCGGTGAAGTCTGCGGCGGTGTCCACGGCGGCAACCGTCTGGGCGGCAACGCGGTAGCAGATATCGTCGTTTTCGGCCGGATCGCCAGCGAAAGTGCTGTTGAATACTGCGACGAGAAGTGATACATTAGGTATGGCAAACGTATCTCTTGATCACTGATACCAATTACTGATACCAGAAGCGGTACATTATTTTAAGCAGACGGTATCTCTTAATTCATGATCGTATGGAAATCAGGGGGGATCGAATCCCCCCTGATTTTTTACCTGCAGATTTATTCTTTTTGGGGTAATGCATTTTTTTATCTGTTGAAGTATTCTTTTATCTGTAAATTTATTCTTTTATTCAAAAATGAGGGCATCTATGAATCTACCTCTGAAAAAAGCGGACTTCTTCCTCCTGTTCTTTTTTCTGGCAGCGGCAGCCCTGATCGCCGCGGCGCCGCTCACCGGTTCTGACGACGGAGGTCTGAAAGTAAAGATCACCTGCCGCGGAGAGGTCATGGGCATCTATCCCCTGGATAAGGATATCGATGTTGAAGTCTCCCGCGAAGGCCATCTCAACATTGTATCCATACAAAATAATACAGTCCACATGGATTTCTCTGACTGCAAAAACCAGATCTGTGTCTATACAGGAGAGATCTCGACCGCCGGGGAAACTATCGTCTGTCTTCCAAATTTTGTGATCGTGGAAATAATCAGCAGTGAGAAGGGAGGCGGGGAAGATGAAGCCATCGATGCCATTGTCAAATGATCCGAATAACCTGGACAAGCGTCAGCCCGGCTCTGAGAATATCGCGAAGAGAGTTGCCCTGACCGGACTTCTCGCCGCTCTGACCCTGATCTTCTCCTATGTGGAAGCTCTTGTTCCCTTTAATGCGGGTGTTCCCGGAGTCAAGCTCGGCCTGGCCAATCTGGTCCCGCTGATCATCCTCTACCGTCTGGATGCCCGGTATGCCTTTGCGGCAAACCTGATCCGTGTGATACTCGCCGGCCTCCTCTTCAGCGGTCTCTTCGCCGCCCTCTACTCTCTGGCCGGAAGTGTTACCAGCTTCCTGGTCATGTGGCTGTTAAAGAAAACAGATCTCTTCTCTGTGATCGGGGTGAGTATGGCAGGCGGTGTATTCCACAATCTGGGACAGCTTGTCGTCGCCATGATCGCCGTTTCCGGCCTGCAGCTCATCCACTATATGCCGGTACTGATCATCTCCGGAATCGCTGCCGGAGTCATTGTGGGGATCGGAGGAGTCATTCTGATCGGCCGTATCCCCGCTAAGTTGTTTATGTAGGATTACTTATATAGTTCTTTATATCCTTATAAACTGGATCCTTTCAGGCTGTTTATACAGGATTTGTCCCTGCTATGTTTGTGGTTTAGCTGTGTCGATACAAAAACCGCCTGCCTCTTTTTACAGAGACAGGCGGTTCTTTTGTCAGTTTGGATTGATTCTTTTGGCAAGCGGAGAACCTGCGTTTTCCTCAGGTTTTCTTTACTTCGCAGCTTCTGCTGCAGCCTTCTTGGCTGCTGCAGCCTCAAGAGCTGCCTTTTTCCTCTTTTCCGCTTCCTTTGCTTCCATTGCGGCAAGAGTAGTTTTAACCTTCTCAAGCTGCTCTTTGGTATGAAGCATATCCTGGATCGCGCCGGTAGGGCACTTAACAACGCACATACCGCACATCTTGCACTTGGCAGGATCAATGGATGCCACGTTATTTTCGACATGGATGGCGTCGAACTTACAGGTCCTCTGGCACATGCCGCAGCCGATGCAGGCGACGGAGCAGTGCTTGCGGGCATCTGCGCCCTTCTCGCTGTTGTGGCAGCGGACGGCGATCTTGGCCTTATCAGGAACGATCTTGATCAGGTTGTTCGGGCAGGCCTTGACGCAGGCGCTGCAACTGACGCACTTGTCGCGGTTGACAAGAGCTACGCCCTTGATCACGTGGATCGCGTCGAAATCGCAGGCGGCCTCGCAGTCGCCAAGTCCCAGACATCCGTTCGGGCAGGCCTTGCTGCCGCCGAAAAGCTGCTTGGCAGCCTTACAGGTCGGGATATCCGCATAATCGAAAAGCTTCTGAGCATTGTTGGTCGTGCCGTTGCACATGACATAGGCAACGTTCTTTTCCATGCCGTCCGCGCTCTTGCCGAGGATCTCAGCAAGCTTCTCCGCGCAGGCAGGGCCGCCGACCGCGCACTTGGTGATCGGGACGCCGTCCGGATCTTCTACCAGGGCGTGTGCATAGTCATCACAGCCTGCATAGCCGCAGCCGCCGCAGTTGGCACCGGGCAGTTCAGCACGCATGAGAATGAATTTGGGATCTTCCTGAATAAAGAATACCTTGGAAGCAGCCGCAAGGATGATGGAAGCGATCAGGCCGACAACGACGACCAGTACGACCGGAATAATAATCTGACTCATCACAGACCTCCTTCCTTACGAGAACATCCCGCCGAATCCCATGAAGCTCAGGGCCATGATGGCCGCAGTGAGCAGGACGATCGGAACGCCCTGCCAGGACTTCGGAATACGGCTCTGGTCGACGAGCTTGCTGCGGACACCTGCCATGAGGATCATGGCAAAGAGGAAGCCGAGCCCGGCGCCAAATGCGTTGAACAGGGACTGGAGATAGTTGTAACCGCTATCGATGTTGCTGATGCAGACACCGAGCACAGCACAGTTTGTTGTGATCAGGGGAAGGAAAACACCCAGGGATTTATACAGGCCGACCATGTTTTTCTTCATGAACATCTCAATCAGCTGCACGAGGGAAGCGATGACCAGGATGAAGACGACGGTCTGCAGATATCCGATGCCCTTGCTGTTCAGGAGCTGCTGAATCGGCCATGTAACAGCAGTTGCCAGAACCATGACGAAGGTAACGGCAATGCCCATGCCCGTAGCGCTCTCACTGTCCTTGGAAACGCCAAGGAAGGGGCAGATGCCCAGGAACTGCGCAAGGGGGTAGTTGTTGACGAGGACCATACTGATAATGATGATCACATACTTAGCCATGAATTATGCCACCTCCTTTGAGCAGCCGCTGCCGTCGACGCAGTCATCTGCGCTCGCGCAGCCGTCGCATCCGAAGCTGTCCTTGATCTTGGACTTGTCTTCAGTGATGTAATGCACAAATGCCATGACGATCGCGTATACGGCGAATCCGCCGGGAACCAGGGTCATGATGCTCATGCCGGGCATAATACGGGACAGAACCGGGATACCGCACCATGTGCCGGCGCCGGTGAGCTCACGGATGGAGCCCATGACGACCAGGGTAGCGGTGAAGCCGATGCCCATGCCGACGCCGTCCAGCAGGGAATCAAAGACGCTGTTCTTATTAGCAAACATCTCGGCACGGCCCAGAATGATGCAGTTAACAACGATGAGCGGCAGGTACAGGCCCAGTGATTTATCCAGAGCCGGCGCGAAAGCCTTGACGACCAGCTGGACGATCGTGACGAAACCTGCGATAACCGTGATGTAGCACGGAATACGGACGCTGTCCGGAATGATTTTACGAAGAATCGAAATAACGATGTTGGAGCAGATCAGAACCGCCGTAGCGGAAACGCCCATACCAAAGCCGTTTACGACGGAAGTGGATGTTGCGAGCGTCGGGCAGGTACCGAGAACCAGGACGAGAACCGGATTCTCTTTGATCAGTCCGTTTGTAAGAATAGAAAGCTTGCTCTTATTTTCCATTACTGTGCACCTCCCATCGCTGCAAACTGGCTCAGGGCAGCAGCCACACCAGAGTGGATGGCCTGTCCGGAAACGGACGCGCCGGAGATAAATGCAAAGGGAGCAGATTCCTTCTTAATATTGTCCGCGCTTGTCAGTTCGGTCATTCCGCCGTACTGTGCGAGGTAATCCGCTTCCATGTTTTTGGTACCGACACCGGGTGTGTCTGCATGCTCTGTGACCTTGACACCGGTGATCACACCCTCGCCGTCCATACCGACCATCATGGTCAGCGCGCCGCCGAAGGATTTTGTTTCGACAGTCATGACATAGCCCGCGCCGTTATCCGCTTTGTAGGCTTCTGTCACCACGGCCTTGCCGTCACTGCTCGCTGCTCCGGTTTCCTCAATCTGAGTGAACGCATCCGCAGCAGGCAGGATCTCAGTTCTGGCTGCGTCAGCGGCCGCCTGATTATTTTTGATAATGATCGGGTTTGCAACCTTGTAAGTAAATGCCAGCGCAAGAGAAACAACGAGGCAGATGCAGCTGAGTACGATTACGGGGGCTGCAAACGAGCTTTTAGAATTTTCCATCACATGCCCTCCTTATGCGTTCTTTTCCGCCGCTGCCTTTTTGCGTTTTGAAATCCCGTAGAACTGGTCCTCAGCGAAGTTGTTGATAAGAGGAGTCATGATGTTCATGAACAGGATCGCGAAGGAAACGCCTTCAGGATAAGAGCAGAACAGGCGGATGATCATTGTCACCAGACCACAGCCAATACCGAACAGCACTTTGCCCAGAGGCATGATCGGGGATGTTACATAGTCGGTTGCGCAGAAGACCGCACCGAACATCACGCCGCCGGCGAAGATATGGAATGCAGCCATATACAGTGCGGACTGACCGTCGGGGCCGCCGCCGATCACTGCATAGTACACGAGAGCGAAAATAAATACAGTCGCGACAAAGCATACCGGGATGATCGGGGAGATGATCTTCTTGGCGATCAGGAAGATCGCGCCGATCAGGATAGCAAGAGCGCAGGTCTCACCCATGGCGCCGCCGATGTTTCCAAGGAACATATCCTTGAGGGAAGGCGCATAGGCAAGGCTGCCGTCTGCCAGATAGCCCAGAGGGGTCGCGCTGGTAACAGCGTCGATCTTCTGGAAATTGGTTGTCGGCCAGCAGGACATAAAGGAAGTAAAGGACAGGAACAGGGTAATACGGCCGACGATAGCCGGGTTCGCGAAGTTCCTTCCCATACCGCCAAAGAGCTGCTTGACGATGACGATCGCGACAAAGCTGCCGATGATGGCGATCAGGATCGGCATGAAGATCGGATACTGGATGCTCTCCAGGCGTGTCAGGTTCGCGGGCAGGTTCAGTGCAAGGATCAGACCTGTGACCAGAGCACTTCCGTCGCGGACAGTGACAGGCTTGTTGAGGATCTTCTCATAAGCCCACTCAAAGAACGCGCATGCAGCCATGCAGACAGCGATCAGTACGACGGCGGGAACGCCGAAATAAACAATACTCATAACAGCCGCGGGGCACAGAGCAGCCACGACAAACAGCATTGTCTTGGTTGTATCCAGGCTCGTCACCAGATGGGGCGAGTTGGATACGGTCAAATTATCATAATATTTCGTATTACTTGCCATTTGTGCTCGCCTCCCTTACCATTGCCTTGCCCAGCTTGTTCATAAAGGCCAGCGGACGATGCGCGGGGCAGACGAACGAGCAGCTGCCGCACTCCATGCACTGCATGACCTTGAGGTCATTCAGGCGCTCCACATTGCCAGCCTCATATGCATCTGCAAAACCGGTGGGCAAAAGCTCGAACGGACATGCCTGATGGCATCTGCCGCAGTTGATGCAGGCCGTCTCCTCGGGAATCCAGGCCTGTTCCCTGGAAAAGACGAGGATCGCATTGTTGTTCTTGACGATGGGCATCCTGTCGGAGAAGATCGCGCGACCCATCATAGGACCGCCCATCAGGATCTTTTTGGGGGGCTTGCGGTAGCCGCCGCAGAACTCAACGACGTCATGGATCTCGGTGCCGATGGGAGCCACAATGTTCTTGGGCTCGGCAACGGAATCGCCGTCCACGGTCATGCGCTTTGAAATGAGCGGAATACCGTCCTTCAGATACTGGCCCAGGAAAGCGATCGAAGTGACGTTGGAAACGATGCATCCCAGATCCGCCGGCAGAACGCCTGCGTCACAGACCTTGCCAAGCACCTCATAGATCAGGACACGCTCCGCGCCCTTCGGATAGCTTGCCTTGAGCGGGAATGTGTACATATTGTTGATGCCCTGCTGTGAGAACATCATATCAAAGTTATCGATGGCATCCTGCTTATTGTCCTCGATACCGATATAGCACTCATCGAGTTCAAGGTACTTCATGACGGCAAGCGCGCCGTCGATCACGTTTTGGGCATCCTCCAGCATTGTCCTGTGGTCCGACGTAATGAAAGGCTCACACTCCGCACCGTTGATGATCAGCGTCTTGACGCTGTTCATGTCCTTGGGATTGAATTTGAGCCAGGTCGGGAAAGATGCGCCGCCCAGGCCTACCAGGCCGCTTTCCTTGACAGCTTCCACGAATTCCTTGTGGTTTGTGACGACCGGCGGTTTGATCTCAGGATCCATTGTCTGCTGTCCGTCGGACTCGATGACAACCATCGTGTCCATACCGCCCATGGCGTTACGCTGTGTTTCAATACCGGTCACCTTACCGGAAACACTGGCGTGGACAGGCACATGCAGAAACGCATCCGTGTCGCCGATCTTCTGGCCCACCAGGACCGTGTCCCCCTTTTTGACAAGGGGCTTACAGGGCGCACCAATGTTCTGCGACATGGAGATCCTGACAGTAGCAGGAACCGGCATGATCTCTGTCGCACATCCGGCCGTGTGCTTATGATGGCCGGCGTTAATGCTGTTCAAATGCCTTGATTTGAAAAACATAAGTTAGCTCCTCCCTTTCTCCAAATGTGACATATGAACACCGTCCTTATCACACACACCCCCACAGTGCGGATCCAGGACAGATTGTTCCATTTTCATTTCGGGAAAACCGTCAGGCAGTCCCTCATGCCCTGCCCGATCTGGTGCAGAGCAGCCGGCTGCGGTCCCGGTTTTCCTGTTGAAGGAACTGTCAGCAAATAAAGATGCAAAACAGAACCTAAGCACATCTAATATATTATAAACCAGAAGTGAATTTCCTGTCTGCCCGAATTGTGTACAGAATTAAAAAAACTGTTCCTTTTTTAGTACAATTCAGCCGTCAATCGCCACAGGGTATCGCTACAGGATCCAAAGCGGCGGGCTATAAAGATCATCCGCTCAGCTTCCAGGCCTTTTTTTACAATTCACTCCCTGTCGGGGCGCGGCAGACAAGACTCAGAAATTAAAATATGCATCCAGAAAAGCAAACCTGCGGCGGATCCACTCTTCCATCTCTTCCATCTCCTCCCGGCCTCCTGTCTCCAGCGGCCAGCGTTCAGCTTCTCTTATCATGGCTCCGCTGCTCTCGAGGATCTCTCTGTTTCTTTCCGCCATCCCGCAGACAGAGGAAGCACTGATTCCGGCCTGTCTCCAGGATGTCCAGAGCTTTCTCAGGGAGTCCTCCAGCTCCGGGTCAGTCTCCAGAAAGGCAGCATAATCAAAGGTACTGTCCTCCCTGGACTTCAGGCTCCGGGCGGTATCCGGGTCAAAAATGACATAATTTTCTTCCGGCTGGTAAATAAAAACATCACCGAAGGAATAATTCATGTCCCAGATCGTGCGGTACAAAGAGTAGCCTTCAGGAGTATTCCTGGCTATCAGAAAGGTATTCTTCCAGTTGTTGTCCATTCCGTGGATCAGTGTGCAGAACAGATCCATCCTGACCACACTGTCCAGATCCGCGCTGAGCCCGGCGTCAGTGAGGGTCTCAGGATCCTTTGTCCTGAAGCAGAAGCTGTGAAAGGCCTCCATGGGTTTCCATGTGGCAGTGCTGTCCCAGGCGAGGGGGTAGCGGATCTCCACGCAGGGCAGTCCATGATCATTGAGGATCTCCAGTACCTCTTCCCCCTCTTTTTCCTCATAAAGGTCCAGATAGGGATATTCCCAGTCCCACCGGTCGATTTTATAAAGGATATCCCCCCGCTTGAGCCCCAGCTGCTTCCTGTCCACAGGTTCCATCAAAGTGTAGATCCCCTGGTATTCATTGTCCAGGAAGACCTCTGTGTATTCCATATGAGAAGAGGCTTCAGGCCCGGGGGTGCAGGAGGCAGTCTCCTCCCACAGCTCATAGGCTGTCATCTCCCGCACTCTGGTGCTGTCTGTAAAAAGAGGGTTCAGGATCCAGTCGTCATCCCGGCGGAGTCCCAGCCAGGAGGCATCCGTCTTCTCCCCTCTTTCATCCACCAGGGAGATCTTATAAGGTTTCTTATCCAGAGTGGAGGATACATTCCCGCGGACATGGAAGGTGCAGCGGAATTCTTTTCCGGCATCGCCCGGATCGTTTTCTGTCCCTGATCCCGCGCCGGTTATGATCCTGATCCGGCCCTCGTGAACCTCTTTCCGGACTATTTCCTCCTGGTCCGTCCTGTGCAGACAGACGGCAGGAAGGCCGGTCAGGACAACCTGGAAGGACATCCTTTTTTTGCCCGAGACAAGGACGGCGCGGAAGGGATGGCTTTCCCTGACTGCCTCTTCCGGTACCCCTGTCCAGTCATCTGTCAGCAGGAACACAGAGGCGTTTTCTTCAGAACCGGATAGACCGGCGGCCAGATCTTTGCAGTTTCCGGTCTGACCTGTCCCCTGAACAGTCTGAAGGTCACAGGGAATAAAGACTGTCGTGGACGGTGCATCACAGGGAACAGGCCCTCCCTCCCATAAAAGGGCGGAGGGATCAAAATCCTCCTCCTGCGTTCCCCTCTCCAGCTGTTCAAATTTTCTGGCGGAGACAAATTCCCCGGTCCTCCCGCTTTTCCCGCCGCCGGAATCCGGCAGCCTGAGCAGAAGCGCCGCTATTGCCAGAAGGCAGGTAAAGACCAGTAAAAACGGTCTGATGATCCTCATAATCACTCCCAAAGTGTTTTAAAGGTAAGGATCCACTGCCGGACCCTTACCTTTAAAATACTTTACAGATATACAGTTCCCAGTATTTCCTTTCCGGAAGCCAGGAGCAGTTCTACTTCCTCGGCGGCAGTCCTGTAAACAGACTCTCCCACTCTCTCGACAACGACACAGGCGTTCGCGTTCCTGAGCGCCCGGATGGCAGAAGCGTTTTTCTCCAGATCCTTTGAGGCCTCAAAAGTCACATTGATGCCGGCTTCCTGGGCACGGGAGCTCAGAGTCCTGGCCAGATTATCGATCCGGTTTCCTCCTAAAGAACTGACAAGAATTACATGACACGATTCCCCGGGATCAGTCAGGGCTTCCACTCTGGCAATGAGTACATCGCAGGCAGAGACAAAGGGCATATTGGGGGCGCCGCTTACGATCTTATCCACCAGTCTGTCAACCGGGAAGCGTTTTCTCCTCCCTGCGGCTCCTGCGGAGAAAGTCATGAGATTTCTGAGTCCGTATCCGACGTTGATCTCATCATCTGTCAGGATCTTTCCTGACAGCAGGATCCTGACTGCCCAGAAAAGGACCATCAGGAAGATTCCTCCTGCCATACCGACGATGCCGTATTTAATACCGTTTTTCAGGATCGTCTTCATGGATGCGCCTGTAGCTTCCGTGGGCTTAATGAGTTCCTTCAGACTTGTCTGCGACGTCTGGAGGTTTTTCTGAAGGGTGGCGATCGAATTCTGAAGCTCCGTCTGCTGCTGCAGGAGGGCGGTATCGACCGCGGTCTCTTCGCTCCGGCTCACCAGCTCAAGGTCATACTCTCCCAGAGTGCTCTTGAAGGCATCCCTGTTCTGATCGATCTCCTCCAGAATATGGTCCATGATCTTTTTGGAAAGATCCATGTCCATACTGCGGGCCTGCACCTTGAACACGCTGCTGAAATGATACTGATCCGTTGTGACAAGCACCAGTTCCCGCACGCTCTGTTCCGTGACACCCGCTTCCGCAGCGATCTTGTCAAAGGAAATGTTGGAGCTGATAAAATCCGTATAGGCATGGACGACATTGCTGGCATTGACGATAGCCGGACTCTGTGTCTGTCCGGCCTGCGCGGCAGAAGTGTCGGCTTCTTCCATCCCGGGAGTCTTCACTACCATGGAAATCGTGGAGACACACTCATTGTGAGGGTCGATCTGCATCAGCAGTGATTCATTAAAGTATTTCTGCTTATTGTCGATCTTGGTCTGAAACTTCTCGATCGCTCCGGAATAGGCTTCGACGGAGGCATTGTAAATCTCCATCGCAGCGAGGTATTCCTCGTGGGCGACATTGGAAACTCCCCTGTTTTTGTACTCACGCAGGACCTTCATGCCGGCGAGCAGGACCGCAAGGATCAGGCCGAAGAGGAACATGCTGCGCCAGTGCCGCAGTGTCAGAAGCAGAAGTCTCGGAAGGCTCACCTCCCTCATCGGAGTGGCCGGATGGTTTCGGTTTGTATAATTCTGATTATTCAATGCAATCCTCCCAAATCTAAGAACCTGCGTTCATTATAGCATAGTGCCGCATCCAGTGCAAAGAAGTACGTCCGGAACTGCAGCATCAGTTTTCATGCTCCGTTTTTATGCGCAGTTTTTATGCGCCGTTTATATGCACTTAATGACCATGCGCTCCGAAATCGTGACAGTAATCTTGAAAAATGTACTTTCTGGTCATCATGTCAGCATCAGGACCGCAGTCTTTTCTTAAATATTGTTTTCCTGACCAGATCCATACAGAAGCCTGTCATGAAGCTGTCCCGCAGGATAAACAGGGCACCCGTGTACACAGCTGCCCCCAGAACGACTTCGCAGACCAGGGCCGGGAAATTCGCGTGGAAAAACGGATCGATGAGACGGACCGCTCCAAACATGAGCACTGCCGCCAGGAGTTTTTTCCAGCCGTCCCGCACGAGGACAATGGGATGAAAGGATTCTCCGGAGAAAGCCACATACAGGATCGTGATCACCAGCTCGGCGATGATCGAGGCCGCGATCGCTCCATAACCCCAGTATCTCGGGATCAGGAACAGGTTGAGCACCAGATTCACACAGGAGCCCATAATAATAAACCGGGCACTCTGAGCCCGCTTTCCCGACGGGGTATAATACTGCGAACCCAGACAGTTGCTGACGCCTATGATCACGACGATCGGGCTCATCAGGATCAGCATGGTGATGGATCTTTCATAACCGGGTCCCAGAAACCAGGGGATGAACCTGGGTGCCACACCCGAGAGACCGAAGCAGATCGCAAGTCCCATGAAAAGGATGTAATTGATCGAGGTCTCGATCCTGCGGCGGATCTCGTCATATTTTTTCTCCGCAAACAGGAAGGAGATCCGGGCTCCCAGCACACTGTTCAGCGCCGTAAACGTCAGTGCCTTCATGATGTTGATCAGCTTGACAACACTGTCGTAATAACCGTTTTCCGCTTCGTTGCGGGTAATCTCTCCGATCAGGGTCTTGTCCAGAACGGTATAGACCGAAGTCGCGATCGAGGGAATGAAATAGACCATCGTCTCCTTCAGGTGGCGCCGGATCCGGAGGGTCCTGAAGTCCACCGGGTCCAGAAAGCGCGGCATGTAGAGCCACATGGACAGATTTCCCAGAAGCGTACTCGCTGACAGGATAATGATATAGATCATCAGATCTTCCGGCTTATGCACGAACAGGAAGATCAATATGACGCCCGCGAGTTTGAAAAGCGCGTTCTTGGTCACCGTATATCGGAACTCCTCTATTCCTGTAAAGAACCAGGAGATATCGAACATGACCGCCAGAACCGCCATGATCTGCGGAATATAGTAGATCCTGTACCGGTCCCTCGTATAAATAAACAGCAGGAAGGCGATGATGGACAGAGTCGAGGTCACCACTGTCATGAGCTCGATCTCCCAGAAAAGCTTAGAGCGCAGCGGCCTGTCCTTTCTGTTGCGGGCGATCTCCCTTGATCCGTAAGAGACCGTGCCGAGTGCCGCGAACATGGAGAAATAGGTCTGATAGGAAGCGGTGAAGCTGTAGATCCCGTTTTTTGCCGCCCCCAGGACCCGCGCCAGATAGGGCGCTGTGATCATGGGAAGGATAACGATCAGGACCTGATAGGCCATGCTCAGGACAAAATTAAGGCGTACGCTCGGCTGACTGCCGCCATCCTTTTTCTGTGGTCCCTGATCCGGCTGCGGATCCATTTCCGGTATGGCTTTCTGAAGCTCCGGATCAGATTGTTGATTAGTTTCCGGTGCAGCTTTCTGTGGTCCCGGATCAGATTGCGGTTCTGTTTCTAATATACTTTTCTTTGTGCCCAATCCCGGCTGAGGACCGTTTCCCGGAGGCGCTCCGGTAAAGATGTTTCTCCCGCCGCCGCGCCGGCCCCGTCTCATGACATCCAGGGCGTACCAGAAGGCGAACAGGCTGCAGCACTGTTCCGGATCCATGAGGACGTTGTTCATCAGACTGTAGCCGGCGATGCACACCATCCAGATACACAGAACAGTGTCCCTGTTCTTTACAGCAGCGACTGAGATCATGGCGTAAATGCCAAACAGGATGACTGCAAAGATCAGGCCGTAGTTGATCAGCACCTTCATATAGGCGCTGTCGATATAAAAATAATTGGGGGACTGCAGGTCTCCGTTCTGGTAGACGACCTGACCGAAGGGATGGATGCCGTACCTCTTTAGTCCCTCTGCCGCATGACGGATGCGGAAATGGGTCAGCTTGTCATCGATCTTCAGCCACTTCTTGTTATTCCCGTTGTAGCGGGAAACCACCTGATAAGTAAGAAACGCCAGCACCGGATAACATGCGCCCGCGAGAAACCGCATCAGTCCGCAGTCGGGAAACAGGTCGATCCCGCCATAGAAACTGACCAGATAAAGAAAGACAAAGAAGGTTGTGATCAGGAACGGGATATTGGTGTTGGTCCTGATGTAGACAAGGAGATTGATTCCTTCCAGGACAGCCAGAGACCAGAGCGGCAGCCTGGGCGGGCATTGCCTGTTCAGGCGGATCCTGCGGACTTCATCGAGAGACCCCGTATAGGCATAAGCGCCGCAGAAAAACAGATTAAAAATATAAAAAGACGGGAAAGAGACAAAGCGGAAGCCCATATAGTCCCGGACCCTGTCGCCGTCGATCAGCGGCGGTCTCCAGATGAGCCCGATTTTATCAAATAACAGGACTCCCAGATAACAGGTCAGACAGGTCCAGAACATGACCTTGCAGATTTTTTTAAAAGAAATGTCCTTCACTGCCATCATCATGACAAACAGCTGCAGAAAGGTGATCCCGGAGCCCGCCATTTTCTGGATCATCATTAGATAACAGAAAAAGACGGCGGCAACAGAAAAAGCCCGGGCTGCCAGATGCATGTCCGAGAGCAGGATCCTGACAAGGAAGAGAAGCAGGCAGAAATAGCGGATCAGCTTGCCCAGTTCCGTACCAAAAATCACAGCGAAGCCGCTGTCTTCTATATAAGCCTGCACCACCCACAGGATGAGGCCGGTAAAGGTCATGAGCTCGTCCAGCCGGACCCGCGGTGCTTCCTGCGGGATCCGCACTCTTGCAGCTCTACTGTCAAAAATCATAGGATAACTCCAGGCTGGTCTGTACCAGCTTTTCTGAATAGGCTCAGGTCCGTTTTATATCCTCCGGTGTCTCGCCCTCCTCCAGAAGCCAGGCGTCCATGCCATGCATGATACGCTTCTCCTCGGACGGAAGCTGCATGTAATCGTGATACAGACCGGTCAGATAGTGATGGTAATTGGACGGGGCAGGCATCTGTCTTCCCTCAAAAGGCACCATTACGGCTTTCCCGAATTTCTTTCTGGACATCCGTTCCCGGGGACCGTACCCCCACATGATACAGCCCACATAGGGGGTGCTCTCATAGGGGATCGCACTTGACAGGTCATCGATATCCTTCAGGAGCCTGGGCATGGGGTACAGGACCTTCAGCGCACCGATCACAGCAGGCTTGAACAGACGCTTAAGGGCTGTCTTTCCCTCGCCCTTTTTCGCGATCTTGACAAAGATCAGCTTCCGGAGCCTGAGGGACTTTTCATAGACGCGGCGGTTAGCAGTCTTGTCAACAGGATTGCCGTCGATCGGGAAAATATCCATCCAGATCTGGCTGATATTCTCCGCGCTGTCATAGTAGGGAAAATCAACAAAGGTCCGGGTATCCACCAGCTTGATAAAGGGATACCTCAGACTCCCGTCCCGATAGCTCAAAATTTTCATATACTCCGGGAAACCGGTCAGATCCAGCTCCTCCGGATGGAACAGACGCTCATAATCAGGCCTGGGCATCATGACATCAATGTCATCGTCCCAGGGAATAAAGCCCTGGTGGCGGATCGCGCCAAGCAGCGTCCCTCCGCCCAGCGTAAAATAAATGTTATTCCGGTCGCACAGTGCCTTGAAAGCGTCCAGCAGTTCCAGCTCCAGACCGCGGATCTCATCCAGTGTCAGTTTTTTCATTTTTGCTCCTGTGATTTGTAAGTAATGATTGCTTGAAAAAGAATTGTCGACGCGAAGACGGATCCCCGCAGGATCTGTCCTCTGCTATGCTGCTGTGAACTCCCGCTGCCGGTACACAGCCGGCGCGGAAAAAGCTTCATTTCTCCCCCGCCAGCAGCTGCTCCAGTCTCTTTACTTCCGCCGCACTGTTATAGCCCTTTTCCGTAAATTCGTCAAGGATCCGTTTAAACAGAGGGTCCTGTAAGCTCTCCGGCCGGGGCTCTGCTTCTTTTAGCATACTCAGGACCCGGTCCGCCCAGGCAGCAGGTCCCTCTTCAAGCGGTACAAAGTGTAAAAGGTCTGTGACCGCGATATCCTCAGGAATCACGTTGGCGGAAGCAAGCGTCGGCAGTCCCGCCGCCTGGGCTTCGAGCCCGGCGATCCCCAGTCCCTCAAAAACAGAAGGAAAGAGGAAGAAATCCGAAGCGCCCAGATATCCGGAGACATCCTCCGCGACACCTGCAAAGCAGACCCGACTCTCGATGCCCCTGTCCCGTACATGGGCGCGCAGCATAGTCTCATCCTCTCCCTGCCCCACCAGCAGGAGCCTCGCCTGCGGCATCCGGGGCAGAAGCTCCGCCAGGACATCGACCGCGAATTTCTGGTTTTTCTGGAAATGCAGGCGTCCTATACAAGTAAGAATACAGGCATCCTCCCAGCCGAGTTTCGCCCGGATTTCTTTTCTCAAAACGATCCCGGCCTGGATCTTTTCCACGTCGATAGCATTGCGGATCACGACCGCGGGATGCCGCAGCTCACCCTTGCCGCCGCGCCCGGCGTAAAACCATTTCGCCGCATAGTCGGAGCATGCCCAGAAGTCTGTGGCATACTTTCCCAGCTTAGAACGGTTTGCCTCATGGAGCATACCGCGGAGCTTTGTGTCCATGTTCTGAGCGTTATGACTGTGGATGATCCGCTTCGGGATCCCGTATTTTACGGCCAGTTTCAGATAGTCTATATTGGCCAGGCTGTTCACATTCACCCAGATCGCCTGATATTCCCCGGCATGCTTCACGAAAAAGCTTTCCAGCTCCCTTTTAAACCGCAGGGGGTTCCGGCGTCTTGACGTAAAATGGATCGTGCGGCCTCCCATCCGGTGGATCTCATCCTCAAAGGCGACCGGATCGTAGGAATTGCACAGAAAATCAAAGTGAAACCGCTCCAGGTCGATCCGCCGGTAATAATTCATCAGAAAACTCTCGACCCCGCCGGGGTTTTCTGTCATTCCAAATACAAGCACATTATACATACCTGCCTCCCGGGGAGCTGGTGGGATATTCACACAGCCTTCCTTCAGTTCACACAGCTTTCCTTCAGTTCACGCAGCTTTCCTTCAGTTCACGCAGCATTTCTACAGCCAACGCAGCTTTCCTTCAGTTCTCAACCCTGATCCGCAGCCCCTGCATGATCCGGGACTCATTCTCTATGACACATTCTTCAAATGGCCCGGCGCCCCGGACAGCACAGCCCCGCCGCAGATCTTCGTCCTGTCTATTTTACCACAACACGGTGCTTTTATGATTATGAATAGGGTCATGCCCGAATTTCATGTTTCTGGTCATGGGCGGGTGCCCGCAAATCTGTAGGAATAAACTACGCGCTGCTCCGCGCCACGGGCGCTCTCGCATCGTTCCAGCCACTCGGATTCCGCTCATTTTGCCTGTCTCTTCATTCAGGTACTGCTGTCAGACAACGGTCCTCTGTATTCCAGACAGAGCATGGTGAGATCATCAAACTGCTCCTCATTCTTTACAAATCTGTCCACGGCTCCCCGCACATTTTTCAGGATCTGCTGCGGCGGCGCATCAGGATCTATGTTCAGAGCATCCACCAGACGTTCTGTGCCGAAAAGCTTCTTATCGGAATCCGTCGCCTCAGTCACTCCGTCAGTGTATAAAAACAGCTTGTCTCCAGGTTCAAGACGAATCTCATATTCCGGGTACTTTATGCCCTCCAGGCCGCCGATGACAAGGCCGTGTCTGCCTTTCAGCAGGGTAAATTTTCCATCTTTCATCACGGCAGGATATTCATGACCGGCATTTGCCGCACGAATGATCCCGGTGCTGATTTCCAGGATCCCGACCCAGATTGTGACAAACATCTCCAGCTTATTGTTGGAGCAGAGCGCCTCATTGGTCATGGTCAGAATCTCCGAAGGATTATTTTCCAGCATGGCAGTATTCTGCAGGATCGCTTTGGAGATCATCATAAACAAAGCGGCAGGAATCCCTTTTCCCGAGACATCCGCAATGGCCAGGCACAGATGATCGTCATCGATCAGATAAAAGTCATAGAAATCGCCGCCCACCTCTTTGGCCGGATTCATGGACGCGTAAATATCAAATTCCTGCCGAAGAGGAAACGGCGGAAATTCATAGGGCAGCATACTTTCCTGAAGTTCAGAGGCCATTTTCAGCTCCCTGCTGATCCGTCGTTTTTCCTCCTCCTCCCGGTGTTTTTTCTCCAGGTCAGTCATTTTCCGGCGGAAATACATACTGACGGCCTGCGCGACAAGAAAAACGGCCAGAAGGGCTGTCAGAAGTATAAACCAGGCGTTCTCATACAGAGCCTTTTCCTTGACGATCTGAAAGGAAAACGACCGGTTTCCGCGGCCCATGGAATCCTTGAGCTCCATCACGAACCGGTAGGTCCTGCCGGGCAGGTTTGTATAATCGACCGGTCCCAGATTGCTCCGGCTGACTGTGTTTTCAGACTGGTCAAAGCCCTCCAGATAATAGGTCACCAGGGGATTTACCAGTGAATAATTATAGACATAGCTGTAGACCGTCAGTTTCCTGGCTTTGGAAGAGACAGTAAAAGCGCCCTTTTCATCGGGATAGATCCTGACACCGTCCGCGTCAATATAGGGGACGGCGACCTTCAGCCTGTTGACGTTTTCAAAAGGCTTTTCGATATTGACTTTGGCAACACCGGTCGTCCCCGCGATATACAGGTCTCCTGTGCCGGTGAGCTCGCTGTAGGAGTTTGCGGTCGTGATACAGGGCATCCCGTCCGACCTTCCGTAATGCTGGGGATCCATTTTTCCGTTCCTCAGTAGTTCTTCTCTGCGCAGAACATAAATTCCGTTACTGCTCAGGATCCAGAACTCCCCGGCTGAGTTCTCATAGAGGTCAAAATTGTTGGAGTAAGGGAAATTATTCAGAGTCGTGATCTGATAATCTTCATCCATAACGGCAAGGGAATTGCCTGTTACGATCCAGTAGATTTTATCCTTCGAATCCGGCTTGATACGCATGACCGCTTCCGAGGTCAGGCCCTGCGCGCGTCTGATCTGACGGACCATCTTTTCTCCGCTGAAGACAAAGATACCTCCTCCGTCGGTTCCGATGAGAATATCCCCCTTGTCTGTCTCTGCTACAGTCAGGACCTCCGTATTGGTAATACCGTCCTGTTCACCGTAGCTCCGGGTCACACGATCCTTCTCAATGACATTTACACCGCCTGTGCAGGCGACGAGCATGGAACCGTCCCTGCACTCGTAAACGATCCTCACCTGATCGGAGAAGAGGCCGTCCTCCACCGTAAAAGCAGTCAGTTTCCCCTTATCATACCTGAGGAGACCATGGCTCCTCCAGGTGCTGATCCACAGGCGTCCCAGGCTGTCCTGTATGATGGACCGGATACGGCAGCCGTCCAAAAGTTCCACAAGATCAGCTGCCTCCAGAGGAACACCGGAAGCAGTCACGGCTTTGGTAAGTGGAATTGAGGAAACGACTCCTTTTTCATCCAGGACTGTCAGCCCTGTATCTGTGGCAATGAAGAGCCGGTTTCCATACCTGCAGGTGGAATTGACCACCGCCTCCGGCAGTTTGAAGCGCTCAAAGATATTGGAAAACTGATTGGGCACAATCTTCATAACGCCCTGCCGCGTGGAGGTAAACCACAGGTTGCCTTCATAATCTGTCATGACGTGACCGATGGAATTGTCCATGGGAATGTTTTCCAGTTTGTGAAAGCCTTTTTCATCCATGACCCCGATCCCGTTTCTGGTACAGATCCAGAGATCGCCGTCGATGTATTCAAACTGCTGGACCTGGGACAGCGGTGAAATGTCCGTTTTTTTCAGCACTTTCAGAGAATCTCCGACACTGCAGGAGTAGATACTGGAATCCCCCGTTGCCATATAAATATTTCCGGGATCAGCGGGATCCGGAAGTATACAGTTGATCCTCCCGGCCTTCTTGTCTTTAAACTGCAGATAACGGACTGTTTTTTCATTCTCCAGAATAAAGATATCTCCGCTGTTATCCAGACCGTAGACAGTGCCGTCCGCTCCTTTTCTGAGTTCGTGTATAAAGGAATCCTTAAGCTCCAGATCATCCAGAACGCGGAAATTCATTTTCTGATCGACCGACGCGATCCCGTCCGTAGTCGCTATATAAATCAGACCGTCCCCTCTCTGCAGAATAGAACGGATCGATGTGGATTTAAGTCCGGCCTTCTCATCCCAGCAGCGGAACTCTCCCCGCTCCATCAAAAAGACGCCGCTCTCATTGGTACCGATCCACAGGCGGTTTTCCCGGTCCACATAGAGGCACTTCACACTTGCGATCCCGGTGGAGGAGTCCATGCGTTCAAAAGTATTCCCGTCAAAACGGATCAGCCCGCTGTAACTGCCGATCCAGATAAATCCCTCTTCTGTCTCCGCGATGGCGTTTGCCTCGGAAGTAGGAAGACCGTTCATACTGTCGTACAGCACCGCCGAATACCCTTCTTTGAGTCCGACAGGGTCGACAGACGAATCAACGTTCAGATTCCCCGAGGCATTCAGGGTCTCCTGCGGCACTTCGCTGTTCCCGCGCGCCACAGCGGCCGTCAACTGGAGCAGAACAAAGAATATCAGGATACAGTTGATAATTTTTCCACATCTTTTTATCATTCTTGCACACCCTGCCGCCGGCAGATCAGCGGCCAAAGGAGAAATATCCACAAACAGAGCAGACAGTGTTTCCGGTCGATCAGGCTGAGCCGCAGTATGACCATGAAACGTGAAGATACTTCATATTTTTCATAATTGTGGCGGGTCTGGTCAATGGGTGACCGGCAGCGTGAGGGGTTAAGACCGTTCTTTTTTCGCGTTCTGCATGACCCGCGCTTCGTAAACAGCGGCAGCAGCGGGATACAGGCCGCTTTTGATCAGGCGGATAGGAAGAAATCTCGCCCCCTTGTGGCGCCTGGCGTCAAATCCGAGGAAGGCTTCCGCAAAGGGTCCGTCTTCCCTGATCTCCTTCATCCTGCGGATCTTCTGCAGAAATTTTTCAGGACTGTCCAGGGAAAAGACCTCCCGGACCATGAGCAGATTGAACTGCATCAATCCGTATGCTGAAAAAGCCTGCCGGACGGACAGGGGCTGTGTCTGCAGGCAAGCCCTGACAGCGATCAGAGAGTCTCTGTATCCCTCCTCCTTTTTTCCGTCCCATTTCCGGACCACAGAAACATTATCCGTTGAATAATGATAGACAGGCCGGTCAGAAAGACGGATCCGCCTGCATAAAAAGAGATAGCGGATCAGGAAATGGCTGTCCTCGGAGAGTCTCAGGTTCGGGTCAAACCTCAGCCTGCCATATTCGATCCTCTCCCGCCTGAAGAGCTTGGACCATACCGCCGTATACCGTGTGGGATCCTCGATCATACGTACAATAATCTCTTCGATTGGCCCGGTCTGTGACTGATCATCATCGACATTTTGTTTTCCGGAGAACAGCTTCTTTCCGGAGACTGCACCGGCAGAATCCCCAGCAGTATTTCCTGCAGTATTTCCTACAGTTTTTCCTGCAGTTTTACCTGCAGTTTTTCCTGTAATATCCCGGGTTCCTGAAAGTTTCCCCTGCGCTCCGGTTCTGACCGGTTTTCCCGTATACCGCTCACCCTCCGGCCCGCAGACATGAACCCTGCGGTTTCCCGCCTCATAGCTGTGGACGATCAGGTCAGTCCCCGTAAAGTGCAGGTCATCAAGGAGCACAGTTCCTGCCCCCTCAAGGAGATAATCATCGGCGTCCAGAAACAGGACCCAGGTCCCCCTTGCCTCTTTCAGCCCCCTGTTGCGGGCATTGGAAACACCCTTTTCAGAACGCAGAAAGCGGACTGCCCCCGGATGCTCCAGTTCCAGTGTCCTGGCAAGGAATTCTGTTCCGTCTTCCGACCCGTTTTCTACGATCAGCACCTCATAGCGGGAAGCAGGAGCATCAGCCCTGTCACTGGTCCGGGCAGGCTCCCTCTCCGGATTCCAGGCCTGTTCTCCCCTTGTCTCAGGCACCTGTTCCGGATTCGCGGTCTGTTCGCCCTTTGTCTCAGGCACCTGTTCCGGATTCGCGGTCTGTTCGCCCTTTGTCTCAGGCACCCGTTCCGGCTCTCTGAGATGCACAGCATCCGCCGGGTTCCCTTCACCCGCTCTGCTGCCTGCCTCCGGAGATGCCCCTGACTTTCCTGACAGCAGCCCCAGTTCCCTGCAGGCACTCTCCACAGCCCGTCTAAGCGTTTTTTCCGCATTGTGGGCAGGGATGATGACGGAGATCTCAATAGTACCCAGAGTATTCAGATGTGTCCGAAAAGTCTTGTTTTTCATATCCGCTTCCCCCGGTTCAGGCGCTGACCGTAATTACTTTTGAAAGTTGCACATGTTATTTGAAAATCATTTAAGAAACAGTTTCGATTTTTGTATGATCCGCGATGAACATGGCATCACCAAAACTAAAAAATCTGTATCTTTCTCTCACAGCTTCTTCATAAGCCTTCAGCACATGCTCCCTGCCTGCGAAGGCGCTGACCAGCATGATCAGGGTGGATTCCGGCAGGTGGAAATTTGTGATCAGGCCGTCCATCGTCTTAAAATGATAACCCGGATAAATAAAAATCGAAGTGTCGTCGCTGCCGGCGTGGACGATCCCGTTCTCATCCGCCGCGCTCTCAACAGTGCGGCAGCTGGTCGTGCCGACGCAGATGACGCGGCCGCCTGCCTGGTGCGTGCGGTTGATGAGGTCCGCGGTTTCCTCCGGCACGTTGTACCACTCGGTATGCATGGTATGCTGCTCCACATCGTCCACCTTGACCGGCCGGAAGGTACCTAAGCCGACATGCAGGGTCACAAAGCCTGTCTGAACCCCAAGCGCACGCACCTCATCCAGTAATTCCGGTGTGAAATGCAGACCGGCTGTGGGAGCAGCCGCGGATCCCTCGTATCTCGCATAGACTGTCTGATAGCGGCCGCGGTCTTTAAGCTTATGTGTTATATAGGGAGGCAGAGGCATCTCTCCGAGCCGGTCCAGGACCTCCTCGAAAATCCCCTCAAATTCAAAACGCACCAGGCGGTTGCCGCCCTCCACGACCTCCAGGATCTCAGCCTTCAGGCTCCCGTCGCCGAATACTGCCCGGGCACCGGGCCTGAGCTTTTTGCCTGGCCGCACGAGGCACTCCCAGACATCCTTTTCCATGCGCTTTAAAAGCAGGATCTCTATAGAGGCGCCGGTGCCCTCCCTTTCGCCCAGAAGTCTCGCCGGGATCACCTTCGTGTCATTGAGGATCAGCGCGTCCCCCGGGTGAAGATATCGAAGGATATCCCGAAAAGTGCCATGTGTGACCTCTCCGGTGTTCCTGTCCATGACCAGGAGCCGGGAGGAGGATCGGTCCTCAAGCGGATCCTGGGCGATCAGTTCCTGGGGCAGCTCAAAATAGTAATCCGCCGTGCGGTGCCCGACGGGCACCGCAGGGGAAGGTGTTTGTGTAGTGTTCATTTTGTTGGTCCTGAAAAATCCGCCTTATCACATATTCCTCATATCCATTTTCTGCAGAAATGCCTTGTACCCCTTATAGGCTTCGTAAATGTCCGCCTTGCTGGTCGCCTCCCAGGGAGCGTGCATGCTGAGCACTGCCACACCGCTGTCGATGACGTTCATGCCGTAAAGGGCAAGGATATAGGCAATGGTGCCGCCGCCGCCCAGGTCGACCCTGCCGAGCTCCGCCGTCTGGTAAAGGACACTGGCGTCGTCCATGACCTTGCGCAGGGCGCCGAGGTATTCCGCGTTCGCGTCGTTGGAACCGGATTTGCCGCGGGCGCCGGTGAATTTGTTAAAAACCATACCACAGCCCAGGAAGCAGGCGTTTTTCTTTTCAAAAGCAGCCGCATAGGAAGGGTCGAAAGCAGCGCTCACATCAGAGGAGAGCATAGCGCTGTTGGCAAGGGTCCGGCGGAGAGCAAGCTCGGAATACTGGCCGCAGAGAGACATGACCTCTGCGAGGGCATTCTCAAAAAAGCGGGACTGCATGCCGGTCGCGCCGACGCTGCCGATCTCCTCCTTGTCCACGAGCAGGGTACAGCTCGTGCGGGCAATATCCGTTACTTCCATCTGGGCGCGGAAGGAGGGGTAGGCGCAGACGCGGTCGTCCTGCCCGTAGGCAAGCACCATGCTGCGGTCCAGGCCGGCATCTCTGGCCTTTCCTGCGGGAACGATTTCCAGTTCCGCAGAGATGAAGTCCTCTTCCTCAATCCCATAGACGTCCTTGAGGATCTTGAGGAGGGCTTTGGTCACTGTGCTCTTTTCAGAGGCTTTTTTATCCGCCGTTTCATCCTTTTCTCCCTTTTTCACGGGCTTTGTGTCGGCATCGATCACCACAGGCTGGCTGCCGATGATCAGATCCAGGACTTCACCCTCGATAAAGGTGGAAGCGTTCTTTTTCATCTGGTCCTGGGCAAGGTGGGGAAGCAGGTCCGACACGAAAAAGACCGGATCGTCGTCCTCTTCACCGATATTTACGAGGATGGTCTCCCCGCTCTTTTTGACCACGACACCGTGAAGGGCCAGAGGAAGTGTCACATACTGGTATTTTTTTATCCCGCCGTAATAGTGGGTATCCAGATAACCGATCCCGCCGTCCTCATAGAGAGGATTCTGCTTGACATCCAGACGGGGGGAATCGATGTGGGCACCGAGAATATTCATTCCTTCTTCGAAGGGCTTCTCGCCGATCCTGAAGAGGGCCATGGACTTGTTCATCCACACACTATAGACACAGTCGCCCGCTTTCAGCTCTTTTCCTTCCGCGATCGCGCGCCCGAGCTCAATGTAACCGTTCTTTTCCGCTTCTTCTACGAAGTAATCAACACACTCGCGCTCTGTCTTGCCTTCATCCAGAAAGCTCTTGTAGCCTTCCGCAAATGTCATGCAGGCATCCTGCGCAGCGAGATCATAAGTATTCCATGCGTTTAATCGTTCCATAATGTCTCCTGAGGTTAAAAATATAAATACTTAGTTATAGAATTATTAGCTGTTATTTCAAAATACAATATAATGTTAAATCTATTCTATTTCAAAATATATACAGTTTCAAATAGAAACTGTAAAAACAGGCCGGGAAGACCTGTGTATTCTCCCCGGCCTGCATATACGCGTGCTCAGTTTCATCCCGCGATATTCAGGTTCCGAATATTGACATCTGTAGTTTCCGGAGATCGGACTCCGGGAAAACCTGATGTTCAGGCCTCCTGTTATCCTGATCAGCTGCGGAGCTCGATCCCCAGGCTCTCCAGGCCGTTCAGGATCTTCTTCATGGCCGCAGTGATCTCGGCTTCCTCAAGGGTCTTTTCCTTGTGGCGGAAAACGAGGTTATAGGCCATGGATTTGAAGCCGGGACGGACCTGGGCACCCTCGTAAATATCGAAGAGGCCGTAGGACTCAAGGATCTTTCCGCCGCGCTGGGCGATAATCGCTTCGATCTCTCCTGCCGTCACAGCCTTGGGCACCAGCATACTGATGTCCCTGGAAACTGCCGGATACTTGGCGATTCCGGTATAATGATAATCAAAAGCAGTGTGAGGAATGACGCTCTGCAGGTCTATGACCGCGATGATCGCACGCCCGCCGATTCCATAGGCACCTGCCGTATCAGGGTGGACCTCACCGAAGTATCCCAGGATCTCATCCTTGTAGCGGATCAGGGCCTGGCGGCCGGGATGCAGGAAGGGTCGACCTGCCTTCGGGTCGCAGACCATTTTTTCCTTCATGCCGACAGACTGGAAGAACTCCTCGATCACGCCCTTCATGGTGAAGAAGTCGCCTTCTCCATACATGCCCAGGGTGAACATGGAACGCTCGTCGGGGAGCTCGGTGAGAGGCAGAGCCTTCGGGATGTAGACGTTGGCGAGCTCAAACAGACGGGCATCCTTATTGCGGCGGTTGTAGTTGGTCGCAAGACTGGTCAGCATGCCATTGAGAGGAGTCGTGCGCATCATGGAAAAGTCCTCGCCCAGGGGATTCGCGATGCGGATCGCCTGACGCTCGGGGGCATCCTCCGCAAAGAGCAGACGGTCAAAGACCTTCGGGCTCTCGAAGGAATAGGTCATGGCCTCGGAGAATCCGTTGAACATGGCGATCTCACGGGCCTTGTCCTGGACGCGCATCTTGTAGGTCAGGCCTCCCATCATGGATTCGCCGCCCGGCAGGGTCATCGGGATATTTTCATAACCGGTGAAACGGGCTACTTCCTCGGCCAAGTCGCACATGGCTTTGACATCCTGGCGGAAATAAGGGACGACGACTTCTTTTTTCTCAGAGTCATAGTCCATCTCCAGCTTCGCGAAAATGTCGAGCATGGTCTTCTCATCGTAATCAGTGCCGAGGAAGGCATTGATATCACCTGCATTGAAGGGGATGCGGACGCGGTCCGGGATGGGCTCGCAGACATCGGCAAGGCCCTTTACGGGGACACCGCAGCCCAGCTCCCGCATCAGCTGGCAGGCGCGGTTGACCGCCGCCTCGGCGTTGGTGGGATGAAGTCCCTTTTCAAAAATACCGGACGCATCGGTGCGGAGGCCGATCCTCTTGGCGGACTTGCGGATATTGGGACCGTTGAAGGTCGCGGACTCGAAAAGAACGGTCTTCACTTCGTCCGTGATCTTGGAGTTCTCACCGCCCATGATACCTGCAATACCGATCTCCTTTTCAGCGTCGCAGATCATCAGGACATCGTGGTCCATCCGGCGCATCTGGCCGTCCAGGGTCTGGAACATGTCTCCGTCCTGCGCGCGGCGCACGACGATCTTGTGTCCCTCGACCGTATCGAGGTCAAAGGCGTGCATGGGCTGGCCGTATTCGACCATGACATAGTTGGTGATGTCGACCAGATTGTTGATGGGACGGATCCCGCAGGCAGAGAGCCTTCTCTGCATCCACCAAGGGGAGGGGCCGATCTTTACATCCTTGCAGACACGGGCTGTATAGCGGCTGCACAGGTCGGGATCCTTTACCTCGATGGAAATATAATCATTTACATCTCCTTGCTCGTCGGCTGCGGGGGTCACATCAGGCTCTTCAAAAGGCTTTCCAAAAGTAACTGCCGCTTCGCGCGCCACGCCCAGAAGGCTGTAGCAGTCCACGCGGTTGGATGTGATCTCATATTCAAAAACTGTATCCCTCAGACCCAGGAGCTCCAGGGCATCCATACCGGGTTTCACGGGGTTCATTGCGCGGGCTTCCTCGCTGTCCAGCTTTCCGGCAGCCGCCAGCGCACAGGTCTCCGCCTCTGTCACGGGGCCGAGGGCCTCGGGGAAGATATAGATGCCGTTCTCAGGAGCCTCGGGATAGGCGTTGTGGTCGCTTCCCAGCTCCTCGATGGCGCACATCATGCCTGCGGACGGAACGCCGCGGAGCTTGCCGGCCTTGATCTTGATCCCGTTCTCAGGGAGGGGGCCGCCGTCATGTCCGCCGGCCACACGGCCGCCGTCCAGGACCACGGGAACCAGCGCGCCCTCAAAGACGTTGGGGGCACCTGTGACGATCTGCACAGTCTCTTCTCCCACATCCACCTGGCAGACGACCAGTTTGTCCGCATCAGGGTGCTTCTCGATGGACAGGACCCTGCCCACCACGATTTTTTCCAGATTTTTGTCCAGACGCTCGACGCCGTCCACCTTGGTGCCGGTCATCGTCATCCGGTCATTGTATTCCTTATCGGTGCATTCCAGCCCCGGTACATATGCTTTCAGCCATGAAATCGGTGTATTCATTCTAACTAAACCCTTTTTATTCCCTTTCTTTTCCCGGAACCGGTCCGGGAGCTTTACAACATCCGTTTTGAAAAAACGATTAACCCTTTTCTCAAAGTCTGTTTTCGGGAAACAGCAAAAAGCCTCTGCTGCTTTCCTTCAACACAGTTCTGTCAACACAGTATTTTTACTGTTCCGCTGAATCATCTCTGCCAAAATAAGAATCTGATAAATAAGATAAATAACAGTTCTTTCCGCCAGATATGTTTCAGTCTCAGAACTGATTCAGGAACCGGATGTCGTTTTCATACAGCAGCCTCATGTCGTCGATCTCATAGTTGAGAAGGGCGATCCTCTCCAGACCTACGCCGAAGGCGAAACCGCTGTATACGTCGGGATCGATGCCGCTCATCTCCAGCACGTGCGGGTGCACCATGCCGCAGCCGAGGATCTCGATCCAGCCTTCACCCTTGCAGAAACTGCAGCCTTTGCCGCCGCACTTGAAGCAGCTGACATCCATTTCCGCGCTGGGCTCGGTGAAAGGGAAATGGTGGGGACGGAAGCGGGTCCTGGTCTCTTCGCCAAACAGCTTTTTGGCAAATTCGTCCAGTGTTCCCTTCAGGTCCGCGAAAGTGATGCCCTTGTCGACTACAAGCCCCTCTACCTGGTGGAAGGTCGGGGAATGGGTAGCATCGACAGCGTCGGAGCGGTAGACTCTTCCGGGCGCGATCATGCGGATCGGGATCCGGCCGCTCTCCATCGCGTGGATCTGTGTGGAGGAGGTCTGTGTGCGCAGAAGGATATCCCCGTTGATATAGAAGGTATCCTGTTCGTCCTTTGCGGGATGGTCCGCAGGAATATTCAGTGCCTCGAAATTGTAATAATCACGCTCAACCTCAGGGCCTTCGATGACCTCGTAGCCCATACCGACAAAAATGCGTTCCATCTCCTTGAGGGCGATCACATTGGGGTGGCTGTGGCCTCTCGCCATGCGTTTGGCGGGCAGGGTGACATCAATGGTCTCCGCCGCGAGCCGCTGCTCCTGCACCTTGCGCTCGATGGTCTTCTGAGCCTTCGCGATGGCTTCTTCGATCTCCACGCGGACATCATTGACCATCTGACCGACCTTCGGACGTTCCTCCGCAGGCACATTCTTCATCCCCTTGAGGATGTCCTTGAGGCTTCCTTTCTTTCCGAGGACGCCGACGCGGATCTCATTGATCTTGTCCAGCGAATCACTCTGCTCGAGACGCTGCTGCGCCTCTTTTCTGATCTTCTCCAGTTCTTCCTTAAACATTTTCCTAAATCCTTCTTGCTGAAATAATATGCTTCTATCATTCAAGGCCTTCGGGGAGGCCTCATATGCATGAATATTATACAGATCCTCTCAGGATCCTTTCAGATCCATTCAGTGCTTTCAGATATATTCAGTACTTTCAGATCCATTCAACACTTTCCGATCCATTCAACACTTTCAGATCCATTCAACACTTTCAGATATATTCCGTATTTCTACAATCCGTGCTTTTACAATCAGTGCTTTATAATCAGCGCTTTCAGTCCATTCAGTACCTTCAGGGCACAAAAAAAACCTGAAACGCCGAACCTGCATTTTGACTCCTAGCACGCATGCCAGGTGGGTGTCCGCAGCATGTGCTTCAATCTTCCTCTGCCGGTGCAAGAGCACGGAAGGCCTGACATCGACACAGCAATATGAGAGTCCCGTTTAAAGTAATTGTAGGTTCAAAATGGCAGATGACTGGCATCTCAGGTGAGATTATTATACCACACTTACCTGCCGGATGACAACTGTTGTATAGATATTGTATAGATATGGAACAATATGTGTTACCGTACAGATCCCCTCGAAATTCGAGGCGGTTTTCGCAGCTTTTCGCGGAAAACCCGGGTTTTACGGCGAAAATCCCATCGCGAGGCGATAACAAAGCTTCGCATTGGTGGAATGGGATTTTCTCAAGCTGCAGTGCACGCCCTCGACAGGGCGTGTGCAGCAGCTAATATGTCAGCCAATATGTTTCGGTTCACCCGCCGGTCAGCATGTGACCGGTCTGGTCTGGGTGTACAGCCACTCACTCTCCTCCTGCGTCAGCAGAGGCGCGATCTCTTCATAGACCCTCGCGTGATACCGGTTGAGGACCTCTGTGGTCTGAGGGGTCAGATATGCGGGATCAATGAGCGCCGGGTCGAGCGGCACCAGGGTCAGGGGCTCAAAGCGCAGGAATCTCCCGTCGCCGTTTTTCGCCGCTTCGACGACTTCGAGGATCGTTTCGATCCGGATCCCGTACTGCCCCTCAATGTAGACACCGGGTTCGTCGGAGACGATCATACCGGGTTCCAGTACAGCCTCCTCCATGCCTCCGATAAAACGCCAGCGAATGTTCTGGGGACCCTCATGGACACTCAGAAGATATCCGATCCCGTGCCCTGTCCCGCATTTATAATCCACGAAGGTGCGCCAGAGCGGCTGCCTTGCCAGGATGTCCACATTCCGGCCGGTACAGCCGTAGAGGAAGACCGCGTCCAGAAGCTGAAGGTTTCCGACAGCAGTCAGTGTATAGTGTTTCCGCATATCCTGCGTGACAGGTCCCAGGGCCATGGTGCGCGTCACATCCGTAGTCCCGCGCAGGTATTGACCTCCGCAGTCCACAAGGAGCATCCCCTCCGGCTGCAGCTGTGCGCATTCCCCTTCTTTTGCCGTATAATGCATCATTGCGGCATTGGGCCCGTAAGCTGAGATCGTACCGAAGGACAGGTCGACATAATCGCTGATCTGCGCGCGAAGGGAATCCATTTTTGCCGCCGCGTCCATCTCGGTCAGGCTGCCGATCTTCCCGTCTTCCTTATTTTTGTGCAGCCAGAAAAGGAACCGGCAGACTGCTGCGGAGTCCTCCCGGTAACAGTCCCGGATGTTTTTCAGCTCGGCTGCGTTCTTGACTGCCTTAAAGTCCTCGACAGGGCTTCTTTTCTCCACATCAAAATGGCGCCCGGGGAATCCCGGTCTATTCCCCCTGCCTGCAGTCTGAGACATCCCGGTGATCTCCGTGCTGTCAATCAGAGCCTGACGGCCCTTTAGCACAGCTTCCCGGAGCCTGACGCTGAGCGATGCAGGATTAAAAAGGACCCGGCAGACCGCTCCCTGTTCCTGACTGTAAAGCCCGGGCTGCTCCAGATAATTGAACACATCATCATAGGGGTGGAGCTCCAGGCCGATCCGGTCCGCATAGGCCTGCACCTGGCCGGTCACGGCACTCTCCTGAATAAAGAGGACCTGATCCTTCATCGTGATGACGCCAAAGCAGAGCGAAACCGGTGTACACTCCACATCCCTGCCGCGGAGATTGAACAGCCACATCAGGTTTTCGAGCCTGTTCTCTACATAGATCCCGGCTCCCGCCCCGCGCATCTTCCCGCGAAGACGTTCCAGCTTGGAAGGAGCACTCTCCCCGGCGTATTTCTCCTCGAGGACAAATGCGGGAGCTGCCGGTCTCGCAGGCCTGTCTGTCCAGATCCCCTCCGCGGGGTCCGTGTCTGTGACAAACCGCACTCCGAACGCAGAGAGCTTTTTCTGAAACTGCCTCTTCTGCGCAACATTGACACAGCGCCCGTCAAAGCCCAGAGCGAGAGCCCGGGATTTCTCCCCATTGTCCTGTGCTTTCGCAGCCCTGCCAAACCGGTCCGCGAGCCATTGAGCTGCTGTGGGGACGCCCTCTTCTCCCTCTCTGTACAGATCCACACCGGTACCCCGGAGTTCTTTTTCCGCCTGGATAAAATACCGGCCGTCTGTCCAGAGCCCGGCTTCCTCCATGCCGACGACCAGGGTTCCGTTGGAACCGGTAAATCCGCAGAAATATGCTCTTGTCTGAAAATAGGGAGCCACATATTCCGAGTTGTGAAAGTCCGCTGTCGGGATCAGGAAATAATCGATCCCCAGGCGGGACATTTTTTCCCTCAGCAGCGACAGTCTGGACTTGATCTTACTGTTTTCCATAACACTCCTCAAGAGGACAGATTTCCATAACACTCCTTAATAGGACAGAATCAGGTTTATAACCCGAGAAATCTCCGCACTTCCTCCTTCATACCCTCCTGTCCGCACACGATGTTATGGCGTACAGGGGCGGTCCTGAGTACGTTGACGGCTTCCGGCACCGGCACACCGGCCTTTTCGCTCAGGCGGTCCGCAAGCTCGAGATCAGGCAGTTCTGCAGGCTCACCCAGGGCACGCATAACGCTGTTCTCAAATTTGAAGGGGCTTGCCGTTGATGCAATGACCGCAGGGGTGGTGTCCCCTGTCTTACTGCGGTAAGCGTCATAGACATGGACAGCGACGGCTGTGTGAGGATCGATGACATATCCGTCTGCCTCATAGAGCCTGCGGATCGCGGCAGCCGTCTCCTCCTCCGTGGCATAACCGCCTTCAAACAGGGAGAGTCCTTCCTTCATCTGATCAGTGATGGCATAAGAGCCCTTTTCACTGAGGTCCTTCATAAGAGCCGCCGTAGCTGCCGAATCGTTTCCGCTGATGTGATAGATCAGACGCTCCAGATTCGAGGAGATCAGGATGTCCATAGACGGCGAGCTGGTCAGGATGAAGTCGCGGTTCCGGTCATAGGTACCTGTAGTAAAGAAATCAAACAGGACTTTATTGGAATTGGAAGCGCACAGGAGCTTCGCGACCGGCAGCCCCATCCCTGAAGCATAATAAGCCGCCAGGATATTGCCGAAATTTCCGGTCGGGACTACGATATTGATCTTTTCCCCTTCGCGGATCACACCGTCCTTCAGGAGTCTGGTATAGGCGAAGACATAATAGACGATCTGGGGGACGAGACGTCCGATGTTGATCGAGTTGGCCGAGGAGAAGGCAAACCCTTTTTCCGCCATCTCCCCGCGCAGAGCGGCATCTCCAAAAATGCGCTTTACTTCGCTCTGTGCGTCGTCAAAATTCCCCCGGATGCCGACCACACGGGTATTGTCACCCTTCTGGGTCACCATCTGACGCTCCTGGATGGAGGAGACGCCGTCCTTGGGATAAAAGACCATGATCCGCGTGCCGGCGACATCCGCAAAGCCGGCCATGGCAGCCTTGCCGGTATCTCCGCTGGTCGCTGTCAGGATGACAACTTCCTTGTCCTCCCGGTTCTTTTTCATCGAAGTGGTCATCAGATGCGGCAGGATCTGGAGAGCCATGTCCTTGAACGCGATCGTCGGGCCATGGAAGAGTTCGAGGAGGTAAGCGCCGTCCGCATTATGCAGCGGGACGATCTCCTTCACATCGAAATTGTCCCCGTAAGCACGCTCAATGCATCCCTTCAGCTCTTCTTCCGTAAAATCGGTGAGCAGCAGCTTCATCACTTCATAGGCGACGCCGCGATAATCCATCCCTGCCAGCTCCGAAAGTGTTTTATCAAATGCCGGAATCTGTGTAGGGACAAACAGACCGCCGTCCTGGGCCAGGCCCATCAGGATCGCTTTTGAAGCAGAGACAGGCGCGCTGTCCGACCGCGTACTCTTATATAAGATCTCCTTCATACTTCCTCCTCATTGATATCTTTACCCAATGATACCTTTACCCAAAGATATCTGTACCCAATGATATCTGTAGATAATGATATCCGCGGATGATGATATCTGCAGTTAATGATATCCGTACCGTTGATATCTGCATCCGGCAGCGCGTCCCTGTAAAGAAAAAACAGAACGCCTCCCGGGGTCCGTCGCAGGACATTTTCCGGACAAACATACACTATATCATAAAACAGGGAATAACACAAAGAAAAAAACAATCAGGCCCGGCTGGACATTGGCCTGCCGGACCTGATCTTAATGCAGATCATTATACCGCGCGCATTCCAGGCACTTTTCTGCTCCAGCATTCACTTTAGTAAAGCGACAGAATAAAGTGACAGGATGAAGTGACAGGGAATGTGCCGGCTGTTATTTAAGAAACAGTTCCTTAATTCCTCTCGCGGAGAGTACCGCTGCGGTAGGCTCTCAGGAGATTCTTGAGATCTCCGATCCTCTCGCGGAGCCGGATGCCGTCGTCGGTGTCAGCGACCATGACGCGGCGGTCTTCGACCTCCACGATCTCCGTGTCGGAGTGAATATCCACGTTTTCCTCCAGGGCTTTTTCGAGACTCTCAAAAGGCTGGTGGGTCTTGAGCTTGAGTCCATGGGAGTTAAAGATCAGTGTATAGCCGGCAATGCCGGTAGTCTTCTGATAAGCCTTGCAGAAGCCGCCGTCGATGACATACAGGCAGCCTTCCGCGCGGACAGGCTTCTCTCCCTTTTTCAGATTGACCGGGGTATGGCCGTTGATGATATGGCTGCGGTCGGAGTAAAGGCCGAATTCATGCAGGATCATCTTTGCAGTTCTTTTTTCGCGGTTGAACGTGTAATAGGTGTTCCTGGGTTCCTTCCAGGTCGACTCGTCGACGATGTAGGTGCGCTCGAAGGTCTTGATGATCTTGCCGAACAAGGGGGAATTATAGCCGCACCACATATACCATAAATAGTCCACGCTGTCGGGACTGCCTGTGCTCCAGGCATAGCGGGCCACCTCATCCACCTTGTCGAGGAGGGCTTTTCCGTGTACCGGTTCGTCCCAGAAATCCACCTGTTCGAAATTTCCGTCCTCATCCAGCGGGATGCAGCCGTGGAAGAGCAGGTTTTCATTGACGCAGAGATACATGGAGCCGTGGGAAAACAGGAAGTCCATGTGATGGCGCAGGCGCACGGAATTCATGAACGCGTGGCGGAGTTCCTCCAGGACCTGCTCCTCCTCTGCGGTCAGGCGCAGGGGATCCTCCGGATCGACCGTAGGGAAGTCCTTTGTCTTCAGCGGATAGGTTACGCCCTCAATCTCCACCGTGTAGTTCTTCCAGTCTATTTTTTCAAAGAGATTGCGGTCGTCCATCCGGTACTCCGGATGGCGGTGGAGCAGCTGTCCCTCTGTCTTGAACATCAGCACGGAGATGGCCTTTTTAAGAGGGTCCATAACATCGTCCGACAGATAAGTCTTCTCCGCGAACAGCACCAGGGACCGCATGCTGATCCCGTAGCCGTTCTCCAGCACTTCATAGTTTCCATATTTGACGTTGTTATTAATACAGTTCATGATGCTGCAGAGATTGCCTGCAGCGGCGCCCATCCACAGGGCATCGTGGTTGCCCCACTGGATGTCGAGCTCATTCTTGTACTCCCTGAGCAGGTCCATGATCTTGTCCGCGTGTTCACCCCGGTCAAAGATATCGCCCAGAATGTGCAGCCTGTCTACTGTCAGACGCTTCGCCAGCTCACAGAGGGCTATGATAAAATAATCCGCGCTTTCCGTATCCAGGATGGAATCATAGATCCTGGCGTGGTAGAGCGTCCGGTTGTCATCCTCGTCCTTCTGGGCGTGCAGAAGCTCATCGATAATAAAAGCAAACTCCTCCGGCATGGCTTTTCTGACTCTGGAACGGGTGTATTTGGAGGACAGATATCTTGTCAATTCTATCAGCCGGTCAAGGATCTGCTTATACTGCTCCCGGTAGATCCTGCCCCTGGCATGCATCCGCGCCAGTTCCTCCCGGGGATAATAGATCAGGGTGCAGAGCTCCGCCTGCTCGCCCGCCGTCATCGTATCTCCAAAGACCAGCTGCACCTTCTCCCGGATCACACCGGAGCAGTTGTTCAAAATGTGTTTGAAAGCCTCATATTCTCCGTGAGGGTCACTCAGAAAATGCTCTGTCCCCTTGGGAAGGTTCATGATCGCCTGCAGGTTGATGATCTCTGCGAAGGCTGCCCGACGGTTCGGATAATCCTGGGCCAACAATTCCAGTACTTTTCTGTATTCCGATGATGTTTTCATATTCTTCTCCTGACGTCTGATTTCTTCCTGATTCCGGTCATTTTATGCCTGAGGTTATTATGTATTTACGGTCATTTTGATTCCGTAAAAAATTCATACCATATCGAAAATCCGGAACTTCCCGTCGACTCAGAAAAGTATTTATACCGCGCAAAAATCAAGAACTTCTCATCGATTCAGAAAAGAATATATACCGTGCCTTAATCCGGAACTTCTCTACGATTCAGATCAGAATGACTGACCGGGACTTGCTGCTTAATCTATTATAATATGTTCATAGATATTTACATTTGAAACCTGTTAAAGTCAAAAAAATTCCATGGAAACCTTTCATTTCATGGTCATTCCCCGGGCAGATTATTCATCCCCCGGCCGGGGTGTGAATATGAGTGACCCTCTGGGGCTGCTGACTGCATACAAGGTTCATTTACCGGAGCATACAGGAATATTGGAGTATTCCCTGCCAATATCTCCTTGCGCCATTTATTTCCTGTGGTAAACTGTTTTTTAGCTGCTCAGCTGTAATGAAAATAGATTTCCGTTTTCAAAACGATGAAAGGAACGCCATGCGCATCATCAGCAAACCTGTTGGTCTGGATACTGAGTTTTCCCTTCCCGACGTGCCTGCCGGAGCACTGGATGTCCTGTTTCTGGATATCGAGACCACCGGCATCAGCCGCGAAAAAAGCGCGGTCTATCTGATCGGCTGCATCTGCATGCAGCCGGAGGGGTGGCAGCTGACCCAGTGGTTCGACGACACAGGGACAGATGAAAAAATGCTCCTCTCTTCCTTCCTGATCTTTTGCGAAAAATACAGGTATGTGGTCAATTACAATGGCAACCGCTTTGATCTTCCCTTCCTTCGCGCGCGCATGGAGGCAAACGGTCTGCTGAAGGAAGGATCCGCCGCCTCTTCCTTTTTGTCGATGGAATCCGTCGATCTGTACGGCTACATCGCTCCCTACCGGCATCTTCTGGGCCTGCCGGACTACCGGCAGCAGACTGTGGAGTTCTGTATCGGGACCGGGCGCACAGAAAATGAAGACGGAAAAGCGATGATCGACGCCTACAAAAAATACCTTCTCCTCCCCTCGAGGGAAATGCTGGACCGCCTGGTCGGGCATAACGCCGCCAACGTGGAGGGGCTCCTGGGGCTTTTGTCCCTCTCCGCCTTTTCCCGCCTGGAAGAGATGAATGTGACTGTCACCCGGGCCCAGGCCAACTACTACACTGACCACGAGGGAAAGCAGGCGGAGGAACTCCTCGTTCGCTTTTCACTGGATTTCCTTCTCCCTGCCCGGATCTATGCCGGCGCGGACCACTGCTATCTCAAGATCGAGGGAGAAAACGGCGTGCTCAAGATCCCGCTCTACACCGAGGAAATGAAGTATTTTTACGCCAATTACAAAGACTACTACTATCTGCCTGCGGAAGACATGGCGATCCACAAATATATTGCCTCCTTTGTGGCTCCGGACCGGCGCATCCAGGCCAGGCCGGAGACCTGCTATACCCGCAAAACCGCCTCCTATCTGCCCCAGTGGGACCTCTACCGCACTCCTTTTTTCAAACGCGGTTTTGAGGACAAGGATATCTTTTTCGAGTTCTCCGACGACATGAAAAAAGACCGCGCAGCCCTCTCAGACTATGCGGACTATGTACTGCGGCATATTATTTTCCGGAAGCCGTGATTCTCCGGTACAGCTGCGTTTTCTTCCCTGCTCTCAGACTGAAATCCGTTTCAGACTGTACAGTTAATGCCACCGTACAGACCGTCCCCTGTCTCCCTCCCCTGCCTCCCTACAGGCAGGTCTGTTACCAGTTAAATGGTTACTTTTCAGACCGGCACGAAATTCGAGGAGTTTTTCGCGCGCTTTTCGCGAAAAACCCGAGTTTTATGACGAAAATCCCCATCGCGCGGCGATAACAAAGCTTCGCATTGTTGGAATGGGATTTTCGCACGTTACTATACACGCCCTCAATAGGGCGTGTGTAGTTACGTTAAAGTTACAGTACAGACTCCCTCGAAACTCGAGGTGTTTTTCGCGGCTTTTTCGCGAAAAACCCGAGTTTTACGGCGAAAATCCCATCGCGAAGCGATTTGGAATGGGATTTTCGCAAGCTACAGTACACGCCCTCGATAGGGCGTGTACTGTAGCACGTTAAATGATTAACAGAGCCTCACTTTTGTATAAAAATTGACATTTTTCTAATTTCATTGTAGAATTTAGGTAAGTTGCGAGACAATTAATCAGGCTGATTGCCGTCGCGACATGGGAAAATGTGTTACATGAAGATGTGTTATCAAACAGTACTTTCTGAGTACGGACACAGTATGTATGGTTATTAAGAAGATTGTTCATAAGCCTGATTTATGGACAGGATCCTGTCCGGCTGCGTCCTTAAAAAACGCGGCCGGGCAGCAGATAACCTGCAGCGGCGCGGAACGTTGCTTCTTCGGCTGCAAGTTTTCATTGATTGCAGGCAGACATATTTTATCCAGAGGGAGGTAACGCAATGGGGAACAAGATCATCACAATCAGCAGAGAGTATGGTTCAGGAGGCCGCCAGATCGGAGAGGAGCTGGCCAAGCGGCTGGGAATCGATTTCTATGACAAGGAAATCATCACCATGCTCGCACAGGAAAGCGGTCTTGATGAGCAGACGATCAAGAATTGGGCAGAAAAAGAAGTATCCGGTTATTTCTACGGCATCAACGCCGCCAGAGGCATCATCCCGATTCCGGATCGTATTTTCGGCGCCCGCAGAAAAGTCCTCAATGACATCGCCGACAAGGGAAGCTGTGTCATCGTAGGCAGCTGCGGAGACTATATCCTGAAAGACCGCGACAACATCAAGAAATTCTTCATTTACGCTCCGAAGGAGGCGCGCGCAAAACGTGCGCTGGAAGTCTACGGCGACGATCTGGCTGCATTCCCGAACCTGATCAAGCGTAAAGATCAGGAACGCAGAGATTACTACAACCACTTCACAAGCTATAAATTCGGTGATTACAGAAATTACGACGCCTGCTTCAATTCCGAGATGGGCATTGACAGGGTCGTCGATATCATAGAGTTTATGGTCAAAGACGACTGAGCGTACTTCCTCTGATTCCTGAACGAGGACAGGGATTCCCGGTCTGCAGGCAGGGACTCCCGAAATGTGTATTAATCAGCATTGATATTAATATGGATCAAATAGAAAGCCCCGCCGGTACAGATCAGGTATCCGGCGGGGCTTTTTATTCTTCATTTTCTTCATCGCGCAAGACCCGTGGCTTCAGTCGTGGGATACGCGCGCAAAAAGGGAAACCTGCTTCATCAAGGGAAACCTGCTTCATCGCGTAAGACTCGGAGGCGGGTCCTGGATCAGTATCTGTACTCCTTCTGCATCCTTTTGTGAAGGATCCCGTAGGCACGGTACCGGGTCAGCAGTAAGATATTCAGGATCTTGCTGGTACGCCTCAGTTCCTTGTAAATGAGCGGCTGTTCCCTCTTCAAGTAGTCAAGGAAATTGATGAGCTCCTGTTTGTGGAGATTGGACTGAGAGATCACAAGGTAGACCTTGATCTGCAGGAAGGTGCGCAGGACAAAATAGTTAAAAATGTAGGTGTCCTTTGCTGTCTTCTTCAGCCCGACATCCGGGTATACCGTATAGAGCCTTTTCAAAACCACGGTCTGGTCATTGTAGTGTTTTTCCAGGCCCTCCGGACTGACGCTCTGTTCCCCCCGGCCGATCCTGTAGCAGTAGACTACCTGGGGGAAGATCCGGACAGTATCCACCCAGGGCAGGGGAAGGAGATCGTATTCCTGGTCTGTGTAGAAGCAGTGCTCTGTCAGCCGGATGTTGTTCTCCTGCAGGATCCTGGTCCTGTAGGTGACGGCATGCATGGTAAACCAGTCATGGCAGCCCAGATCATCGAAGCGCACCACTTTCTCACTGATATCCTCCGCTTCGTCCCGGACCTCCTCGTGCCCGTCCTCCTCAAAGACCCTCTTGAATCGGGCAATGACCATATCCTCCTGAGCATCTGTAAGCTCGTCTACAAAAGCTGTAAGCCCTTCTCTGTCAAACCAGTCATCCCCGTCCAGCAGGCGGAAATATTTCCCCCGCGCGGCCCGGATCGAGGCATTTACAGTGGATCCGTAGCCTCCGTTTTCCTTGTCGATCACGCGGAAGGTCTCAGGATATTTTTCCTCATATTCCTTCGCGATCTCCAGAGTGTGGTCTGTGGAACCGTCGTTTACGACGATCACTTCCAGCCTGTCCATGATCTCCGGGATACAGCAGGAGTCCAGGGCTCTTTTGATGTAGTTTTCGACATTGTAGGAGGCGATCGATACGCTCAGTATTTTTTCCATAGAATTGATTCTCCCAGGTGGTTGTCTGCGGTTTCAGAGAAAGGTATTACAGGTTCCTTGTTTCACGGCTGCATCGATTTAATCATTCTCCGATACGCCTCCGCAAGGCCGCAGGAGGGGTGCCATCCCAGCGTGCGAAGCTTTGAAGTGTCCAGATTCATGTGGAGGGTGGGGGCATAGCCGAACACCGAGGGATCCCTGTCCGCCTCGATCCGGACTTTGATCTTTCCCTCCGCGCATTCCCGGGCAGCCAGATCCGCCATCTCCCTGATACTGCAGTAGGTCTCTTCATTGGCGGCATTATACGCCTCTCCGTCGCTGCCCCGGAGCAGGACGGTCAGGATCGCGGAGACCGCGTCTGCGGTATAGAGGTAAGAACGGCAGGTCAGTCCTTCTGTCTTCAGGACGATGTCCCGGCCTTCGATAACACAGCGGGCAAACTCCGCAAAGACGCGGCCGTCGTCATAGCGCACTCCCGGTCCGAAGGTCTGGGTCAGGCGCAGGACGCGGACAGGGACACCGTACTCCTTCTGCCAGGAAGCGCAGAGGACCTCGCACAGTCTCTTGGATTCGGGGTAACAGCTTCTTGGATGCATGGTGTCCAGATTTGTCCCGTGTTTTTCATCGATCTTTTCATCATCGACGGGAGCTCCGTATACCTCCATCGTGGACAGGTAAACAAAGCACTGCACCTCATTTTGGCGGGCAAATTCCAGGGCGCTCCTCGTTCCGTTCACAGCGGTAAAAATCGTTTCCACAGGCTGTTCGACAAAGGCCCTGCTGGATGTCTGGCTCGCCGCATGGATCATGTAGTCGACTTTGCGTTCAGCCTTCTTTGTGTGCAGGGATGCAATATCGCAGACCAGGTAAGTGAGATTGCCGCTGGCAAAGCCCTCGAAGAGGCGGTCTGCCTTCTCCCTGTCCCGGACACAGGCGATGACATGGATCTTTTTTTCAGGTCCCTCTCCGGCTCCGTACTGCAGAAGTACCCTGGTCAGAGTCTGCCCGATCAGACCGGTCGCGCCGGTAATGAGGACAGTCTTTCCACAAAGCTCCTTCAGGAGGGGGAGTTTCAGTGTCCTTTCAATATCTTCTATAAGAACAGTATTAAGAACAGTATTCGCTTCAGTAGTTTTCACTGCAGTATTTTCCGTCAAATCCATAACGATCTCCTGGAAATGTGCCCCGGATTCCGATATGCGAATAAAAGGGGAGACAAAGCCGCCTTCATTCATCTGCCCGCGTCAGGTACGCGTGAGCCGGATCCGAAAGGAAAAGGCCGGAACCCGCAGGGATTCCGGCCCGAAAATCAGAATCATTCAGGTGCCTGTAAACACACTCTGCACAATCAGATTATTCCGTGTCGCTTTTTTCGGAACCATAAGATCCCGGAAAATTATTCAGCGTCCTCTTTATCTCTCTGAGCATTCACAAAAGCGTCGACATCAACGGTCTCGGTGTCAGCATCGGCATTTGCGCGCTCAGCAGCACGTCTCTCACGCTCCTTGTCGATGAGGAGCTGTTTGACGCTCAGGCTGATCTTGTTGCTGTCTTCGTTGAAGTCCACGATCTTGGCTGTGACTTCCTGTCCGGTCTTGAGGACATCCGAAGGCTTGTCGATGTGCTCGCGGGCGATCTGGGAGACATGAAGCAGGGCATCGATGCCGGGCTCAAGCTCAACAAACGCGCCAAAATCGGTCATCCTGGCAACTTTGCCGGTGACGATCGTGCCGGCTGCATACTTCTCAGCAGCACCGACCCAGGGATTCTCCTCCGGGAACTTCAGGGAAAGGGCGATCTTTGTTCCCTGGATGTCCTTGATCAGGACGCGGAGCTGCTCGCCGACCTTGAAGACCTTCTTGGGATTCTCGACGCGGCCCCAGCTCATCTCGGAAATGTGCAGCAGTCCGTCTGCACCGCCCAGATCGATGAAAGCACCGAAATCTGTGATATTCTTGACAGTACCCTCGACTGTATCGCCGGGGTGGATGGTCTCGAAGAGCTTACGCTGCATTTCCTGGCGCTTTGCAACGAGAAGCTGCTTGCGGTCACCAATATATCTGCGCCTGTGCGGATTGTACTCGGTGATCACGAACTCAATATCCTGTCCGAGATACTTGCTCAGGTCTCTCTCATAAGTATCGGAGACAAGGCTTGCAGGGATGAATACTCTGACTTCCTCAACAACAACGCTCAGACCGCCGGAAAGGACCTGTGTGACCTTGGCAGTGAGAACTTCCTTGTTGTTGTACGCTTCCTCAATGCGCTTGTTGCCGCGGTCTGCCGCGAGGCGCTTGTAGGAAAGGACGACCTGGCCGTCTCCGTCATTCACTTTCAGAATCTTGACTTCAAGTTTGTCGCCTACGTGCAGGACTTCTGTGAGATCAACAGAATGATCGTTCGTGTACTCATTCCTGGTGAGAATGCCGTCCGACTTTGCGCCGATATTCAGGATCGCCTCATCGGGCTTGACGTCGATGATCTGTCCCTCGACTACCTCTCCGGTGTGAATGGTCTTGAACGATTCGTCCAACATTTGTTCAAAGGTCTGCTCTGACATGGTTATAAACCTCCTCAATGATATTCTTTGGGGTCGAAGCCCCCGCGGTAATGCCTATCACCTTTTCTGCACCAGTCAGAGTAAGATGTAAGTCGTTCCACGTTTGTATGAAATGGGTGTTCGGGCACTCCTTTCTGCAGATCTCGTAAAGCTTTGCCGAATTGGAGCTGCTCCGGTCTCCGATTACAATCATAATGTCCGCGCGGCCGGCAATGGCCTTTGCTTCCGACTGCCGCTCGTGCGTCGCATTACAGATTGTATTCACACAAAGAACATTGTACCTATTTTTCTTCAAAATATCAACTAAATCTTTAAATTTATTTGCGTTAAAAGTGGTCTGAGCCACTACGCAGATCTCCGCTTCCTCGGGAGCCTCAAATTCAGCAGCTTCCTGTGCTGTCTGGATGACCGTGACGGGTGTCGAGGACCACCCCATGATCCCCATCACCTCCGGATGGACGGGGTTTCCGATGATGACGATCTTTTTTCCCTCCGCGCTCGCTGCTTCCACAGTCCTGTGGATCCTCTTGACAAAGGGGCAGGTGGCGTCTATGCACCTGAGCCCGCTCTCCCTGATCAGGGTATCGATCTCTCTTGACACGCCATGGGACCGGATGATGACCGTCCCCCGCTTCAGGGAACTGATCTCCTCGGCCGATTCGACGACATGGACTCCGCGCTTTTCCAGATCGGCAACCACTTCTGTGTTGTGGATGATGGGGCCGTAGGTATAAATGTCGCCTCCCCTGTCCGTCTCGTCATATACTTTGCTGACCGCGCGCTGCACTCCAAAGCAGAACCCCGCGCTGCGGGCAAGGATGATTTCAGGTTTGCTCAAATGTCTGTTCCTTTCAAATAATCAGATCAAATAATGATCAGATCAAATAATAATCAAATCAATAATAATCAGATCAATAATGATCAGATCAAATAACGTAAATCAAATGATCAGGAGACGGGGTTCATACCCGGCTGTGGACGATCTTCAGGATATACTCGGCCACTTCTTCTATGGTCATGGCGGAGCTGTCCACCAGAACAGCGTCATCCGCGATCCTCAGGGGGGAGACCTCCCGGGTCATATCCCTGTTGTCCCGCTCCTCAATCTCCCGGGCGATCTCCTCAAAGACCGGATCCTCTCCTTTTTCCTTCAGTTCCAGCCAGCGGCGTCTTGCCCTGACGTCCACACTGGCTGTCAGGTAGATCTTGACCTGAGCGTCCGGAAGGACCACCGTCCCGATATCCCGGCCGTCCATGACAACGTTCTGCTTTTTTCCGAGCTCCTGCTGGAGCTGTACCAGTCTTGTCCTCACCTGCGGGACTGCGCTGCTTTTGGAGGCCATTTCGCTGACCTCCCTGGTGCGGAGAAGGGGGTTCACGTTTTCACCGCCGAGCAGGACGACCTGTTCGCCGTCAATATACTCGATCGAGATTTCCGCCCCTGAACAGGATTCGGCGATTTTCTCTGTATCCTCGGCGCTGATCCCGAGGCGGTGCAGATAGAGCGCCATAGCCCTGTACATAGCACCTGTATCCACATAAATATAGGACAATTCTTTTGCCACTCTCTTTGCGATGGTGCTCTTTCCGGCCCCTGCCGGTCCATCGATCGCGATGTTTATCATAATGCAGGCCTCCTTGTCGGTATCTTATTTGGTAGTATGGCGGTGCTCCACGGTCAGGATCCCGATGCCGGGAGCTTTCATTTTGGACAGGTCAAGGCTCCCGTTTGAACGAAGCGGCCAGACCTTCCCCCCGATCCAGGTTTTTCCGGTTGCCATGGTGCCGTTTTTCAGGAAATAGTACACCTTGCCGTCGATCATCTGCCAGCCCAGCTGCCGGACTCCGACCCGGCTCATGAAGTACATTTTGCCATTGAGCTTGAGCCAGCCCTCGTGACGGTAGCCGTTATTGGTAAAATAATAGGTACTGGAGCCGATCGTCTTCCATCCGCCCGCCAGCCATTTTCCTTTTTTCGTCCGGTATCTCCAGCCTTTGGAATCCTTCACCCAGCCGTTATAGGTTTTTGAGGGATCAGCAGCTGTTCCAGTCACCAGCTTTGTCCCGGAAAAAAGCATCCGCTTGTCCAGATGAAGACTCTGTGCGTCATTATAGACCAGCGTCTGGGTGCGGATCTTTCCGTTCCAGTCGTTGCGGACCTGAATACTCTTTTTCTTGATGTGGCGTTCCGCGCTGACAGTGATCGTATTGAACTGCACCTTGTAGGTGATGGTTCCATTGTAGCGGTTTCCCAGTATATTATACTTGGGCGCGAGCTTTCTCATGGTCGCCGACACATCGGCGGCAGCGCCGAATCTCCTGTACTCGGGATCTGAACCATTCTTTTTATAGGCGTAGTAGACATAACAGGGATTGACCGCCCTGAGGAAGGCCTCTGTATTGGCGCTCCAGATCCCGTGGTGGTTGAGCTTGAAAATATCGGCGGAAAGGTCCGCGCCCGAGGCAAGCAGGTCTCTCTCAGTGGAGCACTCAATATCTCCGGCGGTGAGAAAGCTCCGTTTCCGGAAGGTAAATTTCGTCACCAGTGAGCTGTTGTTGATATATCCTGTACCGGTCACATCGTAGGGGTCAAAGACCTCCACCGGCCGCTGGTTGCGGTCCCAGAGAACTTTGGCGTTCACGGCCCCGATCGAGAAGGTGTCACCCTTCCTGAGTCCTTTGACCGGGATCTTTTTGCGGCGGGCTGCCGCGAGGATCTTGTTGTAATAGTTCACCGCATTTTTGCATGCGTCGTAAAACTTTCTTCTGTGGTTTTTGCTGTAGCTGGTCAGATAGTGCTTTGCACTGTCGGGGTTGGCCAGATAGACCTTTTTCAGCTTAAACCAGGAATCACCTATGATACTGGCGGCATAGTAACAGTGGTCTTCGTGAAAATGAGAGATATACAGGCTCAGATTCCTTATACCTTTCTTTTTCAGATATTTGATGACTGTATTGTTGGGATCTCTGGCTCCGGTGTCGATGAGCAGATATTGTCCGCCTGATTCCAGAAGTGTCGCGTCCCCGTAGACAGAACTGCCTGAGCCGTAATCGATCACGGTAATCTTCATGTAGGGTTCAGCTGCCTTTGCGGATACTGTTCCGGCCTGTACCGTCTTAATAAAGAGGCTGCAGGGATCCGCCGGCAGGTCCGCCCCGGAGGCCAGACAGCCGGCGGCTGTCCCGATCAGCCCTGTCACGATCATAAATCCCGTCACAAACGCAGTGCAAAGCCCTGTGCGGGCACTCTTTCCTCCTCTGCGCTCAGACTCTGTCCTGTGGCTTTTCTTTTTCATCTTTTTCTCAGTTAACAATCTCATATTTCCTCTCTGATCATAATTTTTGCCTGGTAATGAGACCATGCGCAGACGAAAATGACGACAGCAGCTGGGGCCCGCCCCCGTTTCTCAGGATTCCACCGGGATACTGCTGCCTGCCAGATGGCCTGTCGACCAGGCGATCTGGAGATTGAATCCGCCGGTGTGCGCGTCCACATCCAGGATCTCTCCGGCAATATACAATCCTGCGATCTTTTTCGCCTCCATCGTGGAAGGGTTGATCTCTTTTACACTGATCCCCCCTCTTGTGATGATCGCCTCTGTATACCCCCTGGTGCCGGTCACCGTGACAGGGATGTTTTTAATCAGGCTGGCGAGCTCCCTGATCCTGGAAGGAGAAAAGGCGGCAGCCCGCTGTTCAGACCCGAAGCCGGAGAGCTCTGTCACGGCCTCTGCGAGACGGGCAGGAAACAGGGGCCTGATCGCGGCGGGCAGGTGTTTTCCGGGTGAAGCGGCAAACTCTCTGGCGATCCTCTCCTCCAGCTGCTGCTGTGACAGGGCAGGCTTGAGATCCAGGAAGAGGCGGAACCCCTCCGGATATTTCTCAAAGTCACAGCTGCAGGATGCCGTGAGAATGATCGGTCCGCTCAGGCCGAAATGGGTAAAGAGCAGCTCCCCGAAAGCTTCGTAGACAGGCTTCGCCTTTTTTCTGCCCTGCGGAGCTTCCCCGCCTTCCGTTTCACTGGTCTTTTCCAGAGGAAAGATCCGCACGGAGACATTTTTAAGGGCAAGACCCTGCAGGTCCCGACACCACTGGTCCCGGGTCTCGAAGGGGACAAGGGAGGGGGCTGTCGGAGTTGTCTTCAGGCCGAGCCGCCGGGCGATTTTCAGACCGTCCCCGGTCGAGCCTGTCGACGGATAGGACAGGCCGCCGGTGCACAGGATCACCGCATCCGCCGGGATCATCTTCCCGTTCTTCAGACGCACTCCCCGCACACAGAGGTCAGGACCCTTTTTCCTGCTCCGGGGATCATTATGTTTCCCGTCCCCTGCTTCTGTGCCCGATCCGCCCTCCGGAAACAGATCTTCTGTCAGAATATCCTCTACAGGCGAATGGCAGCATATATCCACATCGTGCTTCTTCAAAAACCTGACAAGAGCCGCCGTCACATCGGAGGCGTGATCAGAGACGGGAAAAACACGGCTGCCGCGCTCCACTTTGACCGCACATCCGTTTTTTTCAAAGAAGTCCTTGACCATCCCGTGGTCAAAGCCATAGACGGCGCTGTACAAAAACTTGGGGTTTCGCACAACATGGCTGAAAAACTCCTCCGTGTCACAATCATTGGTCAGATTGCATCTTCCCTTCCCGGTGATATAGATCTTTTTTCCCGCCTTTTCATTTTTTTCCAGCACGATCACCCTGTGCCCTTTTTCCGCCGCCGCAGCGGCGGCCATCAGCCCGGCCGCGCCGGCACCGATTACAATGACTGTTTTTTCCATCCGGTCACTTCCATGATATTTCCGTTATACTTTCACGATACTTTCCTGATACTTCCATGATATTTCCATGATGCTTCCCGGTGCAGTGAAAGGTCCTTATCTTCCTTCCGCTGCGCGGAAAGCATCCCCGAGGGCGCCCATGCAGATTTCCATCCTGGCCTCGTACTGAGGGTAAAACTCCATTTCAGTCAGGTATGGATGGACAAAAAACAGCTGCAGGATATAGCGGGCGACAGAGGACCGGCTTTTTTCTGTCAGGAAGGCGAGGGCGTTTTCCGCCCTTTTCCTGAAGCTGTGCCAACTGCTGATAAAGGCTTCATACCGGGGCAGGTCCTCGACCCCCAGCCAGTCTCTGAGCAGGACCGGCGTCTTTTCCCTTCCTGTGCATTCATTTTTCTGAACGATATAATAAAACCTGTCTCCCTCATAGTATCTGCCCATGGGATAGAGCCGGCAGAAACCGGGACGCCAGGGATGGATCGTACACCGGCCGGACTCTGAGAGAAAGGGACAGCAGTCCTGCTGCAATCCATTATTGCCTCCGGATTCTCCTTCATGATGCTGCATCAGGTTGGGCAGGATCAGGCCTTCCACCAGCCGGATCTCGATCTGGAGCTCGATCATCTCCTCAAAGGTCCTGCCGGTCCCGGTCTGCAGCAGGTACATATCGTAGGGATCCAGGATGATCGTATCGCCTGTGTTCCGGCAGCAGTCAGAACATCCCTCACAGCCGGAACAGCCCACCGGTACCAGATCGTCCGGTGAGTAAAAGCGTCCGTCATAGATTTCTTCTATTCCCTCTTCCCGCAGCATTGTCTACTGATACTCCTTCATGTTAAGACGGTTTTTCGCATCTTTCGTTCTGTCACGGTGTCTGCTGCTTTTTCCAGGAATATCCCCTCGGGTAGAGGACCTCATCGGTAAAATGGTACTCCTTATCCAGCTTCATCAGGTTCACAGGGAGTGTCCCCTCCGGTTCAGAACCGCCAAAAACAGCGCAGATGGCAGCGGGAAGGCTGGGATTAAAAGCCTGTCCCTCCTCAGGCAGGTTATTCATCCCGGTTGACCCGTAACAGGCTATGACCGCATCCGCCTCCTGATATCTGGCGGCATCATAGGGCAGCCAGGCACTGATCACAGTGATCCTGCCGCCGTCTTTGTGAACGCCTGCGATGATTTTGTCCAGAGCCATTCCGGATTCTCCGTCCTCTGTCCGGGGATCCAGCTCCGGCGCGGAAAACATAAGGGAGACGGCAGCCACATGGTCGGCCTCCCGCGCAGCCTCCAGGCATTCTTCAATGTTGTCCGGCCCGTAGACAAGTGCCTTCCACTCTGTGTTGTCCGGAATCTTTTTCTCTGATTCCAGATGCTTTTTCGCGAATTCAGCAGTCAGCTTCCTGTTCTCTCCGGGATACAGGACCAGGACCTTCTCATTCTGCCCAAGTCTGCAGGGAAGGGTATCTTCTTTATTTTCTATAAGCGTCAGGGAACGCTCAGCTGTCTCCCAGGCTTTTTCAGCCTCTTCCCTGCTGCCGACCCGGGGCTTTATTTCATTGATCTGTTCCTCAGAAATCCCGAAATCCCGGGGCTGCAGCAGGCCGTGCTTTGCCTTCAGAGTAAGGATCCGGCGCACAGATTCATCGATCCTTTCCCGACTGATGATGCCTTTTTCAGCCATCTCTGTGATCTCGTCGATGACTTCAGGCAGTCTGGCGGCAGTGTCCGCATCCTTGACAGAGACCGGCATCAGAAGCATATCTGCGCCGGCGTTGATCGACAGTCTCCAGACATCCTTTTCCTCAAAGTGGCTGCTGATCGCATCCATCTCGAGAGCATCTGTAACCACGACGCCCTCAAACCCCAGTTCTCCGCGCAGAAGGTCCGTGAGGATTGTACCCGACAGGGTGTCCGGCAGAAAGATTTCTTCCCCGGTCTGCTTTGAAACACTGGTTTTCTTTTCGATCGCGGGATGCTGGATATGAGCGGTCATGATCATCTCCGCACCGGCATCGATAGCTTCCCTGAAAGGAATCAGCTCGCATTCTCTAAGTTCCTCCAGAGTTTTGTTTACACAGGGCAGTCCCACATGACTGTCTGTATCTGTATCACCATGACCGGAGAAATGTTTCAGGCAGGCGATCGTGCCGCTTTCCGACAGGCCTTTCAGAAAGGCTCTGCCGTACTGAGACACAGTCCCGGGATCATCGGAAAAAGAGCGCACACCAATGACCGGGTTCTTGGGATCACTATTGACATCCATCACCGGGGCAAAGTCCGTGTTGAAGCCTATGAGGGACAGTTCCTCTCCTATGGAAGTCCCGGCTGCTCCCGCCAGATCCGGATCCCCGGCTGCCGCGAGCGCCATATTTCCCGGCCAGCCCGTGGCCTGCGACAGGCGGTTGACAATTCCCCCTTCCTGATCCACCGAGATCAACAGGGGTATTCTGCATTCCCTGTCTGTATCCTGATTCGCCGACTGCAGATCACTGATCAGGCGCATAGTGTCGCTCAAGCTTCCGGAACAGTTCTCACTAAAAAGGATCACGCCTCCGAGGCGGCTCTTCGCGATCGTCTCGCGCACCGTTTCATTCATCCTGGTAAAGGGAACTGCTCCTTCATCCTCATGATCCGGATCGTCATTCCAGGTCCTGAAAGCCGGGATCAGCATCTGACCGACCTTTTCCCGGAGCGTCATTTTTTCCATCACGGCGTCCACTTCCGCCGCTGTATTGTTTCCCTTTTCCTCTGAGACGCCGGCTGATTCCGGAGTGGCATAGGCTGTTATGGAACCTTTCGCCCCAAAGATCTGAATAATCAGCGCAAAGCTGAGCATAATCACTGCCAGTCTGCCTGCTCTCCTGTTTTTTGCAGCCATTTCCATTCCTTCCTTTCCTGGTAAAAATCATAGTAAAAACTTAATAAAATCTCTAAGTAGAGGCAGTAACGCCGTCTATTATTTTATCGTCAGTTCGGATATAAAGCAACTGCCGTAAAGGCATCCCCTGCCGCAGCAAAAAACAGGAGGACTGTAACAAGGCAGGGACAATATTTTCTGAGTCTCTTTCCCGCCGCCGCATTACAGTCGTCCTGAAGCACTACGAACATTAACATTTCTATCTGTGAGGAAAAGCCATGAAAAAAAGAAACAAAATGAACTGCAGGATGCACTCCCGGACTCTGTGCTCTCTGGCTCTGGCTGCGGTATGCGCCGCATCCCTGGCGCTGACCGGCTGCAGTGCTTCCACATCAGACGCAGGGACCGGAGGCACCGTCGTCCGTGTGAATGCTGCCCAGACCGCAGACACCGCCCAGGCAGCAAGTCCATCCGACACCGTTACCGTCACTTCGAAAGGCAGCGTTTACGCAGTGCCTGATCTGGCCGAACTTCGTTTCGGTGTCCGAACCCAGGCAGAGACTGCGGCAGAAGCGCAAAGCGCCAACAGCAGCGGTGTGGATTCCGTCATCAAAGCCCTCAAAGACAATGGGGTCAGCGAGGACAACATCCAGACCACCTGGTATGATGTAAGTCCCCAATACGACTGGAACACCGGCAACGGGGATACGATCACCGGATACAGTGTCAGCACCAGTCTGTCAGTAAAAGGTGTCGCGATCAAAGAAGCGGGAGGTCTCATCTCTGCCTGTACCGAAGCAGGCGCGAACGAATTCAATGGTGTCAGCTACAGCTGCTCGCAGTATGCAGCCTTTTACAGCGAGGCACAGCAAAAAGCAGTGGAAGCCTCAAAAGAAAAGGCTTCTGTCCTTGCGGCAGCCGCCGGACGTTCCCTGGGACCGGTCAGGTCCATCACGGAGGGCTGGCAGGATACGACCTATGAAGCCAATATGAAGACAATGGCGGCTATGGATGCCGGAAAAGGCGCCGGCCCGGAGAGCAGCGCCGCAGGCTTCATGCCCGGTGAAGCAGAGATCACGGCAAATGTGACCGTGACCTATGAATTGAAGTGATACACTTGCCGAAAGGTATAGGAAGCGGAATAAAGGGCAGCCGGCTGCGCATCTGAGCGCGGCAGGCTGCCCCTTAATTCTGCTTAAAGGATCCCCGGTTCACGGGAGATCCCGGAAAAGTCACCTGAACGCAATAACCGGAGACAGTTATCTTTTATGTCGGGACCGATCACTTGTTGTAGTTGACGATCTTTCCAAAGTCCTCAGTGAGGGCTGCGCCGCCGATCAGGCCGCCGTCGATATCGGGCTGAGCAAACAGCTCGGGAGCGGAGGAACCCTTGACGGAGCCGCCGTACTGGATGCGGATCTTCTCAGCTGTATCTGCGTCATAAATCTCGGCGATGAGTTCACGGATCGCATGGCAGACTTCCTGTGCCTGTTCTGTAGTTGCAACCTTGCCGGTTCCGATCGCCCAGATCGGCTCATAAGCAATGACCATAGAAGCAGCCTGCTCCTTCGTGACGCCCACGAGATCGCTCTTGAGCTGCAGACGGATCCAGTCGATCGTAACCCCCATCTCACGCTGCTCAAGTGTCTCGCCGCAGCAGAGGATCGGGATCAGACCATACTCAAATGCCTTGAGTACTTTTCTGTTCAGGAAAGCGTCATCCTCTTTGTAATACTCTCTTCTTTCAGAGTGACCGATGATGACATACTTGACACCTGCATCAACAAGCATCGCACCGGAGACTTCACCGGTGAAAGCGCCGCTGTCCTTGTCGGAGAGGTTCTCTGCGCCAACAGCCACGTTGGAGCCCTTTACAGCCTCTGCCACGGGAACGATGTCAATGGCAGGCACGCAATAAACGACGTCCACATCGTCATTCTTTACAAGAGGAGCCAGAAGCTCGACAAGAGCTTTTGCCTCAGAGGGGGTCTTGTTCATTTTCCAGTTACCGGCTATGATTTTCCTTCTTGCCATGTCTTTTCTCCTAATCATAAATGATAAAAATACTGCTAATTGTCTCCGTATCCCTTATAGCACGTTCAGCTTCTGATCATCTGTCGTCCACAGGCGCTGCGCCGGGGTATTTTTTATTATCTATTACTTGTCGTTTGCAGCCGCAACACCGGGAAGATCCTTGCCCTCGAGGAATTCAAGGGAAGCGCCGCCGCCAGTGGAAATGTGGCTCATCTTGTCATGGAAGCCCATCTGATTGGCTGCCGCAGCGCTGTCGCCGCCGCCGATAATGGTGGTAGCATCTGTATCTGCCATAGCCTGGGCAACAGCCTTTGTGCCCTTGGACAGGATCGGGTTCTCAAAGACGCCCATCGGGCCGTTCCAGACAACAGTCTTGGCAGTCTTGACCGCGTTGGAGAAGATCTCAATGGTCTTCGGACCGATGTCCATGCCCATCTTGTCAGCGGGGATCTTGTCGATATCCACGATTTCAGTCGGGATCTCAGCATCGATCGGATCCGGGAACTCTGAAGTGATAACAGCATCAACAGGCAGAAGCAGGCTCTTGCCCAGGCTCTCCGCCTTCTTGATCATCTCTGCACAGTAGTCGACCTTGGTTTCGTCCAGAAGGGACTTGCCGATCTCATAGCCTTTGGCCTTTGCAAAGGTATAAGCCATGCCGCCGCCGATGATGAGAGTATCGCACTTCTCCAGCAGGTTGTTGATGACTGCGAGCTTGTCAGCGACCTTCGCGCCGCCCAGGATCGCGACAAAAGGACGAACCGGATCTTCAACGGCTTTGCCGAGGAAGTCGATCTCTTTCTGCATCAGATAGCCGACAACAGCCGTATCCAGATACTGGGTCACGCCGACGTTGGAGCAGTGTGCGCGGTGAGCGGTACCGAATGCATCGTTGACGAAGACATCCGCCAGGGAGGCAAGGTCTTTGGAGAACTCCTCACCGTTCTTGGTCTCTTCCTTGCGATAGCGGGTGTTCTCGAGCAGGACAACATCGCCGTCCTTCATAGCCGCGACAGCTGCCTTTGCGTTCTCGCCTACCACGTTGTCATCTTTTGCAAAGACGACTTCCTGGCCGAGAAGCTCGCTCAGCCTCTTTGCCACGGGAGCAAGAGACAGCTCGGGCTTGGGCTCGCCCTTCGGCTTGCCCAGGTGGGAGCAGAGGATCACCTTGCCGCCGTCCGCGATCAGCTTTTTGATCGTGGGAAGAGCCGCGACAATACGGTTGTCATCCGTGATCTGTCCTGCCTTGAGCGGCACGTTGAAATCGCAGCGGCAAAGAACGCGTTTGCCCTTCACGTTAATATCATCAACCGATTTTTTGTTCAGTCCCATACTATTTCCTCCTAAATTCTGAATGAATCCTGTTGTAAAAAGGGTCCGGTCCATAACAGACCGGACCCTTCTCAAATACTCAGGTCAAATATCCCGGGAACTGCTGCAGCGCTATTGGCAGGCAGAGCCTGATCCTGTCCGGCTGAAATCCCGGAATGCACATTCATTATGCGCCGAGCAGGCTGCCGAAGTGCTTAATGGTGCGGACCATCTGGCTGGTGTAGGAATTCTCATTGTCATACCAGGAAACAACCTGGACCTGGGTCGTGCCGTTGTCAAGAGGCAGAACCATGGTCTGGGTAGCATCGAACAGGGAGCCGTAGCGCATGCCGATGATATCGCTGGAGACGATCTCGTCCTCATTGTAGCCGAAGGACTCGGTCTTGGCTGCCTTCATGGCTGCATTGATCTGATCCTTGGTCACATTGCCTTCGACGACAGCGGTCAGGATGGTGGTGGAGCCTGTAGGGGTGGGAACACGCTGGGCAGCGCCGATCAGTTTGCCGTTCAGCTCGGGGATAACAAGGCCGATAGCCTTTGCAGCGCCGGTGCTGTTGGGAACGATGTTGATGGCTGCAGCGCGGGAACGCCTCTTGTCACCCTTCCTCTGAGGGCCGTCAAGAGTCATCTGGTCGCCGGTGTAAGCATGGATCGTGCACATGATACCGGACTTGATGGGAGCGAGGTCATTAAGAGCCTTGGCCATAGGAGCCAGGCAGTTGGTTGTGCAGGATGCAGCGGAGATGATCTTGTCTTCGCTGGTCAGGGACTGATGGTTTACATTATAAACGATGGTGGGAAGATCATTGCCCGCGGGAGCGGAAATGATGACATGCTTGGCGCCCGCATCGATGTGTGCCTGTGCTTTTCCTTTGGAGGTATAGAAACCTGTGCACTCCAGAACGACATCTACGCCGATCTCGCCCCAGGGAAGCTCAGCTGCGTCAGCCTTAGCATAAATCTTGATCTCTTTGCCGTCGACAGTGATGGAATCCTCACCGAAGGTTACGGTATCGGCCTTCTCATATCTGCCCTGTGTGCTGTCATATTTCAGCAGATGTGCAAGCATCTCGGGAGAGGTCAAATCGTTGATTGCAACAATCTCAAAACCCTCAGCGCCGAACATCTGACGGAATGCCAGACGACCAATACGACCGAAACCGTTAATTGCAACTTTTACTGCCATGTTCATTCCTCCTGAATTAACTTGAAAATTTTTCAACAACCGGTGCACCTGTAATTCCGAGTCGTTATTATGCCATCCGGTTTTTGTCAAAAATCATTGTACAGTATTTTGATAGTAAAAGCAAATAGTATTCTGGGAAATAATTGTTAAATATGTAGTGTTGTGTTACCGTACAGACCCCCTCGAAATTCGAGGCGTTTTTCGCGGGTTTTTCGCGAAAAGCCTCAGTTTTACGGCGAAAATCCAATCGCGAAGCGATTTGGAACGATTTGGAATGTGATTTTCGCAAGCTGCAGTTACACGCCCTCGACAGGGCGTGTGTTTTAACAGCGTAAAAAAAACGGTGCAGAGACCACCCTGCACCGGAAAATGCACTCGACAGGAATCGAACCTGCATTAAAGGCGTCGGAGGCCTCCGTTCTATCCATTAGACTACGAGTGCAGTTATCAAATTGTCACTGACAGTCCCTTTGGACTGCTGAACGGAATTTATGTTAGCACATCTTTCCTGACGTGTCCAGCAGAAAAATCGCCATTCCGGATCAATAATTGCCGATCATGTAATAATAGTGATAAGAAAACGGGAAAGGACAGGACAACGATTGGAGAAGAAACAGAAGTAACGACTGGAGAAAGATCAGAAGAAAATAAGGAAGACAATCAGGAAAACGGGCTTAGGAAAACAGTAAAACGCCACAAAATACCTGCAGTATCTCATTGTGTTTTTTTCATGAACAGTTTATAATAAATATGTAAAAATAATCATTTTTCTTTCAATCCTGCAACGGAAATTTGTCAAGGAGGTATCTCTATGATCAATTCTATCAAACGCTTCGCAGCAGGTTTACTCATCGCAGTCCTTCTCGTCGGTACCTTTTCCGTCACAAATGCAGAAGCTGCGCTGCCTAAGCCCGGTAACGCCCGTTTCGTAAAATGGAACAACTCCAAGTTCACATCATGCCGGATCGCATGGAACACAGTCTCAGGCGCGGATTATTATGAGATCGTGTGGACATACACGGACGGCTCTCACTGGAATCACCGCTACCAGTACAATTCCTACAACTACATCGACATCACCGGTCTTGACTATAACCATGTTTACAAGGCACAGGTGAGATCACTCCGGATGAACGGCGATGTGATCACGGACAAGAGCAGCTGGTCCAACAGCGTGTATATTACACCCTGGCCCCGCAGCATAAAGGGTTCGCTCAAGGGTGAGTCCGATGTCAGGCTTTCATGGAATAAGATCTCCGGAAGCAGCGGCTACAATGTCTTCCTCGCCACGAACCCCAACGGAACATGGAGATGGAACCAGTCCACTGACACTACTGCTACAGCTACTTCCGCACATGTCAAGAAATACAGCGGTTCCAAGCTCAAAACATATCAGAACTACTATTTCAGGATCGTCACAAGGCGCAAACAGAACGGTTCCTTTGTCTCCGTTCCCACTCCTTATGACGGATACTATTCCGGAAGGTTCTATCTGTATGTGAGCATGAAGTACAACTGATGACCCCCGCTGAAAAGGAGCCTGTTTCCAGTTTCATCAGGTCTCCTGCAGTATAGCTGAACCGCAGGCGGCAGGTAATGCGCAAGCACTTTACCTGCCGTCTTTCTTTATTTTTAAATTCTTCATGGCTTAATACCCGTGCCTTCAGACATGATATCCACACGCAAAAAGTGAAAGCCGCTTCATCGGCCAAGACTCACAAGCGAGTCTTGAATAACAGAAAATAACAGAAAGCTTACAATTACTTACAGTTAAAGGAAGTTTTTATGGAAGTATTTATGGATAAAACAACCCCTGACCACATCGGCAGGACTCAGGCTCCTGAGGGCAGCATCCCCGATGAGGTCTCCATCCGCATCATCCGGAGCAGCCGCAGGACACTCTCCCTTCAGGTCCGAAGAGGAGGTGAAGTGATCGTCCGGGCTCCTCTTCATGCTTCTCTGAAAGAGATCAACGCCTTTATCCAAAAAAACAGGTCCTGGCTGGCCAAACATCTTGCTGCCGTCCAGAAAGAAAAGGAGGAAGAAGACCAGCATCCGGTACAGCCTCTCACCATGGAAGAGATTAGGTCCCTGGCAGACGAAGCAATGCGTGTTCTCCCCGCCAGAGTGTCTCATTTTGCCCCTCTCGTCGGTGTCACCTACGGCCGGATCACGATCCGCAATCAAAAGACCAGATGGGGGAGCTGCTCATCGAAGGGTAATCTTAATTTCAACTGTCTCCTGATGCTGGCTCCCGCTGCCGTTCAGGATTATGTCGTCGTCCATGAACTCTGCCATAGAAAAGAGATGAACCATTCCCCCCGGTTCTGGGCCGAGGTGGAACGGATCATCCCTGAATATAAGACTTATGAAAAATGGTTAAAAACGGAAGGAAAGCACCTGATGCGGCGCATGACCGGGTAAAGCATTCTATGCTTCCCGCCAGTCGAGGATCACTTCATCCGCGATCTCCAGGGTCTCTTCCCACTTACCGGAGAAGGGCTCATAAACTGCGACGGCATAAAACCCTGCTTCTTTCGCAGTGCGGACCGCTGTGAAGGCATCTTCAAAAACAGCGATCTCGTCGGGCCGGGCACCGAGCCGCCTGGCCGCTTCCAGAAAAGCGTCAGGATAATCCTTTCCTCTTCCGACCTCTTCACAGCTCATGATAAAAGAAAACAGATTCCATATCCCGAGTCGTTCCAGACAGACCTTCACCAGAGGAGGGGCTGTCGAAGTGACAACACAGAGAGTGACGCCCTCTGACCGGAGTTTTTCAAGATATTCCCTGACACCCTCTTTCAGGGGGATATCCTTTTCGTAATGTCCCCGCATGACCTCGCCCAGTTCATCGGCGATCTCCTGCGGTGTCTCCGGAAGGTCGAATGTCTGTTTAAGCACGGCACAGGCTTCCGGCATGGTCATTGTCTTGATGCGCTCCATGAGCTCATCCGTGTCCTCATTGATCCCCCGGCTGATCAGATATTCGGGGCTGAGTCTGTCCCAGTAGCGCATGGAATCCACCAGAGTGCCGTCCATGTCCATAATACAGTATTTTTTATCCACTCTTTTCTCCAGTCTGCGCGGAAAGTCTTTTTGCGGCATCCGGGTTCAGTTTATCAGAGCCCGCCTTATCGAAAAAGCCGCGAAAAACTTATTCTTCATCTGAATCCGGCTGATCAGATAAAGGAAAGTGCCTGATCCAGATCTGCCAGAATATCCTTTGCGCTCTCCAGGCCGCAGGACAGCCTGATCAGGTCGGGTGTCACACCGCCGGCCTTGAGCTCTTCATCTGTGAGCTGACGATGAGTAGAGGAGGCGGGATGGAGCACGCAGGTATGGGCATCCGCCACGTGAGTGGCGATCATACCGACCTTGAGGTGTTTCATAAACTCCTCAGCTGCAGAACGTCCGCCCTTGACACCGAAGGAGATCACACCGCAGGTGCCGTCAGGCATATATTTCTTCGCCCGCTCAAAGTATTTGTTGGAAGGAAGGCCGGGGTAATTGACCCAGGCGACCTTCTCATGCTTTTCGAGGAATTCAGCTGCCTTCTGGGCATTCTCGCAGTGCCTGGGCATGCGGACCGCCAGGGACTCGATCCCCAGGTTCAGATAAAAGGCATTCATCGGCGCCTGGATGGATCCCAGGTCGCGCATCAGCTGCGCAGTCGCCTTGGTGATGTAGGCGCCGCCCTGACCGAATTTCTCTGCATAGGTGATTCCGTGATAGGACTCATCCGGTGTGGTCAGGCCCGGGAACTTGTCCGCGTGGGCAAACCAGTCGAAATTCCCGCTGTCCACGATACAGCCGCCGACTGCGGCGTCGTGTCCGTCCAGATACTTGGTCGTGGAATGGACGACAATGTCAGCGCCCCACTCAAAAGGCCTGCAGTTGATCGGAGTAGCAAATGTGTTGTCGATGATGAGCGGTACGCCGTGGGCGTGGGCTGCGTTGGCAAAGCGCTCTATATCAAATACGATCAGAGCGGGATTGGCAAGAGTCTCTCCGAAAACCGCTTTGGTATTGGGCCTGAAAGCAGCTTCGAGCTCTTCATCGGAACAGTCGGGATCCACAAAAGTAAACTCAATGCCCATGCGGCGCATGGTCACATTAAACAGATTAAAAGTCCCTCCGTAAATCGTGGAGGACGCGACGACATGGTCTCCGCAGCCGGCAAGGTTAAAGACAGAGAAGAAGGAAGCCGCCTGTCCGGAGGATGTCAGCATGGCAGCTGTTCCGCCCTCCAGCGCACAGATCTTGGCCGCGACCATGTCATTCGTGGGGTTCTGGAGCCTGGTATAGAAATAGCCCGGCGCCTCCAGATCGAACAGCTTTCCCATATCCTCGCTCGTATCATATTTGAACGTCGTGCTCTGGATAATGGGAATCATCCTGGATTCTCCGTTTTTCGGCTCATATCCCGCCTGTATGCACATTGTATCACGTTCCATTTTCAGACCTCCTTTTTTTAACTGTTATTGCTCGTTTCCGGTCACACTCTGACCGGGGTGTGATCATGAAACATCTCGAAACCGGTCAGCAAGTGACCAGAAACACCAGTAACTATTACTCCTATACTGCCGGAGCAGCGTCTCTGCAATACCATTAATGCCAGTAATGCGTCTCACAACGATGCGGACTTTTCCGCGCAAGCCTTAACGCACTCAAATACCGAGCTCCTGAATCCTTTTTCCTCAAGGACACGGACTGCCTCGATCGTCGTTCCTGCCGGGGAAGTGACCATATCCTTGAGCTCTCCCGGATGTTTCCCGGTCTCCAGGACCATTTTAGCACTGCCGAGCACTGCCTGGGAAGCGAATTTATAAGCCATGGAACGGGGCATCCCGCCCAGGACAGCCGCGTCCGCCATCGCTTCGATGAACATAAATACATAGGCGGGAGAACTGCCGCTGACCGCGGTGACGACGTCAAAGAGGCTTTCGGAAACCTGTTCCACCTCTCCGAAGGCACCGCAGAGACCGCAGACCTCTTCCATCTCTTCGGGTCTGACCCTGCTGTTGGCGCAGGCAGCGGTCATGCCCTCCCCCACCAGGGCGGGAGTGTTGGGCATCAGACGGACAAGGCGGACCGGGTACTCGCCGAAGCGTTCTTCGATCCATGAGACGGACCTGCCGGCCGCAATACTGACAAACAGCTGCTCCCTGGAAGCACAGCCCCGGATCCCGAAGATCACCTGCTCCAGATACTGGGGCTTCACCGTCAAAAAGACGATCTGCGCCTTCCTGACGACCTCCTCATTGTCCGCTGTAACCAGAATCCCGCTCTCCCGGCTGATTTTTTCCCGCGCCTGTTCAGACAGGTCCGCACCGATGATCTCATCAGGAGCGACAACGCCCGACGCAATGATCCCCCTTATGATGGCACCTGCCATGTTTCCGCAACCGATAAATCCAAGTTTCATATTTTTCCGGCCTGTAGACCTCGTGACCTCAGTCATTAGAAGAGACTTCCGTCAAAAGAGAGAGCCGTCCTCCTTCCATAATTCTATAAACTAAATGAATGCTGTGTAAAAAATGCTGTTAAAAACGCCCGGGATATGATTGAAAATGCCCGGGATATGATTGAAAATGCCCGGGGTATGTTTGAAAATGCCCGAAGTATGACCAAAAATATCCGGACTGTGACCGGAAACATCAGATCCGGTCCAGCAGTTCACTCACGCTTCTCACAACGCCTTCCGCTGCATCCTTGATCTGCTGCGGGGCATGGTTGAGGGTATAGGGATGGTCCACGCTCTCCAAAAGCGGGAGGTCATTGTAGGAATCTCCGATCCCGTACATCTCTTTGACTCCAAAGGCTTTTCTGACGACCTCGACCCCGATGCCCTTCGAGCATCCCGCCGGCACGACATCTATATGGGTCATATTCTGAAAAGCAGTCACTTCCTCCCCATACACTTCGTTGATCTCCGCCGCCGCCTCCGAAGCGGTTTTTTCATCCGGCGCAGCCATGGAGATCCCGTATATATGTCCGCCTTTGAGATCCTCAAAGGAATCAATATGGGTCTGCAGATAAGTTGTTTCAGAAAAAATATAAACCGTATCGTTTGCCTGGATCACGGCTCTCATGGTAGAAGCGTACCTTTTGTAAATGGCCTCAACCGTACTGAGCGGTACACATTTTCTGTAGAGCACATTTTCCTCTCCGTCCAGTACCAGGGCCCCGCTCGCCAGAATATAGAAATCCGGGCGGATCCACCTTCCGATCACTTCCCTGACACCCACCAGGGACCTGCCGGTACAGATCCCGAAGAGACCGCCCCTCTGCTGATAATAAAGGATGGAAAAAATATCCGCTGCCCGCAGGGGTTCTTCATCTCCCATAAAATATAAGGTATTGTCAAAATCACTTGCTGCTGCCCGGCCAAAAGAAGGTCCGGCTGTATCAGCTGCTCTGTCTGTATCGTTCCTTTTTATTTCCATATGTTTTTATTTCCATCAGCTTTTTTCAGTAATCAACCTTCATCAGGCACAGGCCCCTGGCCGGGGCCGTAGGACCTGCTGTCCTCCTGTCCTTAGCCTCTATGATATGCCCTGTCTGTTCCGGTTCGATCTCGCCGAAACCGACCTGCAGCAGAGTCCCCACCATGATCCTGACCATATGCTGGAGAAACCCGTTGCCGTGTACGTAAAAGCGGATATAGGAACCGCTCTCTTCGATCCTGATCACATCCACGACCCGGATTGTAGGTTTTTTCATCTTCGAGTTTCCGCAGAAACTCCTGAAATCATGCATGCCGATCATATACTGGGCCGCATCCCGCATTTTTTCCAGGTCCGGCTTCCGGTCGAGACAGTACACATAGCGGCGGTCAAAAACCGGCTTGGCATTTCCATACCAGCAGGTATAGCGGTAGGTCTTGCCGCGCGCCTTGAATCTGCTGTGAAACCGGTCCGCACAGACACTGACAGCATTGACACTGATATCTTCCGGCAGATAGCGGTTCATATAAGCCTGGATCTCCTGTTCCGTCATCTCCGTGTCGAGCAGGACATTGCAGGTCATCGCGCGGGCATGCACACCGGCGTCGGTCCGACCTGCGCCGATCACTGTCACAGGATCTCCCGGATCCCGGCCCGTCATTCTGGTCAGGACAGTCTCCAGCCTCCCCTGAATGGTCAGATCTGTCTCCTGCTGATGCTCCCAGCCGAAATACCTGGTCCCGTCATAGCTGACCACCATTTTAAAATTTCTGGTCATGATCCTCCTCTTTAAATCTCTCGAGGAACTATAAGTCTCCAGAGGAACTCTGCACTCCGGAAACCGCTGCGCCGAAAAACGCTGCGGGATTCAGAGTAAATTGATGAACGAGTTACTGATCCTCTTATTTTATCTTCCCTGCACCTCGTTTCGATAATCCTTGAGCAGGCTGGCGAGTGTGTCCGCGTTCCTGTCCTTATCCATGATCATGATCTTGAAGCTGTCTCTGAACAGCAGACGGATCGAAGGTTTCTCAACAGCATATTTGACCAGCCAGCGGTCCGTTGAATCGAGGGATTTTGCCCGGATCACCGCCTTTAGCTCTCTGTAAGGCAGATAATTCCAGTTCAGGCCGTCAGGGAAATAAACCGCCTCTTCGCCCGCTTTGTATTGTTCGACCGTGACTGCGCGTTTAAAATCCGCGCGGGGATCATCGATCAGGGCATCTTTCAGCAGGGGTCTGATTTTGAAAATTTCCATATTGGTATCTATCTCCTCTTCTATATTGAATGATGGATGACGATTCCGCAGCCTTACCGGGGCCGGCCTGTGCAAGCATTTGCCGGCGAAATGATGATAACGAAACCGAGAGGAATTCAGGCAGGCAGAAAATCGAGATTATTAACTGACGCAGTTAATACTATATAGCCTGAACTGTCATCCGTCAAACGTCACTCTCATTCCATCAGGCGCAGGACCTCGTCGCGAAGGGCATCCCGTCTCTCACGCAGAAGGAGCATGCGGTTGTATCTGAAGTATTCCTCATTCCCATGTTCATTGATAAATTTCAGGCTGTAATAGCCTGAGGACAGTTCGGTCAAAAAGAGCACCATCTCCTGGCCGTCTCCGTATACATGGGAGAGGAAGCGGAAGGCATTGGTCAGGCTTGTGTCCGCCTCTTTTACCGCAGTCTGCCTTGCCTGCTCACGCGCGGAAAACCAGTCGCGGATCAGGGCGTACTGCATCCTGGGCGGCAGGGGCTGTGAGATGCTCTTTTCCAGGAGCTGTTCCCGGAGCACGTCCATTTCCCTGCAGGCAGTCCTGAGGACGCGTTCCTGTTCGCGCTCCACGGGAATACCCGCCTCCTTTTTTCTGCGAAGCTCCCGCAGCAGGCTCCCGCTTCTTTCATGGATCGCTTCAGCCGCAATGTTCTGCACAGCCCTGCCAGGCTGTTCCTCTTTCGCTGACTGCCGGCCGGAAGATCCCGGGAGCTTAGTCTCTGCAGATCCCTGTGAGGATGCAGAATCTCCTTCTCCTGTATTTTCAGCAGACTGATTTTCAACAGACTTATTCTCAGCAGACTTCAGGACCTGTCTCACCTGCGACATCTCCCGCATGAGAAGCTCCTGCACAGCCTTGTCCCGCGCACAGGCGGCAAAGGCCTGACTGAGGGCCTCGATCAGAAGGCTGATCAGGCTCAGTTTTTCATCAAAGGGAGCGACTTTCATCTCCCGGATGCGGACAGGATCAAGCTCCAGCTTCTCCCCTCCCTCCGTTCCGGTAAACCGGCCCGCCAGGATATCCGGCACACGGTAAATATCCCCGTATTTTTTATAGAGCTCATAATAAACGGCAAAGCTGCGGGAGATCTCGGGATCCTGCAGGAACTGAACGGCAAGGCCCTCATTCACAGGCAGATTTCTTTTTTCATGTACCTGAATGGTCCTGGACAGGTCCTCCCAGCCGCGGGCAGTCACGAAATGTCTTCCCTCGACCTCAGTGCGGATAGAGTAAAAATGATTGTTCCGGATACCGAGATAGGCCATGATCGATCCGTGGATCCCCGCCCGGGAAGCATATTCCCTGAAGGAAGCAAAGTCTTCCTCTATGTCGATCCGGCGCAGCCTGTCGAGAGTGACAATGTCAAAATCACGGACGGACTTATTGTACTGGGGAGGATTGCCCGCTGTCACGATGATGAACCCGTCCGGGACCCGGTGCGCGCCAAAGGTCTTGTACTGCAGGAACTGCAGCATCGTGGGAGCCAGCGTCTCGGAGACACAGTTGATCTCATCCAGAAACAGGATCCCCTCCTTCACTCCGGAGGCTTCGATCTGGTCATAGACCGCCGCGATGATCTCGCTCATGGTGTACTCTGTCACGGAGTACTCCCTGCCGCCATAGTTTTTCCTGGAAATAAAAGGAAGACCGATGGCGCTCTGTCTGGTGTGGTGGGTGATGGTATAAGAGACCAGGCCGATACCGCACTCCTCGGCGACCTGTTCCATGATCGCCGTCTTGCCGATCCCTGGAGGCCCCATCAGAAGAATCGGGCGCTGCTTTTCCGTTGGGATCGTATATACTCCTGTCTCGTCCTTGTCCAGATAAGCCTGTACGGTGTGGATGATCACTTCTTTTGCTTCTTTTATATTCATATGTGCGACTCCTCCTGCCTAATCTCTTTAGCTGCCGCTGTCAGGAACTGCTGACAAGCTTTTCTCCCCTGATATACAGCTTCATTGCCCAGTCCGGGACCTTCGAGTCATCCAGTTCTTCATCGTTGAAAAAGACAAAGGCCGTGTCGTAGTCCGTCGGCTTCTCCGGATAGATCCCCATACCGTCTGTAAAATACATCAGGGCTTCCATATCCCTGATCTCACCCGTCCGTCTCTTTTCCTCGATGTAAGAAAAGACCGGGCGGAAATCCGTGCCGAATCCTCCCTTCACATGGAAGGATTCGGCATATTTTTCCAGATCAGAGATATCGCGGACTACGATCTCATCCTGAACGTGCTCATCGCATTCGATGATATGCACCTCGCTGGAACTGAAAAACTGACCGATGTTGCGAAGGACTGCCGCGGTCTCATTGAGGAACCGCTGCACGAGGATCTCCTGGCAGGAGGCCGAAGTATCAATGGCGATCGCCAGGGTCCGGATCCGGTTCATCTCCCGGTATTCGTTCTCCTCGATCAGAGGCATGTTCCCGTAAACCTCAAGTCCGTAATTATAAAAGCCATAATCAAAGGAATCCGGATCGATCGTCGTCACCTCGCGCAGGATGGCAAACTTCCGCAGAAATTCCCGGTAGTCTGTCCTGCGGCGGTTGGAGATGGACAGGATCCGGTCCAGACTCCCGCGGTCCTGGGATGCCTCCTTCCCCGAGGCCAGAAGCTCCGCTTCCATGCGCTCGGAGGTTTCCTTCCACTGCCTGTTCAGATTTTCTATCTTCTTTAGTTTCCGGACAGACTTCTCATGAGTGTTTTTTTCACCGTTTTTTTCATCGTTTTTTTCATCGCCATTTCTTCTGTCGGAATCTTTGTTGCCGCCTTCATCCTGCCTGCCGGAAGGCCGTTGGCGGCGGGCGTTCCTTTCGCTGTTCTTTTCCTTGTTTTCTTCTTTATTGTTTTCTTTATTTCCGGTCTGCGAATCTTTCTTACTGTCGGGATCGTCATTACCGGGACCGGAATCGTTTTCAGAATCGTTTTCGGAATCGTTTTTGGAATCAGTATTTCCGGAAGGGCTGTTATCCGAGTCTTTTTGCCTGGAGTTCTCTCCGGAAGGATTTTCCTCCTCGTCCTCCATCCTTTCCCAGAAGCTGTGGTCATCGTAGGCGAAGATCTGCGCGAGCTGCATCTCCTCGAGGTAATTCCGCTTTCTTTCTATAAAATACTGGTAGATCCGCTCCGCAGTCAGAACATGGATCTCCTCCTCCAGTCTGCTGTACCATTTCTGACGGTATTCCGGCGTCAGCTCCGCCACTGCCCGGTATTCCATCGAATCAATGATCGCATCCACAGCGATATCGCTGGCCAGATCCCAGAGTTCCCTGTCCTCCTTTTCCCGTGCGGTGAACATATGGCGGAAGACACAGTGGAGGATCATATGCAGATAGGTGCGGTTCAGAAACCGCGGGCGGTTCACGTAGAGCTGGAAGAGATAATTGGGGTTAAAGCGGATCATGGCGGCATCCGTCCCGACAAAGGCCGTGGACAGATCCATGATCCATCCCAGGCTGTGCAGGGCAGGGCCCAAAAAGCGCATGGAGAGATAGAGCTCCGTCCTCGACGCATCCAGTATTCTTTTTCCCATTTCGTCCAGTTCAACTCTGTTTCCCATACCTGCCAGTCCTGTCTCTCCTGTAAATACCGTTACAGTATCCTTGTTATTATGACTTTCTTTCCTGCTTTTGACACGCAGTCCTCACCAGTCATCCAGGGTAAATTCCCCTGAAGAGGAAGTCTCATTTTCTTTCTCTGTTTTGTCTCTTCCCGCCAGAATGATGCTGCAGGCTTCTGTCAGGCCGAGGGCAGATGCCTCGCGGAGAGCGTCGTCGGCTGCGTCCGCACTGACAAAGCCGCGGTCCGCCATCATGCGCAGCCGCAGGATCCCTTCTTCAGAAAAAGCATGGGAGGTCCCGCCGCGCATCTGCTGCAGAAACTGCAGCAGGGCCTCCCGGGCATTTACGCGCAGGTGGTCTTCGTAGGCCTGCCTGTGCTCGGGAGCGAGATTGTAAGGGAAGAGCAGACGGTCAGCCGCGATTTCGACAGCAGCCTGCGGATCATCGAGGACGACCCTCGAAAAGAGGCGGTCATACTCCCGAAAGCCGACTCCCTTTCTCCGCACGCATTCCCTGTAGACCATGCCTGATCCGGTGATGGAAAACTGGATCGTTCTGGCCATTGTATTTTCATTAAAGGCATATAGATAACCGGGAAAAGTCAGACGCGCCTCCCCGTCGGAGAAAAGCAGACAAAACTGCAGCCGGGTGTCTGATTCCGACAGGATATCCTTCATCACGGTGAAGCTTCCCCCGGGATTATCTCCGTTGATATGGATCCGGATCCGCCGCAGACGCAGATCATGCCGGAATACTCCATTGTGAAAATCAGTGATCCCGTCGTGCAGGTCCACCTCTTCGAGCTCCGGACAGTTGTACAGGGCAAAGGCCCCTACAGAACGCAGATTCCGGGGCAGGGAGAGCGATCGCAGATGCTGCTGTTCTCTGAAGGCGTGCGGGGCGATCCTTCTGACAGGAAGGCCTTCCAGAAATTCAGGCACCTCCAGGTAAACCCTCTCCTGTGTCAGGCCGGTGATCGCCGCCTCCTGCTCAGGTGTCGACCCGCTTCCTTTACTTTTTTCTTCTATCAGAAATTCAAAATTATTTTCAGGCATAGTTCTTGTTCCTGATTTACCGGCTTTATTTCCCTGGCATGATTATCCTGAATTGGTTTCATTGCCATGATTCCCGGCAATGGTTGCATGGATATAATTTCCCCGCCATGGTTTCATTGTCATTCATTATCAGATTCATTATCATTTGTAGTAATTCACCAGAATATTATATACATTTTTTCTATTTTTTGTATTGAATTAACATTCATTTTGTGTGAACATTATCTATGATTGTCATTGAACATTCATTGAATGGAAAAACTGTGAATATTTACCACTGCCGTTGATCACGATCATCCTGTCAGGCAGATACGCATAATGTATTGAAATCATAGTCGGTTAAAACCATAGTCTCATAAATCTATTAAAATCATCATTAATTGAAAACAGAAAGGAAATGCTCCCGTACGTAAAAAGCTGAACATTACCACTGACCAGGCGCGAGGCGTCCCGGTAAAACACTTCCGTACGTAAAAAGCTGAATATTGCCACTGACCAGGCGCGAGGCGTCCCGGTAAAACACTTCCGTACGTAAGGAGCTGACAGTTTAAATCAACACAGGAGGAAATCAAAGCATTAATGCAACGAGAATATTTTACCCATTACAGCGGCCGGCTGAACCGGGATATGCACATTCTGATCCACGGCGACAGGGGCTGTCCGCTTCTTGTCTATCCGACGCAGGACTCCAAATGCACCAACTTTGAAGATTTCGGCATGATCGACACCATTGCGGATTTCATCGACAGCGGGCAGGTCCAGGTCTTTACGGTAGACACGGTCGATAAGGAAAGCTGGTCCGATCTGTACGGCGACAAGGCTCACCGCGCAGATGTCCAGGAAAACTATTATCATTATGTTGTCGATGAGGTCGTTCCTTTCATTGCTTCACGCAACAAATCCGGAAGGCGTCCTGTTGCAGTCGGCTGCAGTCTCGGCGCAATGCACGCCGGTATCATAGCCCTGCGGCGGCCCGACCTGTTCGACGGCTGTATCGCCATGTCCGGTATCTATGACGCCACTTATTTTACAGGCGGCTGGATGAACAGTAAATGGTACGACAACTCACCGGTGCATTTTCTGCAGAACATGCCCCGCGACCATCGTTATATCAATCTTTACAACCAGCGCAGCCTGATCTTCTGTGTGGGACAGGGCGCCTGGGAGAATGACGGTATCCGCACCCTCCTGCTCATGGCCAGCATTTTCCGCGACAAGGGGATCAACGCCTGGTGCGACTTCTGGGGCTATGATGTCAGCCACGACTGGTACTGGTGGAAAAAACAGATCCGCTATTTCCTCCCCAAGGTCCTGGACGGATCCGCAATTGGCAACACATAAGGATAGACAAAGAAAGATCCGACAGCAGGAAAACGGAATTCAAATCAGAATCCATATAAGAATTTATATAAGAATTCATATAAGAATTCATATAAGAATTCAAAGAAAGTAAAAAACCGGTAAGAAGCAGACAGAATACAGAGAGAATACAGAGAAAAGAAGTAATCCCGGTAGCAAAGAGAATAAAATACAAAAATATTCCCGGTAACAAAGAAAACGGAATACAAAGAAAAGGGGGCAAGAATGAATTTCATATTTATCTCACCACAGTTTCCGCAGACCTTCTGGAATTTCTGCGACAGGCTCAAAAAGAACGGCGTCAATGTACTCGGGATCGGCGATTCCCCTTATGACAATCTGGCACAGAATGTCAAAGATTCCCTGACAGAGTACTATTATCTTCCTACTCTGGAGGATTACGACGGCGTCTTCCGGGCTGTGGCCTTCTTTTCCTTCAAATACGGAAAGATCGACTGGCTGGAGTCTAACAATGAGTACTGGCTGGAGCTGGACGCCCGCCTGCGCACGGATTTCAACATTACCAGCGGTGTTAAATCCGAGGAGATAGAGAAGTTCAAGAGCAAGGCACAGATGAAAAAATGGTACGAGAAAGCCGGTATTCCCACTGCCCGCCAGCACAAGGTGATCGCCGATGAGACCGGCCTCGCCGCCGCAAAGGCTTTTATCGCGCAGACCGGATATCCCGTCATCGTCAAGCCTGAGATCGGCGTCGGCGCCCTGGATACCTACAAGCTGGAGAATGATGCCGACCTCGAGCATTTCTATGCCAATATGCCCGCCCACCCCTATGTCATGGAGGAGTTCATCACCGGCAATATCGCTTCCTATGACGCGATCATCAATTCCAAGGGCGAGCCGCTCTTTGAATCCATGACCTGCTGGCCGCCCTCCATCATGGATATCGTCAACCACAGGCTCGACCTCGCCTACTATGTGGCCGCGGAGATGCCTGAATCCCTGCGCAAAATGGGCCGCGCAGCTGTGGAGGCCTTTGAAGTCAAAGGACGTTTCGTCCATATGGAATTTTTCTGCCTGACCAAGGCCAAACCAGGCCTCGGCGAAGTGGGCGATTTTGTCGCCCTGGAAGTCAACATGCGCCCCGCCGGCGGCTACACCCCCGACATGATGGATTACGCCCACTCCCTGGACGTCTACCAGATCTGGGCGGATATGGTCACCTATGACGAGCGCCGCTTCCCCGCCGCCGAGAAAGAACAGTGCTGCGCTTACGCCGGCCGCCGGGATGAATACGAATATGTCCACTCCCACGAGGAGATCATGGAAAAATACGGTAACTGCATCGTCACCTGCGAGCGCATGCCCCAGCTCATGTGGGATCAGATGGGCAACATGAACTACACTGCTATCCTCCCCGACGAAGAAGCCACCCATGAGTACATCCGCTTCGTCCAGGAATACAAGGAAGGGAGCGGTCCTGATTACAGATAACTATTCACTGAAATATGCACTGTATAACACATTTCATTACACATATCGATATATATTATTATAGAAATTGCTGTGCACTTTGCTAAACACTTATTGCAGTACACATTGCTATACGCATTACGGTATTCATTGCTATAATCATTACAATTCATTTACAGTGTGCGTATACGCAAACTATAATATGAGCGACGTTCAATGCACACGGATACTGTTTATCCGTGTGCATTTTGTACATTTAACAAATTCGTGTTCCCGGAATATTTGTGTTCCCGGAATATTTGTGTTCCCGGAATATTCGTGTTCCCGGAATATTCGTGTTCCCGGAACATTCGTGCTCCTGAAATACGGATATCTAAAAAGGACTTCTCATGTTTTCTACAATATTGGAACAGATGATGCGGGCTATTGCGGACGCCGCCCGCATTCCGGTGATCATAGCCCTCTTCTGCTTTCTGGCCTTCTCACTTTTCAGCATAGGAATGACAGCCATGGAGGCCTGGGGGGAAAGGCGGTACCTGGATTACCATCTCCCGGGGCTTCTGGAGGAGCTTCAGGACTGTAAACCGAACAGGGTCAGGGCCCGGATCAAAGGGAGCGGTCTGCTGACCCGCCATAAGGATATCCTTCTGGAGCTTGCCTCTCATCCCTCCTTCGGACAGGACATGCTTGAGAGCCTGGCTGACAACCTCATGGAAAAAGAACAGGCGCATTATGACCATATCCTGTCCATGACAGCCCTGACCGCCAGGCTCGCTCCCATGGCAGGACTCCTGGGCACCCTCATTCCCCTGGGGCCCGGCATCACTGCTCTGGGTTCGGGAGATGTCCAGACCCTGTCCCGTTCTCTCCTCATCGCTTTTGACACCACGGTCCTCGGCCTCATCGCCTCCGGGATCTGTCTGGTCACAGGAAGTATCCGCAGACGCTGGTATGCTCAGTATATGTCAGATCTGCAGACACTGGCGGACTGCGTCGTGGACAAGTGCCGGAGCCGGCAGGAGTCTCCAAAAGATACAGAAGATTCAGAATAAGATGTGAGATAAGATGTGAGGGCTCTGTTGAACAGGCCCGGGGAAAATCTAATGCACTATATGACTTTCTTTAAAAGCCGCCTTCAATCGATTGTGATCCGGCTGACATGCTTTCTGATATTCTCCTCTCTTCTCTTTTTCTCTGCCTTTTCTATCCCCGCGGGATTCTTTACTGTACAGGCTTCACCTGTTTCGGATGATACCGGTTCCGAAGAGAATCTGGCCGCTGAAGAAAATCTGGCCGCCAAAGAGAATCTGGCCGTCGAAGAAAATCTGGCCGATAGAGAAAGCCTGGCCTTCGAAGAAAATCTGGCCGATAGAGAAAGCCTGGCC
>NZ_FNFZ01000010.1:0-5577 GCF_900101015.1 Sarcina sp. DSM 11001 | reverse complement strand
TCGAAGAAAATCTGGCCGATAGAGAAAGCCTGGCCGTCGAAGAGGATCTGAATATAGAAGACGGAACTCCCGGCGAAGACCTTTCTCCGGAGGGCTGCACCCCCGGCGAAACCCCTGACAGCAAGGTCTTTGATGAAAACGGGACTGATGAGACGGATCCCTCAGATGAATACAAGGAAGAATATGAAGAGAATCCGGGTGACGAATGGCCGACAACATGGCCTGAAGACGGGATCACCGCCCGCATACCCAGACCGGACTTTGACATGGACAGCCTGGAAGTCAACATCTGCATGGAGAACGACTTCATGGGAACAGTGAAAGCAACTGAAGAGGACTATGAGACATACATTCTTTCCTGTAAAGAGTATGGCTTTACCTTCGAAGAAGAGACACATTCCTCCCGTGAAGGGGATTTCTATTCCGCAGGCTTCTCGGCCTTTGACATCGACGGATATAAAATCACTGTAGACTATTACAGCTTTAATGACCCGGAAGATGATTTCCCCAGCCATCTGTCGATCCGGATTAAAGCTCCAGTCCAGCTGGGCACTCTGAACTGGCCGGATCATGCTCTCGGGCTTCTGATTCCGCAGCCGCCGACCTCAGTCGGCGGCGCCGGCGGAGATCCGGAAATCTTCCTGAGGGCATCCCTGGGGCAGATGTCCCTGGAAACCTGGCGGGAATATGTCGAAGCATGCCGTGAGGCAGGTTTCGACCAGAATATCAGCGAGACAGAAAGGGAATATACCGCGACGGATGAGGACGGGATACGGCTCACGATTTCCTATTCTGGTGGAAACATGGTGGACCTGATTCTTTTTGATCCTGAACAAAAATGGAGTTCCCGGGGGCTGGGAGATTCCCTTGCAGGCGGCGGGGAAGGTGAAGACGGCTCCGGCCTACCTGGGGAGCCTGACTCCCCTGATCCCGATTCTTCCGGGGCGGATGAGACGGAAGAAACAGATGGACCAGACGGAACAGAGAATCCGGATGAGACGGCTAAAACAGACGACACAGATGATCTGAATGGTACAGCGGATCCGGATGGGGCAGATAAGACCCCCGGTGAAAATACCGGGACCTCTGGATATGAAAATCCCGGAGCCGGCGATCATCCTGCAGATCAGTCGTATGAAGAGACCATAGATCAACAGGATGCGAGAACCGGCGGACAGCCGGACGGCGGCACCAGTAATCAATTCGATAGTGAGGCAGCAGAAGAGAATAACGGAGAGATGGATGAACTGGCTTATGATAGTCTGAACGAAGAAACTGACAGCCTCATAGAAGATAACTCTCTCCAGAATCCCCCCGATGGATACAGCGAATATATTCTGGACGATCAAGGTTTATTAATCCCTGAAGAATCTGATTCTGAAACTCCCTATACTCCTAAAAGTACTGATGATCCTGATCTCACTGAATCGGGACAGGCAGATTTTAACAATACTTTTGGATCAAAAAACGAGGCATCAAAAAGCGCCACGTCAAAAAGCGATGAATCAAAAAACGATGTATCAAAAAAGGATTATTCTAAATCAGAACCGGCCGCGAGAGAGCCCGGAGAAGTTCTGGTAAAAGGATCTGACAAAAAGAGCGTGGACAACCTCCCCCTTATTCCTGCAGATGGCAGAATACTTGCTTCAGGGAATGCGGACGCACAGGGCAGGAAACAATATGCGCAGGTACTCGGGCAAAGCATCAATTCACTCCTCCCGGCGGACAGCACAGGCAACTCCTATATTCTTTCCGGCCCCGCTGCCAGGAAACTGGAGGCTGCTCTAAGAGGCAGCCCTGGCAATCCTCTCCTCGTCAGATCCGGCATAATGATTCAGACCGGGCAATACGGGAAAGAGATGCAGGGCGCAGGGAGCTTTCCAATTTCCGGTAGAAATTCCCGGAATGCTCATTCCCAGGAATCCAGGATAACTCTTCCCGGATAGGAAACCCGGACAGCCACCGCCCTGGCTGGAGTCTTTGCAGCGGTATCTGTACTTGCGCGAGCATTTGTAAAATGGAGGATGTTTTATCCGCAGCCTGCACTGACAGTTCTGAGCTTTGCAGATACGGAAATCAGATTCCATTACAGAAACCAGATTCCATAAAACCAGATTCCATAAATAAAAGCGCTGCGTTTTTCGTCATGGCATGAAAAAGAAAAACGCAGCATCGTGTTATTCTATACGTGCATTTATAGGTATATTATTTACGAGTTGATTGATAAATGAAGAGGAAGACATAAATGACTACCCGTGAAAGAAGAAACGGCGGCCGCCGCAGAACCGTCCTGCTCAGCTCCGATCCTGATTTTTCAAATCCTATGGATTCCCTGCTCAATCTATCCGATGTCATGCTCGTTCTTGCTGTAGGGATCATGCTGGCCCTGGTCCTGCGCTGGAACGTTCCCCTGGACCAGAACGCAGCCGGATACGGAAGCGGATCAGGTGCAGTCTCTCTCGATGAAGAGGATCTTTCCAATGTGGAGCAGATCCCCGAAGGATCAAAGAGAGTGGGCAACGTCTATTATGACGAAAAGACCGGCAGTTATTACATTTTTGAAGAATGATTTCATTTTGGACCAGGGACTGCCCCCTGGTCCATTTGCCTACAGTTCCATTTGTCTACAGATCCATTTGTCTGCAAATCTATTTTCTACAGATCTATTTTCTACAGATCTATTTTCTACAGGTCCATTTGTCTGCAATTCTATTTGTCTACAAATCTATTTTCTTCAAATCTATTTTCTACAGATCCAATGTCAGGTTAACAGTCCCCTGTTTCCCATTTGTTTTCGGACAGTCTTTCCTAAAACACTCAACGCAGACAGGATCATTGCCTGCATCAATCAAAAACTACGAAACGGTAATTTCACCTGCGAGAACCTTTTTATAATCCTCGTAATTTTTGCGGAGAAGCTCCGGGATGTGCAATTCATAGGGACATTTTTCCATGCACTTACCGCAATCAATACAGTCCTCGATCTTTTTCATGTTTTCCTGCCAGGTCTCTGACAGCCAGTCCCGGGAAGGGGCTCGCTGCAGCATCAGGATCATGCGGTTGCAGTTGTTGATCTGGATGCCGACAGTACAAGGCATGCAGTAACCGCAGCCACGGCAGAATTCGCCGCCCAGTTCCCTGCGTTCTTTCTCAAGGAAGCCGCGCATTTCAGGGACAGGCTGAGGGGTTTCTTCCATGTAGGAAAGCCACTCGTCCAGTTCTGTCTCGCGCTGGATTCCCCAGATTGGAAGGATGTCATACTGGCTGACGAAGGCCATGGCGGCATCGGACCGCGTGATCAGTCCGCCGGCCAGTCCCTTCATGCAGATAAAACCCATATCCGCGGCAAGACATTCCTGCATCATGGCAGACTCTTTGTCCGTGCTTAGATAACTGAAAGGGTACTGCAAGGTCTCGTAGAGACCGCTCCTGATGATCTCCCTCGCGACCTCCAGCTTATGGGTAGTGATACCGATATGACGAATCTTTCCCTGTGCTTTTGCCTCCTGCATACATTCATACAGCCCGGTACCGTCCCCGGGTCTGTAGCACTCCGGGACATTATGAAGCTGGTAAATGTCAATATAATCCGTCTTCAGCAAACGAAGGGAAGTATCCAGATCCTTTCTGAGTTCTTCCGGGGTTTTCGAATGTGATTTGGTAGCGATGACGATCTCTTCCCGGCGGACAAAGCCTGTTCCGAAAGCCTCCCCCAGCTTCTCTTCACTGTCCGAGTAGGCCCTGGCCGTGTCAAAAAACCGCATCCCCCCGCTGTAAGCCCTGCGAAGGATCCGGACAGCAGCCTCTTTTTCCACTCTCTGGATGGGAAGTGCCCCAAAACCATTTTGAGGAATAATGATACCCGTTTTCCCGAGACGAATATTTTTCATAAACTGCCTCCCATTTACAAACTGATGATCTTTTAATTACAGATTATAGTGTATGGGCATATATCTGACAACGGAAATTCAATAAAGCGGACTGAGGGAGCGCAAAGGGAGCGCAAAGGGACGGTCCTTTCGTGTCTGTCCCCCTGTTTTCAAACTGTCAGTATCAGAAACAAGGGGACAGACACAAAAGAACCGTCCCCGTGATTTCCCCGTGATGTTTTCTTTTGCTAAAAAACCGCCCTTCAGCTTGCCAGCCAGCCTCCGTCCACTTTAATGGTGGCTCCGGTGACATAGTTGCTGGCATCGGAAGCGAGAAACAGCATGGGACCGGCGAGGTCCCTTACGGTTCCCCAGATGTGCAGGGGGATCCGGCTCTCGATCCAAGCCCTGTGCTCCGGATCGTCATAAAACGGCTGGGTCATGGGGGTGATGAAATAGCCGGGCGCAACACAGTTGACCTGAATGTTGTACTGCCCCAGCTCGATCGACATGGTCTTGGACATCTGGATCACTCCGCCCTTGGTCGTGCAGTAGACGCTGGATTCCGCAAGGCCTATATAGCTTCCAAGAGATCCGATATTGATGATCTTGCCGCCGCCCTGCTCTTTCATGATCTTCGCAATCTCCTGAGCTGTGAAAAAAACGCCCTTCTGGTTGACAGAAGTGATAAAGTCATAGTGTTCTTCACTCACTTCCGTGAAAGGCTCGATATGTTCAACTCCTGCATTGTTTACGAGGACATCGATCCGCCCGTAAGTCTCAAGAACCTTCTTCGCCATGGTCTGGATGCTCTCCTGCTTCGTGACATCCACCTCAAAAGCCTGTGCCTCGTATCCCTGGCTCCGGATATCCGCTGCTGTCTCCTGCACTTTCTCAAACTGAATATCTGCGCAGGCGACATTGCAGCCGGATTCCGCGAAGATATGCGCGTACCCCTCTCCAAGTCCCGTCGCAGCGCCAGTGACCAATACCGTCTTTCCAGATACGTCAAACAGATTCTGCCCGTTTAAGATGTTCATATACACCTCCTTCTCGCTCCCTTTTTGCACTTGCTCTCTCATTGCTTTTTTATTCTATTCCACGTGGGGAGAGCCGTCAAATCCGGGCAAGCTTCACAGGCCTTAGCGCACAAAGGGAGCACAAAGGGACGGAGACAAAGGGACGATTCTTTCGTGTCTGTCCCCCTGTTTCCCGATTGTCAGAAAGGGAGCACAAAGGGACGGTCCCAATGACATTAAGGTATAAAAACAGAAAGAATTAGTGTATTATTCAGGATAAGGTAAATTCAAACGGAACACAGTCAGTTCTCGGGTTTACGGCCAAAAATCATTATTTTTGGAAAAGGCAAACAGACAGTCTGGGGAGACTGCCTACTGAAAGGTGTTTATTTGTTTTGAGTTTATCGGTAGTTTAGTGTATCAGCCGACTGGCGTCGCAGAGTTCTTTTGAATTTACGACCCGGTCGGATTGGTACCAGATATCTGCATATCACGTCTGCAATATCCTCTACCCTGCCGTTTAAAAAACGGATGCAACTCTTTTGTGTTTGAGAATGGTTCAGTACATAGGTGTATTTTTTTGTTTTTTTCTTAATATCCCCAACAGTGGATGCGACAAATGAGGAAAAATTATATAAGGTCAGCTTGGCATAAATCTCCTGAAAGAGGAAATCTCTTTTCAGGGAGTG
>NZ_FNFZ01000025.1 GCF_900101015.1 Sarcina sp. DSM 11001 | reverse complement strand
GTGATCCCCTGGTCAAAAAGACATTTTCTGTCCGCAAGGAATGGAAGGAGGAGGTTGAAAATAAGGCCGGCAAAAATCCGGAAAGCATCCGTGCCCAGCTCCAGAAACAGGCAGGTGAAGGCCAGGAATGGACAGAAGTCCAGACCCTGGAGGTGAAGGGAGGAAGCTGGCGCGCGAGCTTTGAACCGGTCGAGGAGACGACAGATAACAGAAGCTGGAATTACCGAATCGTCGAACTTGACGGGGATGGTGCGCCCATTGAGCAGGACGGGGCACTGAACGTGAATATCGAGAATGCGGAAAACGGAGGAGCAGGAGCATCTGTCAGGAACACCTATTCCGTAACCTACAGCCTGGATAACAGCGGTAATGATGCCGGCTGCATTGTCATTACCAACACCCTGACTAAAAGTGAAACACAGTGGACCTTCACAGTGCAGAAGGTCTGGGATGATGTCGTATTTGACCATCAGGATACAGTGGTCAGGGCAGCGCTGAAAAAGAAAGAGAGCGGCAGCGAAGACTGGACGGTTGTAGAGACGATTGAACTGAATGAGGCAGGGAACTGGAAGGGGACTTTTTCCCCTGCCAGCTCTTTGGATGGATGCGAGATTATTGTCAGCGAGCTCGATGGAGACAATGAAAATGAACTTCTGGATGACGGGGACGCCGGGACCTTTGCCGTGAAAAAAGACGGGGAAGCCGTGATGGCCTTTTATGAGGTCAGCATAGATCAGGATCCTCAGAATGCCAATGGCTTTATTATCACGAACAAACCTTCCGGCATAGTTCATTCCGTCCGGAAGGTCTGGGAGGATGACGAATATAGTCATGACAACACAACCGTCAGGGCTGCTCTTATGAAGCAGGAAGCGGACGGCGAAGGCTGGACTACTGTTGAGGTGCTGGAACTTACAAAAAACGGAGACTGGAAAGGGACATTTGCGCCTGTTTATACCAAAGACAGCTTCTGGATCTTTGAGATGGACGGAAAAGATGCAGACAAAGTGTTGAAAGAAGGCGATTCCGGAGACTTCCCGGTAGAAAAGGACGGGGAGACTGTGATGGCCGGTTATGTGGTCAGCGATGATCATGATCCTGAAAATGAATTTGGTGTTATTCTGACTAATAAACTGAAACCGAAGAAGATGTTTACCGTCCGAAAAGTCTGGGAGAACGACGACGAGAACAGCCATGAGGATACAGTGGTCAAGGTAGAGCTGCAGAAAAAAGAAGTGCGAGGCGGCGATTGGACTACTTTGGAGGTGTTGGAGCTTAACGATGCCGGAGGATGGACAGGGAATTTTAAACCTGCATTTTACAATGCCGGCGATAAATTCCGTGTATGTGAAAGGGACGGAAAGGACAATCTGCTGACAGCCAGTGGAGAGACGGGTTTTTTCGAGGTAGAGAATTATTACCCTGGTGGATGGCAGCCGGCATGGCACGCCTATGAGGTTGATTATGATTTTGATGAAGAGGAAGATACGTTCATAGTCTCAAATCAGTTTAAGCAGAGATTGATTATCTCGGCAGATTTGAAATGGGAAAATGATGATGTAGCAAATGTAAGTGACGATAGCAGAATCCATCATGAAAAGCCTGTTACGGCTGTCCTCAGACTGTGGGATGAAGAGCAGGGCGGATGGGTCGAGAAAGAGGAGATCCAGCTCACTGAAGCCAACAATTGGAAAGGTACTTTTTCAAATAATGAAATAAGTGCCGATGACAGGTGGGAGGTCCGTGAAAGGGATAAAGACGGAAATCTTGTTGAAAACGACGGGGCGCTTGTTCCTTTTACGGTCACGCAAGGCGGGGTAGAAAAGCAGGAAAACTACGCCGTGAAATATAGTGTTTTCAATTATGACCCTTTAAATCCCACAACGATCATCACAAACAAAGGCAGTGCCGACAGGGCTGACTGTAAGATAAGACTGGTATGGGAAGACGAGGAGGAAGGGATTTCCCATAAACCTGTCCTGGTTGATGTTGTCAAGATTTGTAAAGTAGATAAAAATTCTCAGGTCGAAGATCCTGTCGGCGAAGCGAATCTGAACAACGACAACGGCTGGGAAACCACTTTATATACGAACAATAATACGGTTCCCAGGAACAAAAATACAATTGCGCGCATAAGCTGTTCGTTTATTAACGACGAAGGGCGTACTGTTATTGTCAGTGACTCGGTCGAAGATTATGAAGATCCGGTTTCTCAGGCTGCCGGCAATTTTACCTGCTATAAAAACGGAGAGCCAGTCAGCTATGATTATAGAGTCACCTCGACAACATCAAAGAGGCAAGACGCCAGTGGTGTACGCCACTTTACTACTACAATCACATTGACCAGGGTAAACCTGGGAATGAGGACGTGCTCCGTAAGAGTTAACTGGTTGGGGGCGCCTGCAGGATATAAGCCGGATAGTCTGACAGCTCAGCTCCTCCACAGCGAATATGTAGAAGGTGAAAAACAGTGGGTACCGAAGGAAAATGCGGTATTGAACAACAATAACAATTGGGCACATGCCTTTGCCCCGCTTCCTGATGACGGAGATGAAGGAAACTATTTAGTGGATCTGCTTGACGAGGACGGAGAGCGGATGTATATCTACGCAAATACGTATGTGGGAAATCCTGTAGACGGAGAAGACCTTCAAGATGAACTGCTTACCGGTTACATTGTGGCAAAGTTCTGTGTCAGAAATGCTAACGGGGTGGAAAATATCGTTGAATATGCTATTAACGGATCAGATATTGAGAATAACCTGACAACAATACAGTGCGGAATAGTGCACAGGTTTTTTTCTATCAGAAACATCAGGAAAGAAGAGCCGCCGGTGACATTTGCAGATGGCGATACACCCGTTCGATCAACTTATATCCTTCAGCATCGCTACAACGGCGAGTGGTTTAAAGTCAAACAGTCAGATCCGAATCAGCCTGAGGACGGGAAGTTTTTTGAAATCAAAGGGCAGTGGAATGATGACGATTACCAAGTCCGCGAAATTGATGAACAGGGAAATGTGGTTGAGGAAAACGGAATCATTGTCCTGTCTGCCAGAAAGGACGGAACGCCGCTGCATCTCCAATACAAGGTGAATTATGGCGCGTACGGGGAGTTTCAGGCAGGCGAGTTCCCGGTCACGAAAACACTGCAGGGACGCGTTTTTCCGACAGAGATCAAATGGGAAGACGGGGAAGCCCAATCCCCTGTTCAGGCCATCGTCCAGTCAAGCCCGGCGGGAGCGGAAAACTGGTCAGAAGTACAGGACAGCACCGCGGAACTGAGCGCACAGAACCAATGGGCAGCGCCGGCAGGCCCCGTGCCCTGGGAAGAGGGCAAGAAATACCGTGTCCGTGTAAAGGCGGGCGGTCAGGTGATTGATGACGAAGGCGAGGCGGAAATTAGTGGAAAGCAGTATTATATCACCTATGAAGTCGATCAAAACGGCAAGACCGTGATCAACGCAAAAAGAATGGTAAAGAGAACCTTTACGGTCGTAAAAGAATGGGATGCGGGAGGTCTTGGTATCAATACTCAGACAGATCCTGATTACGTAATCATCACACTGCAGCGTCTTGAGAATGGAAATTGGAAAGATGAAGAGCAGAAAAAGATAGAGTCTGCGGAAAATCAGGGAGGAAACGGCGCTGGATGGCGGAATACTTTTGAAGTCGTGGGATGGGTCAATGATAATTATCGCGTGATAGAAGAGGACTTTGGCCATAATGACATTGAAGAAGGACAGACAGGGGATTTCCAGGTCAATTTGAACGGTAACCCGATAGAAGCCCCGTTTAAGGTTTCCTATCAGTTCCAGGCAGATGTGGAAAATGCAGAAAACGGGGGGACCTTCAGGATCAAAAACACGTATGATCCGGAAAAGACTTCCGTCAATGTTAGTGTCACCGACTGGGATGACCATGAAAACGAGGACGGGCTGCGGCCGGATTCCGTCACAGTCAGGCTCCTGGCAAATGGTCAGGACACCGGACAGACGGTGGCGCTGAACGGGAATAATAATTACCAGGCCAGCTTCAATAATCTGAATAAAAAGGACGCCCAGCTCCAGGACATCCCGTATTCGGTTCAGGTACAGAATGACAATGTCATCACCGGCCAGGACGGCAAACTTACTTATTCCAGTGAGACCGGCGGCGATGCCGCAAATGGCTATACTGTCACGCTGAAGCACACACCTCAGACAGTTACCCATAATGTTACGGTCAACTGGGAGGATAATAACGACCAGGATTATCATCGCCCTCTGAGCGTTGATGTGGTTCTGACAGCAGGAAACGGCGGTAATCAGGGTAATGAAAACAAGCACGTGCTTCATCTTCAGGGAGATGGCAATCAGTGGAACGGACAGTTCCAGCCGCTTCCCGCAGTGAGGAACGGCCAGGAGATCAATTATGCTGTTGTGGAAAACGAAAATGAAAACCATGTCAACCATTACCAGTTCGCCGCAGTGCAGAACAATAACGGCTTTAACATCACCTACACCCATTTGCCCGAGAGTATTTCGATCAGCGGAATAGTGCTGTGGCACGGTGATGAACAGCATATTGCTGAGAGGCCGCAGAGTGTGGAGATCGGGCTTTATGCCGGGGGCCAGCTGAGAGATACCAGGCAGGCAAATTCAGCGCTCTATGATTTCACATTTGACAATCTGGACAGGAATGCCGACGGCCATCAGATCAATTATTCAATCAGACAGCACGCCCAGAATGGTAATCTGGATCATTATAACACACAGATCATGCATCATGGGACGTACTATACCATCACCAACACCTATAACCAAAATGATAATGATGACGATGATCCCGATGACGACGATGATCCCGATGATGACGATGATCCCGATGATGACGGCGATGACGGCGACGGCGACGGCGACGGCGGCGATGGCGGCGGCGGTGACGGCGGCGGCGGTGGCGCCGGTGGCGGCGCTGGTGCGGGAGCAGGAGAAGGCTTCGGCGGGATCGCCCCGGCCGTGGCGGCAGTCGGTATAGGAATTGTTGCTGTCGGAATCGGTGTAGCTGTATATGACGAACTGACCAAGAAGATCAACGTCTCCGGCAAGGTCACATGGAACCACGGCAAAAACCCGGAGAATAAATGGCCTAAGGAGTGTACGGTCCAGCTGCTGGCAGACGGGGAAATCGTAAAGGATGAATACAAAGAGCTGACAGTCGGCAAGAATCCCGACTGGAAATATACATTCAGCAAAGTACCCAAATATTATAGAAAAAGCAAACTGAGTAAGACGAAGTATACAGTCACCGCAAACGCGGTCAAAGATTATACCGCGTCGTTTTCAGGGATGAATGTCACCTACACATACACGCCCGGAAAGACCCAGGCCGCTGTGACCATTGTCTGGGATGACATTGATGACCAGGACGGTATCCGGCCTGATTCCGTCGGCATCCGCCTGACGAACGGAAGCAGCATCAGCAAAACAATGACGCTCACTGAAAACGACGGTTGGGCAGGTACCTTTGCTGACCTGGATGACTCACAGAGCTACAAGATCGACGTAGTGCGGACCAGCGTCATCAACGGCAGCGATTCGGCGTCGACCTATGCGGTCTCGATCTTAGGGGAGCAGTCTCTCGGCTACTTCGTCAAACTTACTCATACGCCCAGAAAGAAAGGCGTTTCCGGAAAGATCACCTGGGAGGACGGGGACGATCGGGAAAAGAAGCGCCCGAAAGAAGTCACGGTGACTTTGATGGCACTCCTGTCAAACGGCGAGATCGTTGACATGACCACGGTGAAGGACGAAGACGGTAATAAGCTTCCGAACATGAAAAAGACCGTAAAAGCTTCAGACGGCTGGAAGGTCAGCTTTACGTTCAACGTAAAACCTGTGGCATCGGATGGAGGTCCGATCACGTGGTTCCTGAAGCAGGAGCCAGTCGACGGCTATTTCACAAGCGCCGACGGGATGACTGTCCTCAATACACTCAAAACGTCCGTCACATCTTTCTCGGGCACAGTAGCCTGGGAGGACGAAGATAACGCGGCAGGTGACCGCCCCGAAAGCGTGAAGCTCCTCCTTCTTGCCGACGGGATTGTAGTCAACAACCAGATCAGGACAGTCACGGCCGGGCAGGACCAGGCATGGAACTGGACCTTTGAAGAACTGCCCCGGTTCAACAAAGACGGAAGCGAGATTATTTATTCCGTCAAAGAAGACGCCGTGCCTGACTACACGACTTCCTACAATGCCGGCTCAGGAGATGCGGCGGGCATGACGATTACAAATACTTACACCCCTGAGACGATGAATCTCACGATCCGGAAGATTTGGGAGGATGACAGCGATGCGGCCAAAGCCCGCCCGGAGAATGTCACCGTTCATCTTTTTGCCAATGGAGACGAGATCAATGCAGACGGCACTCCTGCCGGTTCTGCTTCCGGTGAAACAGGAGGGATAACCATCCCGCGCGGGACAGGCAATACCTGGAGTCTGGTTCTGAAAGATATACGTCGGTACCGGGCAGGCGGAGAGATCGAGTACAGCGTCACTGAGGACCCGGTAGAGGAATACCAGTCTGTCATCGACGGACTTGACATCACCAATACCTACGCTCCCACGAAGCAGGATATCGAAGCCTCTGTCATCTGGCAGGACAATGACGACGCCGAAGGCCAGCGTCCTGAGAGTGTGACCATCCATCTCTATGCTGACGGTACGGAACTCGAAGACAAGGCTGTGACGCTCACTCCGCAGAATGCAGACGAAAACGGGAACTGGACATGTACGTTTACCGGTCTTCCCAGAACTAAGGAGGACGAGGAAGGGAACGCCGTTCCAGTTGTATACACGATCTCCGAAGAGCCCCTTACGGATTACAACAGATCGGTCAACGGCTTTAATGTCACCAATACATTCAGCCGTCAGACCCGAAGATTCACCGGAACGGTGACTTGGGATGATGCCGACGATCAGGATGGCATCCGTCCGGACAAGGTCATTGTCCGGCTGCTCGCAGACGGAGAGGAGGTCGAAGGAAGGACGGCGGAGATCTCCGCAGTGCAGGACTGGAAGTGGAGCTTCACGAAGCTTCCCAAATACGAGAAGGGACGGGAGATCAGCTATTCCGTCACGGAAGAAAAGACAGAAGTGCTGACCGGTACCGATGGTCCGGGCACCTACGCTTTTGAAATGGTCACAGAGGCCGCTGACCCTGAAAGCGGAACAACGGGCGGCCGGTTCCTGAAAAACACCCATACACCGGAGACAGTCACGATCGCAGGAAAGAAGACCTGGGTGGATAACGATAATGCTGAAGGCAAACGTCCCGGGAACATCACCATCCACCTGCTGGCGGACGGGACAGAACTGGCGGACAAAGCCGCGGAAGTAAGCGCGGATGGGGATGGTCAGTGGAGTTGGAGCTTCCCCGGACTTCCCAGAAATGCGGGAGGAAAGGAGATCAACTACAGTATTCATGAAGATCCTGTTCCCGATTATACCGCTGAAGTGGACGGATATGATGTCACTAATACATACACACCTGGTAAGACCCAGGTGGACGTAGTCCTCAAATGGAACGATGACAGCAACCGGGACGGCATCCGTCCGCAGACAGTCACCATCCAGCTTTACGAAGGTGATACAGCCGTCACAGGCAAGACCCTGACCCTGAGAGAAGCCGACAGCTGGCAGGGATCCTTCACGGATCTTCCTATTACCAGAGAAGGAACCAGGATCAATTACAACGTTTTCCCTGAAGCGACAGATGTTCTGAGCGGAAATCCCGGTCCGGGGACCTATGGAGTTTCCATGGTCAATACCTCTTTGACGCCAGAAGGAGAAACCGGAAACTATTATCGCATCACCTTCACCCATGAACCGGAGACGGTCGATTTGGAAGGAACCAAGACCTGGGTGGATGATGACAACTACAACAATACACGTCCTGAGAGCATCAAGATCCGTCTCCTGGCTGACGGAGTGGCAACAGGACAGCAGGAGACCGTCAATGCGGACGAAAACGGAGAGTGGAAATGGAGCTTTACCGGACTTCCCAAAAACAATGACGGAAAAGCGGTCATTTACAGTGTCTATGAAGACGCTGTCAAGAACTATACTACTGTGATCGACGGCATGAATGTCACGAATACATTGTCAACTGAACCGACCTTCAAGACCTACGCCCTGCTGCTCACCGGTTTAATCGGTGTGAATGTCTACATGGATCTGCCCGGAAAACCGGACAAGTACGAGGACAGCTATATGGTCTTTACGGTCAACGGAAAGGAGGAGAGAGCGGACTTTGACAGTTCATTCAAAGACACCACAAAACAGTACTACGGTTTTACCGGCCACATCAATTCCATCCAGATGGCCGAGCCGATCACCTGCACCTACCATTACGGGGAGAATGGTGAAAAAACCATAACCACAGTCGTCAAGGCATCCAATTACATTGACCAGTGCTCGAAGATATTTGCCAACAATCCTGATGTCGTGGCGCTTCTGAAAGCCCTGGGCAATTACGGACACTATGTACAGCCCTACCTGTCCGGGATACGTCATTGGACGATAGGAACAGATTTTCAGGAAATGCCCGGGACCTCCGAGATCACATCCGACATGATCCAAAGTGTCAGCGAGGAAGTAAAAGCTTATGCTCTGAGTACGACAAAAGGAACCGACAGCAAAGTTGCCCTGACCTATTCCCTGAATCTGGAGTCCGGCACGCTGATCTACATATATGTCAAGCCGGAGGAAGGAACGGAAGTCTCCGCGAAACTGGATGGAAAAGACATTGCGGCAGACCCCCTGGATGATGGTTATTATCTTTTGACCATTCCCAGTATACCTGCCCATGAGCTTAATAAGATGCATACCATAAACGTTACAGCCGGAGAGGAGAATGTTGATATAAACGTCTGCGCACTGTCCTATGTCAACACGATCCTCAACCCGCCCAAAGGCTCTTATTCGAAGAAAGCGAAGGAAGCTGTTACATCTCTGTTCAATTACTATCGAGCTGCAGCTAACTATATCAAATAAAAAACAGATAAGGACGGGATTGCAACAGAGCTCAGGTAATAACATCGCCGCTTATGAAAAACTGCTGTCACACCCTCAGGGGGGTGACAGCAGCGGTGATCAATCAGTAATTGGTCTGTAGGTTTTCAAAAACGGTATTTTGTTGTTTTAATTCCGATATAGGCAGGATATAATTATTACAGGATCATAAATCTCCTGTTTTGATAAAGTATATGAGGTATGATGTTCCGGTTTATTACTATCAGGATGCAGTTAGATAAGGGAAAAAGCAACATGAAAGGAGGCCAGCTTTATATGGAAAAGTATGAAGTGCCCGAGATGGAGATTGTTGAGTTTGATTCTGAAATCGCTGTTACAGCGAGTGTATGCGGAGGACAACTTGATCCAGAAACGGAAACAGTACCAATAGGAGGCGGCTGATCTATAAACTGATAGCATAAAGCATTTATTGTGAAATCAGTTGGTTTCTTAGTTGCCATCATTGCATTAATTTATGAGAAGATTATTATTTTATGAGGCGGTGCTCCTTGATACCTGATAACAAAACCGGAGCACCGCCTCAAACAATATAAAATATAAAAAGATATAGAGGATAATCAATCCATGAAGGAGATATGGGGGCAGGACGAGAAAATAAGGTCAGTGCTCAAAAAACAGAAGTTGAATTCCGTTGATCAGTACAGACTGTCTCAATTTGTTCTGACATTTGAATTATATGGGAAGACCTGCTTATATAACACTATGACCAGACAGTGTCTGTTGACAGACTGCACTTTGAGCAAGGATTCCAGTTTTTCTTTTACCCGAATCATAGGGGATTCTGAGCTGTATAAACTGGCAGAGGATTATTTTCTTGTACCTGAACAAAAGGATGAGGTTGTTTTCTACATAAGCATTTACCAGCTCATGAGAACTATTGCGAAAAAAAAGGGGTTTGCGGGGTATATGATCCTGCCGACACTTGGATGTAATGCGCGATGTGTTTATTGCTATGAAAAGAACCGACCGCGGAGATCCATGACCATGGAGACCGTGGACCGGACCATAGAATATATTCTGGAGACCAGAAGAAAGAATACCCGGATTCATTTTTCCTGGTTCGGCGGCGAACCTCTTTTACGTACAGATGTGATTGACACTATCTGTATGGCGATGGCTGAAAACGGGATAGAGTTTAAATCATCAATTGTGACAAATGGAAGCCTGATCAATGATGAGTTAGTCAGTAAGATGATTGAGGACTGGCATATAGAAGAGGTCCAGGTCTCAATGGACTGTGCGGAAGAGGATTATATTGCCAGAAAAAAATATTACCAATATGAAAACACCTATTGGAATGTTATGAAGAATGCCGAAAAACTCGCTTGCCGTGGAGTAGCTGTCGGAATCCGGTGTAATGTAGATGAAGGGAACATAGAACGGATTCCGGATTTCCTTTCCGATTTGGGAAACGTGATCAAGGAAAAAAGCAAGATCCTCATTTATTTTGCTCCTTTACATGCCTTTAGAGAAAGCCCGGCTTTCCTTTCATATTGGAACAGGATAATTGAATCCAGAACGTTGATAGAACGAGCAGGCTTCAGAAATGTTACCACATCGTCTTTAAAATCTTTCCGGGTCAATAATTGTATGGCTGATCAACCATCCGGGTATGCTGTTATTGCGCCGGGAGGTGAGCTATACACTTGTTTACACTGTGAACCCGGAACTTCTCACGGGGATATTTTCCGGGGGACAACAAGACCTGATATCTTACGCAGCTTTATAGAAGTGGGAGATGTCAGGGAAAAATGCAGGGATTGTCCCATTTTACCTGAATGTACACCTTTTTCCAGATGCCCAAACCGGAATGATTATTGTAAAATAACAAGAACAGAAAGCAATATTTATATACTCAGGCAAATGGTGAAAGAACAAGTTGAATCAGCATGTCAACCGCTTAAGACCGGATAACATTTTAAGACCAGATAACATTAGAGAGAACAACAAATAACAACCAATGGAGAAAAATATGGAAAAGTATGAAACCCCCTGGATAGAAATAGTTGAGTTCGAATCAGAAGTAGTCAGCGCCAGCCCATACTGTTCTTCTGGGATTGAAACAGTTGAAACGCCGGAGATAGTCATTTCTTGAAATTCTGATTAATTTTATTTAGCTGCAAGCAGCAGGAATCCAACGGAAGCATTGGAAGAGTGCAATATTTATAACTCATGAAAGAGGAACCTTAATGAAGAATAGAAGAACCCTGGCTGCAGTCATCATAGTTGTCGTGACCCTCCTGGCAATCCTGCTGGTATTTGTATTTCTTCATCATCCTGACACCGGGACGGGATTATCTTCCTCTGAACCAGCAAAAACAGAAGAGCAGAGTACCGCTGGTGACTCCGAATTCGGGAATAGAGACAACTGGGCGGAAACACAGGCAGTGGAAATCGGACCGGAGTCCTCTGTGTCCCCCGATGATGAAGCGAGCGCAAACGCTAATGCGAATACCGATGAGAATACAGACGCCGGTTCCAATCCTGATACAGGATCAGGAGACAGTGCCGGTAATGATTCCAATAATGTTCCCGGTTCCAGTAAAGATCCCTTCAGCGGAACGGAAACGGAGAGGACCGGTGGGACAAATGCCGGTAACAGCAAAAAATCAGATTCCTCCGGCTCCGGCACTGCCAGCGGGACTGAGACTGACGCGGACCCCGATGCAGGTTCACAGCCAGGTACCGGGTCGGATCTGAATGAAGGCACTGGTTTTGAGGGCGGCAGCGGCAGAAAAACGAGCACGGATTCCGGAACTGACAGTGATGCGGATTCCGGCACAAATACCGGAAAGGACAAGGGGTCAGGCACAAACAGCGGTTCCGGCTCCGACAGTGGAACCGGCACAGGTAAAAGCTCTGGAACCGGCACGGAAAAGGGCTCTGGAACCGGTGCGGATAAAGGCTCCGGAACCGGTACGGATAAAGAATCTGGAACGAATAATGGTTCCGGCTCCGGCAGGAAGCAGGTTTCCGGTTCCAATGCGGGAGGACCAAATGCTGGTAACGGAACTGGCCGGGATTCCGGTTCCAATGCAGGAGGCTCCAATGCGGGAACAAATAAGGGGACCGGGAATGAATCTGCTGCCCCTGCCGGCAGCGGGAGCGGAAACGAAGCAGTCTCAGTCGGAAACGATAACGGTGAACGTCCTGTTGACCAGGAGGTTCCGGTGGAGCCCGGTGACGACCAATCAAATGTTCCTGCCCATCAGGACGATGAGAAAACTGAACAGCCGGATCTGACGCTCCCCGATTTTGGCGAAGGGATCCTTCTGCCCGAAATTCCCATTGACTGAAAATTTGATTAAGAACTTCGGACAAGAGGATTAAAATCCAAAAATGTTCGTGGAAGCATCTCCTGCCCGCGCAGGTTTCTAATGGCCCCTGATATTGGAAAGTTCCTGCGCGGCGCAGCTTTCGAAGAGGTATTTGGCGCAAAACAGTACATATCCGTCAGCGCCCTTGCTCTCCAGCTCGGCGATCTGGTCTGCCAGATTAGTGCTTTTCAATCTCTACCCGGGATCGCCGGTATTGTAAAAATAATCATCTAAATGGATCTCGCCAAAATAACCATCAGCCCGAAAAAATACAAAGCGCCGCCGTCATGATCAACAGAAATGCCGGCGTCTCTTTTGATGAATTACCCGAAAGCATATTTGCTCCTTTCCGGAACCCTGTCTGCGTCTCCTTTAGCGTAAGAGATCATAAACAGCCGCAATGAATCCGGGAACTTTGGCATGGTTCATTGTTCTGGTCCATTGTCCCCCGGTCCATTCAACTCAGCAACCATACTTAAAGCGCAGTACCCTTTACCGGGATTGTAAATTGGCTCATATCTATGCCCTCCAGTTCCATAAGGGCTTTTTTCCGCATGATTCCTCCGCCGTATCCGGTCAGGCTTCCGTTTGATCCTACTACCCTGTGGCACGGCACGATGATAGAGATCGGATTATGGCCGACTGCACCGCCCACTGCCTGTGCGGACATCTTTTCAATTCCGCGCTCTTTTGCAATTTGATCGGCGATCCATCCATACGTGACCGTCTTCCCATAAGGAATGCCGCACATAATCTCTCCGACACGATTGCGGAAATCTGAACCGACCAGGTGCATTTTGGGAAAGAAACCGGGATCACGGCCGGTAAAATAAATATCCAGCCACTTTTTCGCCTGATCAAAATAGTCCATTTCCCGTGGACTGGCATCTTTTTTCAACCCGAGTCCACTATACCTGCTGCCTTCTGTAAACCATAGTCCCGTTAATCCCTCTTCATCACCGGCAAGCAAAATGCTTCCCAAAGGTGATTCATAATTATTGGTATAGATCATTTCCGGCCTCCCGATTCTTTGAAAAATTCTGCCAGTATATTATATCTTTTTTAGAGCTTCCTGGTGATGATTCTTATACAAGTATTCAAAGTACAAGTATCCAACAAAAGTATTCTATCATAAACTCTAAACACTTGTAGATGCCTTGACACTCATCTTGACAAAACTTATATTTAATAAGATTCTTTATCTTGTAACAAAATGTTACAGTATAGACTCCCTCGAAACTCGAGGCGTTTTTCGCGGCTTTTTCGCGAAAAACCCGAGTTTTACGGCGAAAATCCCATCGCGAAGCGATTTGGAATGGGATTTTCGTAAGCTGCAGTACACGCCCTCGATAGGGCGTGTACTGCAGCAACAAAATGCCGTACTGATAAAAAACAGGATATGAACTGGTTTCGTATTTATCTTAACGGTATAATGGTACATATAAAAAACTTTAGAAAGAGAGGAATCTGTTACGGAATATTGGGTTAATATTTTTCTGCTGTTTTTCATTTATGGCTTCGGGGGCTGGTGCATGGAGGTCATTCTGAAATACAGGCAGTATCACCGGTTTATCAACCGCGGCTTTCTGACAGGCCCTTTATTGCCTATTTATGGAGGCGGAGCAGTGCTGATCACTGCGATCATCGGGAAGCTCACCAGCATCGAGTCCGGCTTTGTCATGACCTTTGCCCTGTCCTTTGTGATCTGCGGCGCTGTGGAGTATTTAACCAGTCTGATCCTGGAAAAGATCTTCCATGCCCGCTGGTGGGACTATAGCCAGAAACCAATGAACCTCCATGGAAGGGTTTGGATCGGAAATCTGATCCTTTTCGGCCTTGCAGGTGTGGTGATCATACATCTGATCAATCCGGCTCTGTTATATCCCTTCCTCGGCAGCTTTTCGCTGAGAGTCAGGGAAGCGGTCCTGTCCTTCCTTCTGCTGGTTTTTGCTGCGGACTGTGTGATCTCCTTCTTTGTCCTGAAGCTGGTCAAGGTTGGTATCGACAGCAGTGAAGCGGACAACACAGAAGAGATCAGCAAGGAAGTCCGTCATATTCTGACGAGCAAGTCTTATTTCTACTCCCGTTTTGCGGATGCCTATCCCGATGTTGTCTATAAGACCGAGCGCGTACAGGCCCGTCTCGCTGCTGTGAAGGAAGAAGCGGAACGTCTGCATAAGGAAGCGGAGAAACACCTGGAGGCGCAGGCAGAGAAAGTCGCTGCCAGCCTTGAGCCTGTACACCTGATCCGCGCGGATCTGATCGGAGCACAGGAAGACCTGATCGCCCTGCTTTATGATGAACAGACGGCCAGTGATGAGATGAAGGGACTGAAAGCGGAGATCGACAGACTTAAAGGACGTCTGGAAGCCCATGCTTTTGTAAAATATCCCACTGGAAGGCATAAAGGGACGGAATGATCCGGGGTTATATTTCTCTGATTTACTGTTCACAGCATTTGTATTTGCAAAATATTTTTAAAAAGGAGGATAATTATATGCTTTTTGAGGCTCTTGACAGACTGAAACAGCATACGATCATAACTTCGATCGTAATGATGGTTCTCGGGCTTTTTATGCTGGTCATCCCGCCGGAGTATGACGCGTCGCTCGTGAACATTCTGGGCTATGTGATCGTGGTACTCGGGACAGTGATGGTATGGGATTTTATCGCAGGAGATAAACACCTGTCCAGCTGTATCATGTTTACCGTTGCCCTGCTCCTGATCCTTCTGGGCGTTTTTATCCTGGTTTCAGGTGACAATATCCTGAGGGTCTTAAGTGTCCTGTTCGGGATCCTTCTGATGGTTGACGGTGTACACAGCCTTGTATATGCCTGGGTATATGCCCGCCGTGCAGGAAGGAAATGGTGGGGGCTCCTGGTCATATTGAGTATCCTGCTGTTTTTATCGGGAGTCATTATTTTTAACAATCCCTGGTGGCCCAGGGCACATTCCTTCGTCAAGGTGATTGGAGGGGTCATTCTGTTTTCGTCAGCCACAGGAATTGTACGACTGATCCTGGTGTGGCCGCTTCATAAAGACAAATAAGAAAGGAGGATGTGAAATGAGTAACAGGAAGAAAAAGAACCATGATCCGGGACAGAATGCTATACCGGTACAGAATGAAAATCCGACAGAAAATCCTGTGGAGACTCAGGATGTCAATCCTTCAGAAGAGCCCGTGGAGACTGAGGCTGCCAATCCTGCAGAGGAGTCTGCCGAGATTCAGGACGAAGGCCTTACAGAAGAGCCCGTGGAGACCGAGGCTGCCAATCCTGCAGAGGAACCCGCGGAGACTGTTCCTGCAGAGACCTCATCCGTCGATCCTTCTGCCGATGACACAGGGGACAGAAAAAAAGACTGGATGGAGGAGTTGAAAGAAGAACTGCAGTCCATCAATGAGACGATCAAAAGGGGAGCCAGGATAGAAGCTGAGGAAGAAGAAGAGAATCAGAGTCCGGAACCGCCCGCCCGCAGCAAGGACGATATGCAGAGGGAACTGGAGGAAATGAAGGCGGGATTCGAGCATACGCCTCTGGAGATGACTCCTGAGCTGGAAAAGCTCCTCCATCAGGATATCAAGGAAAAGGGCAAGAAGGAAAAAAAGCGCGCCGCGGAGATGCTCTCTGTGCTGGCCAAGCATAATTTCTACGCGAACGGCATCACACCGGTAGAGCTCCGGACAACACTGGAGGACCTGGGTCCTACTTACGTCAAGATCGGCCAGATCATGTCCAGCCGTGTGGATATATTCCCGGAGAGTTTTTGCCAGGAACTCGAGAAGCTCAGACAGAATGTGAAGGAACTGGATCCGGCTGTTGCCCGCGCTGTGATCGAGGTGGAGACAGGTAAGAAGATCGAAGAGATCTTTTCCGAATTCCAGGATGAACCCATCGGATCCGCCTCTATCGGACAGGTGCACTACGGCGTGCTTCTTGACGGCACGAAGGTGGTCACCAAGGTACAGCGTCCGCTGATCGCGGAGATGATGCAGAGAGACTTTGACCTTTTAAAGAAACTGGCGCCCATGGTGGGCGGCGTGGCTTCTTCCGAGGACGGCGAGGACGCCATGGACCTGGTGACGATCGTCAATGAATTCGAGAAGGTCACAAAGGAAGAACTGGATTTCAGGATCGAAGCTGCCAACACCAAATTCTTTAAAGATGTTATTCTTGCGGGCGGACAGGTCACTTGCCCTTCAGTCATCGACGAGCTGACGACGGAGCGCATTTTCACTATGACCTATGTGGACGGCTGTTCCATCGCCAAAAAGGATAAGCTCATCGAGCAGGGGATTGATCCTGTGCAGGCCGGCCGGGACATTCTGGAGAGCTATCTGCACCAGGTGTTTGACGTGGGTATTTTCCATGCGGATCCCCACCAGGGCAATATTATGGCCAGTAACGGCAAAGTCGAATGGATCGACTTTGGCATGATCGGCCAGATCACCGAGGCTGATATGAACGCCCTCCAGGATCTGGTTATAGGCCTGCTGACCGGCGATGTGGAAGGAATGACCAACGGGGTTCTGGCCATCGGAACCAGCTCCGCCCACACAGACAGGACCAAACTCAGAGAGGATCTGGAATACCTGAGCAATAAGTACATGAATGTCACCAGCCTGAACGAGATCGACTTTTCGGCGGTTCTTGGCGAAGTGTGCGACCTTGCGGACAAACACCACATCGTGATGCCGGGCCGGTATACGATGCTGGTACGTTCTTTCCTGACCATAGAAGGCGTTATGGAGCAGCTCTGCCCGGAACTGAACCTGTTTGAGCTGATCTCCGACAAGCTGATGGACCGCGTAAAGAAATCCTTCAGCCTGGAAAAGGAGATCATGAACCTGGGCAAGGGCGTCCTGGATACCGGAAGGAAGGTTTCCAAGATCCCTGAGGTAATCTCCGACGCCCTGACCGATATCATTAAGGGCAGACTGAAGATCAATCTGGAGCTGACCGGCTATGAAGACCTGCTCGCGGACCTCAACGAGAAGATCAATGATCTGATCCTGGTCATCGTGGGCTGCGTCCTGTTTTCCGGCGGGTGCAGGCTGTGCCAGACAGAGATCAAACCGGTGACACCCAACGGAATGCCCCTGATCGCTGTGATCATCCTGATCCTGGGTATATCCCTGATCCTCTTCGCGATCAAGCGAATATTCCACAAGAAGAAGTGACGCCGCACGCATGTTCTGGGTCATGAAGATTCAAGCCCCTGCCGTGACATCTAAAGAGCTGGTATTCCCTGAACCCCTGGTTCAGGGAATACCAGCTTTCCCGTTTCACCTGGCGTGAGCCGGAGGGCTGCGTGTACTTTATCCCAGTATATGGGAGCCTGACGATATTGTGATTACTGTATCCAACGCCGCGCAGACTTTATCACAGTATATGGGGGCCTGACTGAGAACTTCGGACAAGAGGGCTGAAATGCTTAAAATGTCGGCAGATGTATCTCCCGACGGCTCTGGTATCTAATGATCCCTGATATTGAACAGTTCCTGTGCGGCACAGCTTTCGAAGAGGTATCTGGCGGAAAACAGTACATATCCGTCAGCGTCCCTGCTCTCAAACTCGGCGATCTGTTCAGCCAGGTTTGTGCTCTTCATCTTCCATCCGGGATCGCCGGCAGCCCGTCCTTCCTCAGTCTTATACAGGGCCAGCCCCACGTAGAAATCAGCCTTGTTTTTTCTTTTTTCAAGGAAGAGATTCAGGCGGTCCGTGTACATTGTCGTGTCACCATCCTCTCCATACTGGTTGGACCAGTAGATCTGAGGGACGATGTAGTCGATGTACCCTTCCTCTGAGAGCCAGGTATCGATATCCGCGCCGTCGTTCATATCGTTATCATAATTTCCGCCGGGGCTGATTCCGAAGGTCCTGCCGGCTTCATGGACGACCCGGCAGAGTTCCTTTACCATTTTGTTGACATTTTCCCTCTTTTCGGCGGGCGTCACGACAGCGTATTTCCCGGTCTCCGGCACAGCTGCTTCTGAATCTGTGATGACATAAATGTCAGAGGGTTGTCCAAGCCGGATATATCCAACTTCGGCATTATAAAAATAATCATCTAAATGGATGCCGTCCACTTTTTCTCCATTGCTCTCATAAGCCAGCAGTTCCTTCACTGCAGTGAGCACTCTCTCTGTGCTTGCATCATCTCCGGGATCCAGGTAATAATCCGTAGAGATACGGTAGGGGTTCAGCCAGGCATGGACCGCAATACCGTACCTGTGCGCCTCCTCTAAAAATACTCCGAAGGGATCAAATTTATCATAAGCCACCGCAGCCGGTAAGGTTTCATCCCCTCCCACATATTTGGAGGCATGGAAGGACCCGCTCCGCCAGAAGGCATCGTCAGAAGCCCTGGCATGTAAGAACACAGTATTGATTCCGAAGGTCTGCGCTTCCGTCAGAAACCTGTCCGCATTAGATCGATAGGCCGCCTCATCGACAGACAGAGACAGCCCCAGCGCAGGATAATCTTCAAAGCAAAGCCATATGCCCCTCATCTGATGAGCCGTGGCATTGTGAGGGGTGATGGCTGATCCGTCTGCCTGATCAACACTTGAATCGGTCTCTGCATCGATCCTGGAGCTGCCCGCCGCATAAGCATCCGTCTGACCGGAAAAAATAATCATCAGCCCGAAAAAAACACAAAGCGCCGTCATCATGATCAACAGAAATGCCGGCGTCTTTTTAAATGAAATACCTGAAAGCATTTTGCTCCTTTCCGGAACCCTGTCCACGTCTGCTTTGGCAGGAGAGTTCATCGATACAATCCTCCGTATCGACCGAGCCGCGCCCCACACCTTGCCGTCGGCAATACAGCCGGAGAAGGGAGGCCTGATCGGCTGATCAGCCTGCTTGTCACATTACCCTGATTAAGATCATATAGCATAGGGTCCCTGCGACAATTGATAAATACATATTCCTGCGCACGGTCTGGAGGATCACGACCAGCACACAGGCAATAAGCTCCGGAATACCATAGGGAGCCTGCCCGAAAGACGTATTCCGGAGGCAGTAGATCACCAGCACCGTCATGATGGCGGGAGGGAGAGCTCTTCCCAGATACTGTACCGTCTTTGGCAGCGGCCTGCTGCCAAAGAGAAGAAAGGGAAACGCGCGCAGAGCCCACGTGACAAGGGCAATGACACCTATGACGGCTATCGGATAGATTGCATCATTCATTTTTTATGCCCTCCCTTGTTTTCGGTGTGCTGACCTTTTCTTCCTGTGTATCTTCTTTTTCTTCCTGTGTGCCTTCCTTTTCTTCTATGGGTTTACGGAGCAGGATCAGTGCCGCAAGACAGGTGACCAGGGTCGGGATCAGGAAATATTCACTGCCAAGCAGGAGATAGAAACCCAGAGCACAGACAGCTGCAGTTAAAAAAGGAAGCCTGGAACGATGTTCCCGCCACTGGTTGACAACGACGACCAGAAAGAAGGCGGTGGCTGAGAAATCTATTCCGCGCATATCGAATTGTAAAAACTGTCCCGCACATGCACCTATAAAGCAGCCGAACACCCAGTAGAGGTGATCGAGCATAGCGATCAGAAAGGCAGCCTTGTCCTCGTCCAGTCCTTCCTCGTACTGCACAGAACACAGCACGGAATAGGTTTCATCGGTTAAAGCCATGATCATATAGGGACAGCGCCATCCCATCCTCCGGAATTTTTCTATAAACCCGATGCCATAGAAAATATGGCGGGCATTGATGAAAAAAGCCATCAGGGCCAGCGAGATCAGAGACGCACCGGACGTCATCATGGGAACCATGACAAGCTGCATGGATCCGGCAAAAATGAAGAGAGCCGAGGCAGTGGAGAGCAGCACACCGTACCCCGCATCGCTCATAAGAATGCCGAAGGCTATTCCAATAAAAAGATAAGTGAAGAAGATCGCAAACGTATTCCTCACTGCAAATCGTAATTCTTTCATGACCTCACCGCAAATCGTAATTCTCCCGTTTCGAAAAGCATTCTGGTGATGATTCTGACACGGGCGTTCAACAAAAAGTATTGTACCATAAACTCTTGTAGCTGCCGTGTAAAACAGTTATATTTGATTATATATTTACGGTTTAAAGCACAGATTCCAAAGAAGAGATTCCAAATAACAGATTCCAAAAGGGAGGATCAGGTATGGATATCAAAAATATAGAGAGCCTCGACCCTGGATCATTGACATCCGAAGAGGCAAGGGAACTGGGACTCAATGTCATCTTCCTGGAAGAAGACGGAACCTATGACTGGATCTACTGTCTGAAAATGCTGCAAAACCTTTCTATGTTCAAATTTGTATTGAAGGTTATAGCAATTACATACGCGATAATTATCCTTAGCCTGCTCTTTCTGACAAGAGACTCCGGTAATACTCTCTGGGCGCTTGGTATATTGGGGCTTGTTTTTCTTGCTGTGATATTGATCGTTCTGTTTTCCTTCTGGCTTGTGGATAAGCTTTTTAAAGGAAGCTATATGCTCATCTATGAAATGAATAATGAGGGGATCGCATTTTCTCAGACTACTGATCAGGCTCAGATCACACGTGCGATCGCAGCTACGTCGGCTGCGGCAAGTGCCGCGGGAGGCAATGTCGGAGGAGTGATTGCGGGAACCGGCCTGTCGATGAGACCGAATTCCTACCGCGCAGATTTTTCAAAAGTAAGATCAGTCAAGGGAAAAAGAAGCGAGAACCTGATCTGGGTAAATACTTTCCTGCAGTATCTGATGATTTACGTTCCGGATGATGCGTATGACTTTGTCTGGACCTACATCACCGGGCGATGCGTGAATGCCAGAATCTCTTCGAAGTAACGGGCAGTGGACCAGAGAACGGTTTCGTCAGTTCATAGTGGACCAGAAAACGGGTCCTCAGTCCAATTAATATCCTGAAAAAGACACAATGGACCAGGGAACAGCCCCCCTGGTCCGACTTTACAGATATTCGAACACACTGAGTCACACGGAGGTATCAAAACATGTGGAAATGCCCGAAATGCGGACGTTCCTTTAAAAAAGAGAACCAGAGCCATTACTGCGGGAAAGCACCGGAAACGGTAGATGAATATATCCTTGCTCAGGACGAAGGCATCCGGGATCAGCTGCTTAGTATCCGGTCAGTACTTAAAAGTGAACTGCCGGATGCGACAGAGAAGATCTCATGGTCGATGCCGACCTACTGGAAGGGGCACAATATCATTCATTTTGCCGCAGCGAAAAAACACATTGGCCTCTATCCCGGTCCTGAGGCTGTAGAACACTTTGCGGAAAAGCTTGATCAGGCAGGCTGTCCATACAGCAAAGGGGCGATCCGAATACCCTGCTCAGTAGAGCTTCCATTGAGCCTGATCGCGGAGATAGCCGCCTGGTGCCGGGATACGGGAAACCACCCCTAAATGAGCGGGTACTCAATCTACAGAATCACAGTCATATCAGGAGGCCTGCAATAACATGAACCAGGTAAAAATGAAGACACTGTCGCTTGTCTGCCCCTCCTGCGGAGGGAATATGGAACTGTCGGCGGACGGGAAGAAGGCCGCATGCCCCTACTGCGGGCATGAAATGCTCATTGAAAAGGATGAGAGCGCGAAGAGGTTATATGAGCGGCGTATAGCGAAGGCCCGCGCCGAGGAGGAAATCAGGGACCTGCAGCGAAACAGACAGCGCAAGCGCCGTCTCAGGGGCTGGTTTATCGCTTTTTGCGTAATCGCAGGAATATGCCTGATCTATGCACTCATTCCCGGCTCTCCGATGCACGAGCTCGCCTTTCCCCGCACAACCGATCCTTTCACTGCTGTGAGCCTTAAGTTTTCCGGTATGTCCGGCGAGGGCAGGGCAGAACTGCAGATTTCCGACCGCACTGCCGCGGAGTATGCCGATCAATCCCGGTTTGAGGTCATACCGGAGACCGGTCTGTACAACGGCGACACGGTCACGGTGAAGGCAAAAGCCCCTGCAGGCTGGCGCTTTGAACCTGCCGAAAAACAGTTTAAAGTAGAGGGGCTCACGGAATGGGTGACAGGAACTGATCAGCTGGAAGGGGACAATCTCGCTGCTATCCACGCCAACACCGAACGCCTCATCCGGGAAGACTGGGACGATATTGTTTCCTCATCGCTTGCCCGGGATCTGACTTATACCCCTTACCGGATGTACCTGTTCATTTCGGACGAAGAAACCTCCTATGAGCACAATGTACTCTACGACACTTACGAAGTAAACGTCACGCGAAAAGACGGAACGGTCTTCACCGGTTACGAAGCCTGCCGCTATACCGACTTAAAGATCCCGGCAGACGGGGTGCTGACGGCTGGCTATGGAAGCCTTCAGGGCTTTAACTTTGGATATACACAGGGGTTTTCTTATGCCCAGTCCTTTTCCGGCTGGACCGATGCCGCCGAAATGGAGGCAAACCTTCGCCACGTAAGGGACGGGTACCACCTGGCGGACTGACATTTTGACAGCCGATAACATGCGCAGAAAAAAAGACAAAGAAAAACAGACAAAGAAATACAGACAAAGAAATACAGGCGGAAAAACAGAAAAACCGATGCAGAAACAGCAGACAAATATCTGATAAAGAAATCTCTGACTGAAGCAAGTCACAGGACTGCTTAAAACCAATGAAACGAAGGAGCGGACTATGAGGAAGCTGAAAAAAGCTCTTACAATTGCGGTATTGCTGCTTTTGATGACAGCCCTGGCCGGCTGTGCAAAGACGGGAAGCGGGATACATGATCTCCATGGAAGTATCATCGGAAATGAGTACTATATCGACACGTTTGACAATACCGGGATCCGTACCATGAGAACCCATGGAAAAAGGATCGACATTGATAACAACATTGTCGAGGAAAAGACCTATGCCTCCAATACGGATGAATGGTATTCGACCAAGACCTTAAGCTCTGTGATCACGATCACGATTGACGGCAGGCAGCTGATCTCCTGCGGCGATACCTGTGTTTTCTACGATACGCGGCTCACTCCGGACCATGAATTTTACCTGGACAAAATAGAAAGTACATCCTCCGGGATCATGGATTCGACCCTGATCAGCGGAAAGATAAACAGTATCAAAAATAAATTCGGTAAACCGATGGTAGTAGTCATCAAATCGCAGATGGGAGCCCCGATCTATGCATTTTCAGGAAAAAAAGTATATTGGGAGATCGAGGAGGACCTGCCGAGATTTACAAAATTGATGATTGATGGAAAGGCACTTTATATCCACAGGGCAAACTTCCAGATCATCGATAAATCGCTGCTGGATTAGGGCAGAAAACAGATTACTCCTGAAGGCAGTTCGAAAAGTGAAGGTAACATGATCCGGCCGGACTACTGATCCGGCCGGATCATAAAGGACAGGAGCATAGAAAAATTCCAGGGAGCGCAGCTCCCTTTTTTTTATTGGCCTTATTGTATTGGCCTTTTTTATTGTCCTGCTGACAGTTCCGACAAAGGCCTGGATTCAAGCTCTTTCAGCTTTACACTTCTGTTGAATTTTTCCTCATATTCTTCCTGAGTGACATTCTGCCAGGACCCATTGTAGCCGGAGATAAACCAGGGCTGGTCCTCATTCTTACTGCGGTCGATCACGAATGTATCAAAACCATTTGAGAAACCTTTCGCCTTACTATTTGTTATAGTGTAATCCTCATCCTGAACGGACCAGTATTCTTCATCATTTACGCCTTTATACACATTGATCAAATAGAGCTCTCCGGCATAATACCAGTTCTCATTCCAACCGCTAAGGGAATGGAAGGGCTTGTGATCGTCGATTGTATAAATATCGTAAGCTGCCAGTTTCCGGTCCTCGCCGCGGATCTCACCGATCAGGAGCTCCTCCACGCCTTCACCCGTGAGGTCAGTATATGCGTAGTAAATATGGTCAAGAGCAGCTTCGCCATAGATTTTTCCGATCAGCTCGTAGGCCGGGCTCATTTCTTCTTCTTCAAGCCGGGCGGCATTCCATCTCTCAGTGACTGCCGTCACATACTTTTTCAACACATCCTGATAGAGGTCTTCCCCCTTCATTCCCGCACCCGCGGAATAGGAACCACCGTCCGCACTGGCTATGGAATCCATGACCTGCTGAGCTTTCTCCTGAAGCCTGGAATAGGACTCCGGCTTGCCGCCATTCACAGGTGTGTACCGCACATCTGTGGGCCGGCTGAGTGTCATATCATAGACAGCTCCGTCTCCGGACGTCAGCTCACCATACTTTTTCAATGAAGGATTTCTGGTGTATTCCATGGGGGTCTTTTCTGCAGAAATCTCAAATACCTGCCCGCCGGCTTTCTCCTCACGGGACTTCTTGTCACAGATCACGATCTTATTTTCTTCAATAATACCTTCGTACAGCCCCTCGACATCCTCCGGCATGGTCACTGAAAAAAGACCATTTGATAAAACCCTGTCTGTTGACACGGTCTCGGCGCTTTCCTCAGACCCGGTTTCCCGCTGCGTATTTCCCTCTGCGGATACATCCTGTGCCATCACCGGACTCTGTATCCTGAAAAGAGTACACAGCATGGCAATACAGCAGATACAAACGGCCACCCTCTTTTTCATCGTCTGCCTCCTTATAGAAGAATAAAAATAGAAGAATAAAAATAGAAGAATAAAAACTAACACTTGTAAGCCTTCAGATCCCGCCCGCCCGGGGAGATGCAGGAACTCTTTTTGATTAATGTAATTTTACTATTCTTTGTATAAAAAGTCGAATATTATCCCGTGGAGGTTACACCTGAAAAAATCAAGATTTCAGCCTGCCTGAACGATCAATTATCTTTAAAAAATGGCGTGACCAGGATGGTCCTGAATGCGTCCGAAAGCAAGGGAAACCACTGCGCTCATTACTTTCGGGCAATGGGCTTTTTTCAATATAAGTTTTAACAAATCCTTCAATAAAGCCTCAATAAAGTTCAATAAATAAGCTACATTTAATCGTAGAGCATTTGGCAAATAAGTGATATACTTTACTGGTTAAAAGTGTTTATTGTTGCACTTGCTCAGCAAAAAATAGTTTTTTAGAAGGAGTTAAAAGTATGACAGTCTCTTATAGTGGCTTATGGAAAATGTTACAAGAGAACGGATTACGGAAACAGAACCTGGTCGATGACGTCGGCCTTAGCCCGGTTACTGTATCGAAGATGGGAAAAGGCAGGATGGTTAATGATAAAATCATTGACCGGATCTGTGAGTATCTGAAATGTCAGCCGAGAGATATTATTGAGATTGAGTAGGCTCACAGCTGGAAAGCAGCTGTTTTCAGACAAGGAAAAAACCTGTATTCCCTGGAGCAGTACAAAATGAATATGCAGATCTTCAGCACAAAGAAAACCGTGGATACCCGCAAGGCAGAGAGGTATTTCAGGGAAAGAAGGATTAAGCTTCAGTCTGTTGCCCTCAAATAAAAAGGCTTGAGATACCATGAGAGAAGATGAATTGATCAGGGAAGTGGATCGCAGACATGTGATCCAATTGTTTGACTTGTTTGCGGATTCACCATACAATGCCCTCGATTTAATTGAGGCCTACAGCAGAACCGATAGCCGCATTCGAGCAGATGCAGGCTCTGAATACCATGTCCTGAAACAGCCGATCAATGTGTACAATGATATTCTCCGGGAAAATAATCTGGAAATCACACAGAAAGAGGCGGATCAGATTATCCTGCACTGGCTGGCAGAGTTGTATGTGTATACCCACTATGAAAAAGGGCTTTCCTTCAGGAAAATGATGAAAATGGTCTCCCCTGAATGGCTATATACTCATTTTTCGCCCCTGCATGAGACTTCTCTGAAAAATGCATGGGAAAAGGCTGTTTATATTTGTGGAAAATAGTTTGCAGACGAGGATCTGAAGATGATTGTTTATGATGGTATAAAAAGTGATTTTATCTATAGCGTAGAAAATGACACGATTGCGGACGAAATCCGGGACAACATTCTGCGGAAAATGGGAAGGCATACACCGGAGAATGAATTCAAGTCATGGGTCAATTCCATGGAATATATGTACAAGGCTATGAATGACCCGGAGATTCCTTTTGATGCAGGAATAGCTATCGAATTCAATATTCCTCAGACTGCAAAGAGAGTGGACTTTATGATTTCGGGATATGATGAAAACGGAAATCCCGGAATGGTGATTATAGAACTGAAGCAGTGGAGTAAGCTTGAAAAGGTCGACAAAAGTGATTCACTTGTGGAAACGTACACAGGTAATGCACTAAGAAAGGTAGTACACCCATCTTATCAGGCCTGGTCCTATGCTCAGCTGATTTCTGATTATAATACCGCTGTCCAGGATGACAATGTCAGGCTTGAACCCTGTGCATATCTTCATAATTATTATCGGAAGGACAATGACCCTCTTGATGATAGCCAATATGATGCCTATACGAGTCAGGCACCGGCTTTTACAAATGGACAGATTCCTGGACTGAGGGCTTTTATAAAGAGATGTGTGAGAAAAGGCGATAATAAAGAAGTGCTGTATCGCATTGATCATGGAAAAATCCGCCCTTCTAAAAGTCTGCAGAACGCGGTTGCTTCAATGATAAAAGGCAATAAAGAATTCATCATGATTGATGAACAGCGTGTGGTCTATGAAGAAATCATTAAGCTTTCTGAAAAGTGCTGGAAAGACCATAAAAAGAGAACTGTCATCTGTACAGGAGGTCCCGGAACAGGAAAGAGTGTTATTGCTGTTCAACTATTAGCGGAACTCACACAACGCGGTCAGTTTGTACAATATGTTTCGAAAAACAGCGCCCCCAGAGATGTTTATAAGGTAAAGCTGAAAGGAAAAGTAAAAAAGAGCAGTGTTGATAATATGTTTAAAGGCTCCGGTACATATACGGAAGCCGGTAAAAACATGGTCCACACTCTGCTGGTTGATGAAGCGCATCGGTTGAATGAAAAATCCGGTATGTTTCATAACATGGGAGAGAACCAGATTAAAGAGGTGATCCACGCGGCGGGCTGTTCTGTATTTTTTATCGATGAGAGTCAACGTGTCACCATGGACGATATCGGATCTGTAGAGGAAATCAAAAAATGGGCAGACGAAGAGGGCTCGGAGATCTATGAAATGGAACTGGTTTCCCAGTTCCGCTGTAATGGCTCAAATGGATATCTTGCATGGGTGGATGATGTTCTTGAAATACGAAATACAGCCAATTATACATTGGAAGGCCTGGATTTTGATTTTCAGATCTTTGACTCACCGGAGGAAGTACGCACGAGAATAATCGAGAAAAACAGATTAGCAAACCGGGCCAGAATCCTGGCAGGGTATTGCTGGAACTGGCCGAAAGAGCATCGAAAAGATACTGGATTTCATGATATTACGATTGGTGATTTTGGAATCAGCTGGAATCTGGATTCCGGTGAGGCATTTGCTATTGGAAAAAACTCAGTCAACGAGGCGGGTTGCATCCATACCACACAAGGACTTGAATTTGACTATGTTGGAGTGATCATAGGGGACGATCTGCGTTTTGAAAATGGTCATATAGTTACAGACTTTACTAAACGTGCCAAAACTGACCAGTCTTTGAAAGGTATCAAAAAGCTTTATAAACAGAACTCTGAAGAGGCAGAGAGAAGAGCTGACGAGATTATAAAAAACACATATAGAACCCTGATGACCCGCGGAATGAAAGGCTGTTATGTCTATTGTACAGACCCGGGAATGAAGGAATATATGAAACAAAGACTGAGGGCATACAATCCCGGAATACAATAAAAAGCCTGACAAAAGAGCATACTGTAAAAGATTGTAACATCCTATGTTATTGGAGGGATAAGGCACTATAGCCATGCACAAAATAGCCATAATCTCAGATACCCACAACCTTCTCCGCCCGGAGGTTCTCTCTATTCTTGAGGGGTGTGAAGTCATTCTGCACGCCGGTGACATTTCCACACCGGAGATTTATGACCGTCTGCAGAATATTAGGACAATTTATGCTGTACGTGGAAATAACGACCGGAACTGGGCGCGGGAAATCCCTCTTGTCCGGCAGTTTGAACTGTATGGTCTCCAGATCTGCATGACGCACATTAAAAGAAATATCCCGAAGGAGCACAACGCCGATCTCGTCATTTATGGGCACAGCCACCGCTACTCCTGCTCCAGGGAAAGGGATACTGTGTATCTTAATCCAGGGAGCTGCGGTCCCCGCAGATTCAATCAGGAGATCACGATGGCAGTATTGAAGCTGTTTGAACCGGATGAACCGGGCGGATCTGATGATTTCTACATAACCGGATCCGGGAGAAAAATGGTTGTCGAGCGCATCGATATTCCTCACGAAACTCCTGCCGGAAATACTTCTGAACAGCGAAAGAGAAAAACAAACAGTACCCAGAAACAGAATCACCTGACCCACCCCTTTACCATCACCTGAAACTGTCAGGTATGCCGGGTAACCCTACTGTGCATCCAGGAAGAAATTGTTGTCGATGAGGCTGATGGCGCCCGGGATCGTGGATTTCCCCACGGTGAGGACCAGGTCGGCCTCTTCCTGCGTCTGTACCGGGACAGCGCCCTGGGCTTTGAACAGGATGTCGAGATACTCCTGCACGTAGAAGCTGGCGTCGTGGTCCCTGTCCAGATGGGAAGCGAAGTCCCTGGTAAAGGGCTTTCCCACGAAACGGACATAGCGGTTCAGGACGTCGATATAGCCGTAGTTCAAAAACCGGGTATCCTGCATGAGGTCGTGGGTGAAAAAGCAGTTCGCAGGGTCATAGAGCCGGACGTTCTCTTTGTACTTTTTGACAGCCATGAGGCCGACAAAGCATTCGTCGATGTCGCGGAATCCATTATGTCCGTCGAACAGGTCCACATTCAGGGTGACATAGCGCAGGTTTTGACTGAGGTCGATATCGATGTACTCCGCGGCGTCGCTGTGGGTGATGTCGCCGGAATGGCAGACTCCTCTCTCGCGGAAGCCGGCGTTCCAGCCCACGTGGAACCAGGAAAGCAGATTCGGTTTTCCCACGGGGTAATCCGCTGCGCTGGCGTGCAGGTCAATATCCACACGGCTTTCGTCATTCCAGTAGACAAAAAACCGTACTCGCCTTGCTTTTTCAGGGATCCGCCAGGCGAAACCGCTGCGGACGTATGTGCCGTCCTGCGATTTGTCCGTGGTCTGCATCAGGGAATGGGCGAGGTCGAAGGGACCGGGATCCAGCCACACCTTCCTGCCTTTAAGCGGCGTCGTGACGGTCTCCAGGTGTGCCTGGAGGACCCGTTCGAGGATCCGTTTCCTCGCGGGAATGGAGTGCAGGGCGCGGACGCGCCTTTCAAACCGGGCGGCGGCCTTTACCTTCTCGGCGACTTCTTCCTCCTCAATGGCTATAAGGGCGGAGGGTGCCGAAGCCCGGAGAAGAGCGTACTTTTCCTCGATCCGTGCCAGCCTTTCCCTGTGGGCAGCCTCCAGTTCCTCCATCTTTCGGGCACTGGCTTCGCTCAGGGCGAGGGTCTCAGCACCTGCCCTCTCCCGGAGCAGATCATATTTTTTTATGATATCCGCTTTAATCTCCTCTACGTTGTTTTCGGAGAGTGCCATTTGCATGTGTCCGTCGATTTCAGCCTGGACAGCAGACAGTTTTTCCTCCATCCGCCTCTTGTCCGATTCCAGAGAGGAAATCAGGCGCTGCGCGTTTTCCGCGCACCTGCCGGTTCCCTCTCTGCCGTCCTTATTGGAGCGGACGGTGCCTTCCAGAAACAGGATTCGCTGCTGTATTTTCCGGATGCTCTTTTCGAGCGCCAGCGCCCTGTTTTTCTGACCCTGCAAAAGAATGCCGGCCTGCTGCTCCAGTTTCTCCATGATTTTTGAGATTTCCTTCCGGCACTTCAGCGAGAGCACGGGTTCGGACCACGCGTGGAGGTTCGCAGACAGTTGGTTCCTGCACCTACTCATGGCAGATTGATGGCGCCATCTCTCCCATCTGACTTCGTTTTCGAGCTTGCTATGTAAGTTGATGTACGGCCTTTTTTTCTGGAGGAAGCGAACTTCAATCTCGCGGAAGGCTTTTTCCTCTTCCTTACGGATTCCTTCTTCCGTTTCGACACGGACAGTATGCAGGAGCTTTACCAGCATCTGGGTGCTGAGTTTTTCCGCCTGCGCGCAGAGAAGGCCGGCGATTTCCTCCTCGTCGTAGCCGAGGGAGAGGATCCACTGCAGCATACGGAGCACGACTCCGGGACGCTTTGCGGTAAAGGCCAGCGCGCCTTCCTCATGCCCTGTGAGCATCCGCTTTGCCGTTCCCTCCCAGGAGTGTAGAGATCCCGCCCGCAGGTCGGCAACCGCCTTTTTATGGGCAGCGCTCCGGGAATAGATGTTGTAGTCGAGGTGCCGGAGGATCAGCAGATTCCGTTCCCTCTTTGTATTGGACAGGATCAGGTTCCCCCGAAGATCCGATGCGGGATAGCTCTCAAGGAGGTGTACCAGCATGCGCTTCTGGGCGGTGCGCAGATGGTACCTGTTCTTTTTGAGCAGGATGGCGGCGTTGTTGAGCACGTCACCCGTGTGCTGGCAGAGGTGGCCGAGGATCCGGACCGCCTCTTTCCCGGGCGTTTTCGCGACAATATCAGGAAATAAAAGCTCCAGATTCTCCTTGAAAAGGATCTTCATACCGTCGAAGGTCTCCTCCGAAACGTGCGGAAGGGACATCAGTACAAGTTCCTTCTCCGGGATCGTCAGTCGTTCGCGCCTTCCGAGGATGCGTCTGAGGCACAGCCCACGGCTGTCCTCCTCCCATACAAGTTCCAGGACCGTGTCCTCCAGGAGCCGGTCGTCTCTTTCCGTTTTGGGAGTGGAAGTCACATTAGGGAGCCAGCCTTTGCTGACTTTCTGTCCGGTCAGCCATTCCAGCCCGTAGGTGGAAAAATAGTGCATCATCTGGTGGAGTCTGAACTGCGCCTCATCAATTTCCATCACCTGGATGGGAAAATCCGGGTACATGGGCTCCGCCTTCACTTCGGGGACGAGCTCCTTAACCTGCTGGTAAAACCCTTCCATGGAGCTGCTCGCGGCGAGCATCCCGATATCCTGCGGACGCAGGGTGAAGCCCAGCGCGTGCAGGTTTTCATTCACAGTCAGAGCCTGCAGAAGAGTCTCATCAGTGATCCTGTCCGGATCCCCTTTTGCGCAGGTGACCATATGCATTGTGCTTAAAAGAAGCTTATGATAAGAAAGCTCCATTTTTTCTATATTAGATCTGTTCTGTTAAAAATCTCCGTTTTGTTCTAAAAAATAATCAGACAGAAAACCAATGGGCAGACTATCCGATGACAAACATCCGCGTGGCTTTTGCGTCCCATTCTCAGGGATGCATTAAGAATCACAATAGACCATAGAAGTACGTCATCTGGGAAAACCACGCAGAACCGTCTGCCCATTGGTTTTCTGTCTGATTACTTGTTCTCAGGAATTGTAGTAATTACATTGCACAAATTGCAGTTCGTTTCGTCGCCGGGTCCCGGCCGTGTAAGGGGCGGGACTCCGTGTCGGGTTAGACGCAGAGCGTCAGGCCGCCGGATCTCAACCATGTAAGGGCAGGATCGCAGCGTCTTCCGGCAGCGATTATTGTTTAGACTGGAAAGGAAGCGTTCTTATTCGCTGCCTCTGAGGAAATTATAAAAAGTCCTCCTGCTCCTCTCCAGTGGACAGGCCGTGTCTCCGGCCGCGCCTGCCCGGCCTTCAAGCCCCCCCCCGCCCCGATGTTTCCGGGGCCTCCCTCCATGTGGGAGATCTTCCGCGTTTTGCGGAATCGGGTGAGAACCTTTCAGGCGCTGCGCCATAAGCGGCGCCTCGTTATTCCCAAAGATTCTCAGAAGGCAGTCGATCGCCGCCACCCGCGGGCTTATTCGGATGGCGGAATGGCTGTCCTTTACAGCCATTCTCTGCTCAGCTCTTTTAAGCACATGCGCATTTTAAGCACATGATCATCTTCCGGCACTTGAGTACGCTTCACCCTGTGGACACGCGTGCATCCCGCACCCGCCGTTTTCAGGGCGCATATTCTCATCAAGCATATGCGTTGGAGTAAGTCACTGTTTTCTTCCTGTATGCACTTGTCAAGGTTAAAGGCCGCAGGTTTGGGCGGCTTTGTTCAGGGGAGCGGCTCCCCTGTTCTGTTATACAGTATACTCATTGCGGAATTGACCGTAAATGAACATGAAAAATATTTTATTGTTCCTGTTTATATGGTTTTTACGGGATTATTATGGGCTTTTTGTTCCTTTCATGGTACAATGATACAGATGAAAAAACACGAATAAACAACGAGCAAGTGTCCGCAGCCAGGCGGAATCCCGAATGTTTGGAGCGGGCTGAGAGCATCGAGGACGCGACAGCATGCGCAACTTCTTGCATGTGAGTCTGTGATCTATGCTCATAACCGTAAGCAAGACGAATGTTTGACAGGAAAGAAGGGGGCAGGTCAGGGATGGTATTGGAACTTAATCCGGAGCAGAAACAGCGCGTCAATCTATCGCTGCACGCTCAGGAGATCCTGGAGGCGGACCGGGAGCAGTTCGCCCCGCAGCTGACGAAGAACGGGTTCTTCAACGAGCTTTTGTATCGCTTTGCACCGCAGGCGGGGGCGTCCATCTCACAGACGCTCGAAAGGAGAAGGCAGACGATCCTCCTGCAGCTGGAAAACCTCGGGATGCAGAAAAAAAGGCTTGATCCCGAGACGGCGGAGGCCGTCACGAAGGCCCTCCTTTTACCCGTCCGAAAGGAACTGGAGATGAAGGCGGTATCGTACCCCAAGGGAATATCCGTCCTGTTCAGGCTGAGCAACCGGAACAGCGATCTCTTTTATGACCCGGACTGGCCTGACGCCGCTTTTTACAGGAACAAACCTGCCAGATATATGAAGGCTCTTATAGAGGAGTACGCTTCTCATACGCAGTACCAGCGGGAGGCTTTTTACTTCAACGAGTGGATCTCCCAAGCCGATGCCGCCGCAGCAGCGGGAAAGCTTCTGCGGATCACGACACGGAACCCCAGGGGAGAAGAGACATCCTGGGACCTTCGCGTGTACGGTATCCTTCCCAATGAAGCTGGGATCTTCCACTACCTTGTCGGCCGCTGCGTGCTAAAAGGCGGGCTCAAATCAGATGAGCGCATAGCATCCTTCCGCCTGTCACGCCTTGTGGATGTCAGGATCCTCTCTGCGTCAGGGATCCGGTCCGGAAGCCTGTCCTCTTCAGAAAAGAAAGAGATCGAGGAAAAAATCGCGCACGGCCGCGTCCAGTTCCTGGTCGGGGAAAAGGAAGAATGCGTCGTGCATCTGACACAGAAGGGAAAGCAGCTTTACAAGGCGATCCAGTATATGAAACCCCTCCCTTCTGAGATTGATGAAAATGGGAATTACCATTTTGAGTGCTCCACCTACCAGATCCTGCAGTATTTTTACAGGTTCGGCGGCGAGGCACAGGTCCTGCAGCCCCAATCCCTCCGCGACCTGCTGCGGGAAGAGTACAGGAAGGCGTATGAGGCCTATGGAGGGGACCCCGCCGGAAAGTGACGAAAGTGACGATCAACAGTGACGATCAACAGTGACGATCAAAATAGAAGGATCCGGAGTATCATTAAAGGAGAAATGGATTGTATTACCGGAATATTGATCCACAAGGAGAAATGGAACAAGGAGACTATATGAGTATTTTCAAGGAAGATTAAGAAGGAGCGATTGTATATGGCATCAAGTAAAGGATATCTGAATTTCATACTGGACCAGCTTTCCGGGCTGGATGATATTTCCTGCCATGCGATGATGGGTGAATATATTGTTTACTATCGCGGCAGGATCGTCGGTGGTATCTATGATGACCGTTTTCTGGTGAAGCCGACAAAATCTGCTGTGGCGATGATGCCGGACGCGGATAAGGAACTGCCCTATGAAGGCGCAAAAGAAATGCTGCTTGTGGACAATGTGGAGAATAGGGAGTTTCTGCAGGAACTGCTGAATGCCATGTATGATGAACTGCCGGCTCCAAAGAAAAAGAAAAGGATGAAATAATCGATGAAAACGAAGTCTGGCCGTTCCAGGACTATTCAGAATCTTTTGTGTTTGACGTGACAGGAAAACAGATTTCAGCTGACTGATAAGATCGAAAGGATATACAGACGTACGAGCTTCTTCTTTCAAACTGCTATGGCTTCGGCCGGGATGCAGGGCGAAGAGGATAAAGCGTTACAGTACAGACCGGCTCGAAACTCGAGGCGTTTTTCGCGGCTTTTTCGCGAAAAACCCGAGTTCAACGGCGCAAACACACTCTCAGAGTGTGTTGTGCACAGCGAAGCATATAACAAAGCTTCGCATTGTTGAATCACCGCGCGCAAGCGTTACATGTCCACGCCCTTCGAGGGGGCGTGGACAGTAACGATAAAGCTATGCAAAATAGGAATAGTTTACGATTGATTTAGCTGCTCCGGTTTTTTTGCATTCAGGTTTTTTGATAAAGTTTTGTTTTTATAATAGCCGGATCCTTTTTAATGAATAACAGGTGTAGAAACCGCCAAGTATAGTGGAGATGAATATGTTCAGCATTCGCCAAAATGCCCCTCATGATAATGGATCAAAGTATTACATCTGTGCCAGGCGGGACAATGGGTTCATTCCCGCTTACAGGGCCTATTTTTTCATTAACGGCAATAAGATTAAAAGAGTCAGCGTGTTCAGGTACGAACACTGTGTGATCTTTGGAAAAAGGGCAGACGAATACAAATTTTTTTCTCCTGCCTATTATGTATTTAATATCAAAGCTGAAAACAATGACCCGTCAGAATGGAAGATCAGGCAGAATGAATATGACAAAGAGAAATATGATATAAATGCTCTGATCAGGCTTTTGAAAAAAACAGAGATCACACTGAAGGGATATATAGAATTGGTCCTCCACGAATTTGACGGTTATCAGCTTATCCACATGGCAAGGACCGACCAGGAGGGTCATGGGACGATTCTTGGGGAGCAAAGCCTGTTCTTCAAAGACGGGAACCCGATCAAAATTGGAAGGAAGATAAGGCTTGATGACGTGAGGGATTTTTACAGATACTGCAAATGATCGCCTGCTCACATATCTTATAAGATACTATAAAAGGAAAAAAGGAAAGAGTGATTCCGGGAGGAGGAGTACATTAATATGAAAGATGAAACCATCAGAAGAATACGTCAGTTTACCGAAGACCGCGACTGGGATCAGTTTCATACTCCTGCAAACCTGGCGAAATCCATTTCTATAGAAGCCAACGAACTGCTGGAGTGTTTTCAGTGGAGCGATACGGATTATGATCTGAAACATGTCGGAGAGGAGCTTGCGGATGTGCTCGTATACTGCCGGAACCTGCTCGACAAGCTGGATCTGGACGAAGACGAAATCGTAAATCGAAAGATGGACCAGAACGAGGCAAAGTATCCCGTTGAGAAATCAAAGGGAAGCGCGGCAAAGTATGACAGGCTCTGAGAAGTGGGAGATACCTATGTCTATGGATCTGAAATGGGTGGAAGGCTTTACAATCAGCACCAGCGTTGATGGAAAAGCTGCGGTCATCCGGGCAAACCGGGAGGGCTTGCTTTCTCTGGCGAAACATCTGGCGTCTCTTGCGGAAGAGGCCCCGGGAAGCCACATACATTTTGACGAGTACAATTCTCTGGAAGAGGGATCTGCAGATCTGATTGTCGAGAGGATCAGATAAGCTCCTGTTGAGAATATGGATTTCCTGAGGAAACTGCTGGAAGCGATGTACGAAGAGCTGCCGGCTCCTAAAAAGAGGAAGTAAAAAGAGGAAGTAAATAAAGAGATGCATTTTGTACAGGCCAAAACGCTCCTCAACCGGGAGAATGGAATGAATGTATACCGCGGCTGTATGCATGGCTGTGTCTATTGTGATTCCCGCAGCCGGTGCTATCAGTTTACTCACCCCTTCGAAGATATTGAGGTCAAGGAGAATGCCCCGGAACTTCTGGAAAAGATCCTGCGGACGAAGAGAAAAAAGATCATGATCGGAACCGGATCGATGTGCGATCCTTATCAGCCCTGCGAGATGGATCTGAGGATCGTCCGGCGCTGCCTGGAGCTGATCGACCGGTACGGCTTCGGAGCAGCAGTCCTCACGAAATCAGACCGGGTCCTCAGAGACCTGGATCTTTTTACGAGTATCAACAGAAAAGCAAAAGCCCTTGTCCAGATGACGCTGACGATTGCCGATGAGGGACTGAGCAGGAAGCTGGAACCGAATGTCTGCAATTCCCGGCACAGATATGAGGTGCTGAAGGAGTTTCAGAGAGCCGGTATACCGACAGTTGTCTGGATGACACCTATCCTCCCCTTTCTGACGGACACGAAGGAAAACGTGGAGGCAATTGTGGACTGGTGTATCGACGCAGGCGTAAAGGGGATCATCTGCTGGAATATGGGCATGACGCTTCGGGAAGGTGACAGGGAGTACTATTACCGGGCGGTGGACAGGTATTTCCCGGGGCTTTCACTGAAATACAGGGAAAAATACGGGAACAGTTATGAGGTGGTCAGCAGCCGCAATGCAGAGCTTATGACATGGTTCCATGACCAATGTGAAAAACACGGTATTCTGCATACGCCGGAGGCCTGTTTTGCCTATATGCATGAGCTGCCGGAGCGATATGAGCAGATGACATTATTTTGAATGGAATGGTATGCCCTGCACAACAGGTTTTGAAGAAGAGCAAAATCAAAAGTAAAACTTGTTTAATGGGCTGAAAACCTGAAATGGGACCTGATCAGTGAAAAATGACATCCGCCTGAACTCTACTTACCGTAGGTGGTGCATACAGCCGCCTTGATCTACAATCTGTACATGGAGGTGAAAAATAATATGAACCAATATGTTACAGGTGCAGTGATCAGAGAACTGCGGGAAAAAAGCGGGATGACCCAGGCCCGGCTGGCGGAAAAACTCGGGGTAAGCGACAAGACCGTCTCGAAATGGGAGACGGCAAAAGGATATCCGGATATCACACTCCTGGAACCGATCGCAGAGGCGTTCAGGATTTCGGTAACGGAACTGATCTCCGGCAATACTGTTTTCAATTCAAATGTGTCTGCCAATATGCTGCGGTCCAGATTCTATGTCTGCCCGGTGTGCGGCAATGCCATACACAGCATGGGTGAAGCGGCTATTCATTGCCACGGGATCCTGCTCACACCTTTAGAAGTAGAACCTGCAGACGAGCGCCACAGGCTTTTCATCGAGCGCGTAGAAGATGAATATTATGTGCGGATCGATCACAGCATGACTAAGGACCATTATATTTCCTTTGCGGCAGCGGCATCTTCTGATGAAATGCAGATGGTGAAACTCTATCCGGAGGGAAACGCCGAAGCACGGTTTAAAATCAGGGGAGTCAGAAGGATCTTTTTTTACTGCAACCGTGATGGCTTTTTTTCAATTAATCCAGTATAATCTCTTACTGAGGATGCTCATACGCAATGCCATTTAGCCAGTTGTTCGATTGATGTCGAACAACTGGCTAAATGGCATTGCATGAATAGCTCTTTGGAAATGCTGAATATCTGTTTAGAAATATTGGTAAATAATGTATTCTTATTATGAGCAATGAGCAGTCAAAGCAGGTTTAAAGAGGGAAAATGAATGGAAATAAAGCTTGTGAAATGGTCGGAAGATCTGAAAGGGGATCTGATCAATCTATGCAATAAGGCAGACCGGTCCTTCCTTTCTGGCCGGATGCCATACCCCTATACAGAAGAAGCGGCGGATTGGTGGCTGGGGATGGTATCCGAACATGACGGAAAGGACGGTCTGTTCCGTGCCATTGTTGTAGACGGGAAGGTTGCGGGAAATATCTCCGTTGAGCAGAAAGCTGATGTGTACTGCAGGGATGGTGAAATAGGCTATTTACTTTTGACGGACTTCTGGTCTAAGGGAATCATGACGGTGGCAGTTCGCCAGATTTGCGAGGCTGCTTTTGCCGAACTGGACATCATTCGCATTACAGGCCTGGTATATGCGCCGAATACAGCCTCTCAGCGTGTTTTGGAAAGAAACGGCTTTGTGAAGGAAGGGCTGCAGAAAAATGCTGTTTATAAAGATGGCAGAATTTATGACTTGTGTCTGTATGGTAAGATAAAGTAAACAAACCGGTATGCGGAATCATGAATGTAGAAGAATGATTTCTGCTTTTCAGGGGAGCTATTGGATATATGGTGATCAGGAATTCAACGGAACAGGATTTTGACCGGATGATGGAGATTTACAGTTTCGCGAGGAGGTTCATGGCGGAGCATGGGAACCCCAACCAGTGGGGGCCTACCAACTGGCCTCCGGAGAAATTGATCCATCGTGACATCCGGAGCGGAAACAGTTATGTCTGCGTCAATGATGAAGGAAAGGTCGCCGGTACTTTTTTCTTTATTCACGGAAAAGACATCGAGCCGGTCTACCGGATCATCACGGATGGTGCATGGCTCGATGACAGTCCTTACGGCGTCATTCACAGAGTCGCCGGGGACGGGTCCGAGAAGGGAATCGGGGCTTTCTGCATAAACTGGGCATTTGAGCAGTGCGGGCATTTGCGAATGGATACCCATGGCGACAATATCGTCATGCAGGCCCTGCTTCGGAAGCTGGGATTTGTCCACTGCGGCACGATTTATGTGGAGGAGGATGATTATCCGCGCCTCGCTTTTGAAAAAACCTTCCGCACATGAGTTTGTGATTCTGGAAACATATTTTCATAGATTTTCGCAGATTAGGAGGTTATTATGAACAGAATCTGGAAAAAACTGGTACTTGTGCTGTGTGCAGTGCTGATCATGGGGACTTTCGTGTTCCCGGTTTCAGCTGCGGAGACCAGGGTGACCGGTGGAAGCAGCAGAGGGAATGCAAAGGTGATAGATATTAACAAAGATTATATCACCACGATCGGCAGCTCACAGGACTACTCTATTTTTAAATTTAAAACTTACAGCTACAGAGGCTATTATGAATTGCGGCTTACCAATGTAAGTGTCGCGAGACCGATCAACATATACTTGCGTGGGACAGACAGATTGGATGCCGGCACTGCCCTGGATACCAAAAACCTGACCAAAGGAAATGATTGTTATATACATACCTATAAAAAATCACTGAAAGAAAACAGCTGGTATTACGTTATTATCAAAAACACAAACAGAAGCTCGGGTAAAGTCAAGTTTAAGGTCTGGGGTGCAGAAGATCTGGAAGGGAATACGATGACCGCAGCCAAAAGCGTAGTAGTCGGCAAGAATTACTACGGGAAACACACCTATCCGGTCGATGCGGACTACTTTAAATTTGTTCCCGAATCATCAGGGAATTACAGAGTAGTTGTGAAGAATATGAGCCAGGTGGGCTGGATCAGATCAAGAGTGGTGAACGGAAGCAATACAATGCTGAAGAAAAAAGACTATTATCCTACCGGCGATTATATGAGCGCGGTAGTCAGCCTGTCCAAAGGACGCGCCTATTTCATTGATATTCAGACAGGCGATGAAGAATGGTCTGACCCCGACTGCAGATATAAACTCTTTATTCAGAAAAGGTGACCGGATCGGATGACCGGACCAGACGGCCGGATTCTATGACCGGACAGGATGGCCGGACTAGATGACCGGATTGGGGGATGGCTCCCCGGTCCACTCCGAGGCAGACGTAAGGAGACAGGAGAGACAGGGACGGTTCTTTGTTTCCTCTCAGGAGGAGGAAAAGAACCGTCCTCTTCCTTTTTTGATCACATAAAATATTGCCAACCGGGAGCGGCAGCGCTCCGCCTCTGAAGCACTGCCCCTCATAATTTTTCCGGCCGCTTTTCACGGAATTGGAAAAGAATAATAGAAATATAGAAATCGGCTGCGGATATACAGGATCCGCAGCCGGTTTCAGCATTATAGATGGCATTATATATGGCCCGCCGGAAGTAATATATATGGCCCGCCGGAAGCATTATATATGGCCTGCCGGAGGCATTATATGCATTATAGTTGGATTGCCGGCGGGTTCGGGCATGGTTTTCCGGAGGGAGGGTCAGATCTCCGACAGGTAGATGAGGGCGGAGCGGAAGTCTCCCCTGAAGTTGGGCATGGGCAGTCCGGCGTACATGAGGGCATCTCCGCGCATGCAGGCCCGGGGGCCGACGGGAAGGGTCATGGTAGGATCCTCCTCCGGCATGATGTCGGAGGTGCGGTCGACGATGACGGCATATTCACGGTCGGGATCGAGTCCGGGGATCCTCAGGATCCGGCTCCGGTCCTCGGGGACTTTGAGCACCTGGACATAGGTGACCACAGCTTCTGATTTATCCTTGGAAATGACAGCGTAGCAGTCATACAGGTGGTTTTCACGATAGGAGGCGATGCGGACATAGTCACCCCTGCGGATCAGGTCGTTGTATTTGTGGTAGAGGGCGATCTGCTGAGGGATGGCGGCCAGGTCCTTTTCGCTGAGCTTTGTGATGTCCAGTTCGTAGCCAAAGGTGCCGGCCAGGGCGACGATCCCGCGGGTCTCAAAGCTGGTGCTGCGTCCGACGACGTGGTTGGGAACTACGGAAACGTGGGCGCCCATGGTGGACAGCGGATACAGGAGGGAGGTACCTTCCTGGATCATCAGGCGCTCGACGGCGTCAGTGTCGTCGGAGCACCAGATCTGGGGGCTGTAATAGAGCATGCCGGGATCAAAGCGCGCGCCGCCGCCGGAGCAGTTTTCGAGGAGCAGATAGGGGAAATCGTCGATCAGACGGCCCTGCATCTCATAGAGGCCCAGCACATAGCGGTGGCAGAGCTCATCCTGATTTTCCGCTCCCAGGCAGGCGCTGCCGAAGTCGGTGAGAGTGCGGTTCATGTCCCATTTGACATATTCTATGTTGGCGCTGCGCAGGACAGCGGCGACCATATCATAAACGGTGTCGCGGACTTCCTTGCGCGAGAGGTCGAGGACATACTGGTTGCGGAGCTGTGTCGGTGTGCGGCCGGGGATCTTGATGGCCCAGTCAGGATGAGCCCGGTAGAGGTCGGAATCGGGAGAGATCATTTCGGGTTCAAACCAGATGCCGAATTTCATACCGAGGGCGTTGACTTCGTCGACCAGCTTTTTCAGACCGCCCTTGATCTTGTTTTCATTGACAAACCAGTCTCCGAGACCGGAGACATCCAGGTCGCGCTTGCCGAACCAGCCGTCGTCCATGACCAGCATTTCGATGCCTGCCTTTTGGGCGGCGCGGGCAATGTCCAGAAGCTTGTCGCTGTCAAAATCAAAATAGGTCGCCTCCCAGTTATTGATGAGGATGGGACGTTTTTTGTCTCTCCAGATCCCGCGGATCAGGTGGTTCCGATAGAGGTCATGGAAGGTGTGGGTCATGCCGCCCAGCCCCTGGCAGGAATAGACCATGACTCCCTCGGGTGCCTGGAAGGATTCTCCGGGTTGCAGTGTGAAGGAGAAACGGTCCGGGTTGATGCCCAGAGTCACGCGGATCGTATCGTAGGAATCACGTTCGACCTGGCCGCGGAAGTTGCCGGAATAGACCAGGTGGAATCCGTAGACCTCGCCCTGATGCTGAGTCGCTGAGGGGGAGACCAGGCCCAGGAAGGGCTGCTCATGGTGGGAGGTCTCGCCCCGGTTGGAGGAGACGCCCTGGAAGCCGTAACCGATGTCGCGGTAATTCATATGACGCTCACGGACCCACATGCCGTCCAGGGTGAGCAGACGGAAAGGCTTCTGGTCGGGGTCGGTGCAGTCCATATCAAGAGAAAGGGAGAGTGCTTTTTCCAGACGGACAGGCGCATCGCTGCAGTTGAGGACGCGGAGGCTGCGCATGACAGCATCATTGTCGGAAAAGATGGACCAGGATAAAAGAAAGCGTACGCCCAGGACCGGATCTTCCATTGTGATCTCGAGGGTCATTGTCTCTTCCGGATGGCCGAAAGTGGCGGGAAGCCCTTCGAGCCTGTCTTTTCCCCGGTAGATCCTGTGGGAAACATAATAGGGCTGCAAAGCGGTGTGTCCGCCCGCGCTCCGGACCGTGACGGCTCCATCGCGGTGGTCGCCGCCCAGCTCCCCGGGCAGTTCATGTTTCATACAGGCCAGGACCTTGCCCCTCTCCCCGCCGTTTGTGGAGGGCAGAAAAGGAGCTTCCTGATGCCGGAGGAGATAACGCAGATCAGAATCCTGCAGACGTCTCCCGAAGTAGACGTGTTCCAGAAACTGCTCTTCATCGATAACAGCCATCACATAGCTGACGTGTTCTGTGTCGATTTTAAAGATTCTTTCTTTCTCGAAATAGCGGATATTCATATGCTTCCTCTTTTCTTGTCGTAAATATTATGGCTGTTAACAATCACAGTTTAGCCTGCCTGAACGTGCTTTGTTTCATTGTTATCAGGCTGCATACTCGATAACGAGATTCTGAAACCGGTTTCAAGTATAACATATCCGGACCTCTGAAGGAATTCAGCAAATCATTTTCTGATTGTATACGTTCTGAGCTGCATACAAGTCCGGGTATGTAAAAGGTTGTGGAAATATGGTCACATTCCCAATCTCTCCATGTCTTCCAGTGTCTTTTGTGCTGCGCGGTCTTCATCTGCCGCATTGGTATCGGACCGGTATAGACCTGCCGCTTTGGAGCCTTCAGTCCCGCCCGCCAGGTTTTCCCCTGCGGCAGTCTGCTTTTCTCCCTCCTCTGTGAGGATGAAATCGCCGTACTCATCGACCAGGGGAAGCCATGGCTTCATGGCTGGAAGCAGGAGCCTGCTGTTGAGCATGGCGATGGCGCCGTATCCGAAGAAGACCCAGAGAAAGGCATAGAGGGGCATCATCTGGGGATCCGTATAGGTGAGATAGAGGGGGAAAAAATTGAAAAACAAAAGGACCGGAAGGACATATGCCCGCTTAATGGCAAAATAAAAGGTGTTTCGCAGCAGGCGGGGCAGGGTGTCTTCAAAGGCGGCCATGACCGGAAACAGGCAGACTGCGAGAATAGCCTCAGCCAGCAGCATGCCGTAGAGCGGGTATTTTAACAGTTCCAGCGGCATTCCGGTCTGGAGGCAGATCCGCAGGTCAAAGAGCAGGAAGACTGCCAAAGCGGCTATAAGGAGCCAGGCGATGGTGGCCTGCCTGAAATTGCTTCGAAAACCCTGCCAGAAGCATTTGAAGGGGTTGATCTGTCCGTCTCCACGCAGGGCCTTGAGCATGACATAATGGAGGGCAGCGCTGGACGCTCCGATCGTGATCACAGGCAGACTGAACAGGACGAACATGAGATTTGCTCCGATGACCACACCGCAGCGCGTCATAAGCTTCCCGAAGGCACTGTCATTGCTGAGAAAACTGCTGAGCAGTTCGTTCATAATCTGATCCTCTTATAATCCTTTTTTTCCTTTACCGTTGCTTATCCGATCTCTTTAATCCGGCTTTTTATCCAATTTCTTTAATCCGGCTTTTTTGTCCGATCTTTTTTATCCGGCTTCTTTATCTGATCTCTTTGATCCGGCTTTTTTGTCTGATCTTTTTTATCCGGCTGTCAGTTTCTGTCTTTCTTTTTTCAGGGGGATTCTCGGGCGGCGGTTTAACAGAGGTTTACTGGAGAATATAGTCCAGAAAGAGCTCTACGGCTTCCAGATGTTCGCTCTGCGCCCCGATCCCGATCGCGCACCCTTCCGTATACAGATGATATCTGGTCATGAGGATACTGTCGCTGATATCGATTCCGACAGGAACCGGATCTGTGCTGTATTCCTTGTCGTAAGGGATGGCGTACAGGAAGCGGTCTTTGTATTTTTCGCGGATCCGGGAACATTTGTCTGCATTGAGGTCCAGGAGCCGTCCGCTCTCCCCCAGAGAAGTCAGATTGTCAGGTTCCATAGTCACTGCGTCAAGGATCCCGACATCGGTGAATCCAACGAAGATCTCGTAATATTTATTTCCTGCCGCCTTGTTTTTTCCATAATCGAACCAGGCCTCGTCATTGAATTCGATCAGCTTTTCCGACAGGTCATAACCACTGTAATCGACGTATCCCTTCCAGAGCGGGGAGTTCGTCCCGGCTTCCTCCCGCGTGTTGGCGAGCATGAGGTAGAACCAGTGGTCGGAGAGTGTGGTCCGTACGCGGTAGATCACAAAGGAACCAAGGGTAAGGACGATCACGACCAGAGAGATCTGGAGCCAGTAGTAGTCGCGGACATAACCAAGCTTCTGTTTCATGGTCAGCCCTTTGAGTTTATCGGATTCACTTTTAAAAAAAGAGCGGATTCTGTTGAACATAGACGCGTTTCCCTGCGATGCAGAATATTATTCCGGCAGCCGTGGATCTGAAAAGATGAAGAATAAAAAGCGTTACAAAGTTGCAAATAAAAATAGAACATTCACTGATGAATAAAAATCGTTACATTCGCTGATGAACAGAACAAAACCGGAACCTATAACAGCCCCGGTTTTGTTCTTTTTAACTTATTCCGGATCTAAGGGTATGGCCTGAGGCCTTTCCCCTGCAGGATCAAGGCAGTCACCATAATTTCACACTGTTCAGGTGTGCTTTTCCCCTGCGGGATCAAAGATCGAGAATCACAGCTTACCGCCGGAGGTCGCGATACCTTCCACGAACTGTTTCTGGAAGATAATATAGATCACGATCATGGGGATGACAGCCAGAACGGCGGAAGCCATCATGGACGGATAATCACTGCCGTACTGACCCTGCATCTTGGCCAGACCTGCGGACAGGGTGGTCGTCGCGGAGTTTGTGCAGACGATCATCGGCCACATCAGATCCTTAAAAGCGAACAGGGCTGTGAAGATACCCAGGGAGACCATAGAAGACCGGGTCAGGGGCATCATGATCTTGAGGAATTTCTGCCCGATGTTGCAGCCGTCGAGACCGGCGGCTTCCTCCAGATCCATGGGGAGGCCCTCATATCCTGTTTTCAGCAGGTAGGTGCCGAATGCCGTGACGATACCCGGGAAAACAAGACCGGCTGTGGTATTGAGCAGACCGAGCTTGGAGACCATCAGATACTGGGGGATGATGAAGATCTGTGAAGGGATCATCATCTGGATGAGGACCAGGGAGAACATCAGGTTCTTGCCCGGAAAGTGCAGCCGCCCGAAGGCATAACCTGCCATGGTGGCAGTCAGGCAGGCGCATACCACACGGAAGAAGATCATCAGCAGCGTGTTTTTATACAGGATCAGGAAGTTGTAGCTCTTCCAGACAGTAGCGAAGTTTTCCCAGTGCCAGCCTTTCTGAGGAAAAATGTAGAAAGGAGCAACAGAGATGGCTTCCTGATTAGTCTTGACAGCCGTGAGGATCATCCAGACAAAGGGGACGAGCATGATAAAAGCCATGATCGTCAGGATGACATACATGATCACCTTGTTCAGGCGATCTCTGGTTTGAATATCCATATTTCACCTTTCCCTTTCCTTAGTTGTGATACACGAGCGTCTTTTCCGCTTTCTGCATGATGAAAGTTACGATCATGATGAAAACGACAAGGACGATGACGATGGTCGCGCCATATCCTTTGTTGCCGTTTGTGAAAGCGTAGGTGTAGAAAAGGTAAACAATGGACTGCACCTTTTCAAGGGCGACATTGGTCTTGTCCATGACCATGAACATCAGGTCGAAGACCGTCAGCGCACCGATCAGTCTGGTCTGCACGATGAAGAAGGTCGTCGGGGACAGGAGCGGGACAGTGATGTTGAAAAACTGATTGATGCCGGTAGCTCCGTCAATGGAGGCCGCCTCATAATAGTCACCGGGGATCTCCTGCAGACCGGAGATGAACAATACCATGTTGTAGCCGATCACGGACCAGACGCCGATCACACCGATGGAGATCCAGGCGATCCTGGGATCCGAGATCCAGGCGATATTAGTGTGCAAAATGTTGTTGAAAAGACCGAACTGCTGGTTGTAGAGCCATTTCCAGACCATGGCTACCGCTGCGGGAGCGCAGACCATGGGGAGGAAGAAGATCGTCCGGTAGATGGAAGTTCCCTTCAGTTTCTGGTTCAGGAATACAGCGAGGACCAGAGCGATCACGACTCCGAAAGGAACCTCTATGATCGCGTATTTGATCGTGTTGAGAAGGGACTGCCAGGTCTCTCCTGCGCTCAGCACTGCCGTGTAGTTGGCAAGACCTACGAACTTATTGCCTTTGCCGAAGTCGCCGGTTTTGCAGAACGACTGATAGATCGTGTTTACGACGGGATAGAAGTTGAGGACGATAAGACCGATCATCGTAGGGAGGATAAAGAGCCATCCCCAACGGGCTTCTTCTTTGGCCCTCGCAGTCATTTTCTGTTTACTCATGCTTCCCTCCATAAGTTTTGTTTATAGGGAATTATACAGATTCTATAAAGATTCTGGACAGTCTGCACAGATTCATTGAGATTTATTAACTGATAAGGCTTAAAGCATTTTTATTCTGCTTTTTATTCTGCCGCTATGCAGTCTTCAATGATCTTCTGCGCGTTATCACAGGCCTGTTCCATCTTCGCGGGGTCGGAGGGATCCTGCCATGCGTCGAGGAAAGCGCCTGCCTGCTGGAGCTTGTCCTCCCAGACAGTGGTGTTCCTGGTGTAAGGACGGAAGTACAGCTTGAAGTTCTCCATCTCGATGAAAGGAGAGACATCCATGCCTTCAAAGGCTTTGCCGAAAGCTTCGGAGACGCCTTCCATACCGGCCATGGTGACACCCAGTTCAGCCTGTTTGATCTGGCTGGGCTCAGAGCAGAGATAGGAGATCAGGCTGTAGCAGGCATCGGGATTGGAGGTGCTTGCACTGGCTGCCCAGCCGAGACCGTTGTAGCAGGACTGGCGCTCGCCGTCATCACACTGGCCGTTTCCGTTTACATCTGCATAGGGAAGAAGAGCCCAGTAATAATCCGCATGGTTCTCTGCCTTGTAGAAGCTGTTGATCATCCAGGAACCCTGAGTGATCATAGCGCACTTGCCGGACTGGAAGAGGGAGTCTGTGCCGGTCTCGGCGACGACTGCCTGGGGAGCACCGACAGAGAGGAGCTTGCGGACCATTTCCATACCGGCCTTGCCTTCCGGCGAACCGATCGTGGTGCCCTTATGATCCTCGGTGATGACTTCTGCGCCGTAATCATAAATCAGGTTGTACCAGCCGTCCTGGTTGTTGGAGGTGTTCATTGCCATGCCATAGACATCGCCTTTGGAAGCTTCCGTGATCTTCTTCGCGGCTTCGTACATGTCCTCCCAGGTCCAGTCTGCTGTCGGATAATCGACTCCATACTGATCGAAGATCGCCTTATTGTACAGAAGGCAGATGGTATCGTGATCCTTGGGGAGCGCAAAGACCTTGCCGTCGCTGCGGGTATACAGCTGGACAATGCCCTGATAGAACTTGGACATATCCATGGACTCATCGTTCGCGATATAGTCGTCGAGGTCGAGCAGGAGGTCATTTTCCATATACATCTGTGCCGTGTTGGAATGCATCCAGAAGACATCCGGCATAGTGCCGCCGGAAGCGCCTGCTTCGAGAAGTGTCCAGTAGTTGTCCCAGTCGACGACTTCGATCTTGGCCGAGATTCCGGATTCCGCGGACCATTCGTCCACGATCTCCTGAAGACCTGCCTGCTGGTTGGAATCCCAGATATTGATCGTCAGGCTGTTGGAAGGGGCTGCGCCGGAGTTGCCGTTCCCGGAGGGGCTGGCGGAGCTGGAACCGCCGCCGCAGGCTGCGAGGGACAGGGCCATCATGCCCGCCATCGCCAGTGCCATTAACTTTTTCATCATAACAGTTTCTCCTTTCTGATCATGATGAGAAGGAGTCACGGAAACCAATGCTTCAGCAGATGGTATTTTGTGAAATGATCATCAGGTCTCATGGTTTCCCTGATTCCTTTGGATTAACAGATCCGCTGAGCCGGATCTGCGGTTTTTCAGGCACTTATCCGATGGAATTGCGCTTTTTTCGTCAAAATGCCATGAAATAGTAAGTTTTGTTCACGTAAAGTTTACAAATAATTCACGATTACGTACATGGAACCATGTTTACCGGGCATGGGAAAATGATGTTTAAGTTACCGTACGGACCCCATCGAAATTCGAGGCGTTTTTCGCGGGTTTTTCGCGGAAAACCCGACATGTAATCGAAAAAACGAGGTCATCATTCTTTGACCGCGGTCAAGTGATAGAGGAAGGCAGTGTATTCAGGGACCTCCCGGGGAATGGGGAGACCGGCGTGCATGAGTGCCATTCCGCTTGCGGTCAGAGCTTTGCCATCTCTTTCAACCCGGTAGAGGGTGTCGGGAGAGAGACCCTTGCATTTGATGTATTCCTGGGGGCCGTTGACAGTCAGGTTGACAGTGATCACGGTTACCAGGGCTTCGCTCTTATCTTTTGCGACACTTTCCCAGGCCACGAGATTGACCTGCTCAAAGGGGTTTGCCAGCCGGTAGTAATCGCCGAAGAAGTTGAGGTCGTAATACTTGTGGTAGAGGCCGCTCATCTTTTTGCAGGTCCGGATCTCTTTCTTTTTGAGCTTTGTCGCGTCGAGCTCATATCCGAAGGTACCGCACATGGCGATGGCGGCTTTGGTCTCGAAGGGGACCATGGGACTGGCTTTCGAGACATGGGCCCCCATAGTACTGACCGGATAGAGGAAGGAGGAACCGTAGTGGAGTTTGAGGTTGTCCAGCGGCTTGGTGTTGTCGGAGCTCCAGTACTGGACAAAATAGGTCAGCATGGCGGGATCGAAGCGTCCGCCGCCGCCCGCGCATCCTTCGAACATGATATCCGGGTGGGTCTTGATGATGCCGTCCATGACACGATAAAGTCCGAGCACGTAGCGGTGAGAGACCTCTCCCTGGCATTCCGCCGGGAGCGCGTTGGACCACAGATCCGTGATGGCACGGTTGATGTCCCATTTCACATAATAGATATTGGCGCTGTCCAGGATCCGGTTGATGCTCTCGATCAGGTAGTCCTGGACTTCTTTTCTGCCCACATCGAGGGCCAGCTGGTTGCGGCTCCGGACCGCCCTGCGCCCGGGGATCTCCATTGCCCAGTCGGGATGGGCCCGGAAAAGGTCGGAGTCCTCGGAGACCATCTCGGGCTCAAACCAGATCCCGAATTTCATATCCAGATCATTGATCTGGCGGACCAGCTCTGTGAGGCCGCACTTGATCTTCTTTTCATTGACATACCAGTCGCCCAGGCCGGAGTTGTCATCGTCGCGCTTGCCGAACCACCCGTCATCCATGACGATCATTTCGACGCCCATTCCTTTGGCAGCTTTTGCGATCTCAATGAGCTTTTCATCGTCGAAGTCAAAGAAGGCTGCTTCCCAGGTGTTGATCAGGACGGGGCGCCTCACATCGCGGACAAACTTACTTTTATTCAGATTGTTCCGGATAAAGTTGTGGTAGTTCTGACTCATCCGGGTCAGACCCTTGTGAGTATAGGTCATGAGCACAGCGGGAGTGTCAAAGTCCTCACCGGGATCTACCGGGTAGCTGAACAGGCGGTCGTTGATGCCCATTACCAGGCGGGCCTGGTCGTACTGGTCAAGCTCGACCTCTGCCAGAAAGCTTCCCGAATACATGAGCGCAAAGCCATAGCAGGCACCGAAATCTTCGGTCGTCGTCCTCTCCGCCAGGGCAATAAAGGGGTTCTGCTGGTGAGAGGATATGCCTCGGCCGCTGCGGATCTTGTGCACATGGTGAGTCAGGGGCTGACGCTCAACCTGTCTCTCCTGACCATATCTGCCCGGCAGGGAGATCAGATCCAGATTCTGTCCGTTCATGTAGTCCATGTTCAGAGACATGATCCGCTTGAGCTGGATCGTTTCTTTTCCTCCATTATGGACTCTGGCTGCGCGCATGATGATGTCCGCCTCCTCAAAGACGGAATACAGGAGTGTGACCTGGACATTGGTTACCGCATCCTCAATGGTCAGTTCCAGACTGTCAACGGTGTCGTTTTCTGTGGCAAAGGCAGTGGGCAGCCCCTGCAGGGTAAAGGGACCATGATACATCCTGTGGGAAACATACCTGCCATTGAAGGAGAAGCTGCCGTCAGAATTCTGCACTTCGATGGAATTGATCCGGAAATCTCCCTGCTGCTGCGTCGTGAACTCCTGGGGCTGAGCGTCCAGCGAAAAGGTGCGCTCCTTCAGAGAATCATAGGGGTTGCCCGAAAAACCCCGGTCATATTGCCGGATCAGATAGACCAGATCCTCATCCCGGATCGTCGCTCCGTAGTAGAGGTGCTTTACATAGTTGAGATTCCCGATCTTCAGCTGATAGGTCGTCCTGGCGGTATGGAGGGAAAAGGTCTTTTTGTTTTCGTTATACACAATTGCCATGGTGAACTCCTTTTTCTTGATGGCGGGGCAGCCGTGCTGTCTGTTTATCGTCGTGATGAACCTTCTGACCGTCATGGGGGGCGGGCTCATCAGATGTACTGTCTGTGTCGGATTCAAAAGGATTTGGGTCTTTCTGTGTCACGCTGTCCTGTTTGTGCTGTTCCCGGTACAAGCGGGGGCTGACACCGAAACGCTGTTTAAAATATCTTGAAAAAGCCAGGGGATCCTGGTAACCGCTCTCCAGGGCAATATTGTGGATGGAATCGTCTGTGAGGAGCAGACACTCTGATGCATGTACCATTCTGAGACGGATCAGGTATTCCTGGGGAGAGATACCATAATGCTCGCGAAACAGGCGGACGAGATAGCTGCGGGAGATACCGATTCTTTCAGCCAGCTTGTTCACCCGGACCTGCTCGGAAAAATGACGCTGCAGATACCGCGCCGCATAGGTTGTATAGGAGACCTCCTGAGTCGTGACCATACCCAGGGGCCTGCGGTTGGTGGAACCGTCTAAAATCAGTCCGATCACTCTGTTTATGCAGGCACGGCGGAAAAAAGCTTCCGCCAGGACATCGGTCTCAATCTGCATGGCGGCATGGACAGTCTCCAGCACTAAACTGCCATCGGCAAAAGGAAGTACGGGATTCGTTTTTGTAAAGCCGATATTCTCCATTAAGCGTTCGGCACTGGCACCGTGAAATCCGATCCAGACGTAATACCACGGATCCTGCAGATCTGCCTTATAAAAGGTCTCATCCCCCGGATAGATGAGGAACATGTTGTCCGGTCCGATTTCAAAACGATCCTTCCCGTTATGAAATACCCCCTTTCCATCCAGTATGATGTGCAGCGCAAATTCATCCCGGATGTGGGGACCGAAACTGTGGCCCGGACGGCATTCCTCGATGCCGCAGTAATCCAGATACAGAGGAGGTATTTCCTCCAGTGTATTTTGTATGGAAGCAAAATCCCTGAAGAGCTTATCTGCCTCTTTCCTATATCGCTTTACCTGTTCACTCATGCTGCCTCCCTGCCCGTGCTTATCGTAAAAGTGATATCTCTTCCTTATCCTTTCGAGCCATTATAATATGCCAATATGCGATATTTGTATGGCGTACAGCCAGTAGTTATATGCCATTTTGCAATGTTTGAATCTAAACCGATAAATATAGACTCATTTTGGTATATTTTGATGTAATATGGAAATATAGACAGGGGGGACGGGGGTGTCTGTACACTGTTCCGCGGGGAAGTGCAAGGACAATAAAGTGAGGACCTGAGAAATGCTGTTTAATTTTAAAATATATTCCGGAAGGCATTTTGTTGATCTGGGGATGTATCAGACAGGGCATGAGCAATGTCCCTCAGGACACCTGTTTGGTCCGGCGTCCAGGGAACATTTTTTGTTTCATTATGTGCTGAAAGGAAAAGGGACTTTATTGTGTCCGGATTCATCAGGAGAGTTGAAAAAACACGTGATCCGGGAAAATGAGGGGTTCCTCATTTTCCCGGGCTGTGTCACGACTTATTTCGCCGATGCGGATGAGCCCTGGGAATATGTCTGGATCGAATTTGACGGTATGAGCGTCAGAGAGGGGATCGACCGGGCAGGATTTTCCCTGGATGCTCCTGTTTACAGGGCTTCACTGCCGGATTACCGGGAACAGGTAAAAGAGGAAGCCCTGTATATCACAGAACATCCGGAGGAATCCCAGCTGCATCTGGTCGGGCATCTCTATCTGTTTTTTGACTCCCTCATCCGGTCCAACAGACAAGTCAACACCTATTCGGGAAGCAGCCTCAGGGATTACTATGTCCATGAAGCCATTTCCTTTATAGAAAGTAATTATCAGAATGATATTTCTGTCGAGGATATCGCAAAAAGCGTCGGTCTGAACCGGAGTTATTTTGGCAAGATATTCAAGGAAAGAGAGGGACAATCCCCCCAGGGTTTCCTTCTTTCTTACAGAATGGCCAAGGCCGCGGATATTTTGCAGACAACGGATCTCTCTGTGGCAGAGACCGGCGTTTCGGTCGGCTACCAGAACCAGCTCCATTTTTCCCGGGCTTTTAAGGGGGTCTACGGCATACCGCCCCGCGAATGGAGAAACAAAAATCGGGTATAGGCGTCATATTTCCATATATACTGCAGGATTATTCATTCTAAGAAGGACCCGGATATCATATAATTTAGGTGTATGTCTGAAAATTCGGGAGATTTAGCGCCTTTACAAAGAATTTTTACTCACAGAATTTTTATTCAAAGTATTTATATTCACAGATTTTTTATTCACAGATTTATATTCAAAGATTTAAATTCAAAGAGATTTAATTCAAAGTGTTTTGATTAAAGTGTTTTAAAGCACACAAAACTTTGCGACATACAAATTAAATATCTGTAAAAAGGAGAATCAGGCATGAGACCCATTATTTCCATAAAAAACACTCTGGCACAGGGAGGCTTTGATCAGCTGCTTTCCCATATCTACTGTCGTCCTGCCGCGCAGCTGCAGCCCTTCCGCGACAGGATTACCTGCGTTGCCGATGGATTCATGAAAGAATTCGACAGGGATGAAAACACAGAGGCGGCGATTTTTTCCGCGCCCGGACGGACCGAGATCGGAGGAAACCACACCGACCACCAGCGCGGGAAAGTGCTCACCGGGTCCGTGGACCTGGATGCCGTTGCCTGCGCCGCTCCCAACGGGACCGGTACAGTGCGGATCTTTTCCGAGGGATATGGCATGACAGCTGTCGACTGCAGTGCGCTGGCACCTGTGAAGGAAGAAGAAAACACGACCAAAGCCATCATCCGCGGAATGCTGGCAGCGGTCGCGGAAAAGGGGTATTCCGTTGCCGGTTTTGATGCCTTTGTTATCTCCGACGTGCCGGGCGGATCGGGACTTTCGTCCTCAGCCTGTTTTGAAGTGCTGGTGGGTGTCATGCTCAACGGTCTTTTCTGTAAAAATGAGATCTCCCTTGCTGAGATCGCCAGGATCGGCCAGTATGCCGAGAACGTTTATTTCGGCAAACCGTCCGGACTCCTGGATCAGATGGGGTGCGCGCTGGGCGGAATAGTTGCCATTGACTTTTTCAAGAAAGAAGCGCCTGAATACCACGAGGTGCAATATGACTTTGCGTCCGCCGGATATGCCCTCTGTATTATCGACACAGGCGGGGATCATTCCGACCTGACGGCAGACTACGCCGCAGTCCCTGCGGAAATGCGGTCAGTGGCAGAGGCTCTTGGCAAAGAGGTACTCTCTGAAGTCGATGAAAAGGACTTTTATAAAGCGGTTCCGGAACTCAGGAAAAAGCTGGGTGACCGCGCCCTCATGCGCGCGGTCCACTATTATGCCGACTGCTGCCGCGTAGAGCAGCAGGTGAAGGCGCTGGAGGAGAACGCATTTGACCGTTTTCTGGACCTGGTCACTGAATCGGGACATTCCTCCTATATGTATCTGCAGAATGTGGACACCTACCGGGATCCTGCCCATCAGCCGGTCGCCCTGGCGCTGGCCATGGCTGACCATTATCTGGCAGGACGAGGCGCCTTCAGGGTCCACGGCGGAGGTTTCGCAGGCACCATCCAGGCTTTCGTCCCCCTCGACATGGTCGACGGATTCCGGGCCGACATGGATTCTGTTCTGGGCAGCGGCGCCTGCAGAGTGACTTATATCCGTCCCGTGGGCGGCTGTGTGCTCGTGGAATGATAAAGATGAAGTGAGTCACGCTCATGGATCAATACGTGGATAAATAGTGGTTAAACAGTGGATAGAATAAGGAGGGATCTGATGGAGAATATGGAACTGTGTATCTCCCAGCTGGTCGAATACGCAGTGCAGAAGTGCTGGATCAGTGAAGAGGACAGGGTATGGGCCGCCAACCGTGTTCTGGAAGTCCTGCATATGGATGGATTTGACGGTCTTGTATCTCTTTCTCCAGTAAATGCAGGTGAGAATTCTCATCCTGACGAACTTGCCGGGGAAGAGGGCATTAAACTGCCTCCGATCCAGGAGATCCTGGATCGTCTGTGCGACTATGCCTTCGAACACGGCGTGATCGCAGGCAGATCCGCCACCTACTATGATCTGCTGGATACGGCCCTGACGGGAATTCTCGTTCCCCGTCCTTCGGAGGTCATCGCCCGGTTCAGGAAACGGTATCAGGAATCCCCTGCGCTGGCGACCGACTGGTATTATACCTTCTCCGGTGATACCAACTACATCCGGAGAGACCGGATCGCCAGGGACGAAAAGTGGACAGTGGACACGGAATACGGCACCCTTGACATCACGATCAACCTCTCCAAGCCGGAAAAGGATCCCAAAGCGATCGCGGAAGCGGGCAAAATGAAGAGCACCGGTTACCCCAAGTGCCTGCTCTGCGCCGAGAATGAAGGCTATGCGGGACACCTGAACCATCCCGCCAGACAGAACCACAGGATCATTCCGATCGTCATGGGCGGAAAGGATTTCTTCCTCCAGTACAGCCCCTATGTCTACTACAACGAGCACTGCATCGTGTTTAACAAAGAGCATATCCCGATGCACATCGATGCCGACGCCTTCCGCTGTCTGCTGGATTTCATCACGATGTTCCCGCATTATTTTGTGGGCTCCAACGCAGACCTGCCGATCGTAGGCGGCAGTGTACTCAGCCATGACCACTATCAGGGCGGCAGATATGAATTTGCCATGGCGAGGGCAGAGATCGAGAAGCCCTTTACCATCCCCGGCTATGAGGACGTGGAGACGGGCATCGTCAAATGGCCCATGTCAGTGATCCGTCTCAAAGCGGCAGACAGGAACCGGATCATTGAGCTCGCTGCCCATATTCTGGAAAAATGGCGCGGCTATGACGACCCGGAAGCCTTTGTCTTCCACGAGACAGAAGGGGAGCCCCACAATACCATCACTCCCATCGCCCGCAGAAGAGGAGAGGATTACGAACTGGATCTGGTGCTGCGCAACAACATTACCACACCCGAAAATCCCCTGGGAGTTTTCCATCCCCACGCGGAAAAGCATCATATTAAAAAAGAAAATATCGGCCTGATCGAAGTCATGGGTCTGGCAGTACTGCCCGCCCGGCTCCTGGACGAACTGGCCGCTGTAGAAAAAGGCCTGACAGACGGCAGTGATCTTCAGGCTGACCCCCTTACAGCTTCCCATGCCCAGTGGGCACAGGAAGTCAGGAACAGACATCCGGAAATGACCCCCGGGAACGTGCGGCAGATCCTCCGTCAGGAAGTGGGAGAGGTCTTCGCCCATGTACTCGAAGACGCCGGAGTATTTAAACGCACACCCGATGGCAGCGCGGCATTTGAGAGATTTACCTCGCTGCTCTGACAACTGGAAAAATGGCGGAGCCCCTGCATGGAACAGCAGGAACTCCGCCATTGTTGTTTTTGTGTTTTTCTCAGGTTGGAAAGAGCCAGGGGCAGGCTAAAAGGAGACACTTGTTTTCTTTTGGTCTGCCCCATTCCCCTGTCTTAGCGGCTTGGGGATCCGTTTCCTGTTTCCCGGTCAAACGGCTCGGGGAAGCGCTTTCCCGGTGCAGCGGCGCAGGTCTATATTTCTAAATAGACATACTCGCTGGCATTGACGAGTTTCGTCCCGTATTTATGCATTCTTTCCCGAACGAAATGGCCGTACTCTTTATGTACATGGCCGTGGATCATGAAGCGGGGGCTGGTTGTGCGCAGCAGACTGTTGAAGCAGGAAAAGCCTCTGTGGGGAAGGTCTTCCATGTCCCCCCATCCTCTGGCGGGAGCATGGGTGACAAGAATGTCGATTCCGCCTGTAAAAACAGATTTCAGATGGGCTTTAAAGGCGCGGGAACGCATCTGATTTTCTGTGTACATAAACGGACCTTCCTTATAGCGCATGGAACCGCCCAGGCCCAGGATCCGCAGTCCCTGGTACCGGAAGATCCTGTCCTCAATACATGTACATCCTTCCGGGGATGTCTTGTTGTATCCTCCGTCATGGTTTCCGTGCACATACAGGAGCGGGCAGTGTGCCATGGTCACCAGAAACTCCAGATAAGCCGGAGCCAGATCTCCGCAGGAGATGATCAGATCCACATCCGCAAGTTTTTCGGGCTGATAATAATCCCACAAGGACTTGGATTCAATATCCGATATGGCAAGTATCTTCACAGCATTTTCCCCCCCCGGTCTTCCGGTTTCTCGATAGTTTCCTTTCCTTTGTCTGCCATTCTCACGATAATCCTTTTTCGCAATCTGCTGATTCCGGGGCAGATCACTTTTTTAGTCTGTCAATTCTAAGGTGGTTTTCCTTCAGATTATCGGTGTCATCACAGTTCTCCGTCAATGTTTTCCACAAGCCAGTCCATGGACATGATTTGTGCTGCCGTCAGGGACGAGTCCTTTTCTCCATGTATGGCTCCATCTCTGCCGCGCAGTTCTCCGGCAAAGGGATGGACACGATCTTCCGTGATCCCGCGGCGGAGAAGTTCCATAAGCCTGTAGGAGGGGGCGGGCAGGTGGTCGGACAACACAATATCGATGATCCCGGAGCTGAGTCCCATCCAGTAATTCACCGCGAGATCCTTTTGCTGTGAGGGGAGATTGTCATAAGTGCCGTCCATGATCCTGCGGACGATGAGTTCATAGAAAGATCCCCAGTTCCAGACGGGAGCGGCGAGACGGCGGAATTCTCCCTCTTTCTCTTTGAGGTAGAGGCCATATCTGCGGTTTTCATCGCTCAGCCGGACCATGTCGATGTCGGAAAAGACATGAACGCATCTTCCTTCGTCTTCTTTAGAAACAGACGCGTTGTCTTCTCCGGTCCATTTGAGGCTGACGCGGCAGTAGGGGTCGATGAGCTGGGCGCCGAGGGCAAAGGCGTTCACGGAGGACAGGGCGGCAGGATCTTTTCTGCCTGCCGTATAGGCGATTCGGTGATCGTCTGTCAGACTGGCTGCCAGCGCTCCCATCAGATATTTGGCTTCGTACATTTTTCCATAATAAAAACGGACAGTGGGGAGTGACTGATTCAGACTGCAGCAGAGTACCTTCACGCGGGGATTGTCCACCGCGAACCGCAGGGAGGGCTGGACCAGGGCGGGCGATGTCGTAAAGATCATCCCGCAGTTTTCCTTTTTGGCTGTCTCAAAGGCTTCGCGGATGCTCTTGTCGTCCGTGCAGTTTTCAAAACACAAGGTTTCCACCAGGCTCCCGAACGCCTCTTTCAGATGATTTCTGCCAAGCTCATGTCCGTAGACCCAGCCGGAGTTCTTCATATTGTTTTCATGGATAAAAGCGATCCTCAGGGGGTGGGCCGGGGAGATTATTTTCTGTCCGGTATCCGCCGCAGTCTGAGGGACCACGCGGGAAAGTGTGTTCTCGACAGCCTTTCTGGTAACTTCCGCTGTGGTCTCCGCCGCGCCTGTGCCTGCGGCAAGCCCTGCCGCCGCCCCGGCCACAGCTCCGGCGAAATGAGCTGCCCCGGCCACACTGGCTGCCCCGGTTTTTTCCACAAGGCGGACCGCTTTTTCCATCGGATGTTCCTTCCGGACCGCCTCCGCGTCTGTCCGGTTCTCGATCAGTGCAATCTCTCCGGACCGGGAAGCGGCAAGAAACTCTTTCCTGAGCAGAGTCAGACGCCTTTCAATCTCCTTTCTGTCCTCGCGCAAAAGACTGTCGAGGCTGTAAACACCCAGATAGACCAGAAGCGCGTCGGCAGGGGTCTGGACAAGCTTTCCGCTGGTCCGCGCCGGGTGGGCCGGATAAGCAGAGCGGAAGGAGATAAATGCTGCGTGCAGTTTTTCAAGCAGTTCTTCAGGCCATGGCTCCTGGAGATTCTGTCCCAGGATCTCCGCCAGCCGGGTGTAACGCCCCGGTGCCGAGAAGGTGATCTCGAACATGCGCGTGACATTGAAAAAATCCAGGAATTCATAATAGATTCTGCTCTGGACAGAATCGTCCCTGGGAGGAAGGATCCTGATCACTTGCGCGGGGACTGAGACTGCCCCCACATAGCGCAGTACCGAGACCCGCTTGTTGCCCTCTTCGACATAGAAGAGGTTCATAAACTCATAGGCTTTGACAGGTTCCCGGATCCCCTCCTCGACCTGGGCGTCGCAGAGCGCGCTCCATTTGAATGAAAACTCCGTGTTTTCCTCCATCAAAGGCATGAAGTTGGACGCAAAGGCAGTCTTTCTGCCGCTTGTACGTGTCCCTGCGAACAGTTCCAGCGGGATCTCGAACAGCCCCAGACTGATCTCAGGGTATCGGTCCACTTCCGGAACCATATCCTCCAGAGCCGGCAGATAGGGATACTCTCCCCGTACCAGTGCGTGCCGGTAAGCCCGCTCTCCCAGTTTTTTTGCCTTTTCATAGTCGATGGTCAAAATTTTTCCTCCGTACTCATATCATGTCCTGGATCATTATGTCCTGAACTATCATGTTTTGAACTAATATCTTCTGAATGATTGATCCCTGAATAAGAATAGCCTGAATGAATGTGTCCTGATCTATTATGTTTTGGACAAACGTGCTCTGTCATGTTTCTAACACAGCCATTTTAACACAGCCACAAACAAGTATCTATAAAATCAAACCCGTAAGTGTTATAGTTCTATAGTAAGGAATTGTAACAGAATTAACTGTGCAGACTACGCAGATTATTTCGTTACAGCTCCTGAGGATATGACTGGCATGGAAATGGCATGAGAACGAAAGGAAACACTATGATCAAAGCTGTTTTTATGGATTATACCGGGACCATGGTCAAGGAGGATGAACCATACACCAGGGAGCTGGTCGGATACTTTGCTTCCCACAGTGATCTGAAAGATCCAAATGAGATTCTGAAAGTTGTCTGGACCAGGATTAAAATAATCGAAGCGAAAAGTTTTGGGGACTCCTTTCTCCTGAACGATGAAAAGATCGATCTGATCCTGGAATACTGCGCCAGGGAACATGGCCTTAAGGGTGATTTTGCCTACATTCATGAGGTATGGCACAAAGTGTGGGTTTACGCCCCCCTCTTTGAAGATGTAAAGCCTTTTTTTGACAGGACAAAACTACCCGTCTATGTCCTGTCCAACGATGACATGTGTTTTCTGGAAGAATCCATGCGTGTAAAAGACCTGCACCCCGCAGGAATCATTTCAGCGGAGACAGCCCGTGCCTGCAAGCCGAACAGGCTGATCTTTGAAAAAGCAATGGAAATCGCGGGAGTGAAGCCCGACGAAGCGGTACTTATAGGAGATTCCGTGACATCAGACATTGAACCGGCCCGGCTTCTCGGCATCACCCCGATCTACATTTCCCGCAAAGAGCCCGCTGTTCTTGACGGAGCACGGGTGATCAGGACTCTGGACGAACTAAATATATAAAGAAGTAAATATATAAAGAAGGGAGGGACCGCAAATGATACTTTATGTCAATGCCTGCGTACGCAGGGATTCCAGAACAAAACGACTGGCGGAATGCCTTCTGGAAAAACTGGACGAACCATTCACAGAAGTTCGTCTGGAAAACATTGTTTTTCCTGTATCAAATGAGGCTTTTCTCACAAAGCGGGATGAACTGATCGAGGCAGAAGATTTTTCAAATCCTGCGTTTTCTCTCGCAAAGCAGTTCGCGGCAGCTGACAAGATCGTGATCGCCGCGCCGTACTGGGACCTGTCTTTTCCGGCAGCCTTGAAGCAGTACTTTGAACATATCAATGTCCGCGGAATCACCTTTACCTATACACCCGAGGGAATCCCGAAAGGACTGTGCAGAGCAAAGCAGGTTTATTACGTGATGACGGCCGGCGGCGATTACACACCGGAAGAATTTGGCTTCGGGTATGTAAAAGCTCTGGCGCAGGGCTATTACGGAATAGAAGATGTAAGGCTGTTCCAGGCCGTAGGGCTGGATATTGAGGGAGCCGACGCGGAAGAGATCCTGCAAAAAAGCATGGAAAGTATCAGGCAGATGTAAGAGGTCGGGTATCCGGTTTACTGACAGACATTTCTGACAATGATAATCAATGATAACAATGATAATAATGTAATGGTTGAAAACCGGCCGGCACAGGCCGGTATAATGAATAAAGTGGTGAATGAGAGAATAAGGAGGTTCACATGGCAAAAGTCCTTTTATTGAACGGAAGTCCTCACGCAGATGGCTGTACAGCAACAGCTTTGAATGAAATGATCAACGTATTCCAGGAATCAGGGATCGAAACGGAGCTGATCCATGTCGGCAGCAAGAGCATCAGGGGATGTATTGCGTGCGGCAAGTGCGGCAAGCTGGGGAAATGTGTTTTCGACGACGATCTGGTAAATCAGGCTGCTCCGAAATTTGAAAAGGCAGACGGCCTTGTAGTGGGCAGCCCTGTTTATTATGCAAGCCCTAATGGCACCATCCTTTCCTTCATGGACCGCCTTTTCTACAGCACGCCGTTCTCCAAGCATATGAAAGTCGGCGCCGCTGTTGTCAGCTGCAGGAGGGGCGGGAATACGGCGACATTTGATGTGCTGAACAAATATTTCACGATCAGCGGTATGCCGGTGGCCTCCAGCACCTACTGGAACCAGGTGCACGGATTTACGGCGGATGACGTAAGGAAAGACCTGGAAGGACTTCAGACCATGCGAAACCTCGCCAGGAATATGACCTTTATGATCAGGGCGTTTGCAGACGCAAAAGAAAAATATGGATATCCTGAACTGGAAACAGGATGTTTCACGAACTTTGCGGACGGCAAGTAAGTTTATACAGGCAGGTTTCTACAAGTGAGAGCGCAGGGAGGGGAGATATGGGACGATTCGTCTCCCTCAGGAATTCAGAATAGCAGAAAGAGCGAAAGCACCTCGGTTTTCATAACCACATCGGCGCCTTTTGCTTGGAAGGAAGGAAATAACAATGAAAAAATGGGTAAAAAAACTTTGTGCCGCAATCCTGATGACTTGCATGCTGGGGACAGTTTCAGGGACAGCTGCAGCCGCAGAGGAAGCAGATCAGAAGGTTATTCCCTTCCCTCTGCAGCAGGAAGCGGAGGAAGAGCTCCAAAAAGAGGTGAGCGCGTTTGAGATCACTGCAAAACACCGGGAAATGGCAGCGGAAAATGAAGCGGGATACCCGGTGCTGGATGCGGGCCGGGGAAATCCCAACTGGATCAATACACAGTCCCGGTATGCTCTCACCAGATTTATGAATTTTGCCATTGAAGAATGTGAAAACGATTTTTCAAAAGGCAGCATGGCTGGACATGCCATCCAGGAAGGGATTGGAGAACGGTTCGATAAAGCAATGGATCCGGATGACAAAACAGACGCTTTCCTTATTGATATGATTCAATATTGTACGGATACACTTGGTCTGGACAAGGATGTGCTCCTGAAGGAACTGGCGGATGCCGTGATTGGAGATTATTATCCATCCCCCAGCCGCTGCCTGCCCTGCACAGAAACAATTTTAAATGCTTACCTGCAGTCTGCTTTGTACCATGGTGTTGATCTGGCGGCGGAAACTCAGATCTTCCCTACAGAGGGAGGAAGTGCCGCGATGGTATATATTTTTGAAGCGCTCAGTCACAACCGGCTTTTAAAAGCCGGAGACCAGATCGCGATCGCAACTCCAATTTTTACCCCCTATCTGGAGATTCCTTCTATAAAAAATTATGGCCTTGTGTCCATTGACATAAGCAGCACGGAGGAAGACAACTGGGACATTTCAGAGGAGGAACTGGCCAAGCTGGAGGACCCTTCAGTCAAGGCCTTTTTCCTGGTGAATCCTTCCAACCCCGCATCCCGTGCACTTTCACAAAGAACGCTTGAGAGACTTAAGCAGGTTGTGGAGAAGAATCCGGATCTGATCATTTTGACGGATGATGTGTATGGTACATTTGCGGAGGATTTCCAGACCGTCTATAGTGTGCTGCCCTACAATACTATTCTGGTTTATTCATTTTCAAAACTCTACGGAGTGACAGGATGGCGTGTCGGCCTGATCGCGATGAATAAGGAAAACGTCTGCGACCGTCTGCTCTCAGAACTGGGAGAGGAGGACAAGACTGTCCTGAAAAAGGAATACTCTATTATCACTCCGGATCCGGAAGAGTTAAAATTCCTGGACCGGGTCGTGGCGGACAGCCGCGCTATCGGTCTGTATCATACCAGCGGCCTTTCTACACCGAGCCAGGCATTTATGGATATGATGGCACTGACACACCTGGTTTATGCTGAAGAGGATCCTTATATCGAGCTGGCAAATGAAATGGTGGAAGAGCGCTATCATACACTGATGGAAACTCTGGATCTGCCTGCTGACGACGAGGATCAAAATACGCAGTACTATACCCTGCTGAATTTGCGTGCTCTTGTGAAAAAACACTACGGAAAAGATTTTGTAAAATGGCTGTCTAAAAACCGGACAGACCTGGATATTCTGAATGATCTGGCTGAAAAAAAGGGCGTAGTATTGATGTACGGCCCCGGTTTCAGCGCACCGAAGGGCACGGTGCGGATTTCCCTGGCTAACCTGAATGTCGGGGATTATGCTGAGATCGCGGACAGGCTCATTGAACTTATGGACGAGTATTACAAGGAGTACGAAGAAGAAATGGCTGCTGAACCGGCGGCATGATCAAGACAGGCATCTTCTGTCTGTGGACTGAGGAAGAGCAAAAGGACTTCTAATGCCCCTGGTTTTTAAGAGCCTGCCCGCGAGTGAAAAATCAACTGGTGACAGAAGATTGACAGATGATTTTTCACTCGCGGGCGGGCTTGATTTATCAGATAAAAGATAATTGAAAACCTCACATTACCGGGCTTGATTTGTCAGATAAATCAAGAAGAATACACATAGTGTGCGGAAATATAAAAAACAAAAAAAGTGCTTGCACAGGGCGCTTTGGTGTGATAGTATTTGTTTCGCTGCTGAAAAAGAGCGGCTGAACAGCTTGAGACTGTCAGAAAAGATGAGGACTTCGAAAGAACCGCATTAAAGGATTTCGAAAAACCACATCAAAAAAACTTTTAAAAAAATAAAAAAAGTTGTTGACAGAATCGAAAAGCTGTGATAGATTATAGAAGTTGTCGCGCAAGACAAAAGCACGGCAGCAAAACAAAAACGGGGACCTGCCCTGCAGGCTCCGGAACACATTTCCAACCTTATATGAGAACAAGACAGAAATGCAACCCTGAATATATTCCTTATATTTAGAAGGTCATTAACGACC
>NZ_FNFZ01000015.1 GCF_900101015.1 Sarcina sp. DSM 11001 | reverse complement strand
TTTTGTTGATTGCTTTTGCAGGTTGTTTTTGTTGGCTGCTTTTATCGATTATTTATCGATTGTTTTTTTGATCAGGTTTTCCCTCGATCTGTGTGATAATACCATCGGAGGTCTGTCTGGAAAATATGATTCCGGACAGATTTGATAATTTTTCGGACAAGCAAAAAAGACCTGTTTTAGGTCTTTTTTGTCTTAACATGGCTTGGAAGCCGATATTTTTGTATGTTTTTTTGGGAAAAAGAATAGTAAAATCGGGACCATCTGGCATTTGGCATAGGATAATCTGTCCTGCAGTGCTTTGGGCGGATATCTACAGATATTCTCTTCTCATGAGGTAGAATATTCGCACCTCATCAGTTAACTCGTTTGTCTTCCATATGTAAGTTTCTCTGTAATAACTCACAAATTTGATTTCTAAGCATCTTCCGGATTTCTTATCACACTGTACTCAGTCGGTTCAGTAAATCCGTGACCAATCCGGGATCGACTAACAGTGAAATGCCAAAGCACTTACGCCCCGCATCTTTTAAGGATGCTCCTGCATGATAGGCTGACTTTCCGTCCAGGATAATAAACCTGTCATGAAATATCTGTGTTTTTTTACAGTCAAATTGGGATATTGTGCGTTGAAATCAGCAACATCCGTGTTGGTCAGTCTTGCATTGCATATGTATATACCTTTACATCAACACCGGTATTCTTCTTTGCCAGAATGTTCAGAGTGCCAACATCCACATATCCATCGATCAGGATGATTTCCCTCTGTGCTTTCTGAATGATAGAGGTAATCAGGCTGAAGGCATCATAAATCTGCCCATCGAAGAATATTTTCTGCTCCGATTCAGCATGATTCTCAATATACTGGAATACTTTATCAAATCGCTCATCGGTGCTCTTCTGGTATTGAAGCTGTTTTAGTTCTATATCGCTGACCTTTTCGAAGAGCAAGGCATTGTTGGCAATAAAACGCCTCATCTCCCGAAATACACGCATTATAAATATACTCTGCTTTTCTGCTACTTCACCTTTCAGCACAGTTGCCAACATATAGATACCTTGTTCTGTAAAAGCGTAGGGTGGCTTTCTGCGGCCCCCCTCCTGTCCAGAATAAAAGTCAGAATCTGGTGAAGTCGCAAATTGCGACTTCACCATCATCACCTCTTCCTTTGTAAGCTGAAACATAAAATCATCTGGAAATCATCCTATATTTCGTTTAACCTGCTCATTTAACCTCTTTACATCATACCCGTATAAAACGGCAAGGTCATAATCTAGCATTACCTGTAATCCCCTGATTGTGTATATCAGGCTTCCAATATCCTTTATACCCGTAACAAACGGAAGTATCTCCTGCTTATCCAAGTGCTTCCGCATATGCCATGAGCCTGTGAAGGTTTTTCTGGTTTCCCGCCATATACCCCTTCATAGCTGTCTGGAATACCTGTACATCCATCTCTTCTTTACGTCTCACAATGTCGCAGACAGTCCGATCTATATCATATGCACGTACTTCATTCCCATAAATAGTTTTGACAGAAGTTATGTGCCCCAGTCGCGGCAACCACAATATTATTGTAATGACCGCCGTACACTTCTCTTTCTGCTTCCAGATTGTCAAGAATTTCCTGCTGATAGGCATAAGGACGAAACTCAAGGTGAAGGTAAGCCATACTCTACCGAAACAGAGCCCAGGACAATCGCTCCCAGCCATCTCCAATACCAGCCTCCTCAAATCTACGAAGATCCAGTCGTTCCAGAAATCTGTCAACAGCCTCCTCAGTATTAAGATCATGATCTTCCAGAAGCTGTCGCATATTCGTTATTACTATAAAAAGGAAACCGCTGTACTGACGCTTTCGTCCAGTACAGCGGCCTTCTGGCAAGTTTGTATTATAATAAAGTTTGTCCCTCCTGGGGATGCTTTTTATGCAGCCATTTTCCTGAAGTAGTTATGAAGTGTGATGGTCGTCACTTGTTGATCTTCACAGTCTTCGTTGCGCTCCATGCGGACCAGTGCTTTGTGCTTCCGACGGTCTTGTAGGTTCTCAGACGCACGTAGTAAGTCTTTCCTTTTGCCAGACTGCTGATCGCTTTGGAAACGGTCGCGGCGCCTGCCACGTTTACGTTCTTTTTGCCGCTCGCGAAAGTCTTGCTTGTACTGTACTGCAGCTGGTATCCGTTCGCCTTCGCATTCTTTGCCCACTTGACGGTCATCTTTCCTGCGGCGGAGTTTGCTGCGGAAGAGATGGCAGGCCTTGCGACACGATAGGTTATAACCGATTTGCTCAGTGTACTGTCGCCTGTGGAAGCCTTGGCGACAATCTTGAAGGTATACTTCGTGCCGTTCGTGTTGGCTTTGGTATCTGTGTAGGTAACAGTACTGCCGCTTGTAATGTTCTTCACCAACGTGGATCCGCGATAGACTTTGTACCCATTGGCTCCGGTGACCTTCTTCCACGTCAGCTTAATGCCGGTCGGCTGATTTTCGGCTTTCAGGGAAGCTGTTGCAGCCGGAACAACATTGATTGTGACAGTCTTCGACGCCGCTTTGAAATTTGCAGTTGCTGCGGATGTCGCGGTGATCTTGACGGTTCCCACTTTCTTTGCGGCAACGCTTCCGGCAGTTGTCACAGTCGCGATCGCAGTATTTGAGGATTTATATGATTTTTTACCCTTTGCACCGGTAACAGAAATCGTTACAGTTTTTCCGACTGCCACAGAAGCCGCAGAGGCTTTCGCCGTGATCTTCTGGGCTGCTTTATTGATCGTGAATGTTGCCTTTTTGGTGCCGGTATAGTTGCCAATCCCTGTGACTGTGAGGGTGGCTGTGCCGGCATTTGTATTGTTGGTATAGGACAATTTGTAATCGGTATTCAGCTTCAGCGTTGTTGAACCGAGCTTCACTGTTGGCGTCTGTGTCAGGGCTTTCCCTGTGTATGTTTTAGCTGTGAGGCCGGATACTGTCACATTCGCAACTGAAAGTTTAGAAACTGTGACTGTGCAGGTTGCAGTAACTCCGCTGCCATCCGCTGCCGCCGCGGTGATCGTGGCGGTTCCTGCTCCTACGCCCCTGACTTTCCCATTACTGTCTACAGTGGCAGCCTTTCTATTGCTGCTGCTCCAATTGACAGACTTGTCCGTGGCGTCATCAGGCAGGACCGTGGCTGTCAGCTGCAGGGTTTTAGTTATATTGAGGTTTGCAGATGTCTTGTTGAGCTTTATCCCTGTGACAGCTGCATTAACCTTCTCAAGATGCAGCACGCACGATGCTGAATGGCTGTAAGACCCGACTACCAGATAGTAGGTCTTTCCCTTTTCAAGCACCTGTTCCACCCGGAAATGTCCTTTTCCATCGTACTCAACGGCAGGATCTTCAAAAGGACTTGCCGTCCGAACAAAGGAATCATGGGAATCATTTAAAATCTCCAGATATGGATCATCTACTCCATCGGTGGAATACATGACATACTTGGCTGTCTGGGCAGGGATGAACCGGTAAACCGGATAGGCTCCTCCGCCCGCTTCACTATTCGCGCTGGCAGACACCGCATCTCCGCAGGAAATTGTCTGTGCGCTGTCAAAGCCCGCTATGCAGGTGTAAAACCTGACTTCTGCCCGGTTGCTATACTGATCCTGGACCCTGCAATAGTATCTTGTAAAGCCCGTCACGGAGTTAACTGTATAGGACGCGCCCGTAGCACCGTTTATCGTATAGTATTCCAATTTTCCCCAGGCATCCGGGATGATCTTAAACCACTGGTATCTCAGATGATCTTTATCATCGGCAGATACGTTCACTTGAAGCTTTGCGGATTCCCCGCTTGTGACGTAGCGATAGGCTTCGGTATCCTCCGTTCCATCAGCATATGCCCGGAGATGGTTCTCTATCTGCACATAAAAACGAGCATAGGCGATGTTTCCATATCGGTCGCTGACGCGGAATTCATACTGTGTTTGTCTCGTCACAGGTTCAATGGTATAGGATGTGCCCGTCGCTCCTTCAATAGCCCTGTCTTGCTCATCATACCACTGGCAGCTCAAGTCACTCTCATCATTAGCAGATACCGTCACACGGAGTTCTGATGTCTCGCCGGGTGCAAGGAGAAGATCCGCTTCTGAAATATCTTTTCCTTCTACATAAGCCTGGAGATTGTTGTCTACCTGCACATAAAATTCAACAACACGTCTGCTTCCGTACTGGTCTCTGACCTCGCAACGATAATTTCCATTTACAGCTGCAGCGGTATAGGATAGATCTGTAGCGCCTTCAATAGCCTTTCCTTCTGGATCATACCACTGGAAGCTCAGCTCGCTTTCATCAACAGCAGATACCGTCACGCGGAGCTCTGCCGGCTTGCCTGCCTGGATATCGACATTTGTCCGCGAATCCCTCGTTCCTTCGGCATACGCCTGCAGGTTGTTGTCTTCGAAAACAGTTACTGTACAGGTCGCCGTGACACCGCTGCCATCCGCCGCAGTTGCGGTGATCGTGGCGGTTCCTTCACCCACGGCTTTTACAAGGCCTTTGTCGTCAACCGTGGCGGTCCAGCTGTCGCTGGTCCAGGAAACGGACTTGTTCATGGCGTTTTCAGGTGATACCGTGGCTGTCAGCTGCAGCGTATTGTTTTTTATAAGTATGGCGGATGTCTTATCCAGTGAAATTTCACTTACATCAATATAGGTATGGATAGCTGCATTGACAAGCGGATCATTGTCATCATAAATATCAATCTGATCCCATTTCCTTTTTGGACCGGGATAATAGACATCTGTAAGACTGTTGCAGCCATTGAACGCACTTCCCACGATGACCGTCACACTTCCCGGGATTGTGATGTCCGAAAGGCTGTTGCATCCGGAAAATGTTCCATATTCGATTCTCCTCACTCCTTCCGGGATCGTGATGCTCTCAAGGCTACCGCAATTTCTAAATGCATAATTCTTAATGACCGTCACGCCATCCGGGATCGGATAACTCCCGGTTTTCCCCTCCGGACAGCAAATGAATGTTTCCTGATCTTTATCAAGCAGAGCGCCATTCAGAGAACTATATGTGCTGTTGTTTGGATCCGCTTCAATTTCAGCCAGGCTTCTGCAATTTGTGAATGCATCGTCTCCAATACTCGTCACACCAACCGGGATTGAGATACCCGCCAGGCTGCTGCATCCATAGAATGCATATTTTCCAATACTCGTCACGCTTTCGGGAATCGAGACGCTCGCCAGACTGCTGCATTCAGAAAATGTATAATCTCCAACGCTTGTCACGCCTTCGGGAATCGAGATGCCCGCCAGACTGCTGCATTCAGAAAATGTATAATCTCCAACACTTGTCACGCCTTCGGGAATCGAGATGCTCACCAGGCTGGTGCATCCAGAAAATGCAGACCCTCCAATGCTTGTCACGCCAACTGGAATCGAAATGCTTGTCAGGCTACTGCATTCAGAAAATGCGCTTTCACCAATACATGTCACACTGTAGGGGATCGTGATGTCCGAAAGGCTGCTGCATCTTTCAAATGCAGTATTTCCGATATCTGTCACGCTGTTTGGGATTGTGATGCCCGTCAAGTTATACAAGCCCTTAAAAGCATTATTCCTGATATTCGTCACACCGTCTTCAATTACTACTGTGGTAATATCTTTGTAAATGTAGGATCCCCATGCTGATTCAGCCGACAACCATGGTGAGCTTATCATCTCCCCTGTCCCGCTAATAGTAAGAACCTGATCTTTATCAAACGTCCATGTCAGGTTATCGCCGCAGGTTCCGGAAGCTACCAGAACTGTTACTGTGCAGGTTGCAGTGACACCGCTCCCGTCCGCTGCCGTTGCCGTGATCGTTGCGTTGCCCGCACTTTTGCCCTGAACCCAGCCATTTTCACTAACGCTGGCAACACTATCGTTACTGCTTGTCCAGATAATGGATTTAACCGTGGCGTCGGAAGGCGTAATTGTTGCTGTAAGCTGCAAGGAATCGCCGGAAAACCATTTCTCCACCATATTTACGGATGTATGGTCCAGAGCAATTCCGGTTACATGAATGTCCTCTTTTGCATATTGGATGTTCGCATTGAGCAATCGGGAATTACTCTTGCCAATATCAATCCGGTTCCATTGCCCTTCAGATCCTGCAAAGTAAACATTTGTTAGTCCAGCACACCCGTCAAAAGCATATTCGCCAATTTTCGTCATGCTTTCAGGGATTGTAACATCTTCCAATTGACGGCACCAATAGAATGCATTTTTCCCGATGCTCGTCACCCCTTCTTCAATATGGATTGCTTTAACAGATGAGTTGAATGAGCACCAGGGCATATTTTCACCTGTATAATCATACATCTTCCCCGTTCCACTGATGGTAAGGATTCCTTCCCCATCCAGCGTCCATGTCAGATTATCTCCGCACGTTCCGGAAGGTAACAAAACTGTTACCGTACAGGTCGCAGTGGCACCGCTTCCGTCCGCTGCTGTTGCCGTGATCGTTGCGGTGCCTGCTTTTTGGCCCTCAACCTTGCCATCTTTATCAACGGTGGCAACGCTATCATCACTGCTTGTCCAAATAATGGATTTAACCGTGGCGTCGGAAGGCGTAATTGTTGCTGTAAGCTGCAAAGAATCGCCGGAGAACCATGTCTCCACCATGCTTGCGGAAGTATGGTCCAAAGCAATTCCGGTTACATAAATGTCCTCTTTTGCACACTGAATGGCCGCATTGAGCAATTCGTAATTATTCCCGTTAATATCAATCTGGTTCCATTGCCCTTTAGAGCCGGCATAGTAAACATTTGTAAGATTATTACAATAGCTAAAAGCACAAAAATCAATTTTCATCATGCTTTCAGGGATTGTGACATCATTCACTTGATTGCAATACTCAAAGGCATTGTGCGGGATGCTTGTCACCCCTTCTTCAATTTGAATCGCTTTAACAGATGAGGAGAATGAGTACCAGGGCGCAAACTCTTCATAGAAATACATTCTCCCCGTTCCACTGATGGTAAGGACTCCTTCCCCATCCAGCGTCCATGTCAGATTATCTCCCAACGTTCCCGAGGACATCCCATCCATCACAGCATCCTCAGAAACCGTTTCCTCCTCTGACGGAGCCTCCGTTTCTGCCAAATCCAATGCCTCATCCGCCGCATCCTGGCTTTCTATGGCATCATCCCGTACATCTTCTGCATCCTGTATATCAAAGTCTGTCAGGGAGCCTTCTTCCTCTTTCTCCACGACCGTCTCTGTATTATCTGATTCTGTCATATCGGAAGCTGCTTCTGCCTCTGTTTCTGTCACAGCTTCCATCTTTTCTGCAGATTCCATTTCCTCTGTTGGAATCGCAGCTTCTTCCCCGGTTTCATCATCTTTCTGGTCTGCTTCCTGGACAAGATCCATCTCAGCTTCTTCAGCAGAATCTGTAATCTCTTCGTCTTCTACTGTCTCATCAAGAGCCGCGTCTTCTTCTGTTTCCTGTACCACGGTAGAATCCACTTCTTCTGTGTTCCCTGATTCATCATTGTTTGCTTCAGAGACAACGTCCTGATCTGGATCTGCATCCATCCCGACTCCGTCCGGCTCTTCCGCCATTTCATACGTCACAAGTTCTTCCGTTGCCGCAGACGCAGTCTGTGCGTTTCCCGCTTCGACACTCCCTTCAGCTGCAAACGCGGGACATACAGTCGTAAAAGCCAGCGTCGCAGCCAATAACATTGCAAGCGTGGGACTGTTTCGTTTCATGATATCCTCCTACCTTAACCTAATGTCTGATAAATAAAAGAATTACAAAACAACTATACCAAATATTATGGTGTCTTACATAAACAAATTGGCTATTTTGCCGCAATTATTTTCATAACAGCCTGAACCGTCGTTGGTCCGGTCCCATCCTGCATAGCCGTTGGGAGGGAATCCCAGCGGCAGCTCCGACGTGTTGTGCTTCTTCTTGCAGGGCTGTTCACAGTGCCACCAATCACTTGCATCCTTTCCCAGGAAAAGAAAACCGCCATACTGACGCTTTCGTCCAGTACAGCGGCCTCTTGGCAATTATGTATTTTTAGAAGGAGGATATCCCTTTTGGGGATGCTTTTTTATGCAGGTTTATATGCAGTTATTTATGCAGCCATCTTCTTGAAGTAGTTATACATGATGGCTTCATCTTCACGGGAAGAGGTGAAGATGCCGAGCTGATCGTCATGGTCTTCTGCCAGTCTGATGATGCCTTCGATGTACTCTTCCTCATCCTTCATGTTATAGGCTTCATCATTGGGACCCATCAGCCATACGGGATTTTTGCATTTGTCAAGTGCTGCGTTGAGTTCTTTAAGGTCGTTTGCTGTTCTGATCATCATATTATTTAAACCTCCTGCCGTCTTACGGCTCATCATCATCCGTTCTGTTCCTCAGGATTCTTTTCTGGATTGTTTTCCCAGGTTATCCTGTGGATATTTCTGGATTATCCTCCGGATGATTCTTTATTGTTTTTTTTTTTTGTTGATTGCTTTTGCAGGTTGTTTTTGTTGGCTGCTTTTATCGATTATTTATCGATTGTTTTTTTGATCAGGTTTTCCCTCGATCTGTGTGTATAGTACCATCGGAGGTCTGTCCGGAAAATATGATTCCGGACAGATTTGATAATTTTTCGGACAAACAAAAAAGACCTGTTTTAGGTCTTTTTTGTCCTTTCATGGCTCAGAAGCCGATATTTTTGTATGTTTTTTGGAAAAAGAATAGTAAAATCGGGACAGATCGGGACGATTTGGCTTTTGGCACTTGGCATAGGATAATCTGTCCTGCAATGCTTTGAACGGACATTTACAGATATTCTCTCCCCAGGAGGAGAAAAACAGGATTACGTACTCTCTCAAACCAGGTGTCCCTTTATGCGGACATTTGATATATTTGTTTGTATATTGTCGGATATTCGTTTATTTTCGCAAATAGAAAACCGCCATACTGACGCTTACGTCAAGTACAGCGGCATCCTGGCAAATATGTATTCACAAAACCAGCTGCGCAGACACGAGAGGGTTTTGTTCTGCGCAGCTGGTTTTATTATTTATTCACAGTACGGCCTTTGCCGGAAGCCGCCCTGTTTTCAGGTCATAACCCTTAATCAGTTCAATGCCCTTACTTGATGAAACCAACCTGCTTGTTGACCGGCTCCACCTTTTTTTCGAAATTCATACTCAAATTTTTTCATTTGCATGGATGTGGTCGGTCCTACAGAGACCATCGCGTACTTGCCGTCACCGAGGGGACGTTACATCCCTACTTTCTCCAATGCCGTCTGAATGATTGAAAAATCAACGGCGCATGATCCGCCGCTGATTCCGATCGGGACGGTTTCTGCAAAGCTGTACCTTACATTCACGGTACCATCCGGATCTTTACTGTAATTATATACAGTCACCTGCCTGTTTTCAGGATCCACGATCCAATATTCCTGTACACCGGCAGCGTGATATTTGTAAGCCTTCAGCAGCAAATCTTTGCTTCTGGTCGAGGGTGACAGAATCTCTATGACAAAAGGCGGAGCTCCTTTGATGAACCCGTCCTTCCCAATCATTGTGTAATCACAGATAACATAAATGTCCGGCTGAAAGATATTTTTATTATCCCCTGTGAGCCAGACATCAGACGGCGCAACAAACACCATACAGTCCCTGCCGCATTCGCTGATCTGATTGAAAAGCTGATTGGAAAGGTTCACCAGGACAATCTGGTGGACGGCCTTTGGCGAAGCCATATCATAAACCACGCCATCGATCAGCTCTGTGCGGACATCCCCCGGCAAGGTCTCTCTGTCTTCTGCGGTATATTCCCCCTGCTGTTTCCAGGGCAGCAAAGGATAGGTATTTCGAGCTCCACTCCCTGCAATGCTTCCCGCGCTGCTGCCAACAGTTCTGCCTTTCCCTTCTTTACTTCTGTACATGTCTCCCAGAGCAGTCTTCTCCCCATAAGCTGGCTGCGGCTCTCCGGCCAGAGTGTTTCTGTATGGAAAATGTCCGGACGTCTCGATACTATATGAGTCGTATGACGTCTCCATGCTGCTCTGTGAGTAAGCCTGTGAAGTATCACAGTTTCCGAAGCCTCCTGCCGGGAGAGAGAAAACATCTCTGTCGGAAACTTCCTGGGCGTCCGGAGCCGTCGCCAGTACTTTTTCCAGCGCGAGAATTGTCTCATACCTTGGGGATCTTGTGGCTCCGGACAGGACTTTCTGCACCGTGGGAAGAGGAAGACCTGCCCGCCTTGCAATCTCTGCATACGTGATTCCCATTTTTCTTTTTTTGTCCTGCATTTCCCGTATTGTCATTCTGGTCTCCCTCTCTCAAGCATAATCCTTTTACACTCTGCTCTCTGCTCACACCCAGCACTTGCAATAATTCTTGCGCGATATTTTTATCTCCTTTATGATATTTTTATATCATATTTTATGAGCAAAGTCAACCAACTCACCCACTGGACCATTATTTACAGAGCCGAATATAATCATTTATCCATTACCAGGAATAAAGAAAACCGCCATACTGACGCTTTCGTCCAGTACAGCGGCCTCTTGGCAATTATGTATTTTTAGAAGGAGGATATCCCTCTTGGGGATGCTTTTTTATGCAGTTTTATATGCAGTTTTTTATGCAGCCATTTTCGCGAAGTAGTTAAACATGACCGCTTCATCTTCACGGGAAGTGGTGAAGAAGCCGAGCTGATCGTCATGGTCTTCTGCCAGTCTGATGATACCTTCGATGTACTCTTCCTCATTCTTCATGTTATAGGCTTCATCGTTGGGACCCATCAGCCAAACGGGGTTTTTGCATTTGTCAAGTACTGCGTTGAGTTCTTTAAGGTCGTTTGCTGTTCTGATCTTCATATTATTTAAACCTCCTGCCGTCTTACGGCTCATCATCCGTTTTTTCCAGGATTATTTTCCGGGATTATTTTTCCGGATTCATTTTTCCGGATGATCCTGTGGATGTTTTCTGGATTATCCTCCGGATGATTCTTAATGGTATTTGTTTTTTTGTTGGTTGTTTTTGTTGATTGTTTTTGTTGGCTGCATTTTATTGGTTGTTTTATCGATTGTTTATCGATAGTTTTTTTAATCAGGTTTTCCCTTGATCTGCGTGTATATTACCATCGGAGGTCTGTCCGGAAAATATGATTCGGGACAGCTTTGATAAATATTCGGACAAACAAAAAAGACCTGTTTTAGGTCTTTTTTGTCCTCTCATGGCTTAGAAACCGATATTTTTGTATGTTTTTGGAAAAAAGAATAGTAAAATCGGGACGATGCAGGACGATGCAGTCCGATACAGTTTGATGCAGTCTGCTTGGTGCAGTCTGCTTTTTAACAGGCAGTTCTTTTATTCTTCATCGCGTAATACCCGTGTTTTCAGACGTAGGATACACGCGTAGAAAGGGAAACTTGCTTCATCGTGGGTACAATCCCGCGAGGAAAAATAAACGCTCCGCGAGGATGCGCACGGATGCGGTGCGGAAAATGTTGACATGTCTTTGAAAAACAAGACATGTCAACCCGCATCCGGCGCGCAAGACTCGCGAGCGAGTCTTGAATCTTTTACGCGGCCTTATTAAGGAGAAATCTCATCATGATCATCTCGTCTTCGAGGTCGCAGGTGTAGATCTCCATCTCGTTGTTGCTGTCTTTAATCCATCTGGCCATTCCTGCCTTGTTCTGGTCCGCGGACTTCATATTGTACTCTGTGCCGTCGGAAGAGATCAGAAAAACCGGCATCCTGCATTTGTTGATCGCTTCGTTGAAAATTCTCATTTCGTTCTCTGTCCTGGTTGTCATGGTCTTTTCCTCCTTATTTGATTTCCTTCGCGGATGATTGTTATATTTTCCCTGTCTGTCGGGATGAATGGTTTGATGTTTTTCTGATCAGGTTTTCCCTTGATCTGAGTATATACTAGCATCCGGAAGGTATGAAAATAAGGCAGCTTATGGACAGGAAATATAAAGAATTTGACATGTAAAAATGACGTTTTCTGTCATTTTATGGCAAAACTTAAAGGATTCACATGTTATCGGTCAAAATATTAGCAGAATCTGGACAGAAAACAAGTCGGAGGGATTCTGATTTTCGTATCCTTCCGACTTGTCTGTATTAATGTGTCCCTGTCACTATGACAATAAGGCTGGCGTAGTCACGGCGGCAATGTATTCTGAATTCTCCGTAGCTGTGATTTCGGGATCCTCCACGCAGACCGGGATTTTTTATTTTTTCTTTTCCAGCAACTCGAGCCCTATGCTCTGTATATCTCCGTCCACGGCAGCAGCCAGCCATTTCGCCATGCTGGGCATGCCTCTCCGATGCAGATAAAATTCGGGCTGACGCACCATGGTATGGATGGTTCCGCCCCGATAGAGGACCGGTCGTCTCCAGTCGTAGAGATAGATTCCGAAGGTGGGTGTCAGTTTCTGGAGAGAACGGACCATTTGTCGGAGCTGTCGTGTAAAAAGCCGCTGCATCCGTTTGTCAGTCTCATAGGTTTTGTTCCGCACATCGTTGTAAAAGGCGCTCAAAAGGTAATCCCGGACTGAGCATGCATAGAGATACTTGTACTGGTCTCCTCTGCGCCGGTACAGGGCCCTGTACCAGTCAAGCGTCAGATTTTTTCCCTTGATATCTGCGGCGGTCTCAGGCCGGACATTCCAGACTTCCCGGGCGGTCTTTTTCCAGTCCCGGTTTAAAAGCAGGGCACTGTCCGAAAACAGGGCCACATCGTGACAGGCCGGATAAAATTCCTGGTGGATCTGCTCCGCCAGGGCGGGTACCGCAAAAGCGCCGGCACTTTCTCCGGCGATCAAAAGCTTGTCTGCCTGCCGGAAAAGAGTCTTTCCAATACGCATGGAAAGCATAAAGTTTTCATAGCCGTGAAAATACAGGCATTTCTCCTGCCCCTCTTCATTCGTATAGCGGTAATTGTTCCGGCCAAGATGCATATCTCCGGTCGCATAGGTGATCACAATGAAGTTCCAGTCCCGGAAGGGATTCAGCCGGGCGCTGTTGTCCGTAATGCCGACGCCTATGTTAAAGACCTGTGTAAAAGGGCGCAGGTTATTCCAGTAATAATTGGGCTGCCATGCCAGGACACGGCCTCCGGTCACGGGGCGGTCAGCCGTATAGGGGTTCCAGGCAATGCCGCCGCCGGACAAAAATACACACAGGTGGTCGGTTGTTCCTTTGCGGATATAGATGTGATATTCCGATCCGTCCGCTGTCTTACCGCCAGTCACCGGCACGCGGTACCACTGGTACGGCTCGGGTTCTATTTGTCCCTGTGAAAGGTTCTGGCCCGGGACAACCTGCAGTTCCGGCACCTCCAGCGGTGTTTTTTCAATCAGATTACCAATTGCCTGCTCTGCCCTGTCCCCGACTTTCTCCTGAAGGGCTTCGATGGGATGGTCTCCCAGCTTTTCCTGCAGAGCCTCGATGGGATGGTCTCCGACCTTTTCCCGCAGAACCTCGATGGGATGGTCTCCCAGCTTTTCCTGCAGGCTTTCGACAGGGTTATCCCCGATCTTTTCCTGCAGAGTATTAAAGGCATGCCCCACAATACTCTTACGTTTTTTCCTTTTCATGTATTGAAATCCTCTCGGCTTTTGTTTTGAAATCGCTCGTATTCGTTTTGTTCCGGCTGTTAATTTTCTTTCGCGCAATCTGCCTGTGCAGCCGGTTCATATTTAAATGTGGAGGTATTTTTCCGCCGCTTCGCGCAGCATCCGGCCGCGGAAAATGATCAGACCGCTGACCAGAATGAGCATTATGGCTATACAGATGACTGCAGGCGCGACGATGGGATTGATGCCGAGAACAATCGGAATGATCTGTAACAGGCTCATCAAAACATCAAAAGCGGGGTAAAGGATGTATTCGTGAAGTTCCATTTTCTGGGCCCTGGCGGCAATGAATGTAACGGCAATCAGAAGGCAGAACATGAAAGGGACAACCCAGGTGACTGCCCAGCTGCCGGTTTTGCTTATGTGCGCAAGGATCAGGCAGGCTGCCATAATGATATAGCCCTGCGTCGTCAGCATGCGGATCGGATTACTGCGATAATAGACAGCGATCCGGAAGTCAACCCATCCAAGAAGGACAAAGAGCATGGCTGCCAGAAACCACCCGCTGCCTCCGGAGATGATCTGGGCTGCTCCCAGCAGTATTTCAAGGCTGATACAAATAAAGGTCACCGCGCGGACCTTCAGCATAAAGCTGACTTTGGGACTTGGGAGCCTGACAAAGGGATCATCATCATAAGGCGGCTCCTGCAGGGTCAGGTTCGGGTCCGGGTTTTTTTCATCGTCTCCGGCTGCTATGAAGACAGCCTCCGGATTTTTCCCTTCACTGTCGGCTGCTACGGAGACAGTCTCCGGATTTTTTTCAATATGATGCCTCTGAGGCTCAGGCTCTGTCCACGAATCCGGGTCCATCAGTTCTCTCTGGCAGAGTGGACAGCGTGCCTTTCTCCCTCGGATCTGTATCATACAATTCGGACAATACTGCATCTGTTTTTCTCCTACATTATCTAAATGGCGCCTGCCCGCCCGGCCAACGAAGCCGACCGCGGGTACATCACTCCCAGGAATCGTTTGTGGCGATCTCCACATCAACGCCAAGGGCGACCATTTTTCTGAAAAAACGCATTATAACAGGATTCGTCTCAAAAGCACTGCCGACTCCGAAACACATTTTCCCGTTAAAGGAACAGACGCTGATCTGTACATCCGGTGCCGCCATGAAACAGCTGAACCGGTCGATCAGGGAACAATAAGGTTCCGGGATGGTGATCTTTCCCACGTTGGAAACCGTGCCGGTGATACCCTTTTGCATGATTCCGTTGACTGCTGCCACCACGAGATTTTTGATAAATAAGGGGATCGGCCTGATGACAATATTGTGCTCGAGCCGGGCGTAATCATGCATGGACAGGGAAATCTGATCCTGCGTGAGCTGACGGCGGAAGGAGGCCTGCACCACTTCCAGGATACTTTCGATCGTCCCGTCATACTGTTCCGGGTAAAAAGCGACATTGATCACGCCGAAAAAATTGCGCGCCGTATCCGACGGGAAATAATTGCGCAGGTTCACAGGAACGCTCAGCACAATAGGAAGCTTTTTGTCCCGCACACGCATCTCCTCCAGGATGGATTCCATAAAGAGAGCGGTCATAAAGGCAGCTGCCGTAGAATGATGGTCTTTTGCTGCCTTCAGAAACTTTGAAGCGGAAACCGTACCCTCGATCAGGTGCATCTGCAGATATTCGTCGCGCTCCCCCTGCAGATGATAAGCCCGGCGGGGAAGCGTTTTCTGTTCTGTCGGCCTTCCTTTTGTCTCATTACTGTAATACCGGTTAAAGGCGTCGTCTTCTTTTTCCTTTACACTGGAGAAATCCTGTGGGATCTCCTCATCAAGGCCGTGCGCCAGCTTGAGATAATTGCAGACGATCGCCCGCAGGAAGTCAAAAGCCCCTGTCCCGTCTGTCAGCACGTGGAACATCTCCAGATTGATCCGCCTGCGGTAATAATTGACACGATAAAGGAGCCTGCGCCGCCCGTCCCAATAGATCGGCGCACAGGCAGGCTTATTCTCCTGCTGCACCACAGCATGGATATTGCTGCTGTCCAGATAATACCAGAACAGCCCCTTGCGCAGAACACTCGCAAAATGGGGAAAATCCGGGACTGTCCTGTCAAGCGCATGCTGCAGCAGCGCACCGTTTACTTCCTCTTTTAACTCACAGGTAATCCTGAAAACACGCGTATCGGATCCCTTCGTTGTCGATGGGACGATCTTTGCGTTATTGTCCAGTTCATACCACTTTGCCCTTGCCATATTTAATGTGCCTTTCCGATACTCCGTCTGATTCTCTTTTGACTCGTCTGTATTATAGCATATGCCCAGTCTCCGAGACGACAAACAAGAGACAAGGAGCTGTGCATAGCTGAAAAGTTCAGCCAGGCAACAGCCCCTTTCTTCACTCCAAAAAGGGGACAGAGCACCGTCCCTTCCTCTTTTCCGCCAAATTCGAAAATCAAATCAGTCAAGTTCATAAATTATTTACAAAACGGGAACGCTTTTGGAACGCCGAGGTTTCTTTTCGGGAACGGGAGGTGCGTATAGTAGTCAGCACAGGCAGGCGAAAGCCGCCCGGGAATTTCATTCTTAGGAAATCAGAAAATGGAAATCAGAAAATCATATCATGGAGGAATTGAATTATGTATTTTGACGCTATTGCAAAGATCGTTTCGGAACGTACTGGCTGTGATGTCGCTTCTGTAAAGCCGGAAAGCAAGTTTTCTGAGCTTGGGATCGACTCTCTCGATACTGTGGAGCTTCTTATGAATCTGGAGGACGAGATCGGGATCGAGATCGAATTGGATCAGAAGGTGGAAACTATTGATGATCTGGATAAGTTCATCCAGAGCAAGAAGGGTTAACGCTTATGATCAAATCAGCAATTTGCGAGATGCTGGGGATCGAATATCCGGTGTTTCAGGGCGGTATGGCCTGGATCGCTGACGGTAAGCTGGCCGCTGCTGTTTCGGACGGCGGCGGTCTTGGCATTATCGCGGCAGGGAATGCTCCCGGCGATTATGTCAGGCAGCAGATTCAGGCTGCCAGGCGTATCACAGATAAGCCGGTCGGTGTGAATATCATGCTGCTGAGTCCGTTTGCGGATGAAGTTGCAAAGGTGGTTATAGAAGAAAAAGTGGAAGTGGTGACCACAGGTGCGGGCAATCCATCCAGGTACATCAAAGAGTGGCTCGCTGCGGGGATCAGGGTGATTCCTGTTGTTGCCTCGGTCGCGATGGCGAAATTGATGACCCGTCTCGGAGCCTCTGCTCTGATCGCGGAGGGCGGCGAGAGCGGCGGCCATGTGGGCGAGCTTACTACTATGGTTCTGGTTCCGCAGATCTGCGATGCGACCAGTCTGCCGGTCATTGCGGCAGGCGGTATTGCGGACGGCAGAGGGGTGGCTGCGGCATTTATGCTCGGCGCGCAGGGCGTGCAGATGGGGACCCGTTTCCTCAGTGCCAATGAGTGCAGTATCCACCCTGTATATAAAGAGAAGATCCTTAAGGCCACTGATCTCTGTACCATGGTCACCGGCAAGCGGCTGGGGCATCCCGTCCGCAGTCTCAGAACGCCGTTTGCCAGAGAATATTCCAAAGCTGAATACGGCGGTATGCCGGATGACGAGCTGGAAAGGCTGGCAACGGGGGCACTGCGGCTTGCAGTGCAGGAAGGGGACTCCGAAAGGGGCTGTTTCCTTTCCGGTCAGATCGCAGCCATGGTCAAAAAAGAACAGCCTGCGGCAGAAATAGTCAGGGAAGTCATGGAGGAAGCTGAGCCTGTCCTCCTGAGGGCATCACAATGGGTAAAATAGCATTTGTTTTTTCTGGTCAGGGCGACCAGTTCCCCGGTATGGGAAAGGACCTGTATGAAAAATATCCGGCAGCCCGTAAGATCTATGATCTATGTGACGGGATCCGTCCCGGTACGTCTGTCCAGTGTTTTCACGGCACGGAAGACGAATTGAAGGAAACCAAAAATACACAGCCCTGCCTTTTTGCGATGGAGCTGGCAGCGGCAAATGTCCTGATGGAAAACCTTATGGAAAAAGGCCTTGCTCCCGACGCGGCTGCCGGTTTTTCTCTCGGTGAAGTTACTGCCGCTGTAGTCAGCGGAGCCTTTGACAATGAGACCGGTTTTCGTCTGGTCTGTAAGCGCGGTGAGCTGATGCAGAAGGAGGCTGAGAAGTTTGATACCTTTATGGCTGCTGTTGTAAAGCTCACACCGGGACAGGTTCAGGAAGTGTGCGGAAAATATTCCGATGTTTATCCTGTAAACTTCAACTGCCCCGGACAGATCACGGTATCCGGCCTTGCCTCTCAGATGAAGGACTTCACCGCTGATGTAAGAGCAGCGGGCGGCAGAGCCCTTCCGCTTAAAGTAAAAGGAGCCTTCCATTCTCCCTTTATGAAGGAGGCGGCAGAGGCCTTTGCCGGTGAACTGGCAAAGGCAAAGGTGAACAAACCAGGCATCCCCCTTTACTCCAACAGGACAGGGGAACCTTATGGGGATGATGTCGCGGACCTGCTTTCCTCTCAGATCTGCAGTCCCGTGCAGTGGGAGACGATCATCCGCAATATGATTGCGGCCGGCGTGGACACCTTTATTGAGATCGGTCCCGGCAAAACACTCACCAATATGATCAGGAAGATCAGCAAAAACGTAAAGGCTGTAAATGTAAGCGAATATCTTGCCGAATCTCTCGCGGAGTAACCCGCGGAGAAACTCGCGGAGGTGGAAGGATGCTGAGTGGAGGTGAAGAATGCTGAGCAGCAATGAAAAGATGCTGAATGGGAAAACAGCGGTTGTGACCGGCGGCTCCCGGGGGATCGGAGAAGCAATCGTTTATAAACTGGCGTCGATGGGTGCCAATACAGCTGTTATTTTTGCAGGGAATGCAGCAGCTGCTGAGAGTGTCTGCGCGAAATGCAGAAAGGAATACGGTGTTGAAGCCAGGGCTTATCAATGCAATGTGGCTGATTTTTCCGCGGTTAAGGAAACTGTCGCAAAGATCAGAGCTGACTTCGGTACTGCACAGATTCTTGTCAATAATGCAGGCATTACCCGGGACGGCCTGCTTGCCATGATGAAGGAAGAAGATTTTGACGCAGTCCTGGATACCAATCTCAAAGGTGCTTTCAATATGATCCGCCATATGACAGGCCTGTTCATGCGGGCGCGCGAAGGCTGTGTGATCAACATCAGCTCAGTGGCCGGTCTGATGGGCAACGCGGGACAATGCAACTACTCCGCATCGAAAGCCGGCCTGATCGGTCTGACCAAGTCCGCAGCCAGGGAGCTTGCCCCCAAAGGCATCCGCTGTAACGCGATCGCTCCCGGATTTATTGCGACAGATATGACGGGAGATCAGGCTGACAATCCTCTTCTGGACAGGATCCCTCTCGGCAGGATGGGTGAAACAGAAGATGTGGCAGAAGCGGCGGCCTATCTGGCAATTGCAAAATATGTAACAGGCGAAGTCCTCCGGGTCGACGGCGGAATCGCCATGTAAGAAGTAAATGACAATGGAATGAATCACCCTGTAAAGAACGAATTAGTGGGTGGCGGTATCTCCGTGCTAAAAAGAATTAGCGGCGGTATCGCAGTGTGAAAATGCGATGATGGCGGTATCTCCGTGCTAAAAAAGAAGCAGCAGCGGTATCGCCATATAAGGAGAAAAATATGAGTCAGAACAGGCGGGTTGTTGTTACCGGTCTCGGTGCAGTCACCCCTTTGGGAAACAATGTCGCTGATACCTGGGAGAATATGAAGAACGGGAAAAACGGCATTGGTCCCATTACACTTTTTAATACGGAAAAATTCAAGGCAAAGCTGGGAGCCGAGGTCAAGGGCTTCGATCCCAGAGAATATTTAGAGGTAAATGATGTGCTGCGCACCGACCGCTATGCTCAGTTTGCCGTTGCGGCAGCCCAACAGGCGGTGGAGGAAAGCAGCGTCAAGGGCACCGTTGAACCCGAACGTTTTTCTGTCATTTTCGGCACGGGAATAGGCGGCATAGGTACTTTTGAGACAGAACACACCAAGCTGATGGAAAAAGGCCCCCGCCGTGTATCTTCGCTGTTCGTACCTATGATGATCAGCAATATGGCAGCCGGTATGATCGCGATCCGCCACGACTGCCGCGGAACGGCAATGCCTGCTGTCACTGCCTGCGCTTCCGGTTCCAATGCCATCGGTGAAGCGATGCGCCTTATCCGTCACGGTTATGCCGATGCTGTGATCACCGGCGGTGCTGAAGCTGCCATTATTCCTTCCGCGATCGCGGGATTTGTCAATATGAAGGCGCTTACTGTTTCCGAAAATCCCGATGAGGCTTCCCTGCCTTTTGATAAACGCAGAGGCGGTTTTGTGATCGGTGAAGGTGCTGTCGCGCTTGTTCTCGAGGAATATGAACACGCAAAAAACCGCGGCGCAAAGATTTACGGCGAAGTATGCGGCTACGGTTCCACTTGTGATGCCTATCACATCACTGCTCCTCATCCCGACGGGCGGGGCGGCGCACAGGCTATGATGGATGCCATGAAGGAAGCCGGCTATACAGACCAGGATTCCGTTTATATCAATGCGCACGGAACAGGTACTCCGATGAACGATGTGATCGAGACGGCAGTGATCAGGAAAGCGCTTGGCGAAGAGAGCGCAAGGAAAGCCTATGTGAGCTCCACCAAGTCCATGACCGGACATATGCTTGGCGCAGCTGGCGCGATTGAAGCGCTGGCCTGCCTTTTCGCCCTGAATGAGGGGATCATTCCTCCCACGATCAACTTGAAAGAACAGGATGAAAAATGTGATCTGAATTGTGTCCCGAATACTGCTGTAAAAGCAGACCTTACGCTGGCACTTTCCAATTCTCTTGGATTTGGCGGTCATAACGCCTGCCTCGCTTTCAGAAAGGTGTGATCCTATGAAAGAAACAGATATCCGCAGATATGCCGGACTGATGAAGGAACTGGGGCTGACCGGACTTGAGATCACAGAGGAAAACAGCAAGGTCCGCCTGGAGCGTTCCATTTCGGCACCGGTCAGAGAAACTGTATACTCTGTTCCCGAATCTGCCGGCAGTGCACAGACAACACCCACAACAGCCGGCGCAAAGGACTACATCAGCGTGGAATCCCCCATCGTCGGCGTGTTTTATGCGGCTCCCACGGAAAATGCCGATCCCTATGTCTCGATCGGGGACAAGGTGAAAAAAGGCCAGACTCTCTGCATTGTAGAAGCGATGAAGCTTATGAACGAGATTGCCTCCGAGGAGGACGGAATCATTTCAGAGATCTGCGTCACTGACGGTCAGGTCGTCGAGTACGGAACAGAGCTTTTCCGTATCAGGAAGTAAGGATAAAGAGATAAGGAAAAGAGATAAAGATAAAGAGATAAGGATAAAGTACTAAGGACAAAGAAATAAAGACAAAGGAATAAGGATAAAGAAATAAGGATATGAACAGAGAAGAAATCATGACGATACTGCCTCACAGGGATCATATGCTGCTCCTTGACGATGTGGAAAACAGGGAGGAAACTGCCATCGGACATTATACCGTCCGCGGTGACGAATTCTTCCTCAAGGGACATTTTCCCGGTCACCCCATCGTTCCGGGCGTGATCCTCTGTGAGATCCTGGCTCAGACCGCCTGCGTACTGATGAAGGATACGATGAAGGAGGATGAACTGCCCGTTTACACAGGGCTTAACAATGTAAGATTCCGTTCTCCCGTAAAGCCGGGTGATACGATTGAAACCCAGTGCCGCATCAAACGCGCGAAGCATCCCTTTTATTTTGCAGAAGGCACTGTCACGGCAGGCGGACGAAAGTGTGTAACAGCTGAATTTTCCTTTGCGATCACAGGAGCGTAAACCATGTTTTCAAAAATACTGATCGCCAACCGCGGCGAGATCGCTGTCCGCATCATCCGGGCCTGCAAGGAAATGGGTGTGGCTACGGTCGCTGTATATTCCGAGGCAGATAAAAACTCCCTTCATGTGGCTCTCGCCGATCAGAGTTATTGTATCGGAGGTCCCGAAGCCTCGGAAAGTTATTTGAATGAAAATCAAATAATCAGTACTGCAGTTTTATCGGGTGCACAGGCGGTCCATCCCGGATACGGTTTTCTTTCAGAAAATGCGCACTTTGCCCGTGCCTGCAGAAAGAACGGCCTGGTATTTATCGGTCCCGATCCCGACAGCATGGAGCGCCTCAGTGATAAAGCAGTATTGAAAGAGCTGGTCCGTGGAACAGGTCTGTCGGTCATTCCGGGAACAAAAGCTGTGGCTTCTGTCCAGGAAGCAAGGCGGGCAGCCGGCCGGATCGGATATCCTGTTATGCTCAAAGCCTGTGCAGGCGGCGGCGGACGCGGGATACGTCTGATCCGTTCAGAAGATGAACTTGATGATGCTTACCTTCAGGCATCAGGCGAAGCCTTAAGCGCTTTCGGAGATGGCAGCCTGTATCTTGAAAAATATATTTACCCCGCAAGACATGTTGAACTGCAGATCCTCGCCGATGAGCACGGAAACGCCGTCTGTCTCGGCGACCGTGACTGTTCTCTTCAGAGACGAAATCAGAAGCTGCTGGAGGAAACGCCCTCGCCCGCTGTAAATGATGCGCAGCGCAAAAAGATAATGGAGCTTGCAGTAGATGCTGTAAAAAAGATCGGTTATGTCGGCGCGGGTACGCTTGAATTTCTGCTGGATCGTGATGGCAATTTCTGGTTTATGGAAATGAATGTGCGGCTCCAGGTGGAGCATTGCGTGACGGAAATGCTGACTGGATTTGACCTTGTAAAATGGCAGATCCGGATCGCTGCCGGTATCCCGCTGAATTTCACTCAGCAAGATGTCAGGACGAAAGGTTCGGCGATCGAATGCCGGATCAATGCGGCAAGCTGCGGAACTTTGAAAATGCTCCATGTTCCGGGAGGTCCGTCTGTGCGGTTTGATACCTGCCTGGTCGCCGGCACGGCTGTTTCCCCCTACTATGATTCACTGCTCGGGAAACTGATCGTATATGCCAAGACCAGAGAAGAAACCCTTCGCAAAATCCGGGCAGCCCTGTGCGAACTGGTCATCGACGGCATACCGACAAACATTGAGGAACAGCTGCGGATCGTTGAGGATGAGCGCTTCACAACCGGAAAGTATGATTTAACTTTTATGGGAAACATATGACTGACCTTTATAGGAAACATGTGGTTTTCCTTTATATCGAAATATAGGATTTACCCTTTATGGGAAACATATGACTGACCTTTATAGGAAACTTGTAATTTCCCTATATATGAAAATATACGATTTACCCCTTATGGGAAACATGTGATGAAATGGCATTGTTGAATTTTTTAAAACCAAAAAATCAGTTAGAAGAAGGCGGGCGGACTTCTGCTCCGGTTCAGCGTGACTCCGGTGAACCTGAGAAAAAATGCCCGAACTGCCACAGGGAGATTCCATTGAGCCGCCTCTGGGCCAATGACCTTGTCTGTCCCTGCGGCTACCATTTCCGTATGAAAGCGCGCCAGCGCATACAGATGATCACCGACAAGGGAAGTTTTCGTGAATTATATTCCAATATGAAAGCGGAAAATCCGCTGAATTTTCCCGGATATAATAACAAGATTGAAACTGTCCGCGCTGCGAGCCGTGAAATAGAAGCTGTGGTCTGCGGTACTGGTATGATCGGTGGGCAGAAGTGCTGCCTGTTCGTTATGGAGCCCTATTTTATGATGGGCAGTATGGGCAGTGTCGTCGGCGAAAAAATAACCACATTATTTGAATATGCAGTGCAATACCGTCTGCCCGTGATCGGCTTTACTGTGTCCGGCGGCGCCCGTATGCAGGAAGGCCTGCTGTCTCTGATGCAGATGGCAAAAACAAGCGCAGCGGTCAAGCGGCATAGTGACGCAGGACTTTTGTATATTGCAGTTCTCACTGATCCGACAACCGGCGGTGTGACGGCAAGCTTCGCTATGGAAGCGGATATTATACTGGCTGAACCCGGCGCGACCGTCGGTTTTGCAGGCGCAAGAGTGATTGAACAGACGACAAAGAAGGCTCTGCCCAAAGGGTTCCAGAAGTCGGAATTTGTCCTTGAACACGGATTTATCGACAGCATTATCCCCCGTTTCAATCAGAAGAAATATCTGGCTGAGCTGCTGAAAATGCACTGTGGGAATATCTGACTGGTCTGCTGAAAATACTCTGCAGGAATATCCGGTTGAGCTGCTGAAAATGCACTGCGGGAATATCCGGCTGAGCTGCTGAAAATACACTGTGGGAGGGCGATGGTATGAGTGAAAATGCTTTTAAACGTGCTGGTGAACACGCTGATGAACGTATCTATGAACGTATTTATGATCGTGTTCATGAACGCACTCATGAACATGCTTTTGAACGCACCTGTTATCGTGCATATGAACGTGTGAAACTGGCCCGCGACAGTAAGAGGCCGACAGGACTTGATTATATAAAGAACATTTTCAAGGGATTTATTGAATTTCACGGTGACCGCCGTTATGCGGATGATCCCGCAGTTGTAGGCGGCATTGCAAAGCTGGACAAGGTTCCTGTTACGGTGATCGCGATTGAGAAAGGTCATACCGCAAAAGAGCGTACTTATCGCAATTTCGGTATGCCTAAGCCGGAAGGTTACCGCAAAGCCCTGCGCCTCATGAAGCAGGCAGAGAAATTCGGCAGACCTGTTATCTGCTTTGTGGATACATCCGGCGCCTACTGCGGAATCGGTGCTGAAGAAAGGGGACAGGGTCAGGCGATCGCTGAAAACCTGCTCGAAATGTCGACCCTCTGTGTCCCGATCATCTCTATTTTGATCGGTGAGGGCGGCAGCGGCGGTGCCCTCGCCCTTGCTGCTGCCGACCGGGTCTGGATGCTGCAAAATGCCGTGTATTCCGTCATCTCTCCCGAAGGCTGCGCCAGCATTCTCTGGAAAGACTCCGCCAAAGCAGATGCCGCTGCCGCGAGTCTGAAGCTGACAGCCGAGGACGGCAAAAGTCTCGGCGTGATCGAGCGTATTCTTTCTGAAGACGACATCGGCAAAAAGGAATTTTATGACCGCATCCGCGCTCTCCTGGCGGAAGAACTCAAAGGACTGTCCAGTGACGTAGAACTGACTCAGAACCGTTATGACAGGTTCCGCAGGTTAGGGGCAGATGCAGTCATCAAGGAGTAACTATGTGTGTATACAAACAGTTTTGTAATGAGACTTTCGATGAAAACGGCAGGCTTAAAAAAATAACACTTGATTATCCCGACAACTTCAACTTCGGTTATGATGTTGTCGATAAGATCGCAGATGAGACGCCGGAGAAACGTGCGCTCGTGTGGTGCAACGTCGAGGGGGAGGAACATATTTTTTCATTTGCGGATATAAAAAAATACAGCAATCAGATGGCGAATGTCTTCAGCAATGCAGGGATCGGCCGCGGCGACCGGGTCATGCTGATTTTGAAAAGGCATTATGAATACTGGTTTGCAGCTGTTGCTCTGCACAAGCTGGGCGCCGTGATGATTCCCGCCACTTATATGCTGACAGTCAGTGATCTCGTCTACCGCATTAAATCCTCCAAAGTAAAGGCCATTGTGTGTACTGCGCAGAACGAGGTTCCCGAAAAGATCATTGCAGCCCTGAAAGAGGCCGGCAGGACAGCCAGGCTCTGGTGCGTTCAGAATGATATAGAAGGATTTGAAAATCTGACCAGAGCTATGGAAGGAGCCTCCGAAGAATTCGGGCGTGTGCAGACCCTGGCGGCTGATCCTATGATGCTGTATTTTACATCCGGCACTACAGGTTATCCCAAAGGCGTTATCCACGACCACAGCTACCCGCTTGCGCATATCGTCACGGCAAAGTACTGGCATCAGGCAGAGGATAACGGCCTGCACTTCACAGTTGCGGATACGGGCTGGGCGAAGGCATCCTGGGGAAAAATTTATGGCCAGTGGCTGGTAGGCAGCGCGGTCATGGTTTATGATTTCGATAACTTTGAGCCAAAACAGTTAACCGCTGTGATCAATCGTTATGGTGTGACTTCATTCTGTGCTCCCCCTACGGTCTATCGCTATCTCGTCCGCAAAGGCATTCCCGAAATGCCCACGCTCAGGCACGCGACGACCGCAGGTGAGATGTTGGCTCCTGAAGTGTTCCGCAAATTCAGAGAGCTCACCGGGCTGGAGCTTCGCGAGGGATACGGACAGACCGAGACAACCCTGCTGATGGCAAATTTCAAGGGATACGACGCTGTGGAGGGTTCCATGGGAACACCCTCTCCCTTCTATAACATCGAGCTTCGCGGAAAGAATGGAAAGCCCGCTGCTATCGGCGAGATCGGTGAAGTCGTCATCGTCCCCGAAAAAGCCGGCCGGCAGCCCGGTGTATTTACCGCATATCTGGACAACGAGGACCAGTACCGCTATGTCTGGCGCGACGGCGTATATCACACGGGAGACGCGGCATATATGGATGAAAACGGACGCTATTGGTTCCACGGCCGTTTTGATGATATTATTAAAACAGGCGGTTTCCGTGTGGGTCCCTACGAAGTGGAAAACGTACTGATGGAGCATCCTGCCGTCGTGGAATGCAGCGTGATCGGCGTACCGGATTCCCTCCGGGGCCAGGCACTCAAGGCTGTCATTGTTCCCGGTGCAGAATATAATTCTTCACAGGAACTGGCGCTGGAGATCAAAAATTTCTGCAATCAGAGGCTTGCGGAGTACAAATGGATCCGCCTCATTGAATTCGTGACCGAAATGCCCAAGACGATCAGCGGCAAGATTCAAAAGACTGTCCTTCGCAGTCATGCCTAAGCGGACTGTGAGAACGATTGCAGATCCTATGAGGGATACAATCTCCCCGGCTGCAGGGGAGAATATTTCTCCCAAAGCAAAATAATGTCAGTTTTCAGACTGCCCCGTCGGCAGAAACAGAACTCCGCAAAAGGAGATACAATGGACAACGCGTTAAACTCAATAAACCCGATAAACTCGTCAAACAATCCATTAAACTATATGGAGGAAATACTTTCTCATCAGATCTGCGGCTTTCATCAGTATGTGTTGACGCCCCCGGTTCACCTGAACTACGCCAGCTGCAATTTGTGCGAACTGCTTGGCGTCGAAGAAAGCGAACTGCTGGATAACAGCACTGATCTTTATCTGCAGCGGGTCCACCCGGCTGACCGCGAAAAGTATTCCGCCTTTATTCAGCAGATAATTTTGAAAGAACAGGCTCTTACCGATGAGTACCGTCTTGTCAAAAAGGACGGTACCATTATCCATGTAAGAGACACCGTCACGCCCGGAAAACTGGACGACGGAACGCTCATCGGTCATTCTGTATTGGCAGATATAACCGATCTTAAATCTGAAAATGATAATCTGCGTTTTTTGAATGATACCATTCCATGCGGATTTATAAGATATACCTGTGAAAAGCAGCCGAAGATCACCTATATCAATCCCAAGATGATCGAACTGCTGCGTTTCCCCGAAGTAAAAGACGGAGAAATGGATTATCTGGAAATGTATAAAAGCAATATTTTCCTGATGGTCCCAATGGAGGAGCGCCGCAGATTTTCAAAATATCTGAACCGTGTTTTCTCTGCGGATGCTCCCATCGCCGGAGATATGACCCTGCTCCGCTGTGACGGGACCCGCGCGCATGTTTTCGGATGGGTCACAAAAACCATCAACGAACAGGGCGAAGCAGAGTTCCAGAGCGTTTGTATGGACATTACAGAACGCTACAAGGCGCGAAAAACGATCGAAAGCAAGCGCTATCTCCGGGCTCTTACAGATGTTTATGACAAGATCTTCGAGTTCAATCTGGATGCCAATACAGTAAAATGCCTGCATTGTGAAGAAGCATCTTTTTTTAAGCGTTTTGAGAATGTAGAAATGCAGATTGAAGATGCGCTGATCAAGTGGCTGGTCGACTCCGTATATTCGGAAGACCAGGACAGTGTTCGTCGATTCTTTGTGGATTTCTGTCAAAAAAGACTGCGCAGTATTGACGGTAAGCCGCCTCAGATCACCTACAAGGCCCGTTCGACCGACGACACCGTTAAACAATACAGCGGCGTGTTCATTAAAGCCGATGAGTCAATAAACTTCTATTGCTGCCGCGAGATAAAAGAGACCGCAAATTCCATGGCATTGAAGAAAGAAAACGACCAGCTGAGAGAGAAAATGCGTGATTTAGTCACCCAGTTTTCAGACGGCATCGCGGCCTTTGAAATCTCTCCGAAAGGCCTGGTAAAACCACTCTATGCAACCGAAAATGTCTGCGCCTTCTTTGGCTATACCGAAGAAGAATGGCTGCCCCTGACCGAGCGCTTTACACCCATTGAGACTTTCGTTGCCTATAGTGAAGTGGCTTATGAGAATTTTGCGGAGCTGCTGAGAACAGGTGAAGCAGAGTTCAATTATTTTGACTATCAATCTCAGTCCGAGCGCAGAATCAAAGCAATCTGCTCCGAAAAAGAGCCCAATGCTGATTCCTCACGTTACGTCATGCTTTACCCGGTAGAAGGCAGCTCAGGAACCGGTTCAGAAGCCAGCAGAGCCGCCCTGCCGGAAACCCGCACTGTTTCCATCCGTACCTTCGGCTATTTCGATGTTTTTGTCGGAGACACCCCCATCGCCTTCCGCAACAAAAAGTCCAAGGAACTCTTTGCTCTCCTTGTTGACCGCAAGGGCGGATACGTCACTTCCGAAGAAGCGATCAGCTTCCTGTGGGAGGACGAACCCGCAAACACCCTGACCCTCTCAAGATACCGCAAAGTCGCTCTCCGCCTGAAGAGCACCCTGGAGGAATATGGAATTCCCGACATTGTTGAAGCCATAGACGGAAAGCGCCGGATCGTGATGGATAAGGTCGATTGCGACCTCTACAATTTCCTCTCCGGCAAAGAAGAATACTCCCAGCTTTTCAAAGGAAGCTACCTTACCAACTACAGCTGGGGCGAAAACACCCTGGGAGAACTGCTCGGAGATCGGGAATAAACGCAAATGAAAAAGCGGGCCATGGGACCGCTCAGACAAGAGACAAGGAACCGCTCAGACAAGAGATAAGGGACCGCTCAGATAAGAGATAAGGGACGTTTCTCATTCTCCTTCACGGAGACAAAGAAACGTCCCTTTCTTCGCTTCAGGTGTCTGCCAAAAGAAGGCAGACAACCGTCCCTTTCTTCGCTCCAAATGTCTTCGAATAATAGACAGAGAAGCGTCCCCTGTATCCCACTCTATGCAGACTCTATGCAGCGGCGCCGCAGACCGGATTTTGTGGATCACTGTGTGCTCTGCAGCAGCTTTTTCTGGATCCTCGCCATGACTTCAATGTAATAGGCCTGTTCCGGGACTGTCAGTTTGTCATAGTCGACCTGATTGAGCTTATTCATCGTATCTGCATATTTCATCATGTATTCACTGTAATCCATGATCATCCCTGAGGGGTTGGACGATTTTGAATACTTCTCCATAAACGCGACGTATTCGTCAAAAAACTCCTCGTAGCTGTCCATGGCCGCCTTGAATTCCGGTGAGATCCCATCTTCCGCAGATTCGTTCTGCTCATCCTCAGGCTCATCTTCCGGCTCCTGTTCTTCCTCCGGCTCCTGTTCTTCCTCCGGTTCTGTTTCCTCTTGTTTTGTTTCCTCTTCCTGATTCTCTGTCAAATTCTCTTCCGATTCTTGTTCAGATCCTGCGTTCTGTCCTCCTGTGACTGTGGTTTCGGTTCCGGTCCGGTTTTCTGCTTCTTTATTTACCCTGGTTCCACGGCTTTTTCCATTTCCAAACAGTGTCATGATAATGATTCCTGCAATAATGATCCCTATTATTTTTTTCATGGGTATCCTCCTCATATGATTTTTCTGTTCAGCAAATGAGTATTCTCTTCAATAAACTGCTCGTAATCAGTATATCTGTCTTCCGCTCCCGGGATATTCACGATTCGTGAACCTTGATCAGCATACTTGTGGCTATGATCTCGTGACCACAAACATGTATGAACTTCCTAAGAGCATTCTGACTGGTATTCATCAGATGAAGCCATTCTGACTGTCATCCGGGATTGCGGTTTCCTGTTCTCGTATAAAATCTTCCAGTGATGCACTGTAATGCATGGCGATCTGAAAGAAGGTCTCCAGGTCCGGCATCCTGTACCCGGTTTCATAGTTGGCGATCGTTGTAGCCCCGTATCCAAGCAGTGCGCCCAGCTGTTGTTGTGTCTCCCCGTGTTCCAGTCGAATCCTCCTGATGTTCTGTCCGATCAACTGCGCATTGATCTGTCTTTTCTCTTCCATACATGTGCCCTTTCCGCCATAGTCGGCCATAGAGTTATTTGTTTCATAAAAGGGCTTGTAAATTTTGCGCAGTGAATTTTGAAAACGGACATATCCCGCTTTTGTATTTGTATTGAAAATGTATATGCTATAATGAATCTGTTGCAATTGTTAAGCTCAGATCGGGATGTCGATCATGGAGGCTTCGGAAAGTGCGTTATTTGATCATCAGAAAAAATCGGGTTTGCTGCTTACTTCTTTCTTTAATCCTCACAGCCTTCATTTCTTTTTCGTTGGCAATGACGGTCCCGGCATCCTCACCCGGTACCCCGGAGGCTGTGCCGACGGACGGAACCTATATCGAGGGAACCATCACTCCAGTTGAAGAAAACAGCTTTTCAGGAGAGAGTCCGGCGGGTTTATATCCTTTCACTCTTTCCGATGCAGGGCTTGTGCAGATGCATTTTATCACGCATACAAACCAGGTTCTGCGGATCAAGGTCATAGACGCCGATGAAAACCAGCTCCTCGACGCCTGGCTGGACTCCATGGCAAGCCCGGGAGATTACAGCTTCTATCTGGATCCCGGTTCTTATTCCGTCTGCGTTTATGTCTCCTACGCGGATACTTCCGGCGACTACAGGTTCTCCCTGAAGGAGACACCTCTGCACATGCCGCCGGAAAATATTGTCTGTGACCAGTCCTATGAGGGGTTCTTTCACAGCAGCTCCGATGATACCATCCATGAACAGCATACTTTTCGATTGACAGCCTCAGCCCCCATATCGTCCATCGAGTGTTCCTCTACTGCCGGGCTGGAACTTACCATCAGGGACCTCAACGAAAATGTCCTGTACTCTATGATCACGGATAACGGCCGGCAGGAGGAATTACAGCTGCCGCCCGGTGAATACCTTCTAATGGTGGAATCGTTCGGAATTGCCGGCGAATACAGCTTCCGTGTACACACAGCCGGAACATCGGACCAGGAAGGAGCCGCTGCTGAGCAGGCCACGGCAGATTCTCTCGTCTCAGATCAATCACCCGAAACAGATCCGATAACAATCAACAAAGGCGATGAATCAGCTGTCTCACCAGATGATAATAACGATGAGCCAGCTGCCTCTCCAGATGATAATAACGATGAGCCAGCTGCCTCTCCAGGGGCAAAAGGCCCCGTTGCCTGGCTGAAAGAAAACCTCCTCAGTCCGGAAACATTTGTCGGCGCCATCGTCGTCGGCGTTCTTGTCAATAAGATTTCGGATCTGCTGTCTAAAAAGAAGGATTAAACCGTTTGACAGGTTTTCCTCCTTCGCCCATATTGTTTATTACCGTTTCTACAGGATACTGATCGGTTTATGCTCTTAGTACTGTAAACTGCTGGAATTACGATATAACAACGAGGAAGTGTATATGAAAAAAAAAGCCGCTGAACTGGCTCCTGTGGCTCAGTGCAGCGGCTTCTTAGCGGGACTGTAGACTGTAAACAGACTGTGAAAATTATTTCCTGTATTTTTAATTTTAATGAAATCCTACTTTAATGGAATTCTGTTTTTGTGAAACTCTGTCTTAATGAAATTCTAGTTTAATAAAATTCTCTCCAACCGTATTGCTTTAAAAGGTCACTGATATTCTTATGTCCGACCGGGTACATGGAGTGAACCCTGAAATCGCCTGTATATTGATTGGCTACCAGCCATTTGGCCAGATCATATCCGGTTTTTTCTGTTCCTAAGTCATGGTCAAAGTCAATGATAAGGTGGTTATCTTTTGCGTTATTTTCTACTGCAGTAATTGCTCCCTCATAATCCTTAGCCCAGATACAATCTGTAAAAATCGGTTTTCTCGTATCATCTATATAGATATAAAGCGACATTCGAAAACACCTCTCTTTCTTTTATCCGGTTAATGCTTATGCTTCTATTTTCTAACGATTTTTAACGACATCATATTTGCAGGATTAAGTCACCAGCACTTCTGTCGAATCAGGTTGTTTCTCCTGATTGGTGCGTATATTACCATTTGAAGCCGGTTTAAAAAATATGATTCAGGACAGCTTTCATAAATATCGGGACATAAGAAAAGGGCAGGTTTTTGGTCTTTTTTGACCAATCCTGCCCTAAATACGGTGATTTTCGGAATAATACTATCTTTTTAATGTAAAAATCGGGACCTTCAGGAAGGGTCCCCTCAGGAAAACCCCTTCACGAAGGAGGGCGGAAAGGAGACAGGGGACGAATCAAAGGAAACAGAGAACCGTTCCTGGTCTCCTGCAGAAAGGGCCCTTCAGAAATGGGACAGGGAACCGTCCCCTGTCTCTTCGCGCCAGATCTGTCTTTCTTTGTTGCACCGGATCTGTCTTTTCTGCTGCGTCAGATTCATCTTCCCTGCTGTGCCGGATGTGTCCTCCGGGGTCTCTGTCAGAGATTGTAGTGGATCAGATTCAGAATCGTGTCCAGATCAGCCGCATTCATCTGGCCGGGCGCGGAAGTCTTTCCGACTGCGCCGAAGGTGCAGGAGCTGCCGAAGATTTCGCCGCTCAGCCGGCTGATCAGGCCAGTACCCGCCATAGACATGGTAATGATAGGGCGGTCCGCATAATTGGCCGCCATTTCTTCGGTCGCGGAGAGCAGAACCAGGACATCTTTTCTGGATTTCGGCATGACAGCGATCTTGGGGATGTCCGCGCCGAGATCCTGCATCCTGCGGAGTCTCCCGATGATATCATCCTTGTCGGGTGTTTTGCTGAAATCATGGTTGGAAGCTATGACCTTAACGCCCGCTGCATGGGCGTCGGCGATGATTTCTTTGACAATGTCATCTCCGGTAAAGGCCTCGACGTCGATCAGGTCCACAAGGCCGGTCCGGGCCGCCAGGATGTTGAGCCGGGCGTAGTCTGCCGCATCGATAGCTTTCTCGCCGCCCTCTTTGGACGTCCGGAATGTGAACAGGAGCGGGACATTGCCCAGGGCTGCGCGCAGATCCTTCAGGATATCCTCTACTTTCGCAAAATCAAAGGCGTCCTCAAACCAGTCGACGCGCCACTCGACCAAATCCAGACGCACATCCTCAAAAGAAGCCGCTGCCGTCAGGATCTCTTCTTTTGTCACTCCAACGATCGGGACAATGATCTTCGGAACGCCTTCCCCGATCTTTACACCGCGTATTTCGATAACCTTTGCCATAGCCTCTCCCCTGAATCATTGCAATCTTTTATTTACAATTTTTACACAACAATCTTTAAATAACAATCTTAATTACTGTCTTGATAAGCTTAATTACTATCTTGAAATGATAAGCTCAATTACAATACGCAGCAAGCATGTACTGCCAAAGAGAAAACAAAAACCGTGAGATTTGTCCTGTTCATAAAAAAGCCTCTCAGAAGGAGTCCGGAGGGCTCTGTCTGAGAGGCTTTCATCTTATATTTAAGTCAGGAATACATGTTGATGATACCCATGGCTACTTCGCGTTTTGAGAGTCCCTCATCCATGGCCCTCTTCTCCAGATAATAATGAGCTTCCTCTTCTGTCATCTGCCGCATCTGGATGAGCAGGCATTTGGCTTTGGTGACGATGCTCATCTCGTTTGTTTTTTTTCGCATGCGCTGCAGTTCTTCTTCTTTTTCCATCAGGCGGCTGCGCATGGTCAGGCACATGCGCAGCATTTCCGTGAGGATCTGGGTGCGGAGAGGCAGTGACAGTACGTAAATCTGGTATTTTCTACAGCGGTAGGCAAGCTGGGCCTGCACTTCTCTGCGGACGAGGAGCACGGTCTGAAGCTGAGGGTTTTTGCCGGCCAGTAACAGCAGGTCGTCAATGCAGGCAGTGTCCCTGGCAGACATGCTGAATAGAAGCAGTTCCGGGCAGGCTCTGGCGCCTGGAGGTGCCATCTGCTGCTTGATCTCCGTGATGGTCCCGGCCTGGGTGACACGAAGCTGGAGTCCGGTGTGGGCAAGGGAGGTCTGAAGGTCCCTCAAAACCGTCAGGATGGCTTTCATCATCTCCTGTGTTCCTGCTGCAGCCAATATGCTGCAGGGTGGAACTGTCTGTTTCATCTGCAGTCATTACCTCCATTCAGGCAGGTATTCGCGGTCCGCTATGCGGGCATAAGCCTCGAGGCAGGCCGGGGGTACGAATTCCTGCACCAGCGGGCACGCGCGGGCGACCTGTACGGCTTCCTGGAGGCTTCCCGGAAGCTGTTCAAGTCCGCGCATCAATACGGGATCAGCTTTGTAAAGATTGACGTCCATAGGGGTCGGCAGAGGCAGGTTATGCTCTATGCCGTAGAGGCCGGCCCGGATCAGGAGGGCAAAGGCCAGATAGGGATTTGCCGCCGGATCGGGGGATCTGAGTTCGATCCTTCTGCGCCCGGAGGGGTCTGCAGGAATGCGGATGAGCTGGCTGCGGTTCTGGACTGCCCAGCTGACATACCGCGGTGCCTCCATCCTGCCCAGCCTGGTGTAGGACTGCTGGGAGGGGTTCAAAAAGAGGGCGATCCCGCGGATGTATTTCATGATCCCTGCCATGAATGCATTGGTATAGTCCTCTTCTTTTTCGCTGTCTACTGTGTCTTTTTCTCCGTGTGCGATATTATTCTCATCGTGTGCGGTTTTATTTTCACCGTGTGCGGTTTTATTTTCACCGTGTGCGGAATTATTTTCACTGTGTACGGAAATATTGAGGTGCATTCCGTTTCCGGGTTCATTGGGCAGGGGCTTGGGAGAAAAATCCGCAAAGTAACCGTCTGCCGCGCAGATATTCCGGACTGCCCAGCGGACCGTCGAAGTGTTGTCAGCAGCAGTGATGGGGTCGCTGTAGCGGAAATCGATCTCCATCTGCCCGGGTCCCCGCTCATGATGGGAGGACTCGGGTGTGATGCCCATTTCCTTCAGGGCGAAGCAGATATCGCGGCGCAGGTTTTCTCCGCCGTCCAGAGGTTCAACATCCATGTATCCCGCCCTGTCGATGGGGGTCGTAGTAGGCTGTCCCTTTTCGTCCCTGCGGAAAACATAAAATTCCATCTCGGAACCGAACTTGACTTCTATTCCGCGTTTTGCCGCCGCCCGCACAGCCTGGCGCAGGATGTACCTGGTATCCCCTTCAAAAGGAGTCCCGTCGGGCCAGGTCACATCACAGAAGATCCTGCACACACGGCCCACTGAAGGCCGCCAGGGCACGATCGATATGGTGGACAGATCGGGCTTCAGAAACAGGTCGCTGCGCACATCCGTGTCAAATCCATCGATTGCTGAGCCGTCAATAGAAACGCCCCAGCGCACAGCTCTTTCCAGTTCCCCGCTCATCAGGGCTATATTTTTCTGATGTCCGAACACATCAAAAAAAGTCAGGCGGATAAACTCCACATTCTCTTCCTCTATGGACTGCATCAATTCTTCATATCCTTGCATATCTGTGGCTCTGACCTCCTCCTCTCCTGTAAAAAAACTGTATCGGCAGCTTTTCCAATATAAAACGAATCGTCCCGGGGTTCAATCATTTTTTACATGTATCCGGTGCCCTTTTACAGCATAGTGTAGCCCATCAGGTACTCATCCACTTCGCGGGCACAGCCTCGGCCTTCGACAACGTTCCAGACGACAAGGGACTGGCCGCGGTGCATATCGCCGGCGGTAAAAACGCCCGGGATATTTGTTTTGTAGTGGTCGGGACCTTCCTGGGTCTGAACCGTGCCGCGGGGTGACAGCTGTACGCCGAAAGCCCTGGCTGTATAGGGCTGGCAGCCTGTAAAGCCCGCTGCGATCAGCAACAGATTGCAGGGGAGGGTTTTCTGGGTCCCATGGATCTCGCAAAGCTTTCCATCTTTGAACTCTACCTGGACGGTGCAGATTTTCTTCAGAACGCCTTTTTCCATGATCAGTTCCTTCACTGTTGTCCTGAAGATCCGGGGATCGACGCCGTAGCGGGTTATGGCTTCCTCGTGGCCATAATCGGTCTTGAGGGTTTTAGGCCATTCAGGCCAGGGGTTTGAATCAGCGCGCAGGACCGGGGGCGCAGGCATCATCTCGATGGCGGTGACACTTTTACATTTCTGACGCAGCACTGTACCGATGCAGTCGTTGCCGGTGTCTCCGCCGCCCACGATGACGACATGCTTTCCCTCTGCCCTGGTGTCGGGAGTGCCTGAAAGCAGGGCTCTGGTGCACTCAGTCAGATAATCCACTGCAAAAAAGACGCCTTCCACTTCCGAAACAGACTGCGGAAGCTGTTCATTATGGGTATGGTCTTTTTTTGATAATTCTTTTTTTGATAATTCTTTTTTTGAAGTTTCGTTATTTGAAGTTTCGTTTTTTGAGGATTCTAATAGTACTAATGATTTTGCTGTCTCTTCTTTTGCAGGATCATGTTCCGTTCTGACTGCGGAATCGTTTGCCGATTCACTTGCTGGTCCATTTAGTGCTTTGGCTGCGGAATCGTTTGTTGATTCGGCTGCAGGTCCATTTAGTGCTTTGTCTGCCGGATCGGACGAAGAGGGTGTGCCGGCTGCGCTCTTCTTTTTACCGCCGGATGGGGATCCTGTGATGGCGGCCTGCAGGTCTCTGGGCTGTTTGGCACCGCAGGCCAGGATGACGGCATCGTAGTCCTCCATGATCTGCTTCGCATTGGTTTCATCCACGTTGACGCCGGTGCGAAAAATGACGCCCTCGGCCTCCATGAGTTTTTTCCGGCGCTCGATGACACTCTTGTCGAGTTTCATATTGGGGATCCCGTACATGAGCAGGCCTCCGATCCGGTCCTCGCGCTCAAATACAGTCACCAGATGACCACGGTGGTTGAGCTGGTCCGCCGCCGCCAGGCCGGAGGGGCCGCTGCCTATGACAGCGACCTTTTTGCCGCTTCGAAGGGCGGGGACGCGAGGTTTCATCCAGCCGTTGGCATAGGCAGTTTCAATAATATAGAGTTCGTTGTCGTGCACGGTCACAGGCTGTCCGTCCATCCCGTTGATGCAGGCCTTTTCACAGAGGGCGGGGCAGACGCGCCCGGTAAACTCCGGAAAATTGCTGGTCTTGAGCAGGCGGGAAAGGGCGTGTCTCTCGTGTCCTGCGTAGATCTGGTCGTTCCACTCCGGGATCAGGTTGTGCAGGGGACAGCCGGTCACCATTCCTTTGAGACGGATGGCGCTCTGGCACATGGGCACACCGCAGTTCATGCACCGCGCGCCCTGCTCCCTGCGCGCCTGCGGATCCAGAGGCAGATGGAGTTCTTCGTAGTCATTGATCCGGTCCCGGGGATCCCTGTCGGTATTTTCCTTTCTTGCATATTCCAGAAAACCTGTCGCTTTTCCCATAACAATTCTCTCCAATCCTATCCCACACAAACGGAATGACCTGGTTGTTTCTACACGGGCATAAGTCTCAGGCGCCCACCTGCAGAGTCTACATTTGTTTATTCCCCGGCCATTTGTTTATTCCCCGGCGCTGACTTCCCGGAAGGCCTCCAGGACGGCTTTGTCGTAGGGAATGCCCTGCTCTTCGAAACGGCTGATGGCTGTCAGCATGCGCTGATAGTCTTTCGGCACGATCTTTTTAAAATAGGGGATGTATTCGTCGTATTTTCCGAGGATGGTATCCGCAAGGACGGATCCGGTCTCATAGGCATAGTCCTCCAGAATCTCCCTGAGCTCTGTGATATCGTATTTTTCGGTCAGTTCCTCGAGAGATACCATTTCCTTGTTCATCCTGCGGTAGAGGCTGTGGTCCATGTCCAGGACATAGGCGATGCCCCCGCTCATGCCGGCGGCGAAGTTTTTGCCGGTTCCGCCCAGGATGACGGCCCGGCCGCCGGTCATGTATTCAAGTCCGTGGTCTCCGCAGCCCTCAGCCACTGCCACCGCGCCGGAATTGCGGACGCAGAAGCGTTCGCCTGCGATACCGTTAAAATATGCCTTTCCGCCGGTCGCACCGTAGAGGGCTACGTTTCCGACGATGATATTTTCATTGGACTTGAAGGCACTCTTTTTATCCGGAACAACAACAATCTTGCCGCCGGAGAGGCCTTTTCCGATGCCGTCATTGGCATCTCCCGTCAGACGGATCGTGAGGCCTCTGGGCAGGAAAGCGCCGAAGGACTGGCCGCCGCCGCCCTGGGCGTGGACGACAAATGTGTCATCGACCAGGGTGTTGCCGAATTTTCTGGTGATCTCCGATCCCATGATCGTCCCGAATGTCCGGTCTGTGGAGGAGACTTTCAGGGAAGTCTCATAGCGTCCGATCTCAAGACTCCCCGGCTTTTCTCCGTCGACGCGGTGGCCGGGATCTCCTTTGGCGAGTCCTTCAGCGAAGGCAGGAATCAGGAGAGAGACATCCGGTGTGGCCTCAAGCCGGAAATCATAGAGGTTCTTTTCAGAGCCATAAATAGAAACAGTATGGCCTTTTCCGCTCTCCGGCTTGAGGGGCATCTGCGGCTCAAGGGGCAGGGGTTCTCTGCCCAGGATGGCACTCATGTCGACGCTCAGCGCCCTGTCTGTGATGAGGTTTTCGCGGACACGCAGGCAGTCGGTCCTGCCGGCCATCTGGGAGAGGCGGGTAAAGCCCAGCTCCGCCATGATCTGCCGCAGCTGGCGGGCGATGAAAACCATGAAGCGGACCACGTGCTCGGGTTTTCCCTTAAAGCGCCCCCGGAGCTTCTCGTTCTGGGTGGCAATGCCCACGGGGCAGGTGTCTTTGGAGCAGACGCGCATCATCATACAGCCCATGCAGACCAGGGGCGCTGTCGCGAAACCGAATTCCTCTGCTCCCAGCAGGGCGGCGATGGCCACGTCGCGGCCGCTCATCAGTTTTCCGTCCGTCTCGAGGACCACCCGGCTGCGCAAGCCGTTTTCCACCAGGCATCTGTGAGCCTCCGACAGACCAAGCTCCCAGGGCAGGCCCGCATTGTGGATGGAGCTTCCGGGCGCCGCGCCGGTACCCCCGTCATAGCCGGAGATCAGGATGACCTGGGCTCCTGCCTTGGCGACACCCGAAGCGATGGTGCCGACGCCCGCCTCCGAGACAAGCTTGACATTGATCCGGGCATCCCGGTTGGCGTTTTTGAGATCGTAGATCAGCTGGGCCAGGTCTTCGATGGAGTAAATGTCGTGATGGGGCGGCGGGGAGATCAGGGCCACACCGGGGGTGGAGAAGCGGGTGCCCGCGACCCAGGGGTAGACCTTCTTGCCAGGCAGATGCCCGCCCTCGCCGGGCTTGGCCCCCTGAGCCATTTTGATCTGGATCTCCTCGGCGCTGCACAGGTAGGCGCTGGTGACGCCGAAACGGCCGGAGGCCACCTGCTTGATCTTGCTGTTGGCCCCGGTGCAGAAGCGGGCGGGGTCTTCTCCGCCCTCGCCCGTATTGGACCTGGCGCCGATGGAGTTCATGGCCCTGGCAAGGGTCTCATGGGCTTCCCTGGACAGGGATCCGAAGCTCATGGCCCCCGTCTTGAAATGGCGGACGATCTCTTCGACCGGCTCCACTTCCTCGATAGGGACGGGCGGTCCCACAGGCACAAACTCCAGAAGGCCGCGCAGGGTGTGGGGGTGCCTGGCGTCGTCGACCAATTTTGTGTATTCCTCAAACCGCTCAAAGGAATCTGTGCGCACTGCCTGCTGCAGGGCTATGATGGTCTCGGGACTGTAGAGGTGGTCCTCGCTGTCCTTGCCCCTGCGCAGGGAATGAAGTCCCACGGAATCCAGGGTCGTGTCAGTCTCCAGGCCCAGGGGGTCAAAGGCATGGTCGTGGCGGAAGGTCACGCCCTCCTCGATCTCCCTGATGCCGATCCCGCCGACACGGCTGACTGTGCCGGTGAAATACTTATCCATCACTTCTCTGCCCAGGCCAATGGCCTCGAAAATGCGGGCGGACTGGTAGGACTGAATGGTGGAGATGCCCATCTTGGCCGCGATCTTGACAACGCCTCCCAGGAGGGCTGCATTGTAGTCCTCGACTGCTGTGTAATAATCCTTGTCCAGAATTCCCAGATCGATCAGTTCTCCGATGCACTCATGGGCCAGGTAGGGACAGATTGCCCGGGCGCCGAAGCCCAGGAGGGTGGCGATCTGGTGGACATCCCTGGGCTCGCCGCTCTCCAGGATCAGGGAGACAGCCGTCCGCTTTTTGGTCCGCACCAGGTGCTCCTCCACACTGGAGACCGCCAGGAGGGAGGGGATGGGCATGTGGTTTTCGTCCACGCCCCGGTCCGTCAGGATGATGATGTTGCAGCCCTCTGCCGCTGCCCGGTCAATAGTGATATTGAGCTGGTCCAGCGCTTTGGCCAGAGATGTATTTTTATAATAGAGCAGGGAAATCTCCATTGCCTTGAAGCCGGGCTGATCCAGATGCCGGATCTTCAAAAGATCCACCCCGGTCAGGATGGGATGATTGACCTCCAGTACGGTGCAGTTGCCGCTTTTTTCCTGTAAAAGATCACCGTCCGAGCCGATATAGACGGTCGTGTCGGTCACGATCTTTTCCCGCAGGGAGTCGATGGGCGGATTGGTCACCTGGGCAAACAGCTGTTTAAAATAATTGAAGAGCAGCTGGTGGGCCTCGGAGAGGACGGCCAGAGGCGCGTCATGCCCCATGGAAAGAGTCGGCTCCACGGCATTTTCCGCCATGGGAAGGATCTGGTCCTTCACATCCTCGTAGGTGTAGCCGAACACCTTGTAGAGCCGGTCGCGGACCTCCTGGGTGTGAACAGGGATCTTGTGATTGGGGATCGGAAGCTGGTCCAGATGCAGCAGATTTCTGTCCAGCCATTCCCCGTAGGGCCTCCTGTGGGCATAGTGGGTCTTGCACTCCTCGTCGGAGATGATCCTCTGCTGCTTAGTGTCGACCAGCAGGATCCGGCCGGGCTCCAGGCGGGCTTTTTTTACAATACGGGCTGCCGGAATATCCAGGACGCCGACCTCGGAGGCCAGGATGAGGCGGTTGTCATCCGTGATGTAATAGCGGGAGGGCCGAAGTCCGTTCCGGTCCAGGGTCGCGCCCAGAACTTCGCCGTCTGTAAAAAGGATCGCGGCCGGTCCGTCCCAGGGCTCCATCATGGTGGCGTAATAGTGATAAAAATCCCGCTTATCCTCGCTCATGAAGGTGTTGTGCTTCCAGGGCTCGGGGATGATGACCATCATGGCCAGGGCCAGGGGCACGCCGTTCATGTAGAGGAATTCCAGGGTATTGTCCAGCATGGCGGAGTCAGAACCGCTCCGGTCTACGACGGGGAAGATCTTGTCGATATCCTCCTGCATAACAGGGCTGGTCATGGTCTCCTCCCGGGCCAGCATCCTGTCGATGTTGCCGCGGATGGTATTGATCTCACCGTTGTGGGCGATCATGCGGTAAGGGTGGGCCCTGTGCCAGGACGGGGTCGTGTTTGTGGAAAAACGCGAGTGCACAATGGCGATCGCGGACACGTAATCAGGAGACTGCAGGTCGTCGTAGAAGCGCCGCAGCTGGCCGACCAGGAACATACCCTTGTATACTATCGTCCGTGACGAAAGGGAGCAGATGTAGGTGTCCTCGGAGGACTGCTCGAACTCCCTGCGGACCACATAGAGCTTTCTGTCGAAAGCGATCCCCCGCTCCACATCCACAGGCCGGGCCAGGAAGCACTGGCGGATACAGGGCATGCAGTCGACTGCCGCCTTTCCCAGAATCTGTTCCCGCACCGGCACATCCCGCCAGCCCAGGATCTCCAGACCCTCTTTCTGGGCGATCACCTCGAACATGCGGATGGCAAAGGTCCTCTTCAGCTTATCCTGAGGCAGGAAAAACATGCCGATTCCATAGTCGCCTGCCTGGCAGCCTGCGCTCTCTCTGGCTATACTCTCCTGGGGAAACTGTCCGGTTTCCCCGGAAACACGCAGCGTGATCCCTGCTTCCTGAGCCGCCTTTGTGAAAAAACCGTGCGGGATCTGCGTGAGGATCCCCACGCCGTCGCCCACTTCTCCGGTGGCGTCCTTGCCGGCGCGGTGCTCCAGCTTCTCCACGATGTGCAGGGCGTCATCCACCACCCGGCGGTCCTGGCGCCCGTCGATATTCACGATACTGCCGATGCCGCAGGCATCATGTTCCATCAAAGGGTACATTTTCTTTTCTCCTATGCCGGCACAGCCCCAGGGGTCTGACTGACTCAGCCTTGCGGCTGCTTCGGGACTGCCTCTCTTTTTTTTAACGCGTATACCGCGTCTGCGATTTATCTCAGTGAGAACAGCATCTGCTCATAGGTCGGATAGGGCAGATATTCGTCCGGAATAATGGCCTCGGCCTGGTCGGTCCAGCTGCGGAGTGTCTCCATCTCGGAAAGGATAGTCTCCTGATAGTAGGCAGCCTGCTCGAGGATATCCCCGATCTTCTCGGCTTTCAGAGTATCTGCTTCCAGAATATCAAGCGCCGTGATGATCTGTTCGCTGGTCTCATCCAACTTCTGCAGAATGCGGTTCTCGTAACTGCAGAGACTGTCCGGCAGCAGTTCCTTTTTCTTTAAAGCCTCGTTGGTGATATCTTTCATGTAGCGGACCAGTCCGGCGGTGAAGTCCTTGCGGACCATCTCCTGAAGGGTCAGGGACTCGATGTGGATGGTCTTTGCATAATTCTCCAGAAGGATCTCATAGCGGGAGAGGATCTCTTCTTTTGTGAAAATGCTGTGCTTTGTAAAGAGCTCGATGCTCTTATCCGTAATGAAGTGGGGCATGGCGTCCGGGAGAGACTTAAGATCCGCGAGACCGCGGCGGTGTGCCTCCTCGACCCACTCGTCAGTATAACCGTTTCCGTTAAAGAGAACCCGCTTGTGCTGCGCCAGCAGATCCTTGAGCAAGGCGTGGATGGCAGTATCCAGATCTGCGGCAGGAACATCTTTGAGCCTGTCATAAATCTGTGTCAGGACTTCAGCTACAGCAGTGTTGAGTACGATGTTGGGGTTTGCCACTGAGAGGGCACTGCCCGGCATGCGGAACTCGAACTTGTTACCGGTAAAGGCAAAGGGTGAGGTCCTGTTGCGGTCTGTCGTGTCCCTGATAATGTGGGGCAGGACATGGGCGCCCATGCCCATCTGCTGTCTGCCGGCTCCGGAAAATACTGAGTCGTCCTCGATGGACTGGAGAACCTTGTCCAGCTCGTCGCCCACAAAAATGGAGATGATGGCGGGCGGCGCTTCGTTACCGCCCAGGCGGTGGTCGTTGCCCGCGGTGGCGACGGAGATCCGGAGGATTTCCTGGTATTCATCCACGGCCGCGATCACGGCCAGGAGGAAAATGAGGAACTGCTGGTTTTCCGCCGGGGTCTTCCCGGGATCCAGAAGGTTTTCTCCTGTATCGGTACTGATGGACCAGTTGTTGTGTTTGCCGGATCCGTTGATCCCCTCAAAAGGTTTTTCATGCAGGAGGCAGGCATAGCCGAAGCGGTCGGCGACTTTCTTCATGACCTCCATGGTCAGCTGGTTGTGGTCGACGGCGATGTTGGCGGTCTCGAAGACCGGCGCCAGTTCATGCTGGGAGGGGGCGACCTCGTTGTGCTTGGTCTTGGTCGGTACGCCCAGTTCCCAGAGCTCGCGGTCAAGGGCATGCATATACTCGGATACCTTGGGCTTGAGGACGCCGAAGTAATGGTCCTCCATCTCCTGCCCTTTGGGCGCCGAGGCGCCCATGAGGGTACGGCCGGTGAGGAGAAGATCCTTTCTCTTTTTGTAGAGTTCCTTGTCGATCAGGAAGTATTCCTGCTCGGAACCTACAGTCGTATCTACATGGTTGACATCGGTATCTCCCAGAAGGTGCAAAACCTTGACGGCCGCATCAGAGAGCGCCTCCATGGAGCGCAGGAGGGGGGTCTTTTTGTCCAGAGCCTCGCCGCCGTAGGAGCAGAAGGCTGTAGGAATGTAGAGGGATCCGTCCTTGACAAAAGCGGGTGAGCTGGGATCCCAGGCTGTATAGCCGCGAGCTTCAAAAGTTGCGCGCAGACCGCCGGACGGAAAACTGGAGGCATCGGGCTCACCCTTGACCAGCTCCTTGCCGGAGAACTCCATGATCACGCCGCCGTCGGAGGTCGGGGAGATGAAGCCGTCATGTTTTTCCGCCGTCAGGCCGGTCATGGGCTGGAACCAGTGTGTAAAATGCGTCGCGCCCTTTTCCAGCGCCCACTCCTTCATAGCCGCCGCGACCGTATTGGCCACGTCCAGTTCCAGATGGGTGCCGTTCCTGCTGGTCTTGCGGACTGCCTTGTAGACATCCTTGGGCAGACGCTCGCGCATCACCTTGTCATTGAACACCATCTCGCCAAAGATCTCGGGGATTTTCACATTCGATTCCATCATAATAACCTCCAAATACATCATCGAGAGTACTTAATCGACAGTACATAAATCGATAGTGGCTTAACCGAAAGTATCTGATCGATAGTTCCGGCTGCGTGTAAATCGAAAGTACTTGATCGCAGGTACAAGATTGAAAGGGTTGATCCGGGCGAAGCCGTCTGTTGTGTACACATAAGGAAAAGGCGCCGGAGAAAACAGCCTGAGCCGTTTCTTCGAGCGCCTTTGCTTCGAAATCTATAGATCAATATCTTATTTTTTGATCTCCCGTTTCCGGTCGATCAAATTTAAGTCATATTATACACGTCCTGAGAAGCATGTCAATAGTATATTTGTATACGATTATACGATTTTCAACAACCCTGTTTTCACCTGCCATGTCATGAACCAGGCAAACAGCAAGTTGATTATTTGTTTCACCGGTAGACATTTCGGGGTGCCTTTGCTTTTCTTCAGTATCTTTTTTCAAAACCGCCGTTTCCCGCCGACGAAGACCGCCTCGACAGAGTAGTCGTCCCGCAAAACAGTAAGATCGGCATCCTTCCCTGTCTGAAGAGATCCTTTGGAGGACTCGAGCCCGATCAGGCGCGCGGGGTTGAGCGTACAGGCGTTGATGGCGGTCTGCCAGGGCAGGCAGGCTTTTTCCACCAGATTGCGGAGACCTTCATTCATCCTCAGGGTGGAGCCAGCCAGGTTTCCGGAGCCCACGAGATGGGCACTTCCGTCCTCATAGAGTTCAATCGGATTTCCGCCGAACAGGACGCGGGTTCCGGCGGGCAGCCCCTTGACCCGGAGGGAATCGGTGACCATGACCCCGTAGTCCGGCCCCTTATTGGTAAAATAGGTGCGGAGCGCTCCCCAGGTGGAGTGGAGTCCGTCACAGATGATCTCCCCGAACACATTGCGGAAGCAGAAGGCGGCGCCGGGGAGCCCGGGTTCCCGGTGATGATAGGGTGCCATGCCATTGTACACGTGCGTCACGCTGCGGGCGCCATTGGCAAAGGCCATGGCTGCCTGGGCGTAGGTCGCGGAGGAATGGCCGAGCGAGGGCACGATCCCGTGCTCCCTCAGGAACCGGGTAAGGTGATAGTCCTCGTCGTGCTCGCAGGCCAGGGTCACGATCCGGATCAGGCTGTCCGAGGCCGCCAGATAGCGTTTGAACTGGTCCACATCCGGGGTCACGCAGAACTGCTCCGGCTGAGCGCCCTTATAGGTCTGGTCCAGATAGGGACCTTCGAAATGGATGCCCAGGATCTGTGCTCCCGGCACACTCTCCGGATCCCTGCGCTGCTGGCGGGCGACCTCTGCGACATTCCGGAGGGCTCCGGTCAATACCTCTTCGGACTGTGTGATAGTCGTGGGGAGGATCCCGGTCACCCCTTCTCCGACGACCTTTTCCAGCCAATCCTTCAGGCCCTGCTCCTCCGCGTCGTTCGTATCAAAACCATACGCACCGTGAGTGTGCACATCAATAAAGCCGGGAACCAGACGCAGATCACCGAAATCCATGTCAGGCACACAGGTCCCATAGGGGCAGATTCCCTCGATCCTCCCGGATTCCGCGGAGACTTCGACCTGGGCCTCCAGCCAGTCATTCAATACCCACACCCTTCTGCTCTGCAGGATCATGTGCTCTTCCTCCCACACTTAATGCGTTATAATCAGGTAGATTCCTCGCAATTATCTACAGGGTTTGAAAAAAAACTGTACACGCCCTCGATAGGGCGTGTACAAAAATCTTAACGCTGAACAGGGATTTTTACAATCGTTTCAGGGACTTTCGGCAAATGTTCCATAAATATGTAAATGCAGGATGACAGCTTTGTTCCGGGCCGGGCTTTATACGGGTTTTCTGTTCACTCTACATCCTGCAGAGCGGCGAAATCTTCTTCTCCGGTGCGGACCTTGACGACGTGCAGCACGTTGTAGACAAAGATCTTGCCGTCCCCGATATGGCCGGTGTACAGGACGCGGCGTGCCGCTTCGATGACTTTGTCTACAGAGATCTTCGCAACGACAACTTCCACCTTTACCTTGGGGAGCAGCGTGGAATCGACCACGGCACCCCTGTATCGTTCCGTGGAGCCTTTCTGAATGCCGCAGCCCATGACCTGGGTCATAGTCATGCCGGTCACGCCGATCTCATTGAGTCCCCGCTTAAGTTCGTCAAATTTGTTAAGCCTGCAGATGATGGAGAGACGGTACATGCCTGTATCCGGGAGCATGTCGGCCGCCACACCGGGCGCTGCACTATTTGCAGCATCTCCCTGGACTTTGACAGCTGCCCGGATCTGTTCCGGGGTCGCCTTTTCATAGTCTTCCTCGCCCAAATCCGTATTTTCATTGACATCCATCAGCATGTTGGTGACGTCGCTGATCGCAAAGCCGGAATAAGCGCTGGTGAGGCCGTGCTCATGCTGGTCCAGGCCGTCGATCTCAACTGCAGCAGGTACGCGCAGACCGACAAAGTGATCGATCAGCTTAAATACGATAAACATGACGACAAGGACATATACGTCGATGGCCGCGATTCCAACCGCCTGGACACCCAAAAGCCTGGCGCCGCCGCCGTAAAACAGGCCTTTCATCACATCATCTTCCCCAGTGGAGAAGAGGCCGACAGCCAGTGTGCCCCAGATTCCGTTCACCATATGGACGGAGACCGCGCCGACCGGATCATCGATCTTTGCGATATTGTCAAAAAACTCAACAGAGAAAACAACCAGGAATCCTGCAGCAAAGCCGATGACAAAAGCTCCGAAGGGGGTCACGCAGTCACAGCCTGCCGTGATGGCGACCAGACCGGCCAGCGCGGCATTGAGTGTCATGGAGACATCCGGCTTTCCATAGCGCAGCCAGGTGAAGAGCATGGCCACGACGGTGGCGACCGCCGCCGCGAGGTTGGTGTTCATAAAGGCCAGGGAGGCGTGGAAGGCATCCGCGCCGTCCGCCATAGAGGCTGTCGAACCGCCGTTGAACCCGAACCAGCAGAACCACAGGATGAAGACACCCAGGGCGACTGCCATCATGTTATGGCCGGGAATGGCACGGGCCTTGCCATCGCGGTCATATTTGCCGATACGGGGTCCCAGCATCCAGGCCCCCAGACATGCGATCACGCCGCCAACGTTGTGTACGACTGCGCTGCCTGCGAAATCGTGGAATCCCAGACCGGACAGCCAGCCGCCGCCCCATGCCCAGTGTCCCCCGATGGGGTAGATTAGAAGAGAGATCGCCGCGGAATACAGGCAGTATGCCTTAAAATTAGTGCGCTCCGCCATAGAGCCGGACACGATCGTCGCGGCTGTCGCGCAGAACACCGTCTGGAAGATGACGAAACACCAGAGAGGCATGGCCTGCGGTACAACTGTATTTTCCGCCCCGTAGAGTCCGCGGATCATGGGATCCAGTCTGCCGATGAAAGGGGCTGTGCTGCCGAACATCAGACCGAAACCCACCAGCCAGAAACAGGGCGTCCCGATACAAAAATCCATCATGTTCTTCATCAGGATATTGCCTGTGTTTTTTGCTCTCGTCAGCCCGGCTTCGCAGAGGGCAAAACCGGCCTGCATGAAATAGATCAGTGCTGTAGCGATCAGCACCCATGTGACCGTAGATACATTGAAGTTCATTTTTCTCTCACTTTCCGCTCGCATTTTTGTCGCTGATACGATTTCTTTACGAACTCGTTTACACCAAAGAAATTAACTGTCGTTTCTGCATACTCCCCATACTCCCTTTCGAGGGCAGGTACAGAAATCCGGGAAAATCCCCCCTGAAAACAAAACAGTCCGGACTCATTTCGAGTCCGGACTCCTTTGTCCGAAGAATCCCGATCCGGGCAAGCCGGCATTCTGCCGCGGATCGATTCTTGTCTTAACCGGGTTGTGGCGGCCATGCCGCCCTCTTTCCCCCGACCGGCCTGTGTCCGTGTCCGCTCTCAAGGCGGAAATTATAGTACACTTGCCGTGTTATAAAAAGCAAAGGCGCTGCAGGAAATTGATCCCTCAGCGCCTTTGCTTTTATGTCTGTTATTATACACGGTTTACATGGAAAGTCAAACGTTATTGTATACAATTATACATTATTCGGAATAGTTTTTTTGTGCCATTTAACAAGAATGATGAAAACAGCAAAAGTCCTCTCAAGAAGACCTCTGCTGACTGCCCTTTTTAATCGGCCGCCTGTTGTCAGGAGTTTTTCCGGCTTCTTTGGGTTATCCGAACCAGTGCGATTAAATTGTTATCAGGTTTTCATTAGACCAGTTCTTTAAGAACATCCCGGTACTTCTCTTCGATGCTCTTCTCAAGTTCCTGGAAAGCAGGAATAAACTCGTTGATTACCCTGTCTGCAAGCTCAGCCGCTGCCGTGCCGTCATACATATGCGCCATATTATTTCTCTGTGCCAGCATACCCAGCCAGATATTTTCATCCATACAAGGGTAAAACCTGTAAGCAGCTTTCAGGATTTCCCGAGGAGAACCTGTAGCTGCCACAGCTGCGCCCTCATAACGCAGCAGTTCTTTCAGCACTTTCCATCCAAGCTCAAACTGCAGAGAAAATTTATCAATAATGCCTCCAATGATAAACTCATTGCTCAGATCCTGTTCCCCGGCCTGGCTGAGCACGGCAAGATTTCTTTTATAATTGTCAAACTTCTTCATAGAGAACCACACCCTCTTTCCGGATCATATCCAAGAGTTCTGCGCTGGCGGTATGATCAAGATCCACTACATCATAAGTCAGGAGTGTGTCTGTCTCCTCTTCCACCGCAAGCCGGAAAAGATCTGCGTTTCCACCGGAGACAGCCAGATCAATGTCACTGTCCCTGTGAAAGATTCCTCTTGCCCGGGATCCGAAAAGAATCACTTTTTGAATCCCATACTTTATTGCGTGGTCACGAATCTGTTCCAGCACGACAGGTTTGATGCCTGAGTTAAAAAGATAGTCTGCCCGAGCCGGGTATTTTGTGCTTAAGCTCATAGTCTGACTCCCGATCATATGTCGATTACTTTTCAATAAGCTGGATTATCAGCAATCTCCTGCCTGCCAAGGTAATACTGAATTCCAAGATTCCCGGGCTCCAGATTGTTCAAAAGGATCCGTTTCATATCCGGACATTCCGAAATATAATTGAGAATTGCAAACTCTTTGTCCAGCTTAAGAAAATCCTTGTTTGACAGCACATGCGCACGTTTATATTTTTCTGTAGCAAGAAACATGAGGAAGATGGTATTGTTCAGCCTTTTATCAGACATATGTTCTCGCCTCCTTCCTGACCCGCGTAAAGCAGAATTGCGTTCATATAATCCTGCATTGTGGCAGGAAATCATTAGAGAGTGCAAAGTGCTTCACCTGTTCAAAATTCCGTATCCACGGTTATGGGTACATTACGCCATTCTAAGATAGATATCTGCAAGTGCTGTATTCTATTTCTTTAATAGTACGCAATTAAGAAAAAAGTATCAAGACAGAAATGATTTCCGGGAAATGGTCAAAAACAATCATACCATCACACCGTACAGCCTGCCTCACCCCCAAACATAATAAACAGACAATAAAAAGATGAAAGCAGTCTTTGCGAGAGTACGCTCCCGCCGGACTGCTTTCTTTATCTTCGCCTGGCTTATGTGCTTCACGGTCATTCCAGCTCTATACTGCCATCTATATCTTGTGTCCGCAAGGTCTTTTTCATCCTCTATCCGGTATGGTTTTTCCATCTATTCCGTCTGGTCCGGATCTTTTTCGAGTTTTTTGTAGACGAAATGTAGACATGCACACTTTCACTGTACTACATAGGACCTGTGGTTCTCCGCGCAATTAACCAGGTTCGAAAGAACAGCCTGAACGGAAATCCCAAATGCATCGTCACTGCTATTTATGCTTATCCTCGAAGAATATTCCTTCCATCCTCCATCATTCTGGATAGCCTCGTATATTCCTCTTCCAACATCCACCGACCTTTTTCTGTAATAACATACCATTTCTGCCGACCCTCCTGACGTGTCTTCCTGATTATCCCACTCCCCTCAAACTTAGGAAGCATGGCATAGAGAGTTCCGGGGCCGACAATAACCCGCCCCTGTGAAATTTCCTTCACGCACGCCATGATGTCCACACCACAGCATTCCTGTACAAGTGCAAGGAGAATATAATACATTGGCTCCGACAGAGTCTGAAACTGTTCTCTAGCCACAGAATTTCTCCTCTCTTAACATAAAGGACTGATCACAATCCCAGCTTCTCCCGGAATGTTGCGATTTGTGTTTGGTTCAACGTCTCTGTTATTCCTTGTTTAAATCCAATCACAAGGATTGCTGTTTTTTCAGATTCATGTTCCTGTGCGGGAAGAATATAGCGAACAAAATACAATCCCCCTTCTGCATTGCCTGCCTCAAGATAGATGGCCTGATCTGCATTCCATTCAACTGTCACGTCCCGGATTCCTTCAGCATCCGCTTCTGAAGTCCTTTTCGCACTGGAAACAAGTCTATTCCAGACGAAATCAGCAACGACTCTGTAGGGGGTTTTGCAGAGCTCGTATTCCAGAAATACTCCGTCTTCATCAACAGGCGGATGATTCTCCCATTCTGTAAGTTCCTCATCTGTCCAGGTCCTGCCGGGTCTATTCATTTCTTCTTCCCATGCCTGTAATGCTTCCTCAAATCCCGGAGTTGGGCAGTCAATCTCATAACGGATGACAGTTCCAAGGACGTTGTGCCTGAAGAATGTCGAAAAGCTCTCTGTATCACGCTCATCCCGGATTTCTATAAGATCTGTGACTGCAATAGGCGGGGAAATCTCTTGAATGGGCTTTGGCAGGCTGTCATCTTCTTTCCCATAGACACTTTGAATCATGGAAAAAAACCACACTGCAAAAAAGCAGAACAGACCTGCCAGAATGATCCGGCGCTGTCTCGTTTCGCGAGTTGGACGCCCAAGCTGATTATAGAATTTCACGCCATATATAGCAAACAGGGGAAGCCAGGCAATGCCAAAGTGTATGCTCTGCCATCCTGATGGATGTCTCTGCACCAGGTTCGAAATAAGGAAAACCGCGAGCCAGATAACCAGAGCTGTCCAGGCACAAAGAAGAATCCTATGCAAGATTTTTCCCATACGTCCAATCCTGCAGTTCAGCTGACCTGTCTGCCCAATCTCCTGTTTTTTACGCTTATGCCAGATATATGTATACAAGAGATAAAAAGCCTGCTCCAAAAGGAGTAAAAAGTACATTACTCCAACAGCGAAAAAGATGGGATTGAAGACATTCACTGCAGAATGGGAGAGGCGAAAGTCAAGCAGCAGTATATAGCCCCAAGAGATCAGAAGGATCAGCAAGGAAACAATGAAACCTGTTACAGCTGAGATCTTCTGAGCGCCAAATGATGTTTCCAGACGCTCCTGCGGTGTCAGAATCGGAACGGCGTCCTCCCGGATCCTCCGAAACACTACAAACCGCCCTCGGGAATCGACAAGTTCCCAGCCTGCAGCCTCACAATAAGAGGCAAAATCAAGCGTATCTTCCGTCGGTGCCAGATCGTTTTCCGTGTTCTTTAAAAAGACCTGCACATCATACACCTGCTCCTCCGGCTCACAAGCATCAAATAAAAATCCAAAACAAAACCGGCGGAAGTTCCATCCTCTTCCTGCCATCTTTCCCAGCCAGTCCGCCATTTCGTCACACTGAAGATAGTTAAAGGATACAGGAACCCATTTTCTTTTCACGATCAGCCTCCTACATATCGTGTGTCGATATTACTATATTCACAATATAACATCGATACTCGATATAGTCAACTGGTGTTACTTGGATAATGGCTTTATCTCTATCCCTGCTTTTATATCTCATAAAAAACAGGGATTGCCTGACTGCAAAATCTCTATATTTTATCTAAAGCCCAATGCAATTCTCATCTCCTATACATCGGTTATGCGACCGTTATATCTGACATACAGACACTTCCGTGTCGAATTGGCTAATCACATTTTGACGAAACAATTCATCTTCTACAAGGTGCTCTTTTCTGCTATAATAGTTTACGTGCTGCCATATACGGTAGGCGGTTATCAGCCCTCACGAAGGCCTGAAAAGGTAATACGGAGGGGCGCTGGACGTCCAGGGGACGTCCGTTCAGCGCCGACCGTAGTGGAACGAAGACCTGTGACCCTCCGATCAGATAACCGGATCCGGAAGACCAAATCGAACGGGAAACCGTGAAAAATGGAAAACCGAGGAAAGGAATCCTTAGAAAGGAGGGCTGAGCTATGTTGACACTTGAAGGACTGGTAGGTATCCTCAGCCTTGTGCTGGGTGCGTTCAGCCTCGTAAAGACTTTAGTCTTTTGCCATCGGCAAAGATAGAGGAAGAAGTAATTCTGAATCGAAGACACAGAAATGACCGCCCAAGCTCTGCAAAAGTGAGGCGGTCATTCTGTGACTAACTTATAATTCGGGCTGGCCGTCTATCGGCAGCACTTTTTCTGCTTTTATATTACCATCCAGATAATTGTTCGTCAAATTGATTTAACGGTGATCAAGTCTGTCCTGTTCTACCTATCTGATTATATCCTCATTCGACATCTTTTTCATCATCGAGATACGAATCACCCTATATACTACGAACACCAGGAATACAATTAGCAATAGGTTCATTTTACACAGATCCTTGATTTCATCTGCAAAAGAAAACGTGAAAGCCAGTTCCACCAACACAACGAAAACAGATATTTCATCAGCCTGCCCCTTTTGGACGTATTTGATTATTGTTCCAAGGCATAAGAGCAGAGGTATGTCTATTATCCCTATAAGCAGGAACACAATAATCACCCACAGGATTCCCTGAATAACCCGGGCGAGTTCATCCTGAGGAATGATCTGCCCCAGGCTAGATACACTTGAGGCAATATTGCCGATTCGAACCCATATCCACTCGATCACCTGTCCGTTCATATGGAAAAACTCCTCTAAATCCTGCATGAAGACTTCGGTTCTGTAAGCTGTAATCATTGTCATGACTGTCGCAAAGGACAGCGTAAAGAACACAAATGCGGAATAACCTCTCCTCATCCTGCGATAATGCGTCTCGAAGGTTTGCAGCTTATCCCTTATGATCTGCTTTGAGCGCCGTTCCACTTCTTTCTCCAACATTTTCTCTCTGCCTGAAACAGCAGTTTCCCGTTCTCCCAGTTCAACTTCCAGGATTTTCAGAGTTTCCTTCCGCTGTGTGTATTCTCTCCTCGCCTCCCGTATCGCAGACTCTGCTTTCTTTTCAGCGGTCGAAACCGCGATTTCTGCTTCTCGTCTTACGCTCTGTACGCTTTCCCTGGATTCTATGATCTGCCTCTTGAGTATTTCGTTCCGCTTCAGCACGAGATCGCTCTCGCTCAGTTTCCCGATCTGTTCGTTCAGTGACACGATGGTTTCGCTTTTCTTCCGAAGCTCGTTCCTTAAGATCGAGTTCTGCGAGGAGAGCAGCGATACCGTCTGCCGGGCTTCCAGGATTTGAGCCTGAAGCGTCTCGTTTTCTTCCTGCTGCTCCTCCAACAAGGTAAGAAGCTCGTCGGTTTTTGAGTCGTTCAAGCCTTTCATCACGTTCCGCCTCTCTTTCAGCAATAAGCTGCTTTAATTCTTTAATTCGCTGATCTGTTCCTTCAATTTCCCGATCTGTTCGTTCAATCTCTTCCCCTGCTTCAGCAACTGCTCGTTGGAGTTCATAGATTCGTCCAGCTGTTCTTTCAAGCTCCGGTTTTCCATTCGCAATTCCTCGATTTCGTCCTGCTGTTTCTCCAGGATCTCCTGCATCTGTTCCTGCACCCTCAGCATCTCGAGCACGTCTTCCAAGTTCTTTAAATCGTCCATAGATCTCCTTTGCCTTTTCTGTGATCAATCGGGTCAGCTCCATCGCCAAATCTTTCATCTGTCGGCGGATAGAATTGCGTTCATCAATCTGCCTGTTAATCCGGCATCGGTCTGAGGATTTCCCCTCCTTTTCCATCTGCCTGGCAGCAACTCCTTCATGAATCGTCGACTCTATCTCAAGGCCCTGTCGTTTATAGCTTCGATGATCAATGCGATTCTCTTCTGCAAGATATCTGTTGCAGTGTTCTGCCCAGGAAGCCCGCCATATTTCCGCCATGGAGTGCTCATTCCAGTCATTGGCCGGAATAGAAATCTTTTCCCAAAGATACTCTGTTCCTTTTCCTTTCCGGACACGTGTTTTCTGTCTGCCGTCCTGATCGAGCGCCGGAATCCGGTACTGAAAAGTATTCTCCTTATCTTTCGGATCATATACAGGAAGGCTGGGATCATAGATTGGTCTTCCCTGAGCATCCCGTGTATTTGCGAAAACAGTTTTCTGCTTTTTCAGCCACTGTTCATGCTCATCAAACCCACGCATTGTTAAAAGAATGTGCGCATGGGGATTTCCGTCGTTTTTATCATGAAGTGCCCAATCCGCTATCATCCCTCTACCTACGAAGTTTTCCTGAATATAATCACGCACACACTCAATCTGCTGATTTCGATCCAGTTCTGTGGGAAATGCCACTTCCACTTCTCTTGCTAACTGCGCATCCGACCGCTTCTCAATTGTCTGAACTTCATTCCATAAGGTCTCCCTGCTTTTATATCTGACAGGAGCATTATGAGGGAGCAGAATCTCATTCATAATAACTCCGCCCTTCCTGGTAAAATCATGAGTCAGACCGGTCTCTTCATTGTATAATTTCTCGCCTGCCCGGTAAGCGGCCGAAGCTACAGCTGATCTTCCGCCGGTGCGGCTGATGATCTTTATAGAGCAATGATAAATTGACATTCCATACTTCCTTCCCTACAGCAAGTTTTTCCTCAAACGTCTGACTTGCCGGTGCCCCGCAGGGCAGCATAGGTGGTCACTTTTCTGGGGAAACCTGGCTGTACCGTCCGCAGCACTTCATGCAGATGAAACCTGTCGCCGTCCGCGCAGGACCGCCTCCCCGGCGTAAGGGGCCTGCATGGAATGCCCGCCGACGGAACGCGCCCGGCTTGACCGGTTGGGGCAGTGTGCTACCCCAAACTTATACATGTGGGTCTCCGCCCACATATAAGTGCGCCCTTAATGTATTAAGGGAACTGCGAAATCACTGCTCCCACCGCTCCGGATTTGGATTCGAGACTGCTTCCGCATTCATGGCGCGAGTAAAATAGTGTCCATTTGTTTCCTGTTTTTTCAAAAAATTTAATAGTTTCGGTTTATCTTCCTCTGTCGTAGATCTTCCTAAAACAGATTCAATGATTGCTCCAAGTTCAATCAATCTGTGACTGCGCTTTTTCGCTTCATCTGCAGCCTGTTTTTTCTTCAGCGCATTCTCCCGCGCTTTGAGCTGGCTCTGCTTTTTCTGAAGATCTGCGATTCTCTCTTCATACGTTTTTGCCGCCACTTGTTTCCTCCTTTTCAAATCTTCTGTCAAGGATTTCAAGAATTGTTTTCAGTGTCTCTGCCTGAGCCGGATCCATCTCCTCCAACCTGGGATTGCGATGAATCGTTTTTGCCAACTCCTCAATCCTGTTCCTGATCTCGGTAAAGGACCGGATATTTCCTCTTACAAGAATTGTCTGGTACAGACAGCTCTGGATAAAAAAATCTGCTTTTTCCATTCCGGTCGCTGATATTCGAGCCTCAATCAATTCCTTTTCCTTCGGTGAAACACGAAAATTCATAATCGTATTTCTCAATCTGTTTTTCTCATTTTTTCTTTTTGGCTTTGTCCCTTTCGACTGCGTAGATCTGCGGTAGATCTTGTCTTCTCCTCCATCAATCTTCATCAATCTCCTCCCCGGTTTCCTTAAAGGCCTGGTCAAGTTTTTCTGCCATCTCCTGCTGCACAGACGGATACAGGTGTGCGTATCGCTCTGTGATCGTACTGCTCTCATGCCCGAGTCTCTCCGCAATCTGGACCGGTGAATAGCCAAGGTCAATCAGAAGAGCACAGTTTGAGTGCCTGAGATCATGGATCCGGATCCGCTTTACACCCGCAGCCTTTGACCCACGGTTCATCTCATGATGCAGATAACTCTTTGTAATAACAAAGATCCGGCTTTTATCGTCGACTTTATAAAGAGAATCAAAATATTCCTGCATTTCATCACACAGCGACTGGGGAATGTCGATCACGCGGATGCTCTTCATGGACTTGGGGGTGAGAATCTTTTCCACACCCTTGATCACCTGATAATTCTTATTGATCCGCAGCTTACGGTTTTCCAGATCAAAATCCTCTTTTGTAAGCGCCAGCAGTTCCCCGACGCGGATGCCGGTCCAATACAGCACCTGGAAAGCATAATAGGAAATCGGCTTTTCCTTCATTTCATTTGAAAACTTCTGGTATTCCTGCTTTGTCCAGAAAAGCATCTCCGCATTTTTGCTTGTCCCCATTTTCTTTGTCGCATCGCACGGACTCTTCGGCAGGTCATAGTACTTGACGGCATGGTTGAAAATCGCATTCAACTGATTCTGGATCGTCCTTAGGAAGGTGGGGGCATATCCTTTTCCATCTTCATCCCGACTTGACAATAATTCGTTCTGCCACTGCAGAATATCTATCGCAGTGATTCCTGAAAGACTTTTCTGCTCAAAATAAGGTCTGATATGGGTGTTGATAATGTTTTCCTTATTTGCCATCGTAGTCTCTTTCAACTGCGGCCGGACATCGTTCAGATAGCAATCAATGAAAGAGGAAAACCCCATCTTGATATCCTTCCTCATTTTTGCCAGGAATTTCCTTTCATAAGCCAACGCCTCCTTCTTGGTTGAGAACCCGCGTTTCTCGTGCTTGACACGTTCTCCCTTCCAGTTTGTGTAATAGCAGGCAACACGCCAGCTATTGCCTGTGTAACCGTTCCATTTGTCCCTGTAAACAGCCATTAAGCTACACCCCCTCGATACAATCGATAATTCAATTTTCTGCCTTCAAAAACGATAATATGTCCCCGGCACATCTCTATCAGTCTGCTTCCGACAGCCTCATCGAAACTGATCAGTTCATCCAAAGTTTTCTCCGTGCTGATGATCAGCGGCAGGTGATTGTTGTATCTGTAATTCACGATTTCGTAAACAATGTTTATATCTGCTTCCGTGATCTTTCCTTTCAGGAAATCATCGATAAACAAAACTGCAGCTTTTTTATATCGGTTCATTTCATCCCTGTATGCCTTTTCATCTGTCACCTTTGCTTTCAAAGCTGTCATCTCCTCTCGGTAGCCCATATAAATCACGGGAATCCCCTGATCGATCAGCCGGACACTGCAGGCTGTTCCCAGATGTGTTTTCCCTGCACCGACTTGTCCGCAAAGCAAGAGGGAATTGGAATCAGAGTCGGTCCTCTCTGCAAATGATTCTGTATACTGCATTGCAGTCCTCTTTGCGTCCTCAAGCAGAGGGTTGCCGCAAGTCATGAAAGAATCAAATGTCTTTGATTTGAACAGCTTTGCCAGTCCGCTTCTCTCAAGACGCTTTCTCGCTTCTTTTACAGCGGTACATTTGCAGGGTTTCGAATAAGTGCGTCCGTTTTCATCTTCGAAATAGACATATCCAAGATTTCTGCAGACCGGACACATCTCTTTCCTCTCATCCATACATGCCTCCTTCCCTTTCCCTGGCCAGTTTCCTGAGTTGCTCAGAGTATCCGGATTCTTTGTGCTCCATGGCAGGAATACTTGTCTTATATCTATATTCTGTGCACCATGCATAGATGGTCTTGTGATTCAGGCACCCATGATATGGCTTTCTTAGTATTCTTCCGATTACTCCATCTACAACAGGCTTTGAAAACGTATGAACAAGTTCCCGATACTCATCTTCGGTAAGAAATTCATTGCCAAGGCGGAATATGGGGGTTTGTGCTTCTGGTGTGACAGGAACTCTACTCACCTCTCCTCTACTCTCCTTACCTGCACTTTCCTTACCTCTACTACACTGTGCGGACATAGTGCCGTCCACGGACGGTCCAGATTTCTTAACCAGGTCTGACCTCTCTTTTTTTTCGAGAAGCTTTACTTCCGGAAGTGTCTGCTGAAGAAGCTCTTTATGAATACTATCCTTCTTTCGATCAGGCCTGATTTTGTTCTGCTCCCGCCAGTCCATGACATAGGTCACCAGATCTTCATTCAGGATCCGGACAAACCCTCTGGCATGCAGGACCTTCAAGTCGTCCTCATTTGCTCTGATCAGGTTGATTACAGAATATGCTTCAACGATCCCGTCATCATCAGCGTTCATGACCAGGTGAAAATACAGATTCTGAGACGATACCGGCATCTTTAAAAACCTGGCGCTCTCCACAACGGATCGGGAGAACATTCGTCTCTCTGCCATATCTATTGCTCCTTTCATTCCGTTTTCATTCCCTGCACTCCATCAATGTGCCCCCGCTCCCAGACAGGCTTCCTCATACCAGATCCGGTTAACCTTTCCGGGTACCACAATTGCCTTCGGATACGCTTCTTTCATGGAAGCATTCAGCTCCCTGATTACTTCGTATGCCTTGGATCTCGATACTCCAAGATCCGCTCTCACAGTTTCTACTCCAACAAACAAAGATTTATTCTTATTATTCATAACCCCTCCTTCAATATGTCTATCGCATCCTTAAACAGTCATATATTTATGTCTGTGGATAATATAATACGACCACACTTAATGCTTGTCAACAGTAATAGTCATGTTTTTAGGTCTATTTTTTCATAAAGGAATTACTTTTTTCTGCTTGTTATGGTAGAATACAGGAAGAAATTTATGATGTTTTATGAGAGGAGACAAACGTGACTCTTGGGGAGAAGATTAGAAAATACAGAATTCTAAAGGGATGGACACAGAAAGACCTAGGGCTTGCTGTAGGTTTTTCCGCTTCCACAGCTGATTCCAGAATCAGAAAATATGAAAAAGATCTGATGGCTCCAAAGGGAGAGATCAGGACAAAACTGGCAGATGTATTGGATGTTGATCTTGCTGCTCTGTCAGATATCGATATCCGGACAGATGAGGATGTGATGCAGGCACTTTTTCTGTTTGAAGATTTGTTTGGGATGGATATAGAGAAAAAAGATGGGAAGACCACTCTGGTCTTTGATGATAACAACAGGAGAATACGGACCCTCATCACCTACATGAATTTGTGGAGAAATCAAAAGGCCGCTATCCTCTCAAGTCCGGGGGAAGCTTCTTCTGAGCAGCTCAAGGCTTATGAATCCTGGAAAGGGAAATTCGGCACGAATGCCCGGGAATATTTTTCCGCAAAAGAGCATTCACTGCATACCCACTATGATCCACTGGTAGAGAAAGCAGGTAAACTCCATTCTCATTTTAAAAACACATCTGAGTTTGCCCTCCTCCTGAGGAGTATTGTGGAATCCGGTTTTACAGTTGCTACTTCTTTTGAAGATGCTCCGAACAGCTTAAAAGGCCCCGGTTTTACCTTTGTAGTCAATGAGCTTTTAACTCCGCCCTCAGACCAGGCTGAAGAGCTTTTTGCACAGTTTCTGTCGGAACTGGACTACTATTCAAGCCTGGGAGCAGATATCTATACAGACTTCCAATTGACTGACCGTCAGCTGACCATAACATATTGCATTCCTGTTCCCTCTTTCAGTGTTGTTAAAAGTCAGATTGACGATTTTCTGGAGTATATGCGGAATAGCGGAGAAGAAAATGACTTCCTGCGCGACAATTTTGAGATCATGTTCAGGGATAGTCTGCAGGAAAACTCCAACGATATTGCGGAAGAAATCAAGTTTTATTGCAGTAAGTAGAGAACAGAATCTCTGAAAAATGTAGACATTTTGTAGATGAAGAAAGCGGAGAGCCTTATAAATCAAGGCTCTCCGCTGATTTTGTACTATTCCAGCTCTATTGTTCCGGGCGGTTTACTGGTAATGTCGTAGAGCACGCGGTTGACTCCTTCCACCTCGTTGATAATTCGGTTCATAGTGGTCTGGAGGACATTCCATGGAATCTCGGCCGCCTCGGCAGTCATGAAGTCGCTGGTAATGACGGCACGGAGGACAACAGCCAGGCCGTAGGTGCGGTGGTCGCCCATGACACCGACGCTGTGCATGTTGGAGAGGGCGGCAAAATACTGGCCCAGGTTCTCGTCCACACCTGCCTTATGCAGCTCTTCGCGGAAAATGTAGTCCGCCTCGCGCACGATTTCAGCCTTGTAAGGTGTGATCTCGCCAATGATGCGGACAGCCAGACCGGGACCGGGGAAGGGCTGACGGTAGACCAGTTCACGCGGGATACCCAGTTCCAGGCCGACACGGCGCACTTCATCCTTGAAGAGCATACGCAGGGGTTCAATGGGAGTCTCATCGAAGCCGAGTTCACGTACTACTTCGATGGGAAGACCACCCACGTTGTGATGGGATTTGATCACGTCACCTGTCTTGCCGTCGCCGCTTTCGACGACATCCGGGTAGATGGTCCCCTGCGCCAGATAGCGCACTTTACCCTGCAGTTTTCGGGCTTCGTCGCCGAAGACGCGGGGAAACTCCTCCCCGGTGATGGTGCGCTTGATCTCGGGATCCGTCTGCCCGATGAGCCGTCTGAAAAAGCGCTCCTGGGCATTGACGCGGACGAACTGCAGGTCAAAGCTGCCCCTGGGTCCGAAGATATTCTCCACCTCGTCTCCCTCATTTTTACGCATGAGGCCGTGGTCGACAAAGACGCAGTGAAGCTGGTCGCCGATGGCTTTTGACAGCAGAGCCGCGGTCACAGTGGAATCAACCCCGCCCGAAAGTCCCAGGAGTACGTGGCTGTCTCCGATTTTTTCCCTGAGTTCTTTGATGGTGCGCTCGGCGAAGGAGGACATCTGCCAGTCCCCGCTGCAGCCGCATACATCCATGACGAAGCCGCGCAGCATCTTCCTGCCTTCGGGCGTATGTTCCACTTCCGGATGAAACTGAACCGCATAGAGCTTCTTTGCGGGATTCTCCATTGCGGCGACCGGGCAGTTGGCGGTGTGCGCCGTGATCCGGAATCCGTCCGGAATCCGGGCAATGTAGTCTGTATGGCTCATCCAGCAGACCGTATTTACGCCATTTTCATCTGTGCCGTCTCTCGTCTCCACGTCCCGGAACAGCAGGGAATCCGGCGCGTCGATCACCACCTCTGTGCGGCCGTATTCGCTGACAGGAGCGGTCCTGACCGCCTCCGGATTGCAGGCATAACCTGTGCCGGAATCCATATCTTTCGTTTCAGAGACAGCAGAGGCACCGCAGCGATAGGCCATGAGCTGTGAGCCGTAACAGATTCCCAGGATAGGGATTCCCAGATTGAACAAGTCAGGAGGACAGGTGGGAGACTTCCCGTCATAGACACTGGCAGGACCGCCTGTCAGAATGATCCCCTTCGGATTCATTTCCTTTATTTTTTCAATCTCCAGTGTGTATGGATGGATTTCACAGTAGACATTGCATTCCCTGACCCGGCGCGCAATCAGCTGCTTGTACTGTCCTCCAAAATCCAGAATCAGTATTTTGTCCATCTCCGCCCTCCGTTTTTCAAACCGCAAAAATATTGTTTAAAATCTGCAAAAAATATTGTTTAAAATCTGCAAAAAATATACTTTATAATCTGCGAAAATGCGCAGAGGCGCCTGCAGGTACGATCGATCATTCCTGCAGACGCCTTTGCCTGCAGACTGGTATTCTATCCAAAGAGCAGACATGTGTCAAGAAAGTTTCATTCTGTCCTGTCCCGGGCTGGAGTTTCTTCCATCGCGACCATGAGGTGCTCTCTGGACATGTCGTAATAGAGAGTGAGTCCGGTATTTTCGGTCTCCCACACCTTGACGATCCCGGACAGGCCGCCGGCGTTTTCGGCATACCCGGCAAGTCTGTTCTCACACCGGCCGAGGAGCTCCGGGGCAAAATGGACGGTGCTTTCTGTCTCAAAGACGGCGGTGTAGAGGATGCCGGCTTCCACGAGGTCCTGGAAGATGTGGCTGCCGTAGCTCAGCTCCGGTATGTAGCCCGCCTTCGATTCGGAGATCTCCACGATCATATCAAATTCGCTGATATCTGCGAAAGCGGAGGGGACGCCCAGCTCCGCCGAGGAGGTGCAGATACGCCCGGGGGTAAGGAGCAGCATCCTCTTCCCTTTTCCGCGCAGCTTCCAGTTTATGGCGGACAAGATGTCCCGCACTCTGAATTTGTCGCGGTAGGGCATCTGGTAATAGGCGATCGGATCGACATAGACCACCAGATCCACCGGGAAAGTCCGGGAAAAGCCCATGGAGACCTGTTTTGTCTCGAGGAAAATTTTATCCGCCCGGACCTCGGGAACGACCACCGGATCTCCCTCTTTTGTCTGCTGCAGAGGGCGGCACTGGAGCAGGTCAATGACATAGTCTCCGGAGGGATCAATGTTGATCGTGTACTCGATATCAACGGGATACACATAGGCCTCCTTGAGGAGCTGGAGGATCCCCCGCATATCGTCCATGAGCTGTTTGTTTTTTACCAGACCGTCGCAGGAAACATAGTAGATCAGCCGGTCCTGTCCCCTGTCCCGGAACATTCTCTCGGCGTCCCAGTCGTGGGACAGAAGGAGCCGGGTCATATAGGACGGGATCTCCTTCCGGATCTTCTCCGGGTCGAAGCCCTCCACCTGGCCGCTCGCAAAGCTGACAGCGTCCACCAGACGCTGGGAAAACTGATGCTTTTCCGATGACGTGGTCATGGTGACCCTGGTGGGATCCTCCATCATTACCATACGCGGGTAGGAGCCTGTCCGCCGGTCCACCGCCGCCGTCCCCAGTCCCATGACCAGGCGCAGCATGCCCTCACTGGGATGTTCCATCCCGAACCTGTAGGGACTGATGGAGTAGCCCACGCCGGCCGCGCAAGGCATGTAGAAGTCCTCATACCGCGAACCGGATACGCGCTGTACCAGAATCGCCATCTGCTCGTCCCGCTTGTCGAGGCCCCTGCGCTTGCGGTAATCCAGGGCCGACAGGCTCATCGTGCTGGCATAGACCGTCCGGACTGCCTGTTCAAAGGTCTCCAGGCGCTCGTCCGGCGACCCGTTTCCCGCACAGAAAACAGACTCGTATTTGCCCGCAAAAGCATTTCCGAAGCCGTCCTCCAGGATAGAGCTCGACCGCACGATAACCGGGTCGCTCCCATAGTATTCCAGGATCCGGCGGAACTCCTCTTCCATCGCGTCCGAAAAACGGCCGCTCAAAAGCTTCTGCCTGGACTCCTCCGCCAGGGCAAAATACCCCTCCTCCGTGCGCTGCCGCACTCTCAGATCCCAGAAGCCGTTGTCCACGATATAGGTATAAAAGACATCCGACCCGATGTAAAAAGAGTCGTGGGGTTCAATGCGGCTGTAGATATCCGGCCGCAGGTTTTCTGTCAGCTTTCTGGAGAGCAGCATGCCGGTGGCCTTGCCTCCGATCATGCCCGTGCCCACCATCCTGTCATGGATCTCAAAATAGTCCTCCGGCCTGAAGTGCTCCTTGATGAGCTCCCTCAGTCTTTCGTCCCTGGAAAGCATGATATTGCAGAGCCTGCCGCATTCCTCCGTGACATCCATGCCGCTCTCATATTTGATTCTTGTCTTCTGAAAAAAGCGCTCCCAGCTGTCCATGCTCTGGTTGACCGCCGCGTTTGCCTTATTCATCCTCTGGTAAAAGCGGCTCACCCGGACCCCGTCCGTCTCCGGTACAAAAGTCCCTTTCGCCGGCTCAAACAGGTGAGGCAGGAACATGGTGGCCGACTCCCTGCGCCAGACCTTTTTGGGCCGCACATACATTGTGGAGGGGAGATCCTCATTGGGGAAGACATCCAGAAACAACTGGGTCGTGTCCCGGATCTTGGCAATGGCATCAAAAGAGTGCCTTCCCCGGATCACCGGAAAATAGGCCACTGTATCCAGTATGAACAAAAAGGGACAGGTCAGATGAAAGAAATCCCCCATCAGAAGATCTGTCGCCCAGGCCGCCTCCAGTTCCGAAAGACAGTCAAAAACATAAAAAGCGTCGAAACCCTCTTTTTCGATGATGTTGTGGATCTCGACAGTAAAAGTCTCGAACCGGTGCGACAGGGGCACGTGTACGACACGGAGGCCCTCCATCTCGGGCAGGATCGGCTCATGCTCCGCGAACCGGATGTATAAGAGATTCCTCCCGTCCCGGATCGCCTGCTCCACAAAGGGGACCGCGACCGCGCGGAATTCATCCAGCGAACTGACCTGCCAGACCACATTGTCGCCCAGACGGATGCAATGCAGGGCGTCATCCATCGCGGGAATGCCCGATTTGATCTTTTCAAATGCCGCCATAGGATACCTCCTTCCTCATACAGCATCAATCGTGGAAATGCCCATGGTCATCTCCTCCAGGACATCCAGCAGCATGCGGACTGTGTCCAGGGAAGTCAGCATGGGAACATTGTTCTGAGCAGCGCAGGTCCTTATGCGGATTCCGTCTCCGTAGTGGACTCCGGAAAGAATGGCCCGGGTGTTGATCACATAGCTCACAAAACCGGTCCGGATGATGTCCAGGATCTCTTCGCTGCCCTCACTGGGTTTGCGGCGGATCCTGGTCCGGATGCCCGCTTCTTCCAGATATTCTCCTGTCAGGGTCGAAGCTTCGATGTTGAATCCCATATCGTAAAAGCGGCGGATCAGCGGGATGGTCTCCAGCTTGTCCTCATCGGCGACGCTCACCACCACCGTACCGTAGCTGCGCAGGCGCACTCCCGAAGCGATCATGGCTTTGTACATGGCTCTGTGAAGTTTCCTGTCATATCCGATCGCTTCCCCGGTCGATTTCATCTCTGGAGACAGATAGGCATCCATGCCCAGAAGTTTTGAAAAAGAAAAAGCCGGAACCTTGACATAACAGCGTTCTTTTTCCCGGGGGTAAATGGCTGACAAAACCGGTCTTCCCGGAAAAACTCCCTGTCCTGTAAATGAAACGAACTTCTTCGGATAATGACTGTTTGCGCCCGGAAGATTTTCCTGACACGTGGATGCAGGTATATTCCGGAAGGAAGCCGCCGCTGTAAAATCTGCCCTTTTCCATGTCCCGACCGCCTCCTGCGTGATCCCCTGTTCCCGCAGGGACACGCCAAGACTCACCAGGGTCGCGATATCCGCCAGGCTCCAGCCGGTGGCTTTGGAGAGAAAAGGCACAGTCCTGGAGGATCTGGGGTTGACCTCGATGATATAGACCCGGTCATCGCGGTCCACGATGAACTGGATGTTAAAAAGCCCTCTGATCCCGATCCCCAGCCCCAGCCTCTTCGTGTAGTCCAGAATCAGGTTCCGGACAGACGAGGAAAGGCTGTAGGGGGGATAGACGCTGATGGAATCGCCGGAGTGTACGCCGGTCCTCTCGACCAGTTCCATAATGCCGGGGACGAAAACATCGACGCCGTCACAGACCGCGTCCACTTCCACTTCTTTGCCCCGTATATACTTGTCCACAAGGACCGGCTTGTCGGCGTCGATCTCAACGGCAGTCTGAAGATATTCGTACAGTTCTTCCTCCTTGCCGACGATCTGCATGGCGCGGCCGCCCAGGACAAAGCTGGGCCGCACCAGGACGGGGTAGCCGATCTCAGCGGCGGCCCGGATCCCCGCCTCAACAGACGTGACCGCATGCCCTTTGGGCTGCGGGATCTCCAGCTCCTCCAGAAGCTTTTCAAAGCAGTCCCTGTTTTCCGCCCGCTCGATGGCGTCGCAGTCTGTACCGATGATCCTGACGCCCCTCTTGTGAAGGGGCTCCGCCAGGTTGATGGCTGTCTGTCCGCCAAGGGTCGCAATGATGCCCTCGGGCTTTTCCATCGCGATCACATTCATCACGTCCTCGACGGTCAGAGGCTCGAAATAGAGTTTGTCGGAGCAGGTGTAGTCCGTGGACACCGTCTCCGGATTGTTATTGATAATGATCGCCTCATAACCTGCCCTGCGGATGGTCTGGACGGCGTGGACCGTCGAGTAATCGAATTCCACGCCCTGGCCGATCCTGATCGGTCCCGATCCCAGGACTATGATTTTTCTGAGGCTGCTGCCGGAAAAATTCTTCTCCCTGAAATTTCTTTCCCTGTATTTGGCTCCAACGCCTCTGTTCTCTGAATCCCCGACGGGAAGGGCCTCGTTCTCTTCTTCATAGGTCGAATAAAAATAGGGGACATAACTCTCAAATTCGGAGGCACAGGTGTCGATCATCTTATAGACAGGAACGATCTTTTTTTCCTGGCGAAAGGAAAAGACCTGCTCCTCGGTCATGTTCCAGAGCACACTGACCGCCCGGTCTGAAAAGCCCATGCGCTTGGCTATCCACAATTCCTCTGTGTCTCCGGGATTCTGACGAAGGCGCTCTTCCTCCTCTACGATCCTCCGGAATACACGGATAAAAAGGGGATCGATCCCGGTTCTTTTAAATATCTCTTTTACTGCCTCGTCTTTTGTTTTGTTTTCTATCTCATATCCGTTTCCTTTTTCTGTCTCTTTTTCTAATCCTGTCTCTTTTTCTAATCCTGTCTCTTTCTCTTTATTCTCAGTCTCCTTATTCTCTGTCTCCTTTTCCTCTGGTTTCTTTTTCTCTGTTTCACTCTTCCATGAGTCCTTTTTCTCTGTCCCGTCCCGGAGGAGCTTCGCTATGGCAAAGATTCTGTCGTCCCTGCCCTCGTGGATATACTGCAGCAGGTCTTCTTTTTCCATACGGTCAAATTTGGGATCATACAGATGGAAATGACCGGTCTCAAGGGCGCGGACAGCCTTCAGCAGGCTCTCCTCCATCGTCCTTCCCACGCTCATGACTTCGCCGGTGGCCTTCATCTGGGTCGAGAGAGTGTTGTTGGCATCCGCAAACTTGTCAAAAGGAAAACGGGGCATCTTGGTGACCACATAGTCAAGAGCTGGCTCAAAGCAGGCGGGTGTATTGGCCAGCATGATCTCATCCAGGGTCATTCCGATTCCAATCTTGGCGGAGACACGGGCGATGGGATAGCCGCTGGCCTTGGAAGCCAGGGCGGAGGAACGGGACACGCGGGGATTGACCTCAATGAGATAGTACTGAAAAGATGCGGGATCCAGGGCAAACTGGACGTTGCAGCCGCCCTCGATCTCCAGCGCCCGGATCACCCGGAGGGCGCTGTCCCGGAGCATATGGTACTCCTTGTTGGTGAGAGTCTGGGAGGGACAGACCACGATGGAATCCCCGGTGTGGATGCCCACCGGGTCGATATTTTCCATGTTGCAGATAGTGACGGCGGTGTCATTTTTGTCCCGCATGACCTCATACTCGATCTCTTTGAAGCCCTTGACGCTCTTTTCAATCAGGACCTCCTGCACGGGAGACAAGGCCAGGGCATTTTTCATGAGAGACAAAAATTCCTCTTCATTCTCCGCAAATCCCCCGCCGGTGCCGCCCAGGGTAAAAGCCGGGCGCAGGACGACGGGAAAGCCGATCCGGCGGACGGCCGCCAGTCCTTCGTCTATATTATGAGCAGTTTCAGAGGGCAGGACCGGCTCCCCGAGTTCCTCACACAGCTCCTTGAAAAGTTCGCGGTCCTCCGCCTTCTCTATGGAACTGCTTTTGGTACCCAACAGCTCCGTCCCGCATTCAGCCAGCACACCTTTCTTCTCCAGCTGCACGGCGAGGTTGAGGCCGGTCTGGCCCCCAATCCCCGGAAGGATGGCATCCGGGCGCTCGTAGCGGATAATTCTGGCGACGTATTCCAGAGTCAGAGGCTCCATATATACCTTGTCAGCAATCGACGTATCCGTCATGATCGTCGCCGGATTGGAGTTGCACAGGATCACCTCGCAGCCCTCCTCCTTCAGCGCCAGACAGGCCTGGGTGCCGGCATAATCGAACTCCGCCGCCTGCCCGATCACGATGGGTCCCGAACCGATCACAAGGACTTTATTGATTTCTTTTCTCTTGGGCATGCTAAGCCTCCTGTATCCATCGTTACCAGAGTATGGTTTTGGAAATAAATTTTGAAAATAAAAAACAACGGGTCAGTTGCGCATGGCTTTCAGGAACTTACTGAACAGATATGCACTGTCCTGCGGGCCGGGAGCGCTCTCGGGATGGTACTGCACGCCGAAAGCGCCGTCAGCCGTGCATTCCACACCTTCGATGGTCTGATCCAGGAGGTTGATATGCGTTGTCTTAAGAGGAGTCGCCGGAAGGCTTTCCTTCTCTATGGCATAGGAGTGGTTCTGGGATGTGATCTCGATCTTTCCCGTCGCCAGATTTTTGACGGGATGGTTGCCGCCCCGGTGGCCGAACTTGAGTTTATAGGTGTGGGCTCCGTAGGCCAGAGACAGGATCTGGTGGCCCAGACAGATCCCGAAAACGGGAAAACTGCCGAGCAGGGAGCGGACAGCCGCGATCGTCTCAGGTACATCCGTCGGATCTCCGGGGCCGTTGGAGATCAGGATCCCGTCAGGGCACAGGGACCGGATCTCGTCAGCGCCTGTATTCCATGGTACGATCGTCACATGGCAGCCCAGCCTGTTCAGGGAGCGGATAATATTCCGCTTTATCCCGCAGTCTATGGCAGCGACATGCAGGGCTTTTTTTGTCTGCGATCCTGTGATGGGATCCACAGAGGATGCCGCGGCCCGGGAAACAGCAATGCCTGGCTGATCTGCGGCAAGAGAAAGATCCTCAATCGACAGAGCTCCACTCCCGAGGCATCCCGAGGCAGACAGTAAAGCGGGCACAGTACCTGTTCGGTGGGATGCCCCACCCCCGAGGCCTCGCGCTGCAGGCAGCGGAGGGGATTCCCACCGCTGTCTACAGCTCACGCGGGAGACTGCATCGGACGAAAGAACAGTCTCCTGCAGTATCTCGAGTCCCCGGGCTGTGGACATAGAGGCATCCGCGAGGAGGGCTTTCCGGGTGCCGTAGTCCCTGATCGAACGGGTCAGGGCGCGGGTATCCACGCCGGTGATCCCGGGAATACCGTTTTTTTCCATCACCTCTCCAAGAGTCTGCCGGCTGCGATAGTTAGAGGGCTCGTCATTATATTCGCGGACGATCATGGCTCCGATGGAAGGGATACACGATTCATAATCCTCTGCGGCCATACCGTAGTTTCCTATCAGGGGATAGGTCATTACGACTGCCTGATCGGTATAGGACAGGTCCGAAAGGATCTCCTGGTAGCCCGCCATGGAGGTGTTGAAAACGATCTCACACACCCTGTCCTGCAGGCTTCCGAATGCGTATCCGTAGAATTCCCGCCCATCCTCCAGGATGATTTTGCGTCGTATTTTTTCTTTCATATCAGTGTTTGAGACCTCCGTTCATGCTGCCGTTAGATCCCGCTGGCGCCATAGTTGGACAGAACGCTGGCGGAAGGATCGTTTACATCACAGCCCTCCCAGCTCTTGTTGGGCATCCAGAAATCAATGACCATTTCCGCCTGGCCGGGATAATACTTTTCAAAAATCTCCCGATAAAGCAAAGATTCTTTTGTGAAGGGCCTGGCGTGGGTGTATTTTCGCCGACGGGTTTCAAAATCCTCATCTGTATACAGGGATTCTGCATAGTCCATGAGGTCGCGGCGCATGGAATGGCCCACCGCGTCGGAGAAGGCCGCCTTTTCGCGCATCAGGATGTCCCGCGGGATCAGATCATCTTTTTCAAAGGCGTGACGCAGCAGATATTTTCCTATGCCGTAGCGGTTCATCTTCTTTTCCGGATCGATATCCATGCAGTAGGACACGAAATCCAGGTCTCCGAAAGGGACTCGGGCTTCAAGGGAGTGGACGCTGATACAGCGGTCTGCGCGGAGGACATCATACATATGGATCTCCCGAATCCTCTTTTCAGATTCCTTTTGGAAGGATTCCGCGTCGGGAGCAAAATCCGTGTACTTGTAGCCGAAGATCTCATCGGAGATCTCACCGGTCAGGATCACCCGGATATCCGTGTTTTCATGGATCCACTTACAGACAAGGTACATGCCGATGGAAGCCCGCACTGTCGTGATGTCCCAGGTACCGAGGGCCGCGATCACAGGTTCCAGGGCGGCGATGACATCCTCTCTCGTCATGATGACTTCGTGGTGGTCGCTCCCGATATATTCCGCCACCTGCCGGGCATATTTGAGGTCAATGGCGTCAATGTCCATACCGATGGAAAAAGTCTGCAGGGGGCGGTCCAGAATCTTTGCCGACACGCCGCAGACAAGGGAGGAATCCAGACCGCCCGAGAGAAGAAAGCCCACCGGTGCGTCCGCGTCCAGCCTTTTTTCAATGCCCCGGGTCAGTTTGTCATGGATGTTTTCCGCGATCCTGTCCATATCGTCATAGCAGACATGATCAGCCTCCCAGATCCGCCGGTATTCATACAGGTGGATGACAGGCGCTTCACCCTTTCCTTCCCCGGACGCTCTGATCACTGCGTAATGACCGGGCGGGAAGGGCATGATCCTGCCGCAGACTCCCACCAGACTCTTCGGCTCCGATGAAAAGACAGGAATTCCCTTTCCATCTCTGCCGTAATAGAGAGGGCGGATCCCGACCGGATCCCGCGCCGCGATGTACTGCCCGGTGTCCGCGTCATAGAGCACAAGCGCGAACTCCGCGTCAAACAGGCGGAACATGTCCGGGCCGAACTCCTCATACATGGGCAGGATGATCTCACAGTCCGAATCACTTTTAAAAGAATATCCGTGCTTTTTCAGGATCTCCCGCATCCTCCTGAATCCATACAGCTCACCATTACAAACCACTGCTGAGCCCCTCAGCGTGAAGGGCTGCATACCCTCCGGTGACAGTCCCATGATGGAAAGACGGTTAAATCCGAGATACCCGCTGCCGGTATTCAGGATCCTGGTATCATCCGGTCCTCTGCTGATTGTTTTTTCCATCATCCCTGCGATCATATCCGGATCAGCACCGGGTCCGCAGTAAGCAAGTATAGAGCACATGTTTACCTCCTCATAACCGGGGTCACTACGTAAAAAACGGCAAAGGCGCTTTCCGGGGAGATCATCTCCGAAAATGCGGCGCCTTTGCCGTTTCTGTATTCATGTATACGATTATTCGCTTTATGAAGTGGATTATCGCAAACTGCGCCGTAAATGTCAATAGCGACAGGAAAATCCATAGTAAATTCCAGATGATAAATTACAGAGCATAAATTACAGACGGTAAATTCCAGATGTAAAATTCCAGAGACAGGTAGAATGTTTTTCGCTTGACACAGGGAATAAGTTCTCAGGGAGGGCAATCAGCCGTGCAGCCCAATGTTTTCCGCTTGACACAGGGGAATAAGGCGGTGTAGAATACCCCGCGTAAAGGCAAAGGCGTCTTTTGTATCAAACCAGAAGACGCCCTTGCCTTTTTCATTTCAGACGACAATTTTTGTATCATACAGCATGTTCCATGTCATGGAGCAGTTTTCATATCGTACAAGAGTTTTTATATCGGATATAAGCCGAGCGGGAATGAGGAGAAAAGATCTATGCCAAAGTATATTTTTGTGACCGGAGGCGTGGTCTCCGGACTGGGAAAGGGAATCACCGCTGCTTCTCTGGGGCGGCTTTTGAAGGCCCGCGGGCTGAAGGTAGCAGCCCAGAAGCTCGATCCCTATATCAACGTGGACCCGGGGACCATGAGCCCCTATCAGCACGGAGAAGTATATGTCACGGAGGACGGGGCGGAGACAGACCTGGATCTGGGCCATTACGAGCGCTTCATCGACGAGGACCTGAACAGATACTCAAATCTGACAACTGGAAAAGTTTACTGGAATGTGCTGAACAAAGAGCGCCGGGGGGAATATCTGGGCTCCACCGTGCAGGTGATCCCTCATATCACAGATGAGATCAAGGACTTTGTCTACAGAGTCGGAAAAAAGACCGGCGCGGATGTGGTCATCACAGAGATCGGGGGAACCATCGGCGACATTGAGTCCCAGCCCTTCATTGAAGCAGTCCGCCAGATCTCTCTGGAGGCAGGCCGGGAAAACAGCCTGTTTATCCACGTCACGCTGGTGCCCTATCTCCACGGATCGGAAGAGCACAAATCCAAGCCCACGCAGCACTCTGTCAAAGAACTGCAGGGCATGGGGATCAATCCCGACATCATCGTACTTCGCTGCAATGAGCCTCTGGAGGAATCCATCTTCCGAAAAATAGCTCTCTTCTGTAATGTCAAACCCGACTGCGTCATCGAAAACATCACCCTGCCCAATCTGTATGAGGCTCCGCTGATGCTGGAGAGATCGGGGTTCTCCGGGGTCGTCTGCCGAGAACTGGGGCTTTCCGTTCCGGAACCGGACCTCACGGAATGGAAGGAAATGGTGGACCGGATCAGTCTGGCCGGTTCCCGCCATGTCGAGATCGGCCTGATCGGTAAATACACCGGTCTGCACGACGCCTACCTCTCGGTCGTGGAAGCTCTCCATCACGCAGGCTTCTGCCACAAGGTCCAGGTCAGGATCCGGTGGATCGATTCGGAAGAAATCTCTGAAAAAAATGCGGCTGAGACTCTTTCCGGTCTGAATGGAATCCTTGTACCCGGCGGTTTTGGCAGCAGAGGGATCGAGGGAATGATCCTGGCCGCAAAATACGCAAGAGAAAACCATGTCCCCTATCTCGGCATCTGCCTGGGTATGCAGGTCGCAGTCATTGAGTTTGCGCGCCACGCGGCCGGGATCGCTGACGCAAATTCCGGTGAATTCGATGAACAATGCAGACACAAGGTGATCGATTTTATGCCGGGACAGAGCGAAGACATTGACAAGGGCGGCACCCTCCGCCTTGGTGCTTATCCCTGTATCATCTCTCCGGGCACAGTCATGGAACGCTGCTACGGAAAGCTGGAAATTTCCGAGCGGCACCGCCACAGATACGAATTCAATAACGATTATCGCGGCATACTGACTGACTGCGGACTGACCTTGAGCGGATTTTCACCTGACGACAGACTCGTAGAGACAGTAGAACTCTCTGATCAGGACTTCTTTGTAGGGGTCCAATACCATCCCGAATTCAAGAGCCGGCCCAACAGACCGCACCCCCTGTTCCTCGGGTTTGTCGGCGCCGCAACACAACATCCTGATTGACGGCCGGCGAGCCGTCGGAGGAGACAAGGGGACATTTCTCTGTCTCCTTTGATCCGGTTTCATCTTCTGCATCATTTTCTCCAGGGAAACCATGAAGGATGCAGCACCTGCCGCAGGGCAGCATCATGGGCCTGGCTCTCGAAGTCGTCCTGCAGGGGCTCCAGGCTGCAGCTTCCGTATTTTCTCGTCAGGGCTGTTTTCAGAATAAGATCTGCAAATACAGGATTTTTGGGCAGGACAGGCCCGTGGCTGTAGGTACAGAATGCGTTTTTGTACCTCGCTCCTTCCGTTTTGTCCTCTCCATTGTTTCCGAAGCCCTTCAGCACTGTGCCCAGCGGGCGAACGTTATTTCCCAGGTACGTTCGTCCGCTGTGGTTTTCAAAGCCGACGATCGTGTCCGCTCCCGAATCATCTCTGAGCCTGTAGGCATAGTTTCCGATCATTCTCTTCTTTCCTCCGACTGTATAAAAATCGATGGCGCCCAGGAATTTACAGACATGCCCTTCCTGCGTCTTATAGTAATGGCCCATCATCTGATAGCCGCCGCAGATGCATAAAAAGGTTTTTCCATCCTCCAGGGCGGAGCGGATCTGTCTGCCTTTGCGCAGGCGCAGATCCTCCAGGAGGATCTCCTGATCAAAGTCCTGTCCGCCTCCTATAAAAAACAGATCGAAGGAAGTCAAAGCGTTTTTTTCGCCGATACCGACAGAGTCCACGCTGCAGTTGATGCCGCGCCACTCCAGACGTTTTTTCAGACACAATATATTTCCGCGGTCCCCGTAAAGATTCAGGACATCGGGATAAAGATGGCAGATTTTCAGTTCCATTGTTGAACTCCTATGGTGAATTTCTATGGTGAATTCCTATGGTCAACTCCTATAAAAAATTATTAGTAGAGTTCTGGTAAAATTGTAAAAAGTACACCTTGATAGAGAACTATTCCCTGAAATCGCTTCTCCGGGACAACATTGCAAATGCCTCTTTTCTGATCATTCATTCCCTTTCCAGAATTCCGCCTTTCCCGTCTCCTTCTGCAGCAGTTCCCGCAGGGGGAGCATGGCAGTGTAATTGGGCAGGATAAAGACCGGTACCTTACTTCCGCGAATGATCATCAGCAGTGTTTCCTTCTTCCGGATATGTCTGATCCTGGACTCCGGGATACCCGCGTATTTCAGGCGCAGCTGCAGATCCTCCGCTCTTATTCCCCACACATAAATTCCCTGGAGAAAGGGGTGCTGACAGAGTTTTTCATAGTCAACATCCCAGATCCATGAGATGTCATGTCCGTCCGCATCCCTGTCATTCAGGCACAAGATGAGCGCATATGGTTTTTTGAGGCTACAAAGATAGTCCAGCGCCTGATTGCAGCCCGCCGGGTTTTTGACCAGGATCATCTGGGCTGCGGCGCCGCCCGGTTCAAAAGTTTCCATGCGGCCGAAAGCCCCGGAGGTCGAGGCAAGGGCTTTCAGGACCGCCTGCAGGGAAATCCCGGCAGCCTGTGCCGAGCAGGCTGCCGCTGCGGCGTTATAGATGTTGTAAAGTGCCGGCGCGGCGATATTCACAGGCACCATACCGACGCTTCTTTTTTCAAAGCGCATATGGACCCGGGTGCCGGTATAATCCATGCTGTCGATGGAAGTTATTTCAACATCGGGATCCGGCCGGGCATATCCGCAGGCCGGACATCGAAAGCCGCCCAGATGGGCAAAGGTGCGAAATGAATACACATATTCTGTCCCGCAGCGGATACAATAGCGGGCGTCACTGACAGAAGACTCCTCATTTCCAAAATCCTGCCCGGAATTCTGCTCAGTATCTCCTGCCTCAACTCCGATTCCGATCCCGAACCATGCGACAGGATTGGGCAGGTCAAGAGCCAGGGAAGCCGTCAGGGAATCATCTGCATTCAGGCAAAGAACAGCTTCAGGCACCTGCTCGATGCCTCTGCGGACAGCCTCCAGAGTGTGCATGACTTCGCCGTACCGGTCCAGCTGGTCGCGGAAGAGGTTGGTGACGATGATCACTTTGGGGCGCAGCAGAGGAACTACCTGATGCAGCGCCCCTTCGTCACATTCAATTACCGCATAGTGCTTTACTGCGCGGCCCCGCCAGTCGGTGCAGACCGCAAGCTCCGCAGTCACGCCGGAGAGAAGGTTTGCGCCGGACCGGTTTGAGACCGTCTCCAGCCCCGCGCATCTCAAAACGCTCTCCAACATGGCCGCAGTAGTTGTCTTTCCATTAGTGCCCGTCACCACGATGCTGGCTACATCCTGAGACACCACTGTAAGCAGATCCTTTTTCAGGACCATCGCCGCCTTTCCGGGAAAAGAAGTTCCTCCCCGGCCGATCCGATGCAGGACCGCCCTCGATGCCTTACAGACCGCCACGGCAAAGACTGTCCGCAGACTATCTGCCAGCTGCTGCTTTATATCTGCCTGCCGGCTTTCCGGAACTTGTCTGCCTGTAGGGTTCTGTTCATATCTATGGTGTCCCTCTGTCGGCTGATTCTGTGCGTCTGCCTGTTTATTTTCCGGTCTCTGCCTTTCCGGATTCCGTTTTTTAGGATTTTCTCTGTGGCATTTTTCCAGAATCCTGTCGTCGTCCGATTCCCTGTTTATCATTTCTTCCACCATTTCTTCCATCGTTTTGCAATCCTGTTCTGCTCAGTCTCCAGAGCCACAGTAAACAATATTGGGAGCACATATTCACCACAAAAAAAACGGCAAAGGTGCAATCTCCGGGAGATCATCTCTCAAAAATCAGCGCCTTTGCCGTTTTACATATTTACGTATACGATTATTCTGCTTATTACTCTGCTTTATTGATCTGCTTTATGCGAGGAATTATCGCAAAACGTGCTTCAAATGTCAATAAGAAAATCCCCGGGCTGAAGGATGATAAAAAGACCGTAAAAAGAGGTTAAATGGCATACCTCCTCCGTCCTTTTTATGATCTGTCAATTCCCGATAACGGTAATGCGTCCCTGCGGCTCGGCGTAATTCTCCGGAATCGTTCCGCCCAGTTCTGTTTTCATATAATTGATCAGCGCCTCAGAATCAAGATATCCGACATAAATCTTTGTTGCGGCGCCTGCCTGCGCAAAGCGATAATAGGTATCGCCTCCGCTGGCAACGAAATCAATGGTTGCAATGGTATATGTGGCTTCCGGATCAAACGCTTTCCCGCCCACTTCGGTGATGGTGACCCTGGAGCCCGGTGCAGCCGGCGCGTAATACGTGGTGCCGGGGTAACGTTCCCCTCTCTTATAGGGTACTGTCGTATCCAGTGTATACTTGATCTGTGAGACCTGCGGAAATGCGGTTGCAGGCTCCGGAGATGATTGTGTTGCAGCCTCCAGTGTCTCCAGAAGTTCTGCGCCGGTCACTTCAATGGTGCAGAGCTGGTTGTTAAACGGAAATACATTGTAAATATCCAGCCGCTGGATCTCGCCGGCTTTGATGGATTTCCGGACTGCGCCGGCATTCAGGACTACAGCATCCGGCGCAGCAGAAGCCTGATCTACCTGCCAGTAAATAGCATCGGTGACAAAGTCAGCCAGGTTGGTCTCCTGGTCATTGTCATTCCCATCCAGGTCCCAGTCGGTATCGGCGACTTTTTCTCCCAAAGTACCCCTAATTTCCTCAGAGATCCCTGCGACCATCTCCGCCACTTTCGGGTCGCTCCCGGTATAGGTTCCCACTTCCACCAGGCTTTCTGTGAATCTGCCATCTTCACAGGTCAAAACCCCTATGTTCTTCAGATAATAACCTGTTTCGGCAATCAGGACGTCATTCCCCTCCAAATCCTTGACGGTCTGGTTCTCCACCTGATGGTCGTGTCCGTCGATCATGACGCTGAGACCTTTGGTATTCTCCACAACTTCCTCTGCATCGATTTCTTTAATGGCATTTCCTTCTCCAAGATGTCCCAGACACACGATTGTGGAACAGCCCTGGCCTTTCAACTCATCAATCTGCGCCTGCGCCAGAGCGTACAGTTCCTCCCCCGATGCGAAGGACAGGCCGGCTGTATTTTTTGGCGTGGAAATGGTTGAGGTAGAGGGGGTATCCAGCCCGAACACACCGACCTTCGAGCCGTCTGAAAGTGTGAATACTGCATTTCCTTCGGCAAAGGATTCCCCCGTGGCATCCACTGTAATATTTGCTGCCAGTGCCGGAAAATCCATCTCTGACATGCGCTGCTCGAGCAAATCTGAGCCGTAGTCAAAATCATGATTACCCAGGGCTGCGGCATCATATCCGACAGCATTCATGACCGACACGACTGACGCACCCTGGGAAAAACCCGCGAAAGCATTTCCCTGCAGCATGTCCCCGGCATCCAAAAGCAAAACATCACAGCCCTGCTGTTCGTAATCTTTTTTGAGCTGCGCTACAGCCTCCATTCCCAGGCAGCTGTCCGAAGCTTCCATAAAGCCGTGCACATCATTGGTATGCAGGATCACCAACCTGGCATCTTTGGTATTTTCACCGGCATCCGGACTGCACGACACTAAACCTGCCCCCAGAAACAGCATTGCCGCTGCAATCATCATTTTTTTCAGTATTCCCTTCATGGCTCAGACCTCCTTCTTCCATCAGTTTTTCTGCTGTTTCCGGTTGTAAAAACGCATACACGACAATAGCACCACGGTCTCGACTGTGTTTTGTTTGAGCAGCCGAATTGTATCACCCTCAGAACCTTCATAAAACACCGGAAATCCTAAGCTTAGCTGCTTTAAGATGCGTCCGTCGTCCTGTCGTTCAGGATACAATTCTATCTCTTTGATGAAGTCCCTCCTATCTGATATTTTAAAAAACAATCTTGATTCCATTCGGTTCAATGATTTTTTGAGCGAGCTCTCTACATGAAAGCGGAATTTTATCATTTACCCTAAAATCATAGTCTGTAATCCCCATTATCACGATATTTTCAGATATGCCTTGGGAAAGAACATTTACAATTTCATCTTCTGATAACCCTACACCTTCCTGGTACATATGCTGTATGAGCTTCGGAGTGCTGAATAGGATAATTCTTGAGCCTCGATATTCTTGATTAGTTCTTCTCATTAAAGAATCTATTTTACTGGCTGCACCCTTATCATCAGTGAGCACACACAGCTTTCCATCCGGTACTCCCGGCAAATAGGATAAGATGTGCGCACATATTGAAATCAGTTCTTCTCCGAGATTATCTTCATGCTCTTTATTGCTTCTCACCGCAGAAAAGAATCTTTGATATAAATCAGATGCTTTGAGATTTTTCCCCTCGACTACCTCAGAATTAAGTTTATCATTCATTTTTAAAGTATCCGTAATAGTGCTTGTAGGGCTTTTCACCATTCGTACGGCCCACATTAGATACTCATTTATTCTTTCAATCGTAGAGAAGCAATCCGAAAGGATGCTGTATGTATATTCCTCGTCGAAAATAACTACACTCACTCCGGAGTTTTTCAGTTTATTTATATATTCAATAAACCGCCGATCCAAGACGTGGTTGTCTCCGGACAGTTCCATCAATATACATCTTGTCAAAAAGATTGCTATTCCCCGGTTCTCAAAATACTGGATTAGTATACTCTTCTCTTTTTCCTTTAAGTTCGAATGCCTTTGAAACGAACATGCATCATAAAAAAGCACCTTTTCAGCTTTGAAGAACATCCTTTTGATCTCATCTATATCCGTAACAACAGATTTTTCTATTTCACTATAGTTGTAAGGGGTTTCCGCATATGTTGATGCCATATCTACTCCCCCTTAATCTTTGCGTATATTTCTCGCATGTTTTTAAGCGCTTTACTGACTGTTCTCTCATTAATATATTTATCTTCAATGAATTCTCTTCCAAACCTGCCAACAAGAGCTTCAATATGAATGTAATCATCACGCAAAGAGGGTTCCATAATACTTTCATCCAACCACAATTCTGTCAATTGCTTCTTTACTTGAGCTCTATCAATGCTAAACATTACATCCAGCTTAGCATTTCCCTCAATCAGGCCCAATTCCAGGCATCTTATCAATACCGCCATATACGGTACCTGATAGTAAGACATTAATCTAACGATTGCACCGATTTCATCCTCCTCTGATTCGTCTTTGAACTTCGAATACATTCTTCTGAAACTAACTTCAGGCATCAGGAGCATTCCGGCAAAGAGATTTGCAGCATATTCTCCCTCGTGCTCGTAGTAGTGGTCATCAACAAATTCGACTTTTGAGACAAACTCCTCAGACCCAAAAAAAACATGATAAATCTCATGTGCTATAGCGAAGTTAACGTTCACTTTGGGCAATGATGTATTAAGTACAACATACCCCAGCCCATCTCCTCTATAACACAAAGCTCCTATTTCATTATCAGCAAAAGGTATTTCAAAAACGAGGTATCCTTTTTTCTGAAATGAAGATCTGACAATCTGCAAGATGTTAAGCAGGTCACTATCATATTCGATTCCGGCAAAAGAGCAGAACCGCTTCACCTTGGAATCAATTTCTTCACGATCCGATTCACTGTATGAAATTATCTTTCGCAAACGTTCAACATTCATACCTTATCCTCTTGCTATGTGCTCAAACCGGCTTTTTGCGCTCAACACTTCATCAATATTCTCCATCAGTTCCATTAGCTGATCAGCAATTTGTTCCTGCTTTTCAGATGGTTCTCCGGCATAGAACGCAATTTTATTGGCTGATGCAGTTCCCATTTGCGGGATATAGACTGTGTCCGCCAAAAAAAACTCAACGGTTTTTCCTAAACCACGAGCGATTTTTTCCATATCTGTGCCGCTTTCCTCCTGAGCACCGGTTAATATGCGCGATATTTTATTCTTATCAATCCCAGTAATCATGCTAAGGTATGTCTGCTTGATCTTCATCTCTGACAAATATTTATTTACATTATTAATAAACTTAGTCATGACACTCGCTCCTTTCTGTCTCAAATCATGAAATCGTACTGTCCCCAATTAATAGTATACTCCTCCGCGAAAATAACGCAAGAATTTATCTCATTTTTTGAGATTTTTCAAGGATTACTTTTGATTCTCTGCTTTTATTACGCTTTCTTTCGATAATAAATCTCATTATTAGCGTGCCAATTCAAAAATCAACATACATTCTACTGATTCAACAAAAAACGGCCTTCCATCGAAATTCTATCTCATCTCCTTTCTCGAAATCCGCCCAGCCTCTGCGGCCTTCACAGCAGCCCTCTCGGCGTCCTGGATGATGACGATCTTACCATCTTCGCAGGTGACGGAAATGTAATCCCCAATATCAAAACTGGCTTCTTTAAGCCACAGCCCCTTAAGCATAATCGTCGGCGTCTCCCGATACTTATAGCCGCTCTGTCCGTAAACCTTAACACTTCTCTTCTTTGCCATTATGATTTCCTCCGTTTCTCAGATTGTCGTTGGTTGTCAGTATCATTTCCAAGATCACCGGATCCAGATCATAGGCGCAACCTCCCTTCGGCGATAAAAAGCTGCCAATGCTTTTACACATCAGCAGCTTTCGCTCTTAGTTCGGTGTTTTATTTTCAGTTCTGATTCTTCTTAGAATCCTTGATACGGTAGTAGTCTTCCAGATCTACATCAATCCTGACTTTCGTATCAGGTTTTCGGTTGTTCAAGAGGCACACGGTCTCGACCGATGAAGTCCAGGGAAACTGATTGACGCACATGCCGCGCACGGGACGGTAGCCGGCGGCGATAAAAGCAGGGAGGTCGCGGGCGAGGCTTGTCGGCTTGCAGGAGATGTACAGGATATTTTCCACGTCATAGGCAATAATCCGTGGAAGGGCTTTGGGGTGAATACCGTCCCGGGGGGGATCGAGAATGATGGTGTCCGGTTTCTCATCGATTCCGTCCAGGACTTTCAGGACATCGCCCGCGATGAATTCACAGTTGGAAAGTCCGTTCCTTTTTGCGTTTTCGCGGGCAGCTTCAACAGCCTCCTCTACGATCTCAACACCGATCACTTTGTCCGCAAAGGGGGCCATCAGCTGAGCGATGGTGCCTGTCCCGCAATAAAGGTCATAGACAATTCCACAGCGGTCATTCTTTTCGGTGATAAACTTTCTCGCCGTCTCATAAAGGACTTCTGCTCCATAGCTGTTTGTCTGGAAAAAAGAAAAAGGGGTCACCTTAAACCGAAGGCCCAGAAGCTCCTCTGTAAAGTGATCAGTGCCGAACAGGATCTCTGTTCCCTGATCTGCGACCACATCCGCGAGTGAATCGTTGGATGTATGAAGGATGCCGACGATTTTTCCGTTAAGATGCGGTGAGTCCTGAGCGAGACTCCGGTGCTCTGCCGCTGTATCCGTTCCGCCTTCTGCGGCAGATTGAGATATGGTCCCGGTTGAACTCCGCTTTTCTGTCACTGCATCGGATTCTGCTGGTGAAGCAGGAGACAGCTGGTCAGTCCCTGTCTGCCCCTGCAGCGAGACAAGTTTTTCCACGAGTCCGGACAGATCGAGCTTCATCTGTGTCGTCGTGACAAGATCGATCAAAATCTCTCCGGTAAAGGCTGCGCGGCGCACCAGGAGGTGCCGCAGATAACCGGTGTGGCGCAATCTGTGGTAAAAAGGAACTGTCTGCAGCCGCGGCTCGTCTGCGTCCATGGAGTTTTCTGTCTCCTGCCGCACGCCTGCGTCCGGGGAGCTTTCTATCTCCTGCTGTACGTCTGCGTCCATGCAGCTTTCTGTCTTCTGCTGCACGCCTGCGTCCCGGGAGCTTTCTGTCTCCTGCCGCACAAGAAGCGCATCGAGAGGTGTTTCCTGAAAATACTCCAGGACAGTCCGCAGTATGAGGGAGAAGTCCGGATCGGTCAGTCTGCATCCCTCTACCGTGACAATGTCATAAAAGCTTCCCCTTTTGTGCATGCCGAGGGCAAGGGGGCCGTCCTTCCAGGCATCGCCAAAAGTAAACTCCATCTTATTGCGGTATTCAAAGGTTTTGGGACTGGTGAGGATTCCTTCGAACCAGTTGTCCGGCGCCAGGATATCGTTGTACTCTTCCGCTCCGATCCCGGAAAGCTGAGCAGCTTTCTGCATAGAATCCTCCAGGAGAGAATGAACCTGGGAACATTTCAGCGCGGATTCCTCCTTCTCAGGGAGATTCAGATAAACGCAGCCGCCGCAGGCGCCAAAATGAGGACAGGGAGCTGTGCGTTCTACGGGAGATTTTTCCAGCACCTCCTGCAGGGTCCCTTCAGCCTTCCCCCTCCTTTTTTTCGTCACGCGCAGGCTGACACGCTGCCCGGGCAGGACATTTTTTATGACACAGATTCCCTCCTGTGTCTCTACGATCCCTTTTCCCGGATAGTCGACCCGGGTCACGATTCCTTCCAGCAAATCACCTTTTTTCATTTATTGTGTCTACCTTTTTTATTTTAATTTTTTTCCAGCCTTTTATTTTGTCCGGACGGTATACCAGCCACTAGCACCACCTTCTCTGCAGAAAATCAAGCAGCAGCTTCCCCATGATCTCACTGTCCATGATATAACTGCCGTGGTCTGCGTCCTCCACAATCACCATCTCTGAGTCCGGAAGGGCAGCTGCGATCTTTTCCGTTTCGGAGCGCAGGATCAGGTCGTTATCGCCAGCCGTGACCAGCACGGGTATCCTTATCTTTTTGAGAGATTCCGGATCGATATGGGGCTCCGTCAGCATCAGGGTGATCAGGGGATCCTCTTCTTTTTTATTGATCTCTGAATATTCCTCAATAAAAGACGGAATCAGCCCCTGAGGAGACAGATTTGTCCCGCTGGCCGCCATGATCCCAAGGGTCCCCGGATGACTGATCTCCAGAAGCAGAGCGATAATACCTCCATCACTGTGCCCGTACAGGGCCAGCTTTTTGAGCCCGAGCGCTTTTATGAACTGATAAATATCCTCCGCCATGTCGGCATAGTGGTATTCAGTGACCGGTTCATCCGAAACAAGTGTCGATTTCCCATGGCCTCTCGAATCCGGTGCATACACAGTGAAACCGGCTTCCGCCAGCTGACGGATCTCCGTATCAAACAGGTGATGATCCTCTCCGTTCCCGTGGACGAGCACAATGGGCCTGCCTTTTCCAATCACAGTATTCCCAGTCAAAGTGATTTCCGGCGCTCCGTTCCCTGCTGTTTTCAGCCCGGACTGAACGTTCTGTGCGGCTTCACGGGCTGTCGATTCCTTCCGGTTTAATGATGTTTCATCCTGACCGGACTGGACGTTCTGTGCGGCTTCACAGGCTGCGGTAATGTAATAGAGATTCAGATCATTGAGGGCCATAACTGCCGGCTTCAGCAAAAGTTCTCGTTCTCTCATCAGTAATCATCCTACATGCCCAAATTGTTAAGCTGAAATCGTTCTGAAACAGTTAAGCAGATATTGCATTCATCTATTTTCCTGCAGGAAATCCATTGCCAGGCGGCACATCTCCTCGTGGGCTCCGGGAGCAGTAAAGCCGTGGTCGCAGCCCGGGATCACGTGAAGATCCATCTGCGGGAACTGATCGCAGAATCTGCGGACATCCTTCGGGGGGACGACCTCGTCCGCATCGCCGTGCATGACCAGCATGGGCGGGTAGGTCTCTTTTCCGGCATCAAAGACGCTGTGCTGTATAAGGCTCTCGTAGAAGCTGTAGTAGACAGGAAGCGGTCTGGCAGGATCATTGGTGCAGTCGAGGGGAGCTTTGGTGCGGAATTCCTCCGCTGTCATGTTCAGGAGGTTCAGGAAAACTTCCGGCATGGTTACAGCAGGGGCGCGGAGGATAATGTGATAGTCCGCAAGTTCTCCGCCTGCAGGATTCAGATCTTTTTGCCCGCCTGCAGTCATCAGGCTTTTACCCCCTTGATCTCCGCATGCAGTGGTCAGGCTTTTATCCCCTTGATCTCCGCCTGCAGCAGTCAGGCTTTTATCCCCTTTATCCCCACCTGCAATAAGGCGGCTGCTCTCCTTGCAGCACAGGAGGGTCAGGTATGCTCCGAAGCTGGTGGCAAAAATGTATTTCGGGAGATCCGGAAATTCGCGCCGGCATTCTTCAGCCATGAAAAGGATATCTCTCATGGCGTTCTCCACCGTCAGCATTTCGGGCGCCGCAGGGCTTTTCCAATGGGCGGGCAGGTCAAAACAGACGATCCCGTATCCTTCCGGCACAACCTTCTTTGCAAGGACATGCAGTCCGGTGCTTTCTTTACTGCCGGAAAAACCGTGTATACCCAGAATTATCCCTTTCAGCGGTTTGTCCCTCAGGACAGGCATACAGTATTTGCAGGGGATCGCATAGTGGTCCGTTTTTCTCCTGCCGCCGGAATCCGGTATGGATGTCGGGCCGGTTGAAACAGAATCAATGGTTACAGAATCGGGAGATACAGAATCGGGAGATACAGGATCAACGGATACAGGGTCAGCAGATACAGGATCAGCAGATACAGAATCAACGGAAGCTGATTCAGAAGTCAAAGCCTCCGTTAAACGCATTTCCGTTTCCGCAGGGATCTGTTTTTCGCAAAATTCGACCCGCACCTGCAGATATTGAGGGGGAACTATTTTTGCCTGCCAGACTCCGTTGGCGGAGATCCACAGGTCGTGTCCGTCACGGACAAAATCGCCGGCGGCAAATTCGAGGATAGCTGTTCCGCCATGGTTTCTGCCGTGGCGGGTGCCCACGCGGACGGCTGTCTCATAATCAGGAGAAATATGCACGTACTGCCGGCTCATGGGCAGCAGACCTTTTTCCATGATGGAGGGCAAAAAGTCCCCCGCTGTCCCATGGTAAAGATATTCGGGCGGAACCGGTTTTTCCATCTCTATGATGACGCCGGGGATCGAATGTCCCTGGTTTGCGCGGATCCTTTCTCCCGATGCGTCAAAAGAATAGCGTCCCTTCTCATCGGTGGCGACAATGGTCTCCAGCATCTGGCGGTCCACGGTCCGGTTTTTTTTGCTCAGGGCCTGAAGAACGGTTTCCACCGGGGCCCATCCGCCCTGCGGATCAATATATAAGGGTTCCTGACAGTGCCTCAGGAGCCATGAAAGCCGCTTGCTGATCTTATTCATGTTCATATGGAAACCCTCCGGTTTCTGTTTTCTGCTCAGTTCTGGTCTTTACTCAGTCACGACGAGGTATTCGAAGCCGGCTTCGCGGACCCAGACGGAGACATCCATGCCTCTTGTTCCGAAAACGCCGTATCCTTCTTCATCAATGATGACCGGATCCGGAAAGCAGCCCATAGCGTCGCGAAATGCAGCGCCCGCATGTTCTTTTCCTACTTTCATACGTTTTTCACCTTCCACGGTGTTGCTGAGCACGACCGCGAGACCGGATTCGGGGTGGTCCGCTGTGCCTCTGCGGACCCATCCGATGATATGGGGATCGTCAAAATAATCCTCCTGTTCACCGTAGGCATAACCGCGGCGGATCTTGATCATCTTGCCGAGGTTGGGGACCATGGGGCGGTCCTGCACAGGATTCCCGTAGTAGTCCGAATAAAAAACGCAGGGAGTGCCGCCCTCCCGGAGGAGGATCATGGCATAGGCCAGGGGCTTGAATGCATCTGAGACGAAGGACTGCAGGCTCTGTCCGTACTGAGTGTCATGGTTGTCCACAAAGGTCACCGCGTGATCCGGCCGCTGTTCGATCAGGGTGTTTTCAAAAATGTGTCGAAGATCATATTCGCCGCCGGCCTGGGACGCGTTAAAGAACTGGTAATGAAGGGCGACGTCAAAAAGGGACATCTCCCCGTTCACCTGGTCCAGATAGTACAAAAGACGCCCGAGGTCCGCATTCCAGTATTCGCCCACAGCCGGCAGACCGGTGCCCAGTTCCCTGCGGACATTCTGGAGCAGGTCTTTATAAAAGCTGAAGCTGATGTGTTTGACCGCGTCCAGACGCAGGCCGTCAATGCCTGTCTCCCGGATATACCAGAGCAGCCACTTGCGGATTTCTTCGGCAACCTCCGGGTTGCTCATCTGGACATTCATTCCCATCAGGTAGTCAAAATTTCCTTTTTCAGGATCTGTGTCTTTTGCCCAGTTGTTTCCCGTAAAGCGATAGATCAGGCCCTGGTCCCGGTTGTTCTCGTCGTAATCTGTCCCGGAAAAATGCCTGTGGTCCCATATGAAATTACTGTATTTCCCATGCCTGCCGGGAAATGTAAATTTTGACCACACTCTGACGAGGCGCTCACCGCCGACCTGCTGGGTGCGGTTTTCGGCAGAATCCGTCACGGCAGTCACATCCTCGGCCTCGTCGGCGCCCATTCTGTGATTGAGGACGATATCGGCAAACACCCGGATCCCTTCGCTGTGAAACGCCTGGATCGCCTCCAAATATTCTTCTTTTGTTCCGTATTTTGTCCGCACCGTGTCCTTCTGGTCAAATTCACCCAGGTCATACAAGTCGTACACGCTGTATCCGACATCCTCCTGAGAAATGGCTTTGTAGGCCGGGGGGAGCCAGACTTCTGTGATCCCGATGTCATTCAGATTTTTTGCCTTCGCGGCACAACGCTTCCACCACAGACCGTCGTTTGGCAGATACCATTCAAAATACTGCATCATTGTTTGATTTACAGACATCTTAATTCCTCTTTCTTCTTCTCTTGTCCCTTCTTTTTCTTCTCTCTCTTCTCTCTAAAATCTATCTTTTATGAATGTCTTCTCTCTGGTATCCTTTTCTGATTTCTTTTGTCTGATATCTTTTGTCTGTTGTCTTTTCTATGGTATCTTTTCTCTTTTATGTGAAAAATATGTGTCTGTTTAATGTACATCTGAAACCGCAGGCAGATATCTGCGGTGTTCTTCTTCGATAAATTTCCGGATCCACTCGCGGTCCAGCAGGTTGTCTGCAGCGTCGGCGAGCGCTGATTCGTCCGCGAAAAGATCAAATTCCTCCTGCTTGCTCTCCAACAGCTTTCTCACGGCCTCATCTACGGTATTCTCACAGAGCAGGTGATAGACAAGCACATTCCGCGTCTGTCCCATGCGGTATACGCGCGCGATGGCCTGCCGGGTCAGGGAAGGCTTGATCTGGGGCTCACAAAAAATCACGACTCCCGCTGCCTGGATATTTAAGCCGGTTCCTCCGGCCTGCACCTGGCACAGGAGAATGCTTCCCTCCGGCGAACCGGAGAAACGGTCTACGATCTTCTGCCTGTCCGCAGCAGGAGTGCTTCCTGTGATCATGCCGATATAGATATGATGGCTGCCGGTCTGGTCTTCTTCACAAACCTGATCCATCTGACCGGCGGGCGTATCAGGATTATCCTCCCGTTTTTTATTCCAATCCTCCAACAGGGCCGCTGTCTTACGGAGTGTCTCCCTGAAAAAGGAGTAGATCACGATCCGCTTTCCTTCATCCCCTGCCTCTTCGCACAACTCCATCAGACGGACAGCTTTTGAGGAGGTCCGCAGATCATCCTGCAGGAAGGAGACCCGGCGCATACCATTGAAGCTTCCCTCGATCGCACAACTGCTGTAGTTCTCCAGGTCCTGCGGGGTCATGGCACACCACTCCTCCTCTTCGGTACAGGGCGGAAGTTCATCCAGAACCTGGTCGCGCTGCCTTCGCAGATAAACCGGAGCGAGCATTTCCCGGAAAGCCGGCACATGCCGCATGGCGGCATTTTCCCTGATTTTCCAGTCCATATCCGGACGGACAAAACCAATCAGCTGGCACATCTCGATCACATTGTTTTCCAGCGGTGTTCCCGTCATCAGGAGGATACGGTCCGATTCATCCTCAAGGGAATGGATATAGCGGGTCCGCTTTGCCTCGGGATTTTTTATATAATGAGCTTCATCGATCACAAGCAGGGCAAGGCGCATCTTCCCGTCTATACGGGAGAAAATTTTCCCCATGCTCTCATAATTGGTAACTGCTGCGCCGCCGTCTGTATTCCACCTCTCAAAAGACGTCTCCAGAAAGGGACCGTGGAGCAGATGTGCCTTCACTTCACTGAATTTCACGATCTCCCTGCACCAGTTGATCATGACTGAAGCGGGGCAGACAACCAAAAAATGCGGTTGTTGAGCAGAAATCTGCCCACCCCCTGTTGCTGTTGCCGGGGTCTGTACACTCTCTGCTTCTATTGTCGGAGACTGCGTGCCCTCTGTCTGCAAATTAGAAGCGGAAAGGCTCTGCCTTTTTTCTGCCGTCAGGTGGGACATGGCGGCGATGGCCTGAATGGTCTTGCCCAGGCCCATTTCATCACCGAGGAGGACGCGTTTCTGTGTAAGGATATAGCGGGTCCCGAAGGCCTGGTATGCGCGCAGGTTTCCTTTAAAGGCGGTAAGGTCCAGCGGTGCCGCATCGATCCGGGCGGCAAGCTGCGCGGGGATGCTGCTGTAGATCATTTTCTGCGGGGCAGAGATCCCGCCCCGGGCTTCCAGCCAGGCATAATACGATGCACTGTTTTTTTCAAAGTCCGCAACAGCTTCTTTCTCGCTGATCTTTACGGTATTGTTATAGAGCGACAAAAGGTGGCGGACACGTCTGCACAGAGGACTCCGGTCAAGCTCCAGCAGCGAACCGACCGCCAGAAGAGTCCGTTCCTTTTTCTGCCGTCCGGAAAAGATCCACCGGAAACGGTTACGGATCTCCACGGCCTGTATTCCGGCTTCCACCTGAGTATGAAACTCCTCCCGCAGAGGTTCCGCGTCCCGGCGGACAAGAGCCGCTTCCCTGCTCCTGGCGAGCAGGGTGATCAGCACGCGGCTGTCGGCTGCCAGAACAGCCCGGGCAGAGGAAGTGCCCGTTGCAGAGGTGTTCATTGCAGCGATGCCCGCAGCAGGGATGTTCGCCGCAGGGGTATCTGTCGTAAAGGTATTCGCCGCAGAGGTGTTCGTAGCGGAGGTATTCGTAGCAAAGGTGCCCGATGTAGATGTATTCTCCGCAGAGACGTTCGCAGCAGAGGTGTTCGTCGCAGGGATGTCTGTCGTCAGCCGGATCCGTCCTGATGCGGACAGTTTTTCCAGAAACGTATCTATGAGCATCCTGATCGACGCGGCCTGCTTTTCTCCAATCCCTTCGACAGACTGCAGTCTCCATTCGTCTGCCTCATACAGGTCCAGCAGGCTGTGATAGCCCGCCTGCTTCAGCGCCGCCACACGGATCCCGGCGCGGGCATTCCGCAATTCCTCCACCGGGATATCTGCCAGACCGCAGACCGCCTGTTCCCGCAGGATCCGGGCACAGCATTCCTTTAACCCGGCTTCCTGTTCCGCAGCCTGGTCAAACATCCTCTGGAAATCCTTATCCAGAGCCTGAAAACTGTCGATCAGTATACGGATTCCTCGAAAATCGGGTCTGTTCATTCCACCGGTTCCTTTCCCCTGTCTTTTATTTGATCTGCTATCTTTTATTTAATCTGCTATCTTTTATTTGATCTGCGCCAGATTTTCTGCTTTTCCGCCTCCTGGATCAGTCCGTCGCGGAAGTCGGGATGGGCTATGCTGACCAGCAGCTCAGCCCGTTCCCAGGTAGTTCGTCCGGTGAGGTTAACGGCCCCGTATTCGGTCACAATATAGTAGCTCTGGCTGCGTGGGTTAGTGACGATCTCCCCGTTAAAATGGGGGACAATGCGGGAAGAGACAGTTCCCTTTTCATCTGTAAATGTCGAGGTCATGCAGATAAATGCTTTTCCTCCATGTGCCATGGCAGCGCCGGTGAGATAGTCAAGCTGTCCGCCGGTCCCGCTGATGTGGCGCAGGCCGGAGCTCTCCGCATTGACCTGCCCATACAAATCCACAGAGATGCAGTTATTTATGGAGATCATATTGTACTGTCTGGCGATCGTCTCGGCAGCATTCACATACTCCAGCGGTTCAATGACCACACCGGGGTTACAGTCCACCCAGTCATAGAGTTCTCTGGATCCGAAAACGATTCCCGTAACGCCCTTTCCGGGCCGGAAGGTCTTATAACGATTGGTTAGTTTTCCCGCTTTGAAAAGTTCATAATAGGCATCCCCGCACAGCTCTGTATGCATACCCAGATCCTTTACATCCGACTGTGCGAGAATTCCTCCCACTACATTGGGCATGGAGCCGATCCCCAGCTGAAGGGTTGCTCCGTCTTCAATAAAAGGCACCAGGATATTAGCGATGGCAATGTCCTCCTGAGACGCCTGCGAGATCGGAAACTCAGGCAGCGGAGGATGAGATCCCTCCACTACGTGGTCTACTTCTGAAATGTGGATGCTTTCGTCAAAACCTCCCAGAATCCTGGGCAGATGTTCATTGACCTCAAGGATCACAATATCCGCCTCCTTCAGGATCCCGCGGGCGATCCCTGCGGCACAGGAGAGATTAAAGAATCCGTGCCGGTCCATGGGAGTCACAGCCATCATAGCGACATTCACTGTCAGGAAATGCCTGTAATAGGGGACCAGATTGCGGAAGATCATCGGAATATAATTGCAAAGCCCCCTGTCGCTCAGTTTTCTTTCATAGGAAGAACAATGCCAGCTGTTATAACAGAAATGCTCCCGTTCGGGATCGGACTCCACCGTTCTGATGGGGCCAAAGCACAGATTTCCCCGGATCTTGACATCAAAGAGCTCGTCCCTGCGCTTTGCGAGGGCTTCATCCAGCAGAGTCGGGAAACAGACATTGGTCCCGTAGTCCACCCAGTCCCCGCTCTTTACCAGTTTGACCGCTTCCTCCGGTGTCCGGAGTTTCTGCCTGTATTCGTTGTAGTAGTCCATGGCTTTCCTTTAGCAGAGTGTAACAATTGTCCGGTATTGCCATTATACCGCAGGATCTGTTGTTTTTCACGTATTCAGGGAAAAACAGGGCGTGGGCAGATAACGTGCAGGTAATTACAGCCTGTCTCCCCTGCCGGCGATCTGCAGAACCCCGGCAGCAGCCTCTTCGTGACCGCTGACATAAAAAGCTGGCGGGACAGAAAAAATGCGCCGGAAACCCGGCGCATTTCTGTTTTACAGGATAATCCCTGAATGATTCTGTTTCACGAAAGATCTTCCAATCAAATCATCCTGTTTCCCGTTAGATCATCAGATCATATCATTCTGTTTCCCGTTAGATCATCGGATCATATCTCCGGATCGCTTCATCTTCACCCCTTTTCAGAGGCGTGAACAGGCTGTGTTCCAAACAGCGTCAGCATGCTATCTGTATAGATGAAAAGATGGGCAGATTATCCGGATTCTGTAAGATTAGGCAGGTATGACCGACGTCTTTTTCTGACGGGTCAACACATGTCAATAAGCATTCCAGGTGAAGGAGACAGTACGTTCCACATAATAGCCTGTTGCGTTTTTGTGGTGGCGTCTGTTTGCCTGCAGATCGCGGGAAAGCAAAATGTAGTAGGTTCCTTTGGGAAGCACCTCTGTCTGGGACTTATTCTCATAGAGGAAAGTAACATCGTGGATCTTCCCGTTTTTGTCAATCACGATAGGGGTATAATCACCATATCCGTCTTTTGAAGCCGCCCAGATCCTGATCTTTTTGCTCTTTGTAAGGCTCACTTTATACCATTTGGTGAATTCATACCCATAGTCAAACACCACGATCTTGTTTTTGCCGGCCTTCAATGACTCAGCCTTTGCCTGGCAGTAGTTGGAAGTACGGCTCTGCTTTACGAATTCATATCTGAACCGTGTATTCTCGTGAGTTGCGTAAAAATAATAGGTTCCTTTGGGCAGCGCAATGCAGCTTGTACCATTGAAGACATCCACTGTCCTTATACCACCATCACCATAATTGGTATCAATAGTTATTCTGGGAGCTCTGTGGTGGCTTGTGGTCTTACTGGTATCCACTTCCAGTTTGATATATCCTGTGGACGGAACTTTAAATTTGTAGTAGTCTGTATATTTTTCTGAAGATATGGAAGTATACCATTTCTTCTGTTTTATGGTATGGATTCTGTAACTCCCCTTGATGGTTGCTGCTTCTGCCTGAGCGGGTGCAAATCCGGCTACCAGGCAGAGTATAGCCAATGCGCAGATCAACTGTTTCAAATACTTTTTCATAAATATGTCCTCCTTCCAAGAAAAAAGAATTGAAATAAATACATGGTATTATTATACAACAATACTAGAATAAATCATTTAAAATCGGGCAAAATTAACAAAATTGAATCAACGAAATAACGTGCACTAATTCAATGCTCCAATTCCGGAAGGGGCAGCGTCTGTGACAAGACTGATCAAAAAACAAACCTGAATTATTCATAACGCGCGGGATATGCCCATGAATAATTCAGGCTAATTCAGGTTAATCTTTTCCGCCATCGGCGCCAGTCGTACTTAAATTGTGCCGTTTCCGGTCACACACCTGTCCGCATGTGACCGGAAACGCATCTATATAAAAAACATCCCTTACTGAATCATTCCTCAATCAGAGTTCTGTAAAGATACATCCCCTTGTCAAGTCATCCCTTTATCTTGTCATCCGTTTCATCAGCTTTCCCTAAAGAAAAATCCTTTGTCAGACAATTCATTGATCAGCTTTCTGCCAGGGATGTGCATTCGGAGCAGGCAGCGATGAGGGCGCTCATATTGCCTCCTATCGGCCCGGAGGGGGGTCAGGCCGATGAGGCAGGCCAGGGATTTCATTGTTTAATCTTCGCAGGTGCATGTCTCCGTAGAGCCCATGCAGGGAAGAAGGGTCATGTCGTAGGTGAAAGCTTCATCATCAAAGCGGTATTCGGGCAGGAGCCGTGGACCGCAGCTGTTGGAGCCTATGCCGTTCTGGCGGGCATCCAGGCAGAGCACTGTGCTTCCGCACGGGGAGAGCTCGTAGTTGTGGGCTTTTCCGGTCAGCTCCTCCTGGGTATAGGCGGATACGTTAAAGGAAAAAGGGATCCGGCTGAAGGCGGTGAGGGAAAAGCTGTTGTCCCTGAGAGTCATGAAGTCACAGCCGCAGCGGCTGCCGTTCTCCTGGGGACGAAGATAGTCCTCATGGAGGTCGCGTACTGTCGCGGCAAAGAGCCCGTGCCAGGAGGCGCGGTGCTTGTCGATATAACTCTCGAGGGGACCCAGACCGTAATAGACAGCATTCTGCATGGTCTCGGGAAGGAAAAGCCTCAGCCCGAAGCGCGGCAGTTCGGGAAAGTCCGTATTCCTCTTTACGTCCATATGCACACTGATCCTGCCGCTGAAGGTGACGGTCCACACTGCATCGATATCCATGATCCGCTGTACAGTGGGAGCCAGGATGCCGATTTTGCTGTGGATCTGTACTGCATTTTCGAGCATGGTCCATTCTGTTGTATAGGCGCGGGAACGGGTCCGGTCGTACATAGCTCTCTCCCACTCCATTCTGATATACCTGTCGTTGTCCGTCGGAGCACGCCAGATATTCAGTTCCATCGGCTTATCCAGAATTTCTTTGTCCTCAAAAGACATTTTTTCAAAAATACCGTACAGTCTGCTGTAGACGTAGTTGAAACTCTCTCCCTTGAGGATCAGCCGGCGCTCATCCTCCTTCACGCGAATCTTTTTCATCTTGTTCGCACACACATTGGAATCTTTTTCCATGGTGATGACCATCCGGTTTCCCCGATCAATCTGCAGAGGGATCTCATCAAAGCCGAGAAGCATACCCTCCTCCCGGAATTCATCGGCCTTCCGGAGAAGATAAAAGACCTTCATATAAATCTTTCCTTCTTCGGGGAGGGAAGGCAGGGACAGGAAGATCCTCCCTGTTTTCCCCGGAAGGACAGAAGGGATCTGCGGCGCCGAGACCACACCTCCCGCGATCCGGACATCATCGCAGGTCACTTCGTATTCCAGAGTGATATACTCCTGCAGATCAACGAAATTCATCTCATTTTTGATGTTGAGGATGCATGTGGTCTGGGCATTGCCGGAATGGTCATGCATATGCACGGCCCCGGTGCGGACAGGATCTGCGTGATCTGTCTTCAAAGCTCTGGCGCGGGCAGGGTCCGTCTCTCCTTTCAGGATCTCCTGAACGCTGGATCCACAGGCCCAGGAAACAACGCGGGCGGGGCGGTGAACGTTTTTATATTCCAGGAGCCCTGTGTGGGGCGTGCGGTCGGGATAGACAAGGCCGTCCACACAGAAATTGCCGTCGTGGGGATACTCTCCGTGGTCCCCGCCATAATAGTAGATCGATCTGCCGTCCGCCGCCGTTCCCTTGTAAACGGCATGGTCGCTCCACTCCCAGACAAAACCTCCGCAGATGCAGTCGTAGTTTTCCATCAGGCCAAAATAGTCCTCGTAATCTCCTGCCCCATTGCCCATGGAATGGCAGTACTCGCACATGATAAAGGGCTTTTCCGGATCAGACTCTGCGTAGCTGATGACATCTTCAAAGGCAGGATACATCCGGCTGTAGAGATCGATGTTGGAATGATCGAAGGTGCGGGCGCTTCCCGGGTTCCAGGCGCCCTCATAGTGGGTCAGGCGCGTGGGGTCATAGGCTTTGGTCCAGCGCAGGGCTTCCTCAAAGGTGCAGCCGTAGCTGCTCTCGTTTCCCATGGACCAGATCACCACGCAGGGGCGGTTTTTGTCCCGGTACACCAGCTTTTTTGTGCGGTCGAGGGTAGCTGTGATAAAGGCGGGGTTGTCCGATACCATTTCATTCCAGCGGGCCGCCCTCTCCTCATCTGTATCCTCCCTGTAGCAGAGCATCCAGAGGCCGTGGCTCTCATTGTCCGCCTCGTCGATGACAAAAAATCCGTACCTGTCGCACATCTGATAAAACATGGGAGCGTTGGGGTAGTGGCTGGTCCTGATGGCGTTGAAATTATAACGTTTCATCATCTCCAGATCCCGGCGTATATGGTCGACTCTGACCACCGGGCCGCTCACAGGGTCCCAGTCATGACGGTTCACGCCCCGGAACCTGACGGGACGGCGGTTGATCAGGACAACATTTCCCTCCACCGTGATCTCCCGGATACCGATCTGTTCAGTGATCACTTCACCGCGGGTCTCCATAAAAAGCGTATACAGATAAGGATCCTCACTGCTCCACAGATGGGGGTCTTCTATGGTAAACTCTGTTTCACCTTCAAACTGGAAGCGGCAGATCTCATTTTCTTCGGCATCCAGAAGAGACGCGGTCACAGGTGCCGCCTTTTCCAGATATTCCACCTTCATAGAGAGCATGGCGCTCTCCGCGCGGGGCACTTCCTTTTTCCCTTTCTCCCAGACAATCTGTGAACGGATCGTGTAGTCAAAAATACACTGGTCCGGCCTGCGCAGCAGATAGACATCCCGAAAGATTCCGCTCACCCGGAATTTGTCCTGGTCCTCCAGATAACTGCCGTCGCACCATTTGAGCACAAGGACAGCAAGGACATTCTCTCCTTCCACCAGCTGGTCTGTGATCTCAAACTCGGAAAGTGCATGAGACACCTGGCTGTAACCGATGTACTGTCCGTTCAGCCACACGTAGAAACAGGAATCCACGCCTTCAAATTCCAGAAAGGTCCTGGGCAGATCCTCCTTTTTTTCAAACAGAAACCGATGTACATAGGCACCGCACGGGTTTTCCTGCGGAACATAAGGCGGGTCCGCCGGAAAGGGGTAGCGGATATTTGTGTACTGGTGCCGGCCGTATCCATAATTCTGCCAGACGCCGGGAACCGGTATCTCCTCAAAACCGGATACGTCAAAGTCCGTCCAGTAAAACTCTTCTTTCAAATCATAAATACTGTCAAAAAACCGGAATTTCCAGGAACCGTTCAGCATATGTATACGGTCCGAGGCCTCTCTGTTTTCCACCAGACATTTCATTCGTCTGCCCGCAGGTACATAGTAGGCACGATCCGGCATAGTTCCCTCATGAAGGACAGACAGATCTTCGTAATGCTTAGATATGATCAAAGTATTTCCTCCCAGATGCGCAGATGGATATACACAAAAAAGGTGTTCAGTTCCGGGTGTCCCTCTCCTACGCACAGATAATGCATGTTTTTGGGCCTTTCATGGACAAAAAGCGTTTGCCGGAAACCGCGGTCACAGCCGGGCGATCCCTTCTCCTTATCCGGATCCTCTTTCCGGCTGTATCTTGAAATAAGCAACTTCAAAATATGGATATATTGTCGTCAAACCCTCAAAAACATATACCTTTCCCGTATATATTGTGGTATAGTGTTTCACTAGAATAGTTATGCATATTGCTATCATACGACATGGTTCCTCCTTTGAACATAAACTGTGATAGACAGAACATGCACAAAAAGATACACTCATTTCGATACACGCATTTAAAGAAAGAGGAAAGAATATGTACGTTGACTCCGCATACTGGCGGAATTCGAGAATTGATTTTAAAGACCGGAGGCACCCCCTGTTCGTCGGGAGCTGCGGGACGTACCGTCTGTTATCGATCACAAAGCTTCCGACCCACCGGCCCAGAGGCCGCATCGATTTTCAGCTCCTGTATGTCGCGGCGGGAAAGGGACATTTTTATTACAACGGAAAAGAACACATCATTCCCGCCGGGAACATGGTTCTGTACCGTCCCAGAGAAGAGCAGCGGTACTATTACTACGGTGCCGATCACACGGAGGTATTCTGGATCCACTTCACAGGTTCAGATGTCACCAATATCCTGCGGCACTATGGTTTCAAAGACGGAGAACATGTGATCCACAGCGGCACTTCCCTGGAATACAGCCATATTTTCCAGCAGATCATTGGAGAGCTCAAGGAATGCCAGCCTCACTACGAGGAAGCCTGCATCTATCGGCTTCACCTTCTCTTTATCCTTTTGAGCCGTCTGAGCGATAAAAAAGCGCGGCGCCAGTCTGCCCATATGTCGGGACAGATGAACACCGCAGTTCAATATTTCCATGCTCATTACAGTGAGCCGATCTCGATCAAAGATTACGCCCAGGATCTGGGCCTTAGCGTGAGCTGGTTCACCAGAAGTTTTCGTGAATATACCGGTTCCGCCCCCGCCCAGTACCTGATCTCCCTCCGGATCTCCGCCGCGCAGAGTCTCCTCGAGACGTCTGACCACAATATCACGGAGATCGCCGAGCTCGTCGGCTACGACAACCCGCTGTATTTCAGCCGGCTCTTCCGCAAACAGACCGGCATGTCTCCCTCCGATTTCAGGAGCCGGCTTCAGGCATGGAACGAGGAGAACCCCTGAGCTTCTGTATACGTGAACTGTTTGGCCATGAATTCCTTTAACCGCCGGCTGTTTGGCCGTAAGTCTCGTAACTGCAGTTCTCTTTACGGCAGTTCTCCTGGTCCCAGGCTTATTTAACAAAAAACAGACACAGCCAGCCCCGACAGGGGTGGTTGTGTCTGTGCGTAAAAAACTGCAGATCGGCTGAAAAACACTACACTTTTCGAAAGATTTCTAAAAGCATAATCCTGTAATCTTATCTTTACATAAAGAGCTTAACGTTACACAAAGGGCTTGGTTTTACACAAAGGTCTTATTTATACATAAATGCTGCGACTGCCGTGAGGTCGAGACCGTCCAGATCCGATCCGTTGGCGGCCAGACTGTAGGAAGTGGCAGTATCTTCGTCTCTCCAGGAGCAAAGCTGGGCGTTATCACCTTCTTCCATGAAGGAGTAAATTTTTCCGGGCACGTTCCAGTTGCCGACTACAATGTCCTCTGTCGCATCCCAGTCGTAATACATCCCGGAAATATCCTCCTCCGGGTCTCCTCCCTGTTTTGCCCGGGCGGTGAACTGCGTCCCGTCCATCTCAAAGAAGAGCTGGACGAGGGGTGAGACTTCCTCTCCTTCCGCCTCCTGGGCTTCTCCAGCATCCATCATGGACCACATGACGTTTTCCGCGCCTTCCGGTACCCGGAAAAGATGGGTGACGACTGATGCGACCTCCTCTTCGGTCACATCTCTCCAGGGATTGGCCATCCCCACGCCGCCGGACTCCTCCCCGTCGTAGCTGTTGTATTCAAATACAAAACCGTCCGCTATGTGTTCTTCGTCATCTTCCCACATCAAATTCCGGGAGCCCAGGCCGCTCTGGAAGACAATGCGTCCCTTTCCGTTTCTGTAGATCTCAGTCTCGGATTCCAGTTCTCCCCCATCTTTATAGACCGCTTCGCTCTTGACGCAGTCATCATACTCGATCGTGAGGGTCTCCATATCCAGGTCTCCGCTCATTCTCCACTCCGCGCTCTCCCAGGCACTGCCGCCCCACTGGACCGTGATCTCGGCGCCTTTTTCACTGTTCTCCTTTGTTGCCACGGTCATAACACATCTGTCGCAATAATACCTGCCGATAAAATTCATGACCGGGTTCTGGCCGCTGATATCCTCCTCGGTCAGCGCGGCCACTTCTACATCGGGAGAAGTGAAGCCTTCGATCGCGGCTTCATTGCTCTGCAGACCACCCGCCAGGAGACCGCCTTCCTCATCTGTCGCTCCCGCTCCTACTTCCGGAGACTGCGTCGCTCCGGCACCTGCTTCATTTTCTGTCGTCACAGCCGACTCTTCAGCAGTCGAAGGGGAGGAAGCACTCCCCTGGGCACCTTCCGAGCCGCAGGCGATCAGGGAACCGGCCACGAGCATAGCAGTCGCGGCTGAAAGGATCCTGTGGATAGTAAACGTTCTTTTTTTCATAAATAACATACCTCCTCTTAGATGAAATGTATGCTGTCAACTATTCTGTGAGTGTAGCCACTCGGCCCATCTCACTCTTTTATTGTCTGTATACTGTATAGTTTACGATCCCCTCGTTCCCGAACCGGTCAGTGACTACGCATCTGTAGGAAGAAGCTTCTTCCACTTCGACCTTCAGAGATCTGGATGTCTCTCCCTCGATCTCCTGCCAGGAACCGGAAGACCTGTCTTCATAGTACCACCTGTACTGCATATCGTGCGTGTCATCCGCCTGCGCGTCTACTTTCAGTTTTGCCTTTCCCTTCTCGTCAGTATGCACCTTTACGATGGCGACATTTTCCTCCTCGCCGTCAGGGGTGACCTGCAGATGATTCTGGACACAGACATGGAAATAAATATCGATATAATTTGCATAACTGTCGTAGACATGGCAGCGCCAGGTGTGGTTTTTGCGTATATCCGCGACCTGGTAGACTGCGGTGTGCTGGAGGGTGTCATAGTTTTCATCCGCCAGTTCGTCGTCATACCAGCGGTAACCGATCTCTCCTTCTGTATCGGCGGAGGCAAAAACTCTGAGGATGGCTGTCTCTCCTTCTTCCACATAGACCTCTGTCTCTGTCATTCCCTCACAGCCTTCAGGCCACGCTTTCAGATGGTTGATCTCCACCATGAAGACGGCGCTTGAGATGTTTCCATACTGGTCACAGACGTCACATCTGTAAGATCCGGAAGCGGCAGCTCCCTCGATATGGACAGATGCGCTGTCCCATCCGGGGACCGCTTCTTCGTTAATATCATCATACCACAGGTAGGTCAGGCTGCTGGTGTCGTCAGCCCGGACCTCTACATCGAGATCCACATCCTTTCCTTCCTGGACCACAATGGTCTTAGAGGCTTTACCTTCGGGAAGGTCTGCGGGACGGGCCTGCAGGTGATTCGGATAAATGGAAAAATATACTTCTTCGGAGTTGCCGTAGGGGTCACTGACAAGGCACCGGCAGGTGGTACAGCTGTTGACATCCGGGAACTCATAGACGGAGGAAACCGCGTCCTTGATCACTTCATTTTCTTCATCGTACCACTCATAGGAGAGCTGGTCAGGGGTGGTCGTAGACACTTCCACCTCCAGCACCGGGCTTTCCCCGGGAGCTACGAAAACGTCCAGCTGCTGAGCATGGTCTTCACTGCCTTTTGCCCAGGCCTCCAGAGAATTGACACTGACTTCAAAGCGGGCAAAACCGGTATTTCCGTATTTATCCGATACGCTGCAAATATAAGCTGAGGGTCCCGGAACATAGGGGACTTCATATACGGCCTTGTCCGCCCCTTTGATCCTGGTTCTCTTGCCGTTCACATCCTGGAACCACCTGTATTTGAGGCCTTTTTTGTCATCCGCGGAGACATTCACCTTAAGGACAGGTTTTTGTCCGGGTTCGGAGACGATCTGTCTGGCGGTCTGTGTTTTCCGGCTGCCTTCGGGGTATACGGCCAGATGATTGACGATGATCCTGAAGGAGGCTTCCGCACGGGATCCGTACTGGTCATAGACAACGCAGACGTAACTGGCAGTGCCATCATCCGTGGAGATCTCACAGGACGGGGAGTTCACCCCCTCGATCAGTTCTCTTTCCGTATCGTTTTTCTCATCATCGATCTCCTGATACCACTCATACCACAGACCGCTGGTATCATCTGCGGAGGTCTTGACATCAAGCGCGATGGTCTTTCCGGGCTTAGTGCTGATCGTCTTTTCCGCATCGCTCTCGGCACCCTCCGGAAAGGCTTTGAGATGGTTGTCCACCATGATCTCAAAGAAACAGGTCTCTGTATTGCCTTCCTGGTCTGTCACCGTGCAGGAGACCATTCCAGCCTGATCGGCTTCCACTGTAAAGCTGTCCGAATTGCTGTCGGGAATGTCCGCGCCGAATCTGTTCCACTGATAAGTGAGCGGTGTATTGGAATAAGCACTGACCGAAAGCGTCACGCTTTCCCGGGCCTGGAGGTACCAGAACGACGGGCAGGCGGGACAGGCCTGGAATGAAGTCTCGTTTTTTTCCAGGCGGAGACTGAAATAGAGTTCTCCGTAGCTGTAGTGCCTGACTCTCAGACAATACTTTTTTCCCGCCAGGCAGGCATAATCGATCGAACAGTTGGCATCCTCTTCCCCGACGTCATCATTTTCCGCGACTTTCACGCCGTTTTCATCGTACAGCTCGCCATAGGTATCCGTCCCTTCCCCTTCTGTGAAAAAACGGTAGGAGCCGGATTCCTGAGGGACAAAGAGAAACAGCCTGCAGGGTTCCTTGAGGGTGACATAGACATCCGTCTGCCCGCCCACTGCGATCTCCGGGGCCTCGGCGATTTCCTCGGGGGTGACAACGTCATCCCCCGCAAGCGGAGGAGCCTCCTCCGCGGGGAGGCCTTCAGACTTCTTTTTGTTTTCAGAAGATTTCTTTTCAGATGATTTCTTTTCTTCTGAAGACTTTTTATCCGAAGATTTTTTATCTGAAGATTCTTTTTCTGAAGATTTCTTCTCGTTTTCCTTTTCTTTTTTGGCAGTATCCTTTTCCACCTCATCCGCAGGAATATCCTCCAGGATCTCTTCCTGCACCTCACTGTCCTTCGCGCTGACCCCCCCGTTCGTATCATCGTCTTCCGGGTCTGTAGTCTCCTCCGGAATGACGCCATACTCCGCTGCCTGGAGTGTAATGCTGTCCGCAGCAGACTCTTCATCGGAAGTTTCCGGGGAAGCCTGGAAGGCTGCAGGTTCCAGAGTTTGCCTGAATGCAGCTGCTTCTGACGCATATATGTGGTATGGTCCTGCCTGCAGGCAGAGAGTTAGCGCGATCATGGCTGAAAGCAGCACATTACTCAACCGGTTCTTTTTCATCCTTGAAAAACAGCCTCCTTATGGAACTTTGATCTTTAATATATAATAATCTTTACTATATAAAAATATATAAAGAAGACACTTCAACTGTTCTCTTTCATCAGTTTCCGACATGACATAAGCATCGTAAATTCCCATACGGATTATAGCATAATCTAACGATACACAGGAGATATGTTTTTACTGTGATTTCTTTACACTTTCATTCCCTTCTCATGTTTTTTTCATGTCATTTTCATTTTTTCCCTCTAGATTTATGGTATAAAAAAAACAGCCTGTACAGATTTGTCTGCAGCTGAAACTGGCAGAAACCGAATCTGTCAGCGTCATTATGAATCAGTACTGTACGTCAGGAATCTGCCAGGTAACATCATGAATGAGCTATGTACTGTCAGGAATCTGCCAAGTGACATCATCACCAGGCACTATCATCACTAAAATCAGGAACAATAGTTGTAACAATAATAATATAGAAGATTCCGGATCAAATCGGAAAGAGAAGAAAGGGATATATACAAATGATAAATAAAAGATTATTTTCCGCATCTGTATGCGCAGGACTTCTTTCGATCATGATCGGCTGCAACGCCCTGGCTTCAGCAGGGTCAACGTCTTCCTCCCAGTCAGTGGTAAATGGTGTCATAGTCAAAAGCATTTCCGACAATGCTATTTCTGACAAAGCCATTTCTGACAATGCAGAAGAGCCGGATGCCGCAGGTGCCTTAAATGCAGGGGAAGCTGTGGAAACAGTTGCAGCAGTCACAGAGAATTCAGGAGTATCGGTCATGGCGGCGTCTACGGAAGTCTCAGACAATTCTTCGGACAATTCCTCAGACAGTTCCCCGAACAATTCCTCAGACAGTTCCCCGGACAATTCCTCAGATAGTTCCCCGGACAATTCCTCAGACAGTGGCAGCGCCCTTGATACCTCCAAACTGTTTACTGACAGGGATCTCGAGCAAAAGGCCGACACAACCGGGGCTCGTCCAATCACCGTTGCTGATAGCAAAGTCTACACGGTCAAGAACGCCGGCGTTTATGTCATTTCCGGAACCGCTTCCAATGCGCAGATCTGTGTCGAAGCGGGGGAAGAGGATAAGGTCCAGCTTGTCCTCGATGGTGTCAAAATCACCAACGACAGCATACCCTGTATCTATGTCAAAAAAGCGGACAAGGTATTCGTCACTACAACAGACTCGGAAAACGCCCTCTCTGTGACTGGTACTTTTAAGGCAGACGGAGAGACAAACACAGATGCAGTCATTTTTTCCAGGGACGACCTGGTCCTGAACGGAGCCGGAACACTCAACGTCTCCTCCACGGACAACGGGATCAGCAGCAAGGATGATCTGAAGATCACCGGCGGAACTCTTGCCATCACCTGTGCTTCTGACGCGCTGGAAGCCAACGACTCTGTCGTGATGGCGGACGGCACCGTCACCATCCAGTCAAATAAGGACGGAATCCACGCCGAGAATGATGAGGATGACCTGAAGGGATATGTCTATATCGGTGGCGGTACTCTTAACATTGCAGCAGCTGACGATGCCATCCACGCGACAACGATCGCACAGGTCGACAACGGCACGATCACTTTGTCCTGCGCGGAAGGTCTTGAGGGGACCTGGATCCAGATCAACGGCGGGAAGACTTCGATCGATGCTTCCGATGACGGGATCAACGCCGGCAGGAAGTCCTCATTCCGCACTCCCCTTGTAGAGATCAACGGTGGAGAACTCACGATCACAATGGGCGCCGGCGACACAGATGCCATCGATTCCAATGGCGACCTGATAATCACAGGCGGTACGATCGATCTCACCGCCCAGAGTCCTTTTGACTATGACGGCACCGTGCAGAAGACCGGCGGCACGATCATTGTCAACGGCACAGAGACTGACTCGATCACCAATCAGATGATGGGAGGTCACGGCGGTGGAAAAGGAGGCTTCAAGCACGGAGGCTTTAATCGGGGCGGCTTTGATCAGGGAGGCTTCGATCAGGACAACGGACAGGGTGGCTTTTGATCAGGGCAGCTTTAATCAAGGAGATTTGATCAGGGCAACGGACAGGGAGATTTTTGATCAGAGTGGCTTTAGTCAGGGAGATTTAATTAGGACAACGGACAGGGAGATTTTTGATCAGAGTGGCTTTGGTCAGTAAAGATTTGCAGATTAATGAACTGTGCAGATTGCGCAGCACAGTATTTCCTGTGTCTCTGTAAAAGGGTCTCAGATGCAGGGTTTTCGAATGAAGGACTCTCGAATACAAGGTTCTCGAATGCAGGGCTCTCAAATACAAGGTTCTCGAATGCAGGGCTCTTGAATACAAGTAGAAGGGGTTGGAAGGGAGCATATAACATTAAGCGAACAAAGGTCCACTTATATATTAGGAAATTAGAAAAAAATCCGGCTTCGGCCGGATTTTTTTAAGGGTCATACTTCCAAATATGTAATCCTTAATGTTTTACTTTTTCACGATATGGGTGACCTTGGGCTTGCGAAGACGGAATATCGCTTTGCTTTTTCGCGGCATGCGTGACCTTGGGCTTGCGGAGACGGAATATCGCTTTACTTTTTCGCGATATGGGTGACCTCGGGCTTACGAAGACGGAATATCGCTTTACTTTTTCGCGATATGGGTGACCTTGGGCTTGCGGAGATGAAATATCGCTTTTCTTTTTCGCAATATAGGTGACCTTGGGCTTGCGGAGGCGGAATATCGCTTTGTTTTTTCGCGATATAGGTGACCTTGGGCTTGCGGAGATGAAATATCGCTTTGCTTTTTCGCGATATGGGTGACCTTGGGCTTACGGAGACGAATATCGCTTTGCTTTTTCGCGATATGGGTGACCTTGGGCTTACGGAGACGGAATATCGCTTTGGTTTTTTGCGATATGGGTGACCTTGGGCTTGCGGAGACGGAATATCGCTTTACTTTTTCGCGGCATGCGTGACCTTGGGCTTGCGGAACAGGAATATCGCTTTGCTTTTTCGCGGCATGCGTGACCTTGGGCTTGCGGAGATGGAATATCGCTTTGTTATTTTTCGGCATGCGTGACCCCGCAGTTGTGGATGCAGAATATGGCTTTGTTTTTCACGGCTTAGCGAAGGACCTAATGAAGACCGCAGGAACGTCTCGCCGCTTCAACTACGTGACGGATGAGAACGCAGGTGGTCACGCTGCCGACACCACCGGGTACAGGGGTGATGGCCTGCACAAAAGGCTCGACATCCTCGAAAGCCACATCCCCGGAAATGCCGCCCTTCTTTTCGTCCCAGTTGATCCCGACATCGATCACGACCTGGCCAGGGTTGGTGTATTCCTTTGTTACACTGTGAAGCTGTCCGGAGGCGGCGATCAGGATGTCCGCCCTGCGTGTGATCTCCGGCACGTCCTTCGTCCGTGTGTGACAGTTGACGACCGTGGCATTTTCATGCATGAGCATCATGGCCACGGGGCGGCCGATGACCAGAGAACGCCCGATGACAGCTGCCTTTTTACCGCTGACCGGGATCTGAAAATGATGGAGGATTTCCATGGCCGCTTCCGCAGTGCAGGGCGGAAAACCGGTCTTCGTATTTGTAAATACACCGGCGAGGGACAGGTCTGTACATCCGTCGATATCTTTGGCAGGGTTGAGCATGCACCTTGCCTTTTCATTATCCAAATGCTTCGGAAGGGGGCGGAACATAAGGATTCCGTGAATGACGTCGTCCTCATTGAGCCTGGTCAGAGTGCGGTCGAACTCCTCCTGCGACACATTCTCCGGCAGTACGACTTTCTGCACTTCTATATCGACAGTCCCCGCCCGCTTAATAATTCCGCGTTCATAAGCCAGGTCATCGGGGCGCTCGCCGACCCGCAGTATACAGAGTGTCGGGGTGCATCCTTTTTCCTTCAGTGCCGCCACATCCTGCCGCATCTGAACAGTCATCGCATCCGCCACTTCTTTGCCCTTCAATACAACAGCCATTCTTTCCTCACTTTCTTTCAGTTCCGGAAGCACACTGCTCCAGATTCGATTTTTAATCGATTTCATTCCAGCTTTTTTATTCGTTTTTTTCCGGCTTCTCAATCAACTTTCTTTTCCGGCTTCTCTATTAATTTCTTCACCGGTTTCTCAATCAATAGTTCACGGGTTTCTTAAGCAAATTTCATCATGTTTTCCCAGCCGGTTTCTGTAGGTTTTTTTAATCATCGCAAAACGGAATAGCGGTTAATTCAAAGAGAAACAGATTTCTCTGAATCATTGCCGCCTGCAGGGTTATCAACTGCGAATGGAATTTACGACCCCCGCATAAATGTCGTCAGCCGCGGAAGTATATTTTTCAAGCAGTGTATCTGCTTCTTTTTCCAGTTTCTGCGCTTCCTCCCTGTTTTTCATGGACTTCGTGTTAATATAAACATTCAGAGAGGCTGCCTGCATGGCTGCCTTACAAAGTACGGCGCCGCAGCCGGCATCGGAGACGGCAAGGCGGGAGCCTTTCTGCGCAAATACATCAATAAGATCGATCGCTTCTCCGCAGGCCCGCATAATCTCCATGGGAACTCCGCAGGCCGTCATGAGGGCTTCTTCCATGATCCTGTCACGATCCGGGTCAGTCCTGGGGATCCCGTAGGCTTTCGCGAGGGGGGCGAAGGCTTCTGCGTCTCCGTCCACAAGCTTCAGGAAGCGTTCCCGCAGGGCCTGGGCCTGCGCCATCAGTGTTTTGATCTCTTCCTCCACATCGGCATATTTCTTTTTCCCGACGGTGAGCTCTCCGACCATGTCTCCCAGGGCGATGCCGATTGCCGCCGCCAGGGCGCTGGCCCCGCCGCCGCCCGGTACCGGCGCGGGAGAAGCGAGGACTTCAGTAAATGACGTGACTGTATGTTCAATAAATTTCATGTTCTCTCCATTCCGCCGCCTGCACCCGACGGCATAGATAAAAAAAGATTTTTCTTCCCTTAATATTTCCCTGATTTACACTTCTCTGGTTGCCTGTAAACACAGGGGACGCCGAACGCAGAAATCTTTCCCTGTATCCTTGTTTTCATCATAGCAGTTTGACAAGGGGTTGTAAATAAAACCGGCGGACACAATAAGACTGTCTTCCGGGCTCAATCTTGGAATCAGGCAATGTGTTCCCCGGGGATAACCGTCAATCAGGGCAATGTGTTCCCCGGAGATAATCCGTCAAGCAGGGCAATGTATTTCCCGTGGATAACCTGTCAATCAGGGCAGACAGTTTGAAAAGAACTACTGATAGAGACAGAGAAAAGGAGACAAAGAACCGTCCCCCGTCTCTCGGGCGAACATTTGACACAAAAAAGTAAAAAAGTAAAATTAACAGTCAAAAAAGTACGATGTTTCATCAACGGGTAAAAGATATTTCGAAATATGAAAAGTATCCGCATGTCAGACAGACTATCCCAAAACTGCTTTTCAGCTTGTTTTAACCACCCATAGAACCATTATCGATAAGTTTTTTAAAAAAAGGTATAGAACAGTTTAAAGAAAGGGGAACAGCTAAAAATGGAAAACTCCATCAAGCAGATTATTGACAAAAACGGCATCATGGTCATCGACGGCTCAATGTCGACAGCTCTGGAGCAGCTGGGAGCGAACCTGAATTCAAAGCTCTGGACCGCCAGGGCTCTGGCCGATTCGCCCGAACTCGTCAGGCAGGTCCACCTGGACTATTTCAGAGCCGGAGCGGACTGCGGGATCACCTGCAGTTATCAGGCGACGATTCCGGGCCTGATGGCAAACGGATATACACAGGCTGAGGCGGAGCATCTGATCGCCCGTTCGGTTGAAATCTTCCGTGAAGCCAGGCAGCAGTGGTGGGAAGAAGAGGGTGAAAAGGCAGGCCGCGCCTGGCCTCTGTGCCTGGCAGGAATCGGTCCCTACGGAGCCTTCCTCGCGGACGGTTCGGAATACCGCGGACATTATGGTGTCAGCGATGACGTGCTGGACGGGTTTCACCGCCGTAGAATGGAGATCCTGCATGAGGCGGGAGCGGATATCCTCCTGATCGAGACGCAGCCTTCCCTGCATGAAGCTCTGCTTGCCGCCGGGATCGCGGAGGAGCTCGGCGCGGATTACTGGATCAGTTTTTCGTGCATGGATGAAAAACACATCTGCGAGGGCGACCCTATCCGCGACTGCGCGAAGGCCTTTGCCAAAGACCACCCGCACCTGCGGATGATCGGCGTCAACTGCTCCAAGCCTATCTACATCGCAGGGCTCGTGAGGGAGCTCCGCGCCGGCCTGAACGCTTCAGAAGAGGGCAAACGGATCCCCATAGGTGTCTATCCCAACAGCGGCGAAGAATACGATCCCGTCACTAAGACCTGGCACGGTGTCGGTGACACGAAGTCCTTTGAGGAATATGCCCTGGACTACATGAAGGCAGGCGCGGAAGCTGTCGGGGGCTGCTGCACGACAGTCGCAAGCCATGTGGAGCAGGTCATCGCCGCACGCGAAAAGTTCCTCGCGCAGGGCGGCACCCGCAGCATGATCCCGCGATGAGCTTTGCAGTATTTGCAGTACGGGAAGTTTTCAGCCTGAAGACGGTCAGCAAATATATCGGAAGTTCCCGCTTCGAACCCTAAAGGCTGATATGGTTCAAAAATACATTAAATATGTTATAAAATATGAAAATATTTTAATATAATTTGTATTTCTAATAAAATTACCTTGAAGGAGGTGATGCTTTTGCGTTCAAAAGATGTACTGCAGCTACTGCGTGTCACAAGGCAGACCTT
>NZ_FNFZ01000019.1 GCF_900101015.1 Sarcina sp. DSM 11001 | reverse complement strand
CCCAGGAACAAGCAGTTCCAGAAACCGCTGACATTCCTGTACAGGCACTGACGCCGGCCCGGACTGATCCCGTGCGCGGTCTCCGCCTGCGGTGTCCGCGCACGGCCGGACCCGTCCTTTCGGCTCACGGCTCATCGTAACGGGTTCTCCCGGCAAACAGGCAGAGAGATATCTCTGTCTGTTTGCCATGCCCAAAAAAGATCCTGGATCCCCGCTTGTCCCTCTTGCTTATATGCAAGCCTTTATCGGACCTGCCTATACGTCCTTTTTCGCCCGATTATAGTGCATATGCGTCATCCGAGGGATAACTCAACTGATTGACATTGGGTCACACCGTCGACCATTTTGTCGAAGTCAAAGTCATATTTACGGTATCTGTATTTCTTTGTTGTATAGATATCTGCAAATATCATCTGGGAAATACGTTCCACAATCGCGGATGTATCAACATTTGTATTCTTAATCTCACGGGCGATATCCTGCTCCTCGTCTGTCAGGAAGTTATAGGTGTCACCAGTGCGCCCGATATAGTTTTGGCTCATCAAGCGGTTCAGTGACTCCCTGGCTTTCTCTCGCAGAATAATCTTATCCGAACGGATATCATCCGCCATAAGAATAACGATATTATCAACGTTTGCCGGAATATCATCCACATAGCGAATTAGATAGAGAAGTTTTAAGATATCTACATCCTAAGGTTCAACACCGGCGCCGTTATCAGCCGCCTTTTCACAGCGTTCGATGACGCGACGAATAGAACTATCCAAGAAGGTATGAACTGTATCATAAAAACGGAAGAAAGGCACCAGGGCATACTGATCCTGTGCCTGAATCTTCTGAGTCGCCTCCTGGAATCCGGACAGCATGGAACGCTCACCACCAGATAGATGCTTAGGCGACTATGCAGACATGAATTTTATGAACTTCTTTTGGATGAAAGGGCGGCCCGGAATCTTTTTTGCAGTAGAACTCGGAACGATTGCTACGATCCCTGTCATGATGTTCCTGTTCCGAAAAGAGAAAGCCCCGGTCTCGACAAGGGAGAAAACCTCTGTCTCTATCAACAACTATGTGCCCACCGCAATGCTGCTCCTTATGGTTGCCTCCCTTATCGCAGCTTCTTTTATTCCAGACTCACCACCGATGATAAATGGTGTTATATGCTGTTTGCTGGCACTCATCACTGTCTTGATCGATTTGATTCAGGAAAAAAACGCAGATTGCGCAATCGCCGCTTTCAAAAATCTTGATTTTGAAACACTTGGTCTCCTTCTTGGGCTGTTTATTGTAATTGGCGGCCTTACGAATGCGGGCATCATAGATGACTTTGCAAACCTTATTATACACTTCGGTGGTAATAACAAATTTCTGTTATACACCATCGTAGTCTGGGGGTCTGTGTTGATCTCCGCCTTTGTGGACAACATTCCTTATGTGGCGACCATGCTGCCTGTTTTGACAGCGGTGACAACTACATTAAGCATGGAGCCATATCTCTTATACTTTGGACTGCTGTCCGGTGCAACATTAGGCGGTAACATAACTCCTGTCGGAGCATCCGCAAATATTACTGCTGTCGGTCTGCTTAAAAAAGAAGGATATCAGGTTTCTTTCAAAGACTTTATTCAGATAGGTATTCCTTACACCTTAACTGCAGTAATTACCGGATATCTATACTTCTGGTTCATCTGGGCATAGTCATAGATTATTAATATGTAACACAACAGGAGCCGGTACATTCCAGGTGATGTGCTGGCTCCTGCCTCTTTCAATCTGTTCCGTCCCGATGACAGGATTTGAGCCAGACTCTTCCGTGTCATTTTTCCGAATAGGAAAATAGACCTCCGTCTCCCGGTCTTCCAGCGAAAGGGAATTCCCTGCCGTGGCAGACGAAAAGAATACGAACCATAAAAATCAGTCCTTTCTAACAGACCTGTTTTGCCCGGTTTTGCCGCGATTCACAGCGATATCGAATCCAGATCATCCTGGACAAACAGGTTCCCGTGATAGTACTGTGAGCCCTCCTCAAGATAAAATCTATTTCTCTCAGCCAGATTCTTATCTTCCGTATGGTAGAGCAAGAGATTTCTGACATTCAGTTTTTCTGCCAGTTCACAAGCTTGCGAGATATGAGAGTTATTATTTCACAATAAACATCTCCCGCTTCTGGTTATCCAGATTTTTGCAGTACCTTCGGAAGGAATTCCTTTACTTACATGAACATGCACTGGTTCAAGAGGGGAGTTTTCGTTAGACCAAAAGTACACGAGATACCCACCGATTTTAAAAATTCGCGGCATGCTCAAAGCCTCCTCCCCTGGCAAGTCTTATTATGATATGCCCCACTGACTCGAGGTATTCCTGAAGCTGAGCAACGCGTTCGCTTGAGAAGCCTTCAATTTTCTTCCATACATAGCGGGAAAGATAACACTCCGCAGATTCGAAATCGCCCTCTACCGGTTTTTAAAAAACATTAATTATCCATTGTTTTTCACCATAAAATGCATTATTATTGCAGTTGGTGGTGATTATATGATAAAAACAACTTCAATGCTTATTCAACAATACAATACTTACGCTAATCCTGCGGCAAAGATTGCCCGGATGGTCAAAAGCGGTGACCTGGTTCCAATCATTAAAGGTCTATACGAAACCGACCGCTCCATCCCCGGCCATTATCTGGCAGGAATCATTTACGGTCCGTCATATCTCTCTTTTGAGTTCGCGCTTGCATGGCACGGGTTGATCCCCGAAGCCGTATATGCTTTCACGTCCGCAACTTGCGGAAAGAAAAGGAAAAAGCAATATTCCACACCGTTTGGAGTATTCACATACCGGGATATACCTACACCTGCATTTCCTTACGGCACCAGGCTGTACGAAGAAAATGGATATGGCTTTGTCATTTCGTCTGCGGAAAAGGCTGTCTGCGATTATCTATATACCTGTTCCCCTTGCGCAAACAGGAAGGAGCTCCGCCAGCTCCTGTTTGATGATCTTCGGATTGACAAAGAAGCCTTCCGTAACATCGACGTTTATGAGATGATGGCACTCGCAGGGCTATATCATACAGCAAATCACAAACTGCTGATATCCTTGTTAAAGGAGATCAAACGACATGGATAATATTATAAATCAAATGCTGTCTCAGCATGAATCTGCAACACTGACTGACAAGAAGAACAGCATCAAAGAAGTGGTTCAGGAGATTATTCTGTGCGGACTATCCCGCGCCGGTTTTTTTCAGACTGCGGCTTTTTACGGTGGAACTGCGCTTCGAATCTTTTACGGTCTTGATCGGTTTTCGGAGGATCTGGATTTCTCTCTCATGACTCCGGACTCCAACTTTCGTTTAGATGGTTATCTTCCTGCTCTGGAAAAGGAACTGCTGACATATGGATTCCGCTTCAAAGCAGAATCCAAAGCGAAGGCCAAAGATTCCGATGTACTGTCAGCTTTTGTGAAAGGCAATACAAGAGAGCATATCCTGCTCTGTTATGCGGATGAGCGGCTCGCAAAGACAATCGTAGGTTCTGAACTGATCAAAGTCAAATTTGAAGTGGATACAACACCCCCTCCATATGCGGGATTTAAGCGGCAGTTCAGGTTGCTTCCTATACCATATGAAATAAACCTGTATGATATGCCATCTTTGTTTGCCGGTAAAATGCATGCCGTTATCTGCAGAGCATGGAAGAATCGTGTTAAAGGGCGAGACTTGTATGATTATGTTTTTTATCTTGCCCGTCAGACTCCTGTAAATCTGAAACATCTGAATGCAAGGCTGGTGGATTCCGGGTTTGAAGGGGCGGGAAATGACATGTCACTGGATGAAATCAAACAGATTCTGTTCCGACGTTTTGAACAAATAGATTACGCACAGGCAAAAGGTGATGTTCTTCCTTTTATTCGAAATCCGGCTTCGTTGGATATGTGGAGCAAAGAGTTCTTCCAATCCATAACGGAAACTCTTGCCGGCCAATGATATCCTGCTCACTTAAGAGAGTCTGTTGAATGCTCCAGCATAAAACAATACTCTCCCTGACATCAAATAGAAAAACAGCCCTCCACCCGCAGGTGAAGGGCCGCCGCAAAACAAACCGGTGCACCTCCGTCCTGGAGACCATTCCAATCATGGAGACAGCACCGGTTTGCTTTATAGAATCAGCAGTCTGATCTTTGTTATTGAAGGATCAGAACTTTGTCCAGACGGAGCCATTATCGGCAGAATCTGCACAGGCGTTGATCCAGCGGATCCCGTCGATGCCCGCATCGATATCGGGATAGATCGTGTTCTTCACGGTCTCTTCATCTCCCCTGTCTTTGGCATCCATGACGATGGCAAAGCGGGTATAGAGGTTTGCCCAGGACTCCGGGAGACCTTCGAAGTGGAGTGCGCCCAGACGCTCATCTTCTTTTGCAAGGTCATCGAGATAATCCATTCCTCTGGTCAGGACCTGCTGGGGTTTTCCCTGCTCCTCGAAGATCAGTCTGTCTGCCGTGGAATCGTTCCACTCCAGGGAAGCCTTGGAGCCGACGATGCGGATATGCTGGGAGGTCATATCACCTGCGTTGACAGCGGATGTCCACATGCGTCCGACTGCGCCGCCTTCGTATTTCATCATGACATAGGCATTGTCCTCCAGAGGATAGCGGCTTCCTACAAAGGCCTGGCGGAAGCAGAGGACTTCGTCGAGCTTAAGCTCGGGGCAGATCAGTTCGCTCATGTAGAAGGTGTGTGTGGAGAGATCTCCGAGGACAAAGCCTCTGCCGACCTTCCTGGGATCGACTCTCCATTTCTGGCCTTCTGCCTTCACATCGGCAGTCGCGTCACAGCCAAAGCCGTGTGTGTAGCGGAGTTCGACCATATTGACCTTGCCGACAGCGCCGTCGCGGATCATGGCGCGCATCTGCTTGAGCATCGGGAAGCCGGAGAAACCGTAGGTAACTGCTACAATCTTGCCTTTCTCTTCCGCGAGCTTTTTGATCTCCTCACCCTGCTCCCTCTCGAAGAAGAGGGGCTTCTCGCAGATGACGTGCAGGCCTGCCTCAAGGGCTGCCTTTGTCACTTCATAGTGCTGGAAGTTGGGGGTGGCTACATCTACGACCTCGATACCGTCCTCGCGCTTTGCCTCCTCTTCGAAGAGGGTCTTGTAATCAGGATAGCAGCGTGCGGGGTCCATGTTCAGTTCTCTGCCGAAGTCTACGCAGCGCTCCGGATCAATGTCAAATGCCGCAGCCACAAGCTGAAAATTGGTGTTGTCCATCAGTGCGCCGAGCCTGTGCTTGTAGCCAACCTGGCTGGTACGTCCGCCGCCTACGATTCCCCAACGAAAAGGCCTTGCAATCTTCTTTTCTCCGTTGATCATCTCTTTGTCTCCTTTTTCTCCTTAAATATTCCTTTTCCGGATGTTTTGTCCCAGATGTTTTCAGGTGTTCTTTTTTAATCCTTCTTTCCTGAAGTTCTTTTTTCAGATATCCTTTTTCCTATTAGTTTTCCTGTGCATTACGATTACTCTTGTGTCTCTCAAGTGATACGCACTCTCTTACAAACACGCCTGAGGCTTCCGGTACCTGAATCCCCTGCTGTTCTTTGTTCTGTGTTTCCCTTGATGGTTATAGTATAGATTCGGATCCGGTCTCCTTCCATCCTTTTGCTTGCTCTAAAGTTCGCCAATATTGCTCTTCATCATTTACATGCCGCATTGGAAGGACTATAATAAAAAACAGGAGATTACCAAACACAAGTCAGGTATTGCCATGACGATATCTGTACACTGACAAAGCCTGCGCACTGAATATATCTGCGCACTGACAAAGCCTGCGCACTGAAGTACACCGGCATGGAGGATGAATATGAAACTGGATTTCAGGGTTTTGAAAGAACCGGGCGTGCTGGAAAAATCCTCCAGCTATCTCTTCACACCGCTTCCGACCGCAGAAAAGCTGTACTTTTATATCACGCAGATCGGGCACTACTACTGCACACATGCCTATTCGATCCGAAGGGATTATTTTTCTCCGGTCCTTATCCTCTGTGTCCGGGCAGGCTGCCTGCGTGTAGACTACAGAGGCGGCTCCTACCGGCTTCTGGCAGGGGACGCTATGCTTGTGGACTGCCGGGAGCCTCACTATTATTATTCCGACATGGACGGCCTGGAGTTTTACTACCTGCATTTCGAAGGATCCAATGCACATGAAATATGCCAGCATATCCTGGCTCATCAGGGACCGCTTGTAGAAAAGCAGCGCGCAGCCGCACTCGGAGAATTTTTAAAAAAGACCTTGCAGTTTTACGATGAGGGAAAGACGGAGACGGAGTTCGACGAATCACTCCGGGTATATGAAATATTCCGCTATCTCCACAGCGGAACAGGAACAGATGCAGCAGCTGCATCGTACATAGATGTGATCACAGGATATATCAATGACCATATCGATCAGCGCATCACGCTGGAAGAACTTGCGGATGCTGTGTCTCTGAGCAGCTTTCATTTTTCGCGCAGGTTCAAAAGGGACACGGGATACTCCCCTGTCGAATACGCAAACCGCAAGAAACTTGATTATGCAAAAACTCTTCTCATCCGCACTGAATGGTCCATAACTGAAATCGCTGAAAAAACAGGTTTTTCCTTTAAAGGGTTCATCAAGCTCTTTACCAACGCAGAAGGATGTTCACCCCGCACCTGGAGAAATCAGCATCGGGTAAGGACAGCTGATCCGGACGGACCTGTTCTTCCGTCTCAAAGCCAGGGCGTGGATACAACTCATCACTAAAACCATTCTTTTCCAGCCGAACAGAAAACAGCCGGTGCAAGCTCCTTCATCAGGAGCCGGTACCGGCTGTTCTGAGCTATATCACAATCTTCATTTGTCCCAAAAGTGTCCCAACTTTCCCGCCGAATCTCCCGGAAGTCCAGCAAATACAAGGATCTCAGGCAAAAGGGAATACCCTGCCGTGGCAAATAAAAAGCACTTTAATCATATTGGTTTTCCTTCCTGTAAAGGCACGGTTTGCCGCGTTTTGCCGCACTTTGCGCAGGGCTCTGTGCAGGCACATACTATCCAAAATTATAGGCCGAAATGGCAAATCGTGGCAAACGCCGGCAAATCGAGGACGTCAAACGTAGTAAAATCGTAGTAGAAATCGGGGTGTTTTACTACCGGTGCCCTTTCGTGACTTTAAGTGACCTGGAGTGTAGGGGGTTTGAGGCTGGTCAACATGCTGGAAGATGTCGCTCTGGCAAACTAAAGGTGGTTCTAAAAATCACCTTTCAATTATTCGCAATACATACATATTGTTCCATTTGATAACTTAAATCCGTTCTTTTCGTAAAACTTAGCCGCTGGTGCATACTCACTTGTATAAAGAACAATGCCTGCAAGTCCTTTTTCTTTACTGTAATCTTTAACCGCATTTAATAGTTGTTTACCTATTCCATGCCCTTGTCGTTCGGGAAGTACTGCCATCTCGTTAATGTAAATCTCTTCTTTGCTTCCGGAAATTTTACAAAGTGCGAATATACAACCTAACACTTCATCATTTTCTTCATAAACATATCCAACAAATCTTTTCTGTTCAAAAAAATCGCGAAGATATTCTGTTGCATTTTCTGCTGTCCAATCTATTCCCCAATGTTCCATGGGGAATGCTTTTGCATAAATCATGCCACATTGTGCTAAGTCAATGTTCTCCATAGCTCTAATCATTTTGCTGTCCCACCATCAAATCCCGATTTGTGCCTCCGTTTTAACATGCTTCCGCTCCATTATACCATAAACAGAAAAAGCGCCCACCGCCATTATGGCGATGAGCGCTGCTCTCTTTATTCACACTACCCTGAACATCTTCCTGCTCTGTTTTTCCTTCCCTTCCTTTACTCCATTCAACTTCTCCTGCTCTCTCCGGGCTGACTCGACTTCCTCCATCCTGGCCATCTCCGCAGCCGCGTCCTCCATCCCCAGATGTGTATAAACGTTCATCGTGACGCCGATGTCGCTATGCCCCATCAGGTACTGCAGCGTCTTGGGGTTCATCCCCGCCTTCGCCTGGTTACTGCAATAGGTGTGGCGGCAGACGTGCGGAGTGATGTTCGGCAGCTGTTCCCGGTAGATCTCGTTGTAGCGGCTCACCGCATGGTTGAACCTGTGCTCCCAGTGCATCGCCACTTCCGGCATGCCGTTCTTGTCCAGGTACAAAAACCCTGTGTAGCCGCCAACCATCTTCTCTACTCGAGGCGATTCCCGATCCTCCAGGATCGCCTGGAAGCAGCGGAACACTTCCTCTGTCATGGGGAGCTTCCTTGTGCCTGCATTTGTCTTGGTAGACTCGATCATGTATTCCATTTGGGAGGTCCGCTGCAGCTGCTTATTGATATCGATGATCCGTTTCTCCATGTCGAGATCGTGGATGGTCAACCCGCAGAACTCTGAGATTCGCATTCCTGTATGGAACAAGATGTAGAATGCCTCGTAGTATCTGCAGTAGTTGTTATCGTCGTGCACAAACTTCAGGAATTTGCGCATTTGGTCTTTGGTGATAGCCTCTCTCGTCACGCTGTCGTTGATCACCACCCCAGCAAGCTGGAACCCGAATGGGTTCTTCTGCAGGTAGTCGTCATCGACTGCCATCTGGAAGGCAGGACGGAGCACGCCTCTCACTGTTTTGACACTGCTGTATCCCTTGCCATCAGCCTGCATCTTGATCAGGAAGAGCTTCGCGTCCGAGGTCTTCACATCCCCGATCCGCTTCCCGCTGAAATCCTCCTTCCCCAGAAGATTCAACACGAATCTGTAGTTTGTAAGCGTGCTAGGCTTTGCTCCGGTCCTGGTTGCCAGGTATCTCTTCACCAGCTCCATCACCGTCATATTCTTCATCGAGGGATCCATCTGTGAGTCGAGGTCGTATCCGATCTTCTTCTCCATTTCCCTCAGCGAGAGGCAGGGCTTTTTCCCTTGCGGCAGTTTATCCGTCGGCTCCAATCGCCAGCTGTATATAAACTTCGCCTTGCCGTTCACGTGGTACTTGAACTGATACAGGCCATCCTCCCTGACTGACTCGCCGACCCGCAGAACTCTATGTTTTGAATCTCTTCTTTTAGGAAACGCGTGCTTTGCCATTCTTTATATCCTCCATGATCTCCGGGTGATCCTCCATGTACTCCTCAAACTCATCACGGATGATGATCTTCCGCTTTTTGAAATATGCCACGAAGGGAAGCTCCTCTTCCCCCTCAAGCAGCTTCTTAAACCTCCTGCGGCTGAGATCATAGAAAGCGATCGCTTCTTCCGGGTTAAATATACTCTTGTCTTCCAATTGTGCTCTTTTCAATTCTTCTCCTTCCTCCTGCGGCTTCTGCATAATTGGCGATTTTTTCAGGTACGCCTCAAACTCAGCTCTGATGATCAGGTAACGGTTGCCATTGTAGGCTGAAAATGTGCCAAGGTGGTCTTCCGCGAGCCTCCTCATCTTCTTGGTGCCGATGCCGAAATAATCGGCTGCCTCCTTGATGGAAAGCGAGTACTTCTCGCCGACAGGTATTTTCTTTTCTTCCATGATATGTAATCCTCCTTCTACTATTACTCCCCCACCTGGACGGGATTTTTCCGGATCTTTTCTAACCTTTCTCCGACAAAATTGAGGTCGGATTCCAAATTGAAAGCAAAAAAAATAACGGCCTGCAAAATGCAGACCGCTATGTCAATGTTTTGCCTCAACCCATTTCTCGTGGTGATTTATATAGTGAATAGCTTCCTCCAATGATTTGTAATTCCCGTGCTGCCGGTGAAACGGATCCTTCCTGGAGTGCCGGTGGAGTATGTAGCAGTCCGGGCTTTGATAATTTGAAACGATGATCCAATCGTGCCCGGTGACGCAACTGTGTATTGTAGCATCGTGGTGGTTCAACTGGAGAATGTCATATGAAGACTGTCTGAGCAGGCTCATCTTCACCTTGCAGATCTCGTTGCAGCGGCTCACCAATGGTTGAACCTGTGCTTCCGGTACATCGCGACTTCCGGCATGAAAAGCCGATTGCTATTTACCACACTTCAACAACTCGTGTCATATTTGTATTTCCCGCGATGCCTAGCGGTACGCCTGCCGTGAGGACCACGTTGTCGCCCTTTTTGACATATCCTGCCTTCTTAGCGGCATCGACCGCCGCCTCGAAAAGCAGTTCTTCGCGGTCTTCCTGCGGAATATTGAGCGGGAAGACGTCATACAGCAGATTCATCTGGCAGGCAACCGGCTCACTATTTGTGCATGCGACAATCGGGCAGGAAGGTTTATATCTGGACAGACGAGTCGCTGTGAACCCGGACATTGTCACCGTAATGATTGCCGCCGCCTCGAGGTGGCCTGCCACCGTGCAAGTCGCATGCGAGATCGCCGTCGTGATATCGGTCATATCTTCGTCGTACTGCACCATGTGGTTCTTGAAGTGGATATCGCGCTCCGCGCGCTCTGCGATCGTCGCCATCGTTCTGACCGCCTCTTCCGGATATGCGCCTGCGGCGGTCTCGCCGGAGAGCATGATTGCCGTCGTCCCGTCGTAGATCGCGTTCGCGACGTCGGTCGCTTCTGCACGCGTGGGGCGGGGGTTCTTCATCATGGAATCGAGCATCTGGGTTGCGGTCACGACTACTTTGCCCATCTGGTTAGCCCTCTGGATGATGTGCTTTTGAATCACCGGGACATCTTCGAGCGGCACTTCCACGCCGAGGTCGCCGCGCGCCACCATGACGCCGTCCGCCGCTTCGAGGATCTCCTCGATGTTGTTTACGCCCTGGACGGACTCTATTTTGGCAATGATGCGCATGCGGCTGTTGTTGGCCACAAGAATGTCACGGATGTCCTGAACGTCCTTGGCCGTGCGCGTGAAGGAGGCCGCGATGAAATCGTAACCCATGCGGCAGCCGAACTCAATGTCGGCGCGGTCCTGCCCACTGATAAAGGGCATCGACAGGTCGGCGCCGGGGAGGTTCACGCCCTTGTGGTTGGAGACGGGGCCGCCGTTTATGACCGTGCAGACAACCTCAGTGTCGGTCTTGGAGTCAACGCGAAGCCCGATGAGCCCGTCATCGATCAAAATAGTGCCACCCACCGCAACGTCCGCGGGCAGATCTTTGTAGGTGACCGCCGCCCTCGTCGCGTCGCCCAGAACCTCGTCGGTAGTAAGGGTGAAAGTCTGGCCTTTCTCGAGTACGACCTTGCCGCCCTCAAAATCGCGAAGGCGGATCTCGGGGCCTTTGGTGTCAAGCAGGGTAGCGATCGGAAGGCCGAGTTCCCGGCGAATACGGACAACCCTGCGGAACTTGGCTTCATGTTCCTCATGAGTGCCGTGGGAAAAGTTGAATCGTGCCACATTCATGCCTGCCGCGATAAGCTTGCGGAGCATCATCTCACTCTCACTCGCAGGTCCTATGGTGCAGATGATCTTGGTCTTGCGCATTTGGGTTCCTCCTTGTAATAGGTATTGTTTGTCAGCTGTCAGCAGCCTGCGCTTAAAGCTCAGGCTGTCTGCTGATAAAAAACAGTCATTCCTGATTAGCCGTGCAGGATCAGATACATGATCACGGATACGATCGTACTCGTAAGTCCGATGGCTGCTTCAAACGGGATCAGCTTCATGCGATTGCCGATGGACATGTTGACAGCGCCGCCGGTTGCGTGGAAGAAAGAACCGTGCGGAAGAGAGTCAAGCACAGTGGCTCCTGCATGGATCATTGCTGCTGCAGCAAGACCGGATACGCCGTTTGCCAGCAGGGTGGGAGCAAAGGTCTGCGCAGCCACAGTTGCGCCGGCTGTTGTGGAGGCTGTTGCTGCTGCCATCAGGATTCCTGCGAGAGGTGCGAGGACAAACGCGGGCATATTCATTGCTTCCAGAATATTTGTGACGTCATTCTGGAGCGCGGATGCTTTGATGATGCCTGCGATCGTACCTGTGCCGATCAGAAGGATCGACACGCCGATCACCTTACTGAGTCCAAATTCCATGTATTCAATGCAGTTTTTGATCTTGCCGGTGGCGAGCATGCTCACGAAACCGCCTACAGGAAGTGCAATGAGGGGATCGATGGCAATCCCGGCGATCGGGCGGAGGGCCAGCATGACGATCACGACAACGGGTCCGAGGACTGCGGGACCGAATGCGGGCAGATTCTTTTCGCCGGAGCTCTCCAGATCGGAAGAGGATATCTCATCGCCGCTTCTTTTGCTTACCAGGGAAGCAAGGAAAATGGCCATTGCAAGCGCACACAGCGCGGGGACAAAGTTCCTCATCATCACAGCCGTAAGATCCTGGGAAAACGCCTCAGAAATGGCGATCGTATTGGGATTGGGTGAGATGATATTGCCGGCTTTGCCGCCGCCGATCATCGCAATCAGGATCCCGCTCTTGGAGAGCTTTGCCCTTTTTCCGATCGCCAGCGCGATGGGTGCCACGGTGATCACGGAGATGTCGATAAAGACACCGACGGCGCAGATGATCATTGTGGCGATCGAGATGGCTGCGACAGCTCTCTTTTCACCGAGTTTTTCGACAATGGTTTCCGCGATCTTTTCCGCGGATCCCGTTTTGATCAATGAGCCTGCCAGAATACCGCTGGTCAGGATCCTCAGAATCGATGACATCATGGACCCGGCGCCGCTGACCATTGTGCTTACTGTCGTGCTAAGACCGCCGCCGCCGATCAGGCCTCCGATGAGTGCGCCCAGGATCAGGCTGTATGCCGGTTGTACTTTCTTGATGATCAGGACAATTGCTATGGCAAGACCGATCAATGCGCCTAATGTAGTGAATTGTGCTTCCATGTTTTTCTCCTTTCTGGGTCAGACCGCATTTCATATAGATAAGAGCGGATCAGAACAAATCATATTTGTTAACTAACGTCTGTTTAGAACTGCACCTGTATCTTCATTCCGGCGCGAACCATGCGGAACATCCTGACGGCTCCCTTGTAGTAGAGATCTTCTGCTTTGTCCAGCGCCTCGGACAGCGGCATCGGACCATCAACCGTCGTCATGATGGAGTCGATCCCGTGCTCATAAATCTGTTCATACCCTTTGCCAAGGCCACCACACAGAGCTGTTACCGGGATCCCGTGTTTCATTGAGCGGTCCCCAACACCCTGCATTACTTTGCCAAAACAGCTCTGCCAGTCCGTTCTTCCCTCTCCCGTGACGACCAGATCCACCTGATCCAGAAGGCTGTCGAAATCGATCAGGTCCAGAACGGTTTCGATACCGGATTTCATCTCCGCATTCAAGAATATCTTAAGTGCAGCGCCAAGTCCTCCGGCAGCACCGGTTCCCGGTGTGTCATCGGGGTTTACACCGAACTCTTTTATGATCACGTCGCGGTAATTGCACATACCTTTTTCCAGGTGGTCCAGGATCTCAGGCGTGCCGCCTTTTTGTTTGCCGAACGTATAGGTCGCACCGTCCTTACCGCACAGCGGGTTTGTGACGTCGCACATAACGGTGAAGTGCGCAGCTTTTGCTTTCTCATTCAATCCGCTGACATCGATATGGGCAACCTTTTCCAGTTCGCTCCCTTTTCCTTCCAGAAGGTTCCCCTCCGAATCAAGAAAGCGGATGCCAAGCGCGCTTGCAAAGCCCATTCCACCGTCGTTGGTCGCGGAACCTCCGATCGCGATGGAGATATCCGTGTATCCGGCTTCCAGTGCGGCCTTTACCAGCTCACCTGTACCGTAAGTCGTCGTGTTGAGGGGATTCCGGAGGTTTTCCGGAACCATCGGAAGACCGGACGCCTGCGCCATCTCCAGGACGGCTTCCGTATTGCTGAGCCTGCCGTAGTAAGCGCTCACGGTCTCCATCAGAGGTCCGTGTACCTGCGCATACACCTTTTTACCCTTTCTGGCGAGGATCACGGCATCCGTTGTCCCCTCGCCGCCGTCAGCGACCGGTACACCGATCGTCTCACAGGGGCCAAAGACTTCATGCGCTGCTTTCGTGAGAAGTTCAACAGTCTGCTCACTGGTGACAGTTCCTTTGAAAGAATCTGATGCAAATAATAGTTTCATGATTACCCTCCTTTTGTTTTCTTGCACCAATACTGCCGAATCTGTTTAAGGAGTCTGCCGAATGTTTTTTCTCTTTTTCCCGGCTTTTTCCTTTGTTGAGTTTATGTTAATACCGTTTTTGGATTTCAAACAGATTTGCAGGTAATAAAAAAAGACATGCGAATTGTTATTAGATAACAAAACGCATGTTCTTAAAAGCTTCTTTATTTCTGCATCACATACGGGTAGATCCACGGGAATGTGACAGCTATTTATCAAAAGCCAAATACATATACAGGTATTCCATAAATGCGCGGTCCATGGAACTATTGATCGGATCAGTGCCCAGAAGGTCCTTCATCTTATTAAACCGGTAAATCAGGGTATTTTTATGGATATACAGCTTTTTCGCAGCCTCCGAGAGGTTGTAGTTGGTTTCTTCGAGCGCCTTCATCATTTCTGTATACTGTTCACACGTGCTTGGCCCCATCATCTGTTTATAGACAACGAAAATCTGCTGGAGTTCCTTTTCCTGAATAAGAGATCGGAAATACTCCTTGACGTAATCCATAAAATACTCGATCTCGTCCGGATCCTGGACATGGGACTCCAGCCATTTACAGTGCCTGAACGCGTAATAGTATCTGGTGAAATTGTTTTGAAATGATCCGACGAAGAAAATCGCTTCCGTGCCATATCCACGCAGCCATTTCCTGATGCTTTCCAAGTATTCCCTGATCTCTTCCCTGTAAGTGGTAAAGCCGTGTTTCCCGCCCGTTTTCACTGTTTTGAACACAAGAATGTGCGTGTCGTCCATTACAAAGCTGAAATCCTGAAGCCAGTGCCCTTTACCGCGGCGCAAGGCCTCCAGGGCAGCTGACGGATCCGGTACGGAACCTGATCCATCGGCATTGCCGGAAGGCTTTTGTCTATTTCTCAATCGGCACAGGATCGGCACCCGCACGAGCGACTCGTCGTACTCAAGCTGTCTTGCGACCGTCCGGATCTCTTTTGAATCCGCAAATTCCTGCTGTGTCAACAGAGTAAGGAAATGTTCTTTTTTGCTTTTTCTCAGGCGGATGGATTCCTGCTGCTTCTCATATCGGAGCATGGCTTCCATTGCCATTCTGGTGATCATGGCGACATCACGGATGCGCTCGGGATCGCCGGTCACGCCAACGACCCCTTCCTTTCGTCCCTCATGCATGATCGCCATATTGATGCCGGGCTTGACGCCGGGGAACTCCTTTTCATCATGAATCACGATGGTGTCCTGCGGTCCGTGGATAATGCGTTCTGCTACCGCGTGGTACGTTCCTACTCTCTTCGAATCGCGGCTGGCGATGATGATGCCGGATTCATCCATAATATTAATATTGTATTCTGTATGTTGGGTGATCTGCTCGATCAGTTTGGCGGCCAATTCCCGTTCGATCATGTTCGTGGTCTCCTGCGTTTGTTTAAGATCTGCAGCGAAATATCATCATTATTCGATGATTCTTGATGGCTGGTAAATAGCTGTCCCTTAATCCTCTATTTGGATTACTATCATCAAATCGTCCAATTACAATACCTACCAGTGAAACCGATTGTGGCAAAATGAGGCAAATTGAGGACGTCAAACGTAGTAAAATCGTAGTAGAAATCGGGGTGTTTTACTATCGGTTGCCTTGCGTGACTTTTGGCGGCCTGGAGTGATGGGGTTAGAAACTGGTCGACATACTGGAAGATGTCGCTCTCTTTTCCTCGTGAAACAGCCCGACAAACTTCGACACCGTAAAGGCTGAAGCCGGACATCAAATGAGCCGCCACTTAACCGGTAGTATTTTGATGATAACCCGGTATTGCGTTTTCCTTTGAACGCGCTATCGTCGATAGTAGTAGAACAGTAGTTAAGTGTTGACCCGCCTTGATTCTCTCAAAAGTCACAGGTATTGCATAATGAAGAAAAACATGGATCAAAACAGATCGTCCATCGTCACGACACTGACAAAAAAGCCGCTGTATTCATTTTTCGTCAGCCCATAGGTCGTTATGAGGGTCGGGTAGATAGAAACCTTGGGCGAAAGGTACTTCGCAAGAAGCAGCTGTCTGTTTCTCAGGATTCGGTCATAAGCCTTATCTACTGTAAACTCACCACTGTAAAATTTGATTTCACAAGCATTTACGACATGGTCATCCCTCTCGATCAACAGGTCGATCTGCATTCCATGGGGGTCATCGCCGCGTTTGGACCATGCAGAATGTGTTGTGCGGACTCCGCTGATTCCAAGAGCCTGTTTAATTTGATCAATATGATTAAAGCAGACATGCTCAAACGCAAACCCTCTCCAGCTGTTCAAGGCTGCCATGTTTTGATTGTGCATCCAGAAATGCGGGTCCGGTTTCCGTTTATCATGAAGAAAATGCAGATAAAAGAGGCAGAAGGGATCGACCAGCTTATAATGTTCCTCTGTTTTCTTCATTCCAAAAGGAACATAACGAATCACAAAACCGCTCCCGACCAGGGCATTCAGGCTGGAAGAAATGATACTGCCGGAAGACAGATGAAGTTTTTCGCAGATTTCTTTCCGGGTGTAGCCGGCATTCCTGGAAAACAGCAGTTCGACAATAGATTTCATCATAGAAGGATTGCTGAAAATGGACGAAAACAGCCTGTCATACTCATTTTCAAGAACAGCCCCTGGAGAGAAAAACAATAGATCAATATTCTGTGCGAGACTTAATCCTCTCTCAAAATAATCCAGATAATATGGAATGCCTCCTAAAATCATATAGCTTTGAATGATGTCATAACGTGACAGATTCACCTGCTTTTCTTTAAAGAATGCTTCACATTCTCCAAGTGTAAACGGTGCAAGTCTGATCTCGCACGTTATTCTATTGTATAACCCTCCATGATTGTTGATCAGGTGATCCAGGATCCAGGAACTGGCGCTTCCGCAGACGATCAGCATAAGGTTTTTCCGATGACATCCCCAGGTATTCCAGAAACCTTCCAACGCAGTGACAAATCCGGATCTTGGTGTATCAAGCCAGGGAAGTTCATCGATAAACACGACCTGCCTCTTCCCGTCATCGACCTCCTCGAGCCATGTTTCGAGTACAAAAAACGCTTCCATCCAGCTTGTGGGAACGCGATCCACCATTACTCCATGGCGCAGCAGCGAGTAATAAAAATGATCCAGCTGAGCTGTGAGAGCACCTTTTTTTTGTATTTCAACCGGGGAAAGTCCGGCATGTTTAAAGGTAAATTTCCCTTCAAAGGTCTCATCAATAAGGAACGTCTTCCCAACACGTCTGCGCCCATAGACGGCAACAAACTCAGCTTTTTGACGTTCATATCGTTCGAGCAATTTCTTTTTTTCATGTTCTCTTCCGATCATATATGCTCTCCTCGTTTTAAACCGCCCCGTTTTTAAAAAATTCCTTTTCGTGGCGGAATAAGTTTATTGAATCGTATCATTTTCTTTCGGCACTGTCAACGTGAAACACCGGTGCAAACTCCTTCATCAGGAGATTACTCCGGTGTTACGAGCTATATCACGATCATGAGCTGTCCCAAAAGTGTCCCAAATTCCCGCCCGGATTCCCCAAATATCCCGTAAATACAAGGGGTTCAAGGAAAAGTGCAGATATTGCCGTGACATATGAACACAAGTTTACTCATATCATCTGAAAACGCTCCAGCGCCGCCTCAATTGCCCTCACCTTCTTCTCCGGGCACCCGGGCTGCCTGCTGTCCGGGGACTTGGGCTTGTTGTAGTTCTCCCTCAGGTCAATACCGTGTTTCCGCTTCACCTGGGCTATATTCAGGTTCGTGACATGGAAGCCATAGTTCTCCTGCACCCAGTCGCGGATCTCGTCATAGGTAGCCTTGCTCTCCGCTGCGGTCAAATCCATTTCGTCCATATCGACTGTCACTTCGATGTGCTGATGTGTTCCATTGAGTTTGGACAAAAGACATACCGTTTCGACGTGCACCGTATGCGCGAACTGATCCACCGGCTGGACATAGTCCAGTCTATATCCCCCCTCTGTTAGCTTTTTTAAATCTCTTGCGAGAGTTGCGGGGTCGCAACTGACGTAAACGATACGCTTGGGGGCAATCTCCAGCATGGTCCGTATGCAGACATCGTCACAGCCCTTGCGGGGCGGGTCGACGCAGATAACGTCGATCTGTGGATCCTTTCCCTGTGCTTTCAGATTTTCCACATAGTCCGGGAGTACTTCTTCAGCTTTGCCGACGTAGAAGGTTGCATTTTCGATGCCGTTCCGTTCAGCATTCATTCTGGCATTTTCAATAGCCTCAGGAATGATCTCAACACCGTAGACCTGCTTTGCATGGCGGGCCATGAATAAGGAGATTGTACCGACACCACAGTAGAGATCCCAAACGGTTTCATTGCCGGTCAGGCCGGCGCAGGTCAGAGCAAGGCTGTAGAGCTTTTCGGTCTGGCGGGGGTTGACCTGATAGAAGGAAAGCGGGGAGATTCCGAAGGTTACGGATTCCTCTGTCTTTTTAAAGACTGTGCCATTTTGAATGTTCGAATCCTTCGAAGTGTATGTATCCCCATTGACCTGTTTCTGTATCACCTCATGAATATGCAGGGTATCAACGATATCATTGGCTCCCCAGAGGGTACGCAGGGCGCGGCCGGTAATGACATTGGTGCTCTCTGTATTGGTGTTGAGGACAATGGAGGAGACTCCCTCCAGGCAGCGGAGGGCCTCCACGAGTTCCTTTTCAAAGGGAAGGCGGTAGTCGTTGGCGATGACACATACCATGACCTGTCCGCTGTAAATCCCATCGCGGATGAGGATGTGGCGGATGAGACCCTTGCCGGTCTCCTCGTCGTAGGCGGGGACATTGTATGCCTGCATCCAGCTAAGGACCGTCTCCAGTATCTGCTTGTTTTTGGGGCTGCCGATCAGACAGTCGGTCATGGGAATGACGGTGTGGGAGTGGCTGGCATAGAAGCCGGTCACAGGGCCGTATTTGCCCTGCTGTACAGGAACCTGTTCCTTGTTCCTGTAGTGCCAGGGCTCCTCCATGCCGACAATGGGATGCAAGACGGCATCGATTTCTTCCGGCGCAAAACTGCCGATCCGGATCAGATTTTCGCGTACTTTTTTCTGCTTGAAGGCGAGCTGTTTTGCGTAATCCAGAGCCTGGATCTGGCAGCCGCCGCAGGTTTTTGCGATGGGACAGCGGGGTTCCACACGAGACGGGGAAGGCTCCAGAATCCGGTCAAGATGGCCGTAGGCATAGCGGGTTGTCACCTTTGTGACAGTCACTTCGATCGTGTCACCAGGCACCGCGTCTTTGACAAAGATTGCAAAGCCTTTTTTCAGGGACTTCTTTTTTTCAATCTCTGCTTCTATCTTTCTTCCGGTATCATTTCTTTCGGTATCTGCACCTCTGTCTGTATCGCAGTCCTGTGTCACTTCTGGAATCTTCAGAAAACCGATTCCCTCTCCTCCGCTGCCGATATCCTCGATTCTGATCACGGCGCGGTCATTTTTCTTACAGGGCAGGTTTTTGACAGATGCCTGGTTCTTTTGCTTTTTCCTGTTTGTTCCTCGTCTCATTATTTTCCTTTGAAATCTCTGCCGGTATGCGCTTTATGCCGGCAAATGTTTTTTAGATGTCCGTTTCTAACCGCTTTGGTGCTTGCGATGCGGTCCAAAGTACAGAATTTTTTTCCGTCTGGCACTTCCGAGACATGTGCTGTCTCCTAAAAACCGATTATTTCCTGTCTCAGTCAGGAATATATCATACATTGTATTATACACAGTCGTTATTTCTTGTAAAAGGCTTGTATAGGACTCGCGGATTGCCTTCCTGTGATTTCCTGTGAAAACTGAGATTCAGGAGTACAGGCCGGAACGAAACCGGTCTGTACTTCCGGCTTTGTCATGCCGGCTCGATTATCAGCAGTTCCATCTCAAGCGGCATAAGAGAAATATCCAGAAGCAGGGTTTCATAGCACTCCCGGATTTCCATTCCGCAGGCAGGTACAGCAGTTTTTTTCATATATGCAGTCTCTTCTCTGGAGGGAGAGGCAGGCGCCTGGAGCTGAAGCCAGAGATCAAAGGAGGAACCGTGTTCCCGGTTCAGGAGGATCCGGGTGATTCTGTATCTTCTCGTCCCGCTCGCAGGAAGTCCGTGCAGCTGGAACTGCAACTGCATTTTTTCACCGGGGTTGAACACACTGTAGGCATCCGCCGGAGCATCCAGACGTTTATAACGGAAGCAGTTGATGTCACTGTAATGGGTATAGTTGTAGACCAGCAGCTGGAGGGAGTCGTTTTTCCGTGTCATGAACCATCCGTCTCCGGAAGCAACGCGGTCCTGCCCCATCTGTCCGATCATATGCATGGCATGGTACCCCGCCTTGGGGATCCCGGTGCGGGTGAAGAGTCCATAGCCCCCATGGAAAACACTGCGGATGTAGGCGCGCTCTTCGATAAAATCTGTCAGCAGCCAGTAGCCAAAGACCGCCCTCCCTGCGCTGATGGCCATGTTTTTTGCCATCCAGACTGCCTTGTAGCAGGTATCACTGGAGAGGTCCCTCTGCCATAGGGTGGAATTGCACTCCTCCAGGAAGAGCTCGCGCCCGTCCACATGGTATTCCCGGAACAGTGTATCCAGCTCGTCGAGTTTTTTCTTCAGATGATCCGGGTCTGTCGACAAAAGGGCAGGGGCGGAGTGCTGGTTCAGCGTGTACTCCATAAACAGGGAATCGTCTGTCCGGATGCAGGGGTACCACTGCATCGAGTGAAAATCAGGCAGACAGCCGCGGGCTGCAGTAAATTCCAGAAACCAGGGGACACCGATCTCCCGGTCTTCTGTCAGGTCCGGGAAGTATCCCGCCCCTCCGAATTGTAATTCCGGGTCTATATCCTTGACAGTCCGGTATGTCATCTCATAGAGCTCTTCGTAGTCCTCTCTGGACAGGCACCCGATCCGCACATAACTAAGGCTGATCGTAGTGAATCTCCATTTTCTGAGAGTTTTACTCCCATATCTCCCCGTCAGATGTTCCACGACTGCGTGGATCAGGGCTTTCCATTTTTCGGGCTGCGCACAGCCCGAAATCACAGAAGGACGGTCAAAAATCTGCCTCTGTTCCTTTGCCAGCGCTTCCGGCATGAATCCCAGCTCTACGATCGGAGTCAGCCCCAGGTCTGTGACAAAGTCAAAGAGAGCGTCCATATTGGAAAAGGTATAATAAATATTTCTTCAATCAGATGCTTGACCGAACTATCTCGCAGTATCCTGTCGACGCAAAGCATGTCTTTGCGACCGGCCACTCCTGGGGTTCCCTGATGACCCAGATGCTGGGACTTGGCATGACCGACCGCCTGGCCGCGATCGCCCCCTGCTCAGGTGTCTTTTTCGGAGGCTCCTCTAAGATCATGACGGCTCTGCCTGACCTGAACCGCTTCAACGACCGTCAGCTCCCTGTCTGGATGCACTGGGGCATGGAAGAGGACTGGCTCATTCCCTCCTCCCCGGAGCATGACAACGAGACCGGCTTAACCCTTGATATGTGGATGAAGCGCAACGGCAAGGAAGACATGATCCCCGACAACTGGAACGACCTTCCTTTCGAAGCCAACGGCCCTCATAAGCGCTTCCTCGACCGCAGAATTGAGAAGGAAGGCACCGCGTCTGTCTGGTTCACCCAAGTCGACTATATGCCCCATGCGACCATGCCGGAGATGAGCTTCCGGATCTGGGAACAGTTCTTCAGCAGATACTGCTGATCCTCTCCGAAAAATTTCTGCGAAGGATCGTCAATCTTTATCATCTTTATAAATTGAAACATCAAAAAATGCTCCCCTCCGACTGGCAGGCTTTTCTCATTCGGCTGCCCTACCGGAAAGGAGCATTTTTTATCAAAACTCTTCTGTACTGTATTCTCCGCACTGTCCTCTGTCTTCTGTCACAGTCGGCAGAGGCTGCAGAGGAGTTTATGCCGCCGGAGCGAGTTCCTCTTCCTGATGCTGGTAAATATATTCGTCAGCCAGGTCGTCAAGTCTGCCGGAGCGTTTTTCTTCTTCAAGAAAAGCGTTTACGTATTCCAGCAGATCCTCCGATCCTTTCGGCATCAGAACACCAAGTTCTCCGTGTGTAAAGGGTTCGTTGATGAGGGGCGCAGCGAGCCTTTCATCCTGTCCGACGTAATAGCCGGCTTCCATGATCTCTGTGATCATGATGTCCGCCGCGCCTTCAGCGATCAGTCCCGGAATGTCCTGGTTCACATCGTGAACGATCAGGGTGACATCCGGCAGATTTTCTCTTGCAAACTTTTCATTCAGCCCGCCGGGATTTACCATGACGCGTACTTCCGGCTTATTGATGGATTCCAGATCCGTATATCTGGCGGCGTCTTCGCTCCTGCAGATGATGGTCTTGCCGTTTACGAGATATCCTTCAGACATGAGTGCCTGCTCTTTCCTTGCGTCCGTGATCGTGATCCCGCAGACGGCCAGGTCAAATTTGCCGGCAAGCGTATCGTCCATCAGTGTCGGCCAGGAGGTGGGGACATACTGCAGGTCCACACCGAGGGAGTCCGCAAGGTCCTGAGCAAGGTCAGCGTCAAATCCCCAGTATTCACCGGTGTCCGGCTCTTTGTAGGACATGGGGCGGTAGTCTCCTGTGGCCCCGACAAGGAGGACGCCTCTTTTTTTGATTTCAGACAGGCGGTCTGCTTCAGGGGTATTTCCGCTATTAACGGTTTCGGCCGCCGCGGCTTCAGTCTTTGCTTCTGAGGAATCGTCTGCTGCGGCCTCGTTTTTTGCTTCTGAAGAACCGTCTGCTGCGGTCTCGTTTTTTGCTTCTGAGGAACCGTCTGCTGCGGCTTCGCTCTTCACTTCAGAAGAACCGTCTGCTGCGGCTTTGTTTTCCTCCTCTGCGGTTTTTTTCACCTCATCCCCGTAAATAGATGTAAATTCTTCTTTCATGGAAACGGTATGGAAACCGCTCTCCTGGCAGGTCTTTTTGAATTTATCGGCGGTCTTTAAGTCTCCGTAATCTCTCTCCAGGTCATCGCACAGGAGCATGAAGGCACTGCCGCCATGCTGGAGGCAGTATTCCGCCATGGAAAGGTCGCCGGAGCTGTTGCCGAAAACAAGAACCGGGGCTTTCCCGATCTCATCCACGATGGAAAAAACCTTGTTGGCCTTCTGGTTTTTGGTGACCAGATTTCCTTCCATCAGGACCTGGTCATCGGGGGTAAAGGAGTAGCTTCTTCCGGATGTATCTCCCTGGCCGGTCGCTGTCAGAGAGAAGGTGCTGCCGATCACTCTTTCCGAAGGGATCCATTTATCGAGGGTTCCGGACATCAGCTCTCTGACCATGGCTCTCTCGGACCCGGAGCTGACGAATATTTTGAAGCCCCTGCCGGCGAGGTATTCCACAAGAGCGGTCATGGGTTTGAAATATCCCTGCCCATAGGTCATATTTTCAAAGCCCCATGCGGGAATCGCCATAAAAGCCCGCACATAGGCCCGGTATTCCTCCACAGTCATGCCCGCGAAGCATTCCGCCGCCATCTGTGCCGTCGACCGCGGGGATTCAGGTTCTTCTGTCCCGTTTTCCAGGGCTGTCCTGAGCTCCTGTGCATACTCCTTTATATCCGCAGGTGCCTGGAAAGTCTCATCATCCAGAACTCTGTGAAGGAAGAGGCAGTTGTCAAAATAGGTGGGGAATCGTTCTCCGAACAGTGTCCCGTCAAAGTCAAACACGGCGATTCTGTCCTCTTCCGGCAGATAAGCGTCCGAAGTCTCCTCTGTCATGGAAGATACCAGGGAAAGGATCTGCTGCATGGTGGGAGAGTCTTCCGACCAGAAGGGGATTATTTCCGCGGGTTCTGCAATTTTTGAAGTTTCTGCTTCTTCTGCGGGTTTATCTGTCGCTGCGGTTCCGGCAGTCTCCCCGGTTGCTGCAACTGCTGCCTTATCTGCTGTCTCCCCGGTTCCTGCAGCTGCGGCCTTATCTGCTGTCTCCCCGGTTCCTGCAGCTGCGGCCTTATCTGCTGTCTCCCCGGTTCTTGCAGCTGCTGCCTTGTCTGCTGTCTCCCCAGTCCCGGCAGCCTCCGCAATATTGCTGGTCTCCGCAGCTGCAGAGGTTTCAGCGCCGGACGCTGACCCGGAAAGTGCGGATCCAGATGCCGTACAGGTAACGTTAACCACAAAAAACATAATGAGCAGCAGAGAGATCATTTTTCTTTTCATCATTTAAACCCTTTTTTTGATTCTTTCACCTTATGCGGCTCAGGTAATGGACAGTTGACAATACCTGCTCTCTTCATCTGATAAGTCTGATGTAAATTTTTCTCTGACTCACAGAGTCGTCTTTCTCACATTCGTCGACAGGAAGCTCTGGTAACCGATCCATCCGTCGCCGACAGTAGTTCCGAGAATAGCTTCTTTGAAGATTTCCATCTTGGCGTCTGTGTTGTCAGCAAAATTAAGGGCAGCCGCTTCGATGATGGCAGGTTTTTTGGGCGAACCGAATTCAAACTCACCGTGGTGGGCGAGGATGCAGTGACGGACCTCTGCTGCCAGGACGGGAGGAAAATCTTCGATCTCTTTGATCTTTTCATTGATCATCTCGCAGCCGATGACGATATGGCCGATGAGCTGGCCCTCCTCGGTATAGTCATTGCGGGGAAAGGCGGAAAGCTCCCGGACCTTGCCGATGTCGTGGAGCAGGGCGACGCTGACAAGGAGATCCCTCTTGAGGAGAGGGTAGCATTTGCAGTAAAAATGGCAGAGCTGCGCCACACCGAGAGTGTGTTCGCACAGGCCGCCGATAAATCCGTGGTGAACGGATTTCGCCGCGGAGGACTGTTTGAAGTCCCTGACAAATTCGGGATCATCGACAAAAAACATCTTCAGGAGCCGGTTGAGGTAGGGGTTCTCAATGGAATCCACAAACTTCAGGATCGTCCTGAACATGTCGTCTATGTTGCGGTCTGAAACAGGCAGGTAATTCGCCGGATCATACTCGCCCTCGTGGCAGAGCCTGGCCCTGCGCACATTGAGCTGGAGATGCCCCTGGAAGGTGATCACTTCCCCGGAGACCTCGGCATAATCCATCTCTCCGAATTCTCCGATCCCCATGCTGTCCGGATCCCAGATCTTCGCATCTATTGTACCGGTCTTGTCCTGAAAAGTCAGAGACTCATAGTTTTTCCCGGCCCGCGTGACCAGCGACTGTCTTTTTTTACACAGATAGATTTCCCTTACGCTGCTTCCGTCCCTGAGTTCACTGATGTAATGCATGTTCTGCTGCCTCTTTCTAAATAACAAATTTTTAAAAATATCCGGTTTTTAAATATCCAGTTTTTAATTATTCAGTTCTTCTAATAACCCGGTCTTTTTAAATACTGAGATTTTTAAGATCCGGTCTTTTTAAATCTCTATTTTAATATCTTTTTAAATAACTTTTTTTATATTTATATATGATATATATGAGCATTCCCGATATTAAACGAGTATTTCCGGGTATGAGTATTATTCCCGTGATACTTATCCGGGTTCCGGCTTTACTGCAGGCTGACGGGGACCTGCACCTCTTCAAAACTGCCGCCGTTGCGGCGCATGATGTGCAGAATGACATTCTGACCGGGTTCCGCATTTTCCAGCTGGACGATCAGTCCGGCCATATGCAGGATCTCCGTCTTTCCGAAACCGGTAATGACATCTCCCTTCTGGATACCTGCCGCCATGGCAGGGGAATCATCCTCTACATTTTTTACCCAGACTCCTGTAGGGATATCGTTTGCCTTGCTGATCTCAGGTGTGACGTCAATGCCGTTGATTCCCAGAAATGCCTTTGTCCTGCCGGCCTCCATGCGCCGGATGACGGGGCGCAGCTCGGAGATACCGACTGCGCAGAGCATATTGGGAACGCTGTTGTCCCGATACCGCATGTCGATCATGCCGATGACCTCTCCGTCGAGATTGATCAGAAATCCCGTCGCGTCTCCGCTGCCGTAAATGTCTGTCGTGAGCAGGCACAGATCGTTGTCCAGGATGTCAAGACTGTTGTCCGCGCCGGTAACATTGCCGTAGGTCACCGAGCCCGGGGTGCCGGTGGGGCTGCCGATCGCGATCACCGGCGCGCCGGTGATGATAGGACCCACAGACGATCCCATTTTTGCCTCCCGGATCAAAGCCCTGCCTCCCACCGGTACGGAAACAAGAGGGACATTCAGCATAGTGAGGCCGGTAACTTCATCTGTTCCGGCGATCCTGGCCTCAGTCTCTGTTCCGTCCTTAAAAGTCACCATGATCCGCTGGGCATCTGAAATCCGGCGGCTCTGTACCAGGATGAAGATACCCTCTGCGGATTTTTTTGTCACAAGGCCGGAAACCGTATTCTTATTCTCGTAGGAGTCGTTGAACCAGTCCATATCAGACGAAATGGCCGACACGGCGGCGATCATGCCGCTGCTCTCAGAAGCGAGTTCCTGCAGGGCGGAACTGATCCTTTTCTGCTGCTCCACGCCGATGATTTTTTCATCCAGGATCCCCTGCAGTTCTTCCCTGATCCATTCTTTTTCTTCTTTGGCTTCCAGCTTGCGCTCATTCTCGACCATATCCTCTGGAGTGAGCTCCTCATAGGGGTTTTCCTCCGGAAGCATCACCGTCTGGGCTGTGTTCTCACTGGGGTAAAGGATATTATTGATCACAGGCAGGAGGATCGCAAAGACGATGCAGGAGACTGTTCCAAACAGGATCGCGATCAGCGAAGTCTCCCTCGCCCGGCGCAGGAGTTTCCTGCGGTTCATAGGGCGCTTTTTGATCTCTTCATGCATGAAATCAACGATGCCCTCTGTATCCGCCTCTGTGTTTTTTATGAGATTTTCCGGGTCCTGCAGCTCTTTTTCATCCGCAGGAATCAGTCTGTTTTTTTCTTCCATCTGATCTGATTCCATGTTCTGTACAAATACATAATAACAGTTCCGGGACCGACGTACAGCCAACTGACGTTTGACTCGGGTTTTGTCATAAAGGGCCCACGAAACCCTCAAGGCTGGTCATGGAATGGCCAGTAACCAATCAGCAGTAGTTCAAGTATACTCTATTACAGGAAAAAATGAAAACTCCTTTTCGGTGTGGTATACTAAGGGGGATATTCTGTGTTGATTTGTATTGATTTGTGTTGATTCGTGTTGACAGATATTGATATGTCCAGATGATGTATCGATTGAAGATGTATTGATTTGATGTATTGATAAAGGAACCGGTCCTCTTATGAATGAAAAGGTACTTCACATCGTAGAATATGACAAGATCATTGCCAGCCTTGAGGAGCATGCAGATTCCCTGCCCGGCAAGAAGCTTTGCCGGGACCTTCTTCCCATGGATAATCTCTTTGATATTGAACATGCTCAGGCACAGACTGAGTCCGCGCTCTCCCATCTGTTCCGGAAGGGGTCTGTTTCCTTTGGCAACAACAGGGATTTCGGATATCTGTTCGGCGCCCTCTCGGTCGGCTCTTCCCTGTCAATGCCGGAGCTTCTGTATCTGGCTTCCTTTCTGGACAATGTCGGCAGGGTCCGCAATTACGGTATGAGCAAAGACGGCGGCCGGTCTGAGATTGAGATTACTGCCCGGGGAAATAAAAACAAAAACAAGGATAAAAAAACAGGCGCAGCAGGAACTGATCCCGTTTCTTCTGAAGATTCTGAAAAAGAGGAGACGGATGTCCTCTATGACCTCTTTGACTGTCTCTATCCGCTTCCCTCCCTGTCGGCGGAGATCCGCCGCTGCATCCTCTCAGAGGAACAGGTCTCGGATGACGCTTCTCCCGCCCTGCGCAAGATCCGGCGCGAGATGCAGCAGACCGGCGACAAGGTGCACCAGCAGCTGGCAAAAATGGTCAATTCCACCTATTCCGCCTATCTGCAGGACAGCGTCATCACCATGCGCGGAGACCGGTACTGCATCCCCGTCAAGGCTGAATACAAATCCCAGGTCCCGGGCCTGATCCACGACCAGTCCTCGTCGGGCTCCACTCTTTTTATCGAGCCCGCTGCCATCGTCAACCTCAACAACTCCCTCCGCGAGCTCGCCCTGCAGGAGAAAAAGGAGATCGACAAAATCCTCGCGTCCCTGTCTGCAGAGGCCGGCGATCATCTGATGGAGCTTAGGGACAACGCTCAGAATATGACTCAGCTGGACTTTATTTTTGCCCGGGCTGACCTCGCCATGGAGCAGAATGCCACCAGGCCTGTCTTTAATGACAAATATTACATCAACATCCGCAGGGGCCGTCACCCCCTGATCGATCCGAAAAAGGTCGTTCCGATCGATGTGGAGCTGGGTTCTGACTACGACATGATCATCATCACAGGTCCCAATACCGGCGGCAAGACCGTCACCCTCAAGACAGTGGGGCTTTTTGAACTCATGGGGATGGCAGGCCTTCATATTCCCGCGGGGGACAACAGCGAGCTGTCGCTTTTCCGGGAAGTCTTCGCGGATATCGGTGATGAACAGAGCATTGAACAGAGCCTGTCCACCTTTTCCTCCCATATGAAAACGATCGTGGATATCTTCCGTCGTGTGGACCGTCAGTGCCTGTGCCTGTTTGATGAGCTGGGTGCCGGAACAGACCCCACGGAGGGCGCCGCCCTGGCGATCTCCATCCTGAATTTCTGCCATATCCGTCATATCCGCACGCTGGCGACCACGCATTACGCCGAGCTCAAAGCCTACGCCATGCGCACAGAGGGCATCGTCAACGCCAGCTGTGAGTTCAATGTCGAGACCCTGCAGCCCACCTACCGGCTCATGGTCGGCATCCCCGGCAAGAGCAATGCCTTCGCGATCTCCCAGAAACTGGGCCTGCCGGGCTATATCATAGAGACGGCAAAGGAACAGCTCAGCCAGGATGCCCAGAATTTCGAAGACCTGCTCTCCGACTTGGAAAAAACCCGCCAGCAGCTGCGCGCGGAAAAGGAGGAATCCGCCCGCATACGGGCCTCCCTCGACAAGGAACGCAAGGCCCTGCGGGACCGCGAACTTCAATTTGAGAAAAGGCGTGAGGAGCTTCTGGAAAAAGCCAACATGGACGCCCGTGTCATTCTGGAAAAGGCAAAAGAGGAAGCGGACCAGGCCATCTCTGACCTCAGGAAAGCCGCCCAGAACGGAAAAAAGACCGGCGACCTCTCCTCGATGGAGCGCACACGCACTGCACTCCGCAACAAAGTCAATGAAAAAGCGTCAAAGCTCAGTGCCCGCAAGGAATCCTCCGCCCCGGCCGGGAAAAAGCTCAAGGCTTCCGATCTCCATATCGGCGACAGAGTCAGGGTAGTCTCCATGGGTCTCACCGGAACAGTCAGCGCCCTGCCGGACAGTAACGGCAAGGTGAACGTCCGCTGCGGTATCCTGCAGAGCAAGGTCGATCTGTCCGATCTGCAGCTGATTGCCGAGGACGCTTTCGGAAATCCTGCCGGCGCAGGCGCCTCGTCCCGTTCCGGCAGCGCCATCAAACGCGCCTTCCGCGACGCGGACAGGGCCGCCTCCTCGGGCAGGGAAATGGACCTCTCCCGGGGCTCTGCCGTCTCCCCCGAGCTCAATCTTCTGGGCCTCACCACGGATGACGCCATTTATAAGCTGGACAAATACCTGGACGAAGCCCGCGTCTCCCATCTGCAGAGTGTCCGCATCGTCCACGGAAAGGGGACAGGCGCCCTCAGAAATGCTGTCCACCAGTATCTCAGGAAACAAAAAGGGATCAAATCCTTCCGTCTGGGCGATTTCGGCGAGGGCGACGCCGGTGTGACGATCATCACATTGCGATAGGTCACACTGTAATAAGCCGTAATGCGTTAAGCGGCATTGACATAAGCCGCTATGTTATAGTCTCGCCCGCGAGTCTTGAATCCACCCTCAGCAAAACATATGGTATTGACTGGAGAAATACATGGTCGCTAAGAACAAAATCCTCATCGTAGACGACGACGCAAACATCGCCGAACTGATCAGCCTGTATCTTGCAAAGGAATGCTTCGACACAGAGATCGTCGGGGACGGGGAATCCGCTCTCCGCTCTGTAAAGAGCTATCAGCCTGACCTCATCCTGCTCGATCTGATGCTGCCTGGCATCGACGGATACCAGGTCTGCCGCGAGGTCCGGGCGTCTTCGGACATCCCTGTCATCATGCTCTCCGCCAAAGGAGAGGTCTTTGACAAGGTCCTGGGACTTGAGCTGGGAGCAGACGATTATATGGAAAAGCCCTTTGATTCCAAGGAGCTGGTCGCCCGCGTCAAGGCGGTGCTGCGCCGCTATAAGACAAAAGGGACTGCCTCAGAACCGGAGGAAGCCGCTGATAAAATCGTCTCTTATCCGGATCTGACCATCAATCTGACCAATTATTCTGTCACCTGCCGGGGACAGCATGTTGACATGCCTCCCAAGGAGCTGGAGCTTTTCTATTTCCTCGCCTCCTCACCGGGCAGAGTCTTTACTCGCGAACAGCTTCTCGACCGGATCTGGGGCTATGACTACGTCGGAGATACACGCACGGTGGACGTGCATATCAAGCGCATCCGGGAAAAGACCGGCAGCAGCCCCAACTGGAAGATCTCCACGATCTGGGGGATAGGATATAAATTTGAACAGCTGCATTAAAAAAGACAAAAAAGAAAGTAAAACAGAGGAGTGAAACAGGGACCGCCTGTTTCACTTCCTGTTTTACTCTTTTGAGGTCAGAGATATGCGAAAAACACTTTATTTCCGGATCATTCTGGCTTATCTGCTCTTCGGGATCTTTGGTTTCATCGCTGTCGCCACGCTTATTTCGAGAATGACGACGGAATACTGTATCCGCAGTACAGCCCGTACTCTGTACGGAGAGGCCGCCCGGATCTCTGACACATATGCCACAGACCTCTACAATTCCACAGTCTCCCTGGAATATGTGCAGTCCCAGATGGAAGCCCTCTCCGCCTACATGGGGACAGAGATCTGGATCCTCAATCCGTCCGGCCGCATGGTCGTCAATTCAAAACAGGCGCCTAGCCCGGAGAAAGAACTGATCGTAGAGGGTTTTGATTCAACGATCACTGCCGGAAATTATTATACGACCGGAGATTTCTTTAACTCCTTCGACAAAGAGGTCCTAAGCGTCGTAGCCCCGATCACCAGTGATTTCAAGATCCGGGGCTATGTGATCATCCACCTGCCCTCGGACGTGATCCAGAGACAGGCGGACAGCATGCTCAACATTTCCTACATCCAGCTTGTGATCCTCATTATCCTGTCCCTGATCATCCTCCTGATCTTCACAGAATATGTCTACCGTCCCCTGCGCCGTATCATCACAGCAGCGGAACAGTATGCCCTCGGAAACATGTATTTTCCCGCTCCTGTCGAAAGAGAGGACGAACTGGGATATCTTGCCGCCTCCCTTGGATATATGGCGGATACGATCGCCCGCTCGGAGGATGATCAGAAAAAATTCATTGCTAATGTCTCCCATGATTTCCGCTCCCCTCTCACTTCCATGAGGGGGTTTCTGGAAGCCATGCTGGACGGCACGATCCCTCCCGAAAGGTACGACCATTATCTGCGGGTAGTCCTGGGGGAGACAGAACGCCTCACCAAGCTGACCCAGGGCCTGCTGACCCTCAATAATCTCAATAGCGGCGGTATCCTTCTGCAGCGCACGGATTTTGACATCAATGCCGTGATCCGGTCTGTCGCGGCTTCTTTTGAACAGACCTGCCGGTCCAGAAACCTGCAGATCAGGCTCCTTCTCATGGGAAAACTCCTCTATGTCAATGCGGACCTGGAAAAGATCCAGCAGGTGCTCTACAACCTCGTCGACAACGCTGTAAAATTCAGCCGGGAAAATACCGAGATCACCATTGAGACCACAGAAAAGGGCGAGACCATCTTTGTCAGCGTCCGCGACAATGGTATTGGAATCCCAAAAGATGACCAGAAGCTCATCTGGGACCGCTTTTACAAAACCGACCTCTCCCGCGGCAAGGATAAAAAAGGGACAGGGCTCGGCCTGTCGATTGTCCGCGAAATCATCCGGGCTCACGGGGAAAACATCAACCTGGTCAGCACCGAGGGCGTCGGAAGCACCTTCACCTTCACCCTGCGCCGGTCTGACAGGAACGACGATCTCGATGACCGCGGCGAATATGAAATTTCTTAAATAGGGAAGAGGACAGCTTTCTGCAAAAAACAGGGGACCAGGAGACAATGAACTGTCTCCTGGTCCCTTTCAGTCTTCCTGAAATGAACTGTTTCCTAATCCCTTTCAGTCTTCCTGATCATTGGTCTTCCTGATTTTCAGCCTTTTTTTTCCAGTGCAGGCGGTGGAGCTCCCCTTCCCGCTCCAGGCCGGGAAAGCCATTCTGGCGCAGAGCCTCATAGAGGACGATGGCCACAGCGTTGGAGAGGTTCAGTGAGCGGATGTCATATCCCATGGGGATCCGGATACAGTCCTCTTCGTGGTCTGCCAGGATCTCCTCCGGGATCCCGGCACTCTCTCTGCCGAACATGATATAGTCGTCCGGACCAAAATCCGCCTCGCAGTAGAGGTGCTTGGCCTTCGTTGTCGCATACCACAGGCGGGGAGGGCGGTCCTGCTGTGTACTGGATCCGCTGCCGCTGCTGTCAAAATTTTCAAGCAGAAAATCTTCGTAATCCCGGTACCGGTGTACATCCAGCTTTGCCCAGTAATCCAGACCGGCGCGCCGGAGGGTCTTTTCTGTGATCTCAAATCCCAGGGGTTCGATCAGGTGGAGCGATGTATTGGTCGCAGCACAGCTGCGGCCGATATTTCCTGTATTTCCGGGGATCTCAGGTTCATGTAATACAATATGCATAGTATCTGTTCTTAATCGCGTAATACTCTTGATCGTATAATACTCTTGATCGCGTAATACCCGTGACTTCAGTCGCGGGATACGCGCGCAAGACTCGCGAGCCGTCTTGAATCTATTTTATTTTTCCCGGAGTCTTGTCACAAAACGGGAGAGTCTTGTCAGTGCCTTTCTGAGGTTATCAATGGAATAAGCATAGGAGATCCTCAAAAATCCTTCTCCGCTGTCACCGAAAGCCGTACCCGGAACGATGGCGACCTTTTCCTCCTCGAGAAGGCGGGTCGCAAATTCTTCGCTGGACAGGCCGAATTCCTTGATGCAGGGGAAAACATAAAAGGCTCCCATGGGCTCAAAGCAGGGAATGCCCATCTCGGAGAGCATGTGCAGAACAAAACGCCGGCGCTCGTTGTAGGATTCCCTCATCATGCGGACGTCGTCATCGCCGTTTCTGAGTGCTTCCACGGCGGCATACTGGCTGGTCGTGGGCGCGCACATGATCGCGTACTGGTGGATCTTGACCATCTGGGATATGATCTCCTGAGGTCCGCAGGCAAATCCCAGACGCCATCCCGTCATCGCGTAGGCTTTGGAAAAGCCGTTGACGACTACGGTGCGCTCCTTCATGCCGGGAAGAGAGGCGATCGATACATGGGGATTTCCTGTATAAGTCAGTTCTCCATAGATTTCATCGGAAAGGACGTACAGGTCATTTTTGATGATGATATCCCTGACAGCCTCCAGATCCTTCTTTTCCATAATTCCGCCGGTCGGATTATTGGGGAACGGCAGGACCAGGATCTTGGACCTGGGCGTGATGGCTGCCTCGAGCTCTTCCGGCATGAGCCGGAACTGATTTTCATTTTTCAGGTTGATGATCACAGGGACAGCATCCGCCAGAACCGCACAGGGCTCATAGGAAACATAAGAGGGCTGCGGGATCAGCACCTCATCTCCCTCATTGATCATTGCGCGGAACATCAGGTCGATCCCTTCCGATCCGCCGACTGTAATAAATACTTCCTTATCCCACTGATAGTCGATGTCCTGCGTCCGTTTCATGTAGGTGCAGATTTCCTCTCTCAGCTCCCTCAGTCCGGAATTGGAGGTATAGAAAGTCCTTCCCTTCTCCAGGGAATAGATGCCCTCATCGCGGATATGCCAGGGTGTGTCAAAATCCGGTTCGCCCACACCCAGGGAAATAGCATCCTTCATTTCACTGACAATATCAAAAAACTTACGGATCCCGGAAGGCTTTAATCCCACCGTTTTCTCCGACAGCACTTTTTTGTTATCCATAAATCATCTCCTGGTAACAGTCCCTGTACTAATAAATAACTCCATGAAACTCAGCCGGAAACACAGAAAGTTTTCTGTGGAACGCAGACAGAATCCTCTGAACCGGTCACGGAGAAACGAGCTCTCTCTGGTCCTCATGCTTTTTGGTCATGATCGTGCCGTGGTCCTTGTACTTTTTCAGAATAAAATGAGTTGCCGTGCTGATGACAGTATCCAGAGTGGAGAGCTTGTTGGTCACAAATCCGGAGACCTCTTTCAGAGTCTTTCCTTCAAGGATAACCATCAGGTCATAACCTCCCGAGATCAGATAGGTGCAGTCCACTTCCGGATATTTGTAGATGCGCTCAGCAATGTCATCAAAGCCCTTGCCCCTCTGAGGCGTCACACGGACTTCGATCAGGGCTGTAACGCGCTCGATCCCGGTCTTTTCCCAGTCGATCATAGTGTGGTAACCGCAGATAATGCCTTCCTCCTGCATCTCCTGCATGGCATTGAGGACCTCGATCTCCCCTGTGCCCAGCAGTACAGCCAGTTCCCTCATATCAATGCGGCTGTTTTTTTCAATGATCGTCAGAATTTTCTGTCTCAAAGTATCCATTATGATTCTCCCTTTTTCGTTGATACTATATTTACAATAATCCTGTTATCGACCTTTACAGCAGGAATATGCAGTAAAGATGAACAGTAAAATGGTTTTACATGTATCCAATGGATTTAATGTATCCAGTGGATTTATTTAAAAATGTTTATTTTATTCAGATGATCCCTGCCCATCAGAAAACAGAGGTTCACTTCCCTGATCTGCACTGCTTTGTCAGGGAATCCGAACCGGGTCTGTCCAGATGCCGGATCTCCTCCCCGTTCCGTAGGATCTTGTCCTTTGCCCCCGTAAGCCTGCCGATCCTGACCGAATAAAGGCCGCACTCCGTAAGCGTGCGGACGAGGCTCTCACCGTCCCGCGCAGCGATCAGGAGGCCGCCCCCTGACTGGAGCGCATAGGGATCGATGCCAAAATACTCTGTGATCTCGATGGTTTCCTGCAGGACAGGGATCAGCGGCAGATCCACTTCCATACCGCAGCCCGTTTTCTTACAAAGCTCCCACAGACCTGCCAGGATCCCGCCCCCGGCCAGACTGACCATCGGCCCGGCCCCGGCAAAAAAGGCTCTTTCGGCAGCTTCAGCTATGCAGAGTTCTGTCTCAGCCTTCTGTATTCTGTACAGAAGAGACCCCGAAAACCTGTCCGTCAGTTCTTCTTCATATTCAGTGGCAAGGATAAAGGTTCCTTCCAGTCCGGCGAAGCCCGCCATCACAATATCCATGCCCCTGCAATTCTGTATCTTATTGTCCTTTTCACGGATCGCTGTAAAAAAAGGGATTCCCGATGCCGTACCGATGACTACCGGACGCCTGACAAAGTCTGTCACCTCTGTACGGCCTTCTCTGACATCGATTCCCATAGAAAAGGCTGTCCGACAGATCTGCTTCATCAAACTACGAAGAAACTCTTCCTGGGTGCCTGCAGGCAGCAGGATCGTCGGAAAAAATTCTGTCGTCCTGATCCCCTGTGCCGCCAGATCATTTACGGCGGCGATCACCGCCAGCTCCCCGGCCCTTTTTTCACCAGACACGACCGGTACGGAAGTCACTCCGGAAGGCAGCCCTCCTTTACTGACCGGGATCCTCTGTCTCTCATGCAGGATCACATCCTGCACCGAGCGCTTTTTCACATTTTCATCGATCGTTCCATATCTGAGTTCCATCTGCCTGTGTACCCGCAAACTGTGTACCTGCAAATTGTAAGCCTGTAAATTGTAACCCGCAAAGTAACCCGCAAACTATGGATCTGCAAACTATAAATCTACAGACTATAAATCTGCAGACTGCGGGCCTGCAAATCCTGATCCCAATCTCTTAAGGGTTCCCGTCCATTATATCTGTCACTATTTGCCTTTGCAAGATGAATAAAAACTATGATAAGATAACCGATATGTTTAAAACCCGCCTTAATACACATCAACGTGGAGGTAAAATGTACAACAAACTTACTGAAAAAGATATTGAAGAGATGGAGAAAGAAATCGAGCACCGGAAGATCGTCGTGCGCCATCAGCTTCTGGAAGATGTCAAAACGGCAAGGGCTCAGGGCGATCTGAGCGAAAATTTCGAATATTATGCCGCTAAAAGAGAAAAGAATATTAACGAGAGCCGGATCCGCTACCTCGAAAGAATGATCCGCACGGCAAAGGTCATAGAGGATACACACGGGGAGGATGAAGCCGGGATCGGCAAGACGGTCACGATCTACATTCCCGAGGATGATGAGGAAGAGACCTACACACTGGTTAGCACGATGCGGCAGGATTCCATTCATGGTCTGATCAGCATTGAATCCCCTTTAGGAAAATCCCTGATCGGTCACCATGTCGGGGATACGATAAAGGTCCGTGTCAATGACAATTACAGCTATGAAGCCGAGATCCGTAAAATCTGTACGACAGGAGCAGCGGATGAAGCCGGGATCAGCAGGTATTGAAGCAGGGCCGAACGGGTCAAGTCAGAGCTGAAGCAGTTTCCGGCAGGTTTCACAGGTTCTGACACCCAGAGTCTGACAGGTTTATATTATCCTTGACTTTTGTTCTGCAAATCCGTATAGTATATAAAGTTGCACTTTAGTGCTTAAACGCGTAACACTTTAACTCATTAAAGTACTGATTAAAAGTACTGATAGTATTGCATGTGCAGGCAGAGTAAAAATACTCATTCAATATTCACTCGCGAATCCTGTGCGATGAAGCGAGTTTCACTTTCTTCGCACGTATCCCACGACTGAAGCCACGGGTACTACGCGATGAAGAATAAAAATACTCTAATAACACCGGTCTTATGCCGGCCGGTGCGCAGTCTGTAACCGCTGAGCACATGCAGGGAGGTCCTATTGTATGCTAATCACAGATTTTCTGGAAAAAAACGCCCGTGAGTATCCCGATGACATAGCGCTTGTGGAACTCAATCCGGAGATTAAGACTCCAAAGCTGACTACATGGAAAGAATTTGAACTGATCCAGCCTCTGAATGAAGTTCCTTTCCGCTCGCAGATCACCTGGAGTGTCTTTGAAGAAAAGGCAAACCGCGTCGCTAACTTTCTCATCGCCCGCGGTATTGTCAAGGGCGACAAGGTCGCGATCCTTCTGATGAACTGCCTGGACTGGCTTCCAATCTATTTCGGCGTCCTCAAGGCCGGAGCTATCGCCGTCCCGCTCAATTTCCGTTATTCCGCAGATGAAATTGAATACTGCGTCAATCTGGCTGAAGCGGACATCCTGGTTTTCGGTCCGGAATTTGTCGGCCGTGTCGAAGAGATCGCGGACAATATCTCCAACCACAGACTTCTGTTATATCTGGGCTCTTCCTGCCCTTCCTTCGCGGAGGATTTCGGCGCGCAGACAGCTAATTATTCCAGTAAGAAACCGAACATCCAGGTTGACGAGGATGATTACGGCGCCATCTATTTTTCCTCAGGAACAACAGGATTTCCCAAGGCGATCCTTCACAAACACAGCGCCATCACCCACGCAGCGGTCATGGAGCAGCGCCATCACGGCCAGCAGAAGGATGATACCTTCCTCTGCATCCCTCCTCTGTACCACACAGGCGCCAAGATGCACTGGTTCGGTTCCCTGGTCTCCGGCGGCAGTGCCGTCCTCCTCAGAGGCACCACACCGGAAATCATTCTTGATACTGTTTCCAAAGAACACTGCACCGTTGTCTGGCTCCTTGTACCCTGGGCCCAGGACATCCTCGACGCGATCGACAACGGCTCTGTCAAACTCGAGGACTATCAGCTTGACCAGTGGCGCCTGATGCATATCGGAGCCCAGCCTGTCCCGCCCTCAATGATCAAGCACTGGATGGATTATTTTCCCAATCATCAGTATGACACAAACTACGGCCTCTCCGAATCCCTCGGACCCGGCTGTGTCCATCTCGGTGTGGAAAATATCCACAAGGTCGGCGCGATCGGAATCCCCGGATACAAGTGGGAATGCAAGATCGTGGACGAAAACAGGAACACCGTCCCTCAGGGAGAGGTTGGTGAGCTTGCTGTCAAAGGCCCCGGCGTCATGATCTGCTACTATAATAATCCAAAGGCGACCGACGAGGTCCTCGACAAGGACCGCTGGCTCTACACCGGCGATATGGCCATGCAGGACGAAGACGGCTTCTACTATCTGGTCGACAGGAAAAAGGACGTGATCATCATGGGCGGTGAAAACATCTATCCCGTCCAGATCGAAGATTTCCTCCACGCCTTTGAACCCGTCAATGATGTCGCTGTCATCGGTCTTCCTGACAAACGTCTGGGAGAGATCGCTGCCGCCATCATCCAGGTCAAAGAGGGCTATACATGCACAGAGGAGCAGATCAACAGATACTGCAGAAAGCTTCCCCGCTATAAACGTCCCCGCAAGATCATCTTTGCGGAAGTTCCCAGGAATCCCACAGGCAAGATTGAAAAGCCCAAGCTCCGGGAAAAATACGGCGCAGCCTTCCTGGTCGCCGCGGAAAATGAAATGAACGCGGAAAGTGAAATGAACAAATAATCGGCTTCGAAAATGATCTGTCCCGGATCTTTCGAAACACGTAATAATAAACAGCACGCCAGCCTCAGTATAAAAGCCGGTGTGCTGTTTATTCTTCATTGCGGTAATACTGTAATACTCATGACTTCAGTCGCTGGATACACGCGCAAAAAGGAAAACCCGGGTTTTTCGCGAAAAGCGCGCGAAAAACGCCTCGAATTTCGTGCCAGCCTGAAAAGTAACGGAAACTCACCTCATGGAATGTCAAATCCTCTCTCCGACAGACGGACAAGCTTTTCCTTATCAGGAAAATAGGAAAAGAAATGTTCCTCCTCAATTGTCTGTTCTCCCTCTGTCACTTTCATGATCAGCTTCATGTAGATTTCCGTAACTTTTCCGCTCTCGTCGATCCTGAATCCCTGCATTTCTGTTGAAGAAAGTTCTCCCCTTATCTTCATTTCCTTTTGCAGTCTGCCCACGCGCAGGCTCAGATCGACCCCGGTCAGACCAGTCATTTCCAGAGCTTCCTTGCAGGTGACCGGCAGTCCCTGCTTTTCATCCGCACACAGGGAAATCAGATTATATGTCTGAATATCCTTATCCGCCACAAACCACACAACTGTCACCTGAGGATAGTTTTTTACCTCATCGACATAGGAGCGCATCTCCATATGGGAGCCTCTGCTTTCCTCCCTTTCACAGGTCTTCTGGAGCATATTCGTCTGCTTTTCCAGCTCCCTAAGCCTCTTCTGTACTTCCTCATTGCCGGATCTGAACTCGGGGATCTGCACGGCCATCCCGTCCTTTGTCTCAGATTCATGGATCAGGATACTGATCCCGGTATCTCCGTCCTTCTCCTTCCGGCAGGAAGTCAGTACACAAAAACACAAGAAGACCACTGAAAAAAACAGCACTATATTTCTTTTCCGGAAACAAATTCCCCGGATATTTTTTTCCTGTATATTATTTTTCCGGGCATTATCTTTCGGGGTATCTTTTGTATATAAACCCGGATCAATATTATTTTTCATACTGTTTCTGTTATAATTCATCATTATTTCAAAAAACCGTGGTAATATTCTATAAACAAATTCAAGACTCGCTCACGAGTCTTGCGCGCGTATACAACGACTGAAGTCACGGGTATTGCGCGATGAAGAATAAACGGGATCCACACATTATTTTCTGACATGTCAAAGTCCCAATAGATTATAACATAGACCATAAAATGTGGTACAATGAAATCCATGTGTAAATTTATATGGTGTAAGTATAAGGTAAAAATTTATAAACGGATAATACATAGATCCATGTATTCATTCATATACGGGTAAAAACATATATGAATAATCTTAGGATTGCAACGCAAATAAATATTAACAGCGAGGAAATCTATGCGTTTAAGAAATATACCGGGTGCGCGCGACGCGATCGCCGCCAGTCCCTGGGTCATACAGAAACCGGAAAAACACTGCGGACACTGGAAATCTGTTTTTGGAAATGAAAAACCTCTTCATCTGGAGATCGGCACCGGCAAAGGCCGCTTTATCATGCAGCTTGCGCAGGAGCATCCTGAGATCAATTATATCGGTATTGAGAAATATTCCAGCGTTCTGCTTCGCTGCCTTGAAAAACAGGAGGAACTGCAGCTGCAGAATCTTATTTTTATCCGCGGAGACGCGGAACTGATCAACACCTTTTTTACGGAGGGGGAGATAGAGAAAATCTATCTCAATTTTTCCGACCCGTGGCCGAAGGAAAGGCACGCCCGGCGGCGCCTCCCTTCCTCAGATTATCTGCGCCGCTATGACAGGATCCTGGCGCAGGGAGGAACGATCGAATTTAAAACGGACAACAGAGGCCTGTTTGATTTTGCTGTGGACGAGACTGCACAGAGCGCCTTTGAGATCGCTCAGATCACTTATGACCTGCACAATGATCCCGTCATGAACATAGGCAACATCATGACAGAATATGAAGAGAAATTTTCCAAAAAAGGAAACAAGATCTGTAAGTATATCCTGCGCCGCAGAGAGGACAAAGAGGACAGAAAGGATAACTCAGGATCTTGATGAGGATATATACGATTTATATGGAGATGATAAAAAGAAAACTGCTCTTTCCGGGAGCAGTAAAATTATTGTGCAGCGGGATCGCCCTTGCGATGACGCTTTCCTTTGCATACACACCCGTGACCGCAATAGCCAAGGTAAAAGACGAAGCGATCTATAATGCGGACGGTCTCGAGGATTATATGGCGGAACGCGAAAAAAGAAAGTCAGAACCCATCCAGACCAACAGCACTGCAGGCTGGCCGGAAGGACCTCGGGTAGGAGCCGCCGGAGCTGTCATCATGGACGCGGACAGCGGGGAGATCCTGTATGGCAAGAACATTTACAAACACCTATACCCAGCCAGTATCACAAAACTCATGACTGCGCTGCTGGCTTATGAAAACCTCGACCTGGCAGACCATATCACTTTCTCTGAAAACGCTGTCTACGGGATCGAGATCGGCAGCTCCAACATAGGCATGGATGTCGGACAATCCATCACCGTCGAAGAGGCCCTGTACGGCCTTCTGATTGCTTCTGCCAATGAAGTCGCTATAGCCCTGGGAGAAAAGGTGTCCGGGTCTGAGAAAGACTTTGCGGACCTTATGAATGAGCGGGCCCGGCAGCTGGGCTGTGAAAACACAAATTTCGTCACCCTCAACGGGCTGCATGACCGCAATCACTACACCTGTGCCTATGATATGGCCCTGATCGCGCGCCAGGTCTATCAGCATACCGATCTCATCCGGTATATGTCCGACTATAATTATCATTTTGTAAAATCCGAAAAGCAGCCTGATGATTTCTGGATCTCAAACACCAACGATTTCCTGACCGGGGAAATGGAATATGACGGTATCGTCGGCGGCAAGACCGGCTATACCGACCAGGCGCGGGAAACTCTGGTCACCTTTGCCGAGAGAGAGGATGTGCACCTGATCTGTGTCATCATGAAGGAGGAACCTCCCTATGAATATTATGACACGATCGACCTGCTGAACTATGCCTTCGATAATTTCACCAAAGTAAATATCAAGGAATCGGAAAGAAAATATACGCTCAGCTCTCCCGATTTTCTCTCCTTCGGGCCCGACATTTTCGGCAAATCCGAACCGGCCTACCGTATTGAAGAAACCTCCTCCCTTATGATCCCGAAAAAAGCCTCTTTTTCGGACCTGGATTCGGAGATCATTCCACTGACCTATGAAACAGCCTCCGGACAGGACAGCGGGACCGCTTCCACCGGGTCGGCTGAGGAACAGGCTGTAGACAAGCCTGATCAACAGACAAAAGAGGAGACAGACAAACAGACAGAGGATCAGACGGATAAAAAGGCAGAAGACAAGGCAGACAAGCAGACTGAAGCTCAGGCCGGTACCCGGACTGACAGCAGTACCGGACTCTCCGGATCCTCTTTACCAGAGATAAACAGAAAGGACGGAAGCAGGCTCCTCGGACAGATCCACTACAGCTATCATGGTTACGATCTGACCACAGCCGATGTCCTCTTCCTTCCTGTTCAAAAAAAGCTGTTTCCCAGAAAAACATCTCTGACTGCGGACAATTCCGGAGAAGGATCCTCTTCAGGCCTGGAATCTTCGAGCCTGGAAAATGCAGGCCTTCTGCAGGAAGAAGGTACCGCAGACAGTGACGGGACAGAGACAGTTAAGCAGGACGAAAGTACAGAAGAGACAAATACTGTAAATGCAATTCAGGAAGAAATCCACGGTATCCGCGCTTTCTTTTTCAATACAGTGCACACGGGCGCCCATGGCTCCATCTATATCAACATCCTGGTCGTCCTGCCCCTCCTGCTCATAGTTTCCTTCTTTTTATGTGTATTCTTCTTTATCAACAGCTATTTTGCCAGACTGAAGAGAATGCGGATGAGAAAAACCCGCCGCACTGTTAAAAAACCTGCGCCCGGAAGTCCATCGAATCGTCCATCAAATCCATCGGGCAGCAGCAGAAACAGACGCGGCAGCAGCACTCCCACTTTCAGGGGAAGACAATAATATAATACGAATAACAGGGATAATGTGAAAAATGCGGAAAATCTGTCAGAAATGATCTACAAGATCATCTCTGACAGGAAAATCCAGACACTAACTATTTGACGCTTACAATCATAATCTGAGATTTGAAATAAAAAGGCAGGATCGGTACAAAACCGGTCCTGCTCTTTTTATAAAAGAATGAAATTATGAAATTCAATAGTGGAAAAGTCTGCCCTTTAAGGGCAATCCCTCCTGTCTATCTGTCAGACAAACTGTGGACTGTGTGATCAGTCAAGTGCCTTGACGATGCAGGAGCAACCCTGGCCGCCGCCGATGCAGAGAGTTGCAAGACCGACCTTGGCTCCTGTCCTCTCCATGTTGTTAAGCAGAGTGACGAAGATACGGCAGCCGGAAGCGCCTACGGGATGTCCGAGGGCGATGGCACCGCCGGTCAGGTTCAGCTTGGAAAGATCAAACTTCAGATCCTTGCCTACTGCTACAGACTGTGCTGCAAATGCCTCATTTGCCTCATAGATATCGATATCATCGATGGTCATGTTGAGTCTCTTGAGAAGCTTGGTGGTGGATTCGACAGGGCCGACACCCATGATGCGGGGATCTACGCCGCCCAGGCAGCCGCCGAGCCACTCAACCTGTGCCTTGACACCGAGCTCTTTAGCCTTCTCTTCGCTCATAACGACAACAGCTGCTGCGCCGTCATTGATACCGGAGGCATTACCTGCTGTTACGAAGCCGCCCGGATTGATGGGGCGAAGGCCGGAGAGGGATTCTGCCGTTGTGCCGGGACGAGGACCTTCATCCTTGTCAAAGATAACAGTTTTCTTCTTCTGCTTGATCTCAACAGGAACGATCTCTTTATCGAACCAGCCGTTCTCCTGAGCCTTAACGGCCTTCTGCTGGCTGTTTGCTGCGAACTCATCGAGCTCTTCACGGGTCAGGCCCCACTCCTCAGCTACATTGTCAGCAGTCTTGATCATGTGATAGTTGTTGAATGCATCCCAAAGAGCATCCTTGATCATGGTATCGACCAGGACACCATTGTTCATACGATAACCATAACGGCCCTTCTCCAGAGCGAAGGGAGCCATGGACATATTCTCTGTACCGCCGGCGATAACGATATCAGCATCGCCTGCCTTGATCATCTCTGCAGCCATGTTGATCGCGTTCAGTCCGGAACCGCAGACAACGTTGATCGTGACAGCAGGGCAGGTCACAGGAAGGCCTGCTTTCAGTGTGCACTGACGAGCTACGTTCTGTCCCTGGGAAGCCTGAATAACACAGCCCATGATGACTTCATCTACCTGATCAGCGGGTACATTTGCGCGCTTCAGAGCTTCCTTGATGACGATAGCACCAAGCTCCGTTGCAGGAACTGTGGAAAGAGCACCGCCCATCTTACCGATCGCAGTACGGCATGCACCCGCAATAACAACTTTCTTAGACATACTTGGTTCCTCCTTTGATGGTTTGTGTACTTTTCATTTGATATCCTGAACGATATACATTTGAAAAAAATGTTATCTGCTTCTAAAGCATTTGCAACATCTGTACTAACTATTCTATGCAAATTTTAACAAAGCCGCAAGCTGTATTTTCCCTGTTTTTGTATATTTTTTGCAACCTATTGGATTGTCAGGGAACACAGAAACAGGTTTTTATATCATTTTTATCAGGAGACAGAATCCGGCCCGTTTTCCTCTTCTTCCTCAGATCCGTCGTCTGTAAATCCACTGTCTGTAACTTCATCCTCTGTAAGATCATTATCTGCAGGGTCTACATCTGTAAAATCGTTATCTGTAAGGCCATTCTCTGTGAGGTCGTCTTCTTTCGGTTCATCGTCGGTCACGCTTCCGCGCACCTTCGCGATCTGGACGACCTTCACACCCTCGTCGAGATTCATCATCTTGACACCGGAAGTGATCCTTCCGATCGGGTTGAAATCACTGGCGCGGAGCTGGATGATGATGCCGGCTGTATTGATCATCATGATCTCGTGTTCATCGGTGACTGCCTTAACGCCGATCAGTTTTCCAGTCCTCTCCGTGACATGATAACACTTGAGTCCCTTGCCGCCGCGGTTCTGCGACCGGAATTCCTCCATGGAAGTCCGCTTGCCCATGCCGTTTTCAGTGGCAAAGAGGAGATAATCCCCCTGTGTGTCGATCTGCATGCCGACTACTTTGTCATCTTTATCCAGATCAATGGCTTTGACACCGGCTGCCGTGCGCCCCATGGCGCGGGCATCCGTCTCATGGAAGCGGATGCACATTCCCTTCGCTGTCACCAGGAAGATATCGTTGTCGGCGTTGGTCTGCTTGACATCGATGAGCTCGTCGTCCTCCCTGAGATTAATGGCGATGATCCCTATATTGCGGATATTGTCAAAGGCGCTCAGGGGAGTCTTTTTGACGATCCCCCTGCGGGTCGCCATGAACAGGTTGTTTTTGTCCTCATTCTCATCCATGATCGGAATGATGGCCGTGACCTTTTCCTCCGGCAGAAGATTGAGGAGGTTTACAATCGCTGTTCCTCTGGACACCCGGCTGGCCTCAGGGATCTTGTAGGCCTTGAGGCGGTAGGCGCGCCCGAGGTTGGTGAAGAACATGATAGTATCATGGGTCCTGGTCATGAGCAGGTCGGCGATATAATCATTGTCCAGAGTCTGCATGCCCTTGATACCGCGGCCGCCCCTGCCCTGCACGCGGAAATTGTCCTCCGTCATGCGCTTGATGTAACCCAGGGATGTCCTGGCAATGACGACATTTTCGTTCTTGATCAGGTCCTCCACCTGGAAGTCCTCCGCATCCGTCTCGATACGGCTGCGGCGTTCGTCCCCGTACTTGTCCGCGATGATATTGATCTCATTTTTGATCACGGCAAGGAGTTTTTTGGGGTCGGCGAGGATCTCTTTGAGCTCTTCGATCCTCTTCAGGAGATCCTGGTGTTCCTTCTCCAGCTTCTCTCTTTCCAGACCTGTCAGAGCTCTCAGGCGCATATCCACAATAGCCTGGGCCTGGACGTCGTCCAGACCAAACCGCTCGGTCAGGCCCGTCTTGGCGGCCTGAACATTGGGGCTCTCCCTGATGATCCTTACGACTTCATCTATATTGTCGAGGGCGATGAGCAGTCCCTGCAGGATATGGTCGCGTTCCTCCGCCTTGTTGAGGTCATATCTTGTCCTGCGGGTGACGACATCCTCCTGGTGGTGGAGGTAATAGGTCAGCATCTCCAGCAGGTTCATGACCTTGGGCTCGTTGTTGACCAGGGCCAGCATGGTGATGCCGAAGGTATCCTGCATCTGGGTGTGCTTGAAGAGCCGGTTCAGGACGATATTGGGATTGGCGTCGTGCCTCAGCTCGATGACGACCCGCATACCTTCCCGGTCGGACTCATCCCTCAGGTCGGTGATGCCCTCGATCTTCTTGTTCTTGACGAGCTCCGCGATCTTCTGGATCAGGTTGGCTTTATTGACCAGATAGGGGAGTTCTGTGACGACGATACGGTGTTTGCCATTGTTCATCGCCTCTATGTCCGTCACGGCGCGGGTGACCACCTTGCCTTTTCCGGTCATATAGGCCTGAACGGCTCCGGAGGTGCCCATGATGATCCCGCCTGTGGGAAAATCAGGCGCCTTGATGATGGGCAGGATCTCGGAGATCTCCGTATCCCTGTCCTCCTCTATTTTGTTGTCTATGATCTTTGTGACGCCCGCCACTACCTCCCGCAGATTGTGGGGAGGAATGTTTGTCGCCATACCGACAGCGATACCGGTCGTGCCGTTTACCAGGAGGTTGGGGAAGCGGCTGGGCAGGACAGAGGGTTCTTTCTCCGTTTCGTCAAAGTTGGGGACAAAAGTCACAGTGTCCTTGCCTATGTCCGCGAGCATCTCCATGGAGATCTTTGCCAGGCGGGCCTCCGTATAACGCATAGCCGCGGCGCCGTCTCCGTCCACACTGCCGAAATTTCCGTGCCCGTCCACAAGGGTATAGCGCATGGACCAGGGCTGCGCCATGTTGACCAGCGACCCGTAGATCGAGGAGTCGCCGTGAGGGTGATACTTACCCATCGTATCGCCGACAATACGCGCGCATTTTCTGTGCGGCTTGTCCGGTCCGTTATTGAGCTCGCTCATCGCATACAGAATACGCCGCTGAACGGGTTTCAAGCCGTCGCGGACATCCGGAAGCGCGCGCTGCGCGATCACGCTCATGGCGTAATCGATATACGAGCTCTCCATTGTCTTTTTCAGGTCTACGTCCTGTACACGGTCAAAAATAGTGTCGTCCATGCTTTTCCTCGCTGTACCTGTATGCCTGCTCTGTCAGGACTCTGATCCGGACCTTCCCGGAAGTCCTGGGCCTTATACATCCAGATTCTTGACAAACCGGGCATTTTTTTCGATAAATTCTCTTCTGGGCTCGACCTTGTCCCCCATCAGGATCGTGAAGGTGAGGTCGATCTCCGATTCTGTCTCTTCATTGAACTGCACCCGCTTGAGCACTCTTCTGGCAGGATCCATCGTTGTCTCCCAGAGCTGCTCCGGATCCATCTCTCCCAGACCCTTGTAGCGCTGAATGCGGTTGCTCTGATCCCTTCCGACCTCGTCCAGGATGCCGGCCAGCTCCTCATCGCTGTAGGCATACCAGACTTTCCTGTTCCTTTCCAGCTTGTAAAGGGGCGGCATGGCCAGATAGACATGCCCCTGCCGGATCAGCTCGGGCATGAACCTGTAGAGGAAGGTCAGCATCAATGTATCGATATGGGCTCCGTCCACGTCGGCATCCGTCATGATGATGATCTTGTCGTAGCGGAGCTTTGTGATGTCAAAATCATTGTGGATCCCCGTCCCGAAGGCCGTGATCATGGCCTTGATCTCCTCATTGGCATAGATGCGGTCCTCCCGGGCCTTTTCCACATTGAGGATCTTGCCTCGCAGAGGCAGGATGGCCTGTGTGGCGCGGCTCCTTGCGGATTTAGCGCTGCCTCCTGCCGAATCTCCCTCGACGAGGAAGATCTCGCAGTTCCTGGGATCCCTGTCGGAGCAGTCCGCGAGCTTTCCGGGAAGGCTCATGGAATCCAGGGCGTTCTTGCGCCTGGACAGATCCCTGGCCTTGCGCGCCGCCTCCCTGGCCCGCTGGGACTGGATGGATTTTTCACAGATGATCTTTGCGATCGACGGATTCTGCTCCAGGAAATAGGTCAGCTGCTCGGAGACTATGCTGTCCGTAGCCCCCCTGGCTTCCGCATTACCCAGCTTCTGCTTGGTCTGTCCCTCGAACTGCGGATCCTCGATCTTGACACTGATGATCGCGGTGATCCCTTCCCGGATATCCTCTCCGGTGAGGTTGGCGTCGCTGTCCTTGAGGATCTTGTTTTTGCGGGCGTACTCGTTAAAGGTCTTTGTCACCGCATTGCGGAAGCCGATCAGGTGCATTCCGCCCTCCGGCGTGTTGATATTGTTGACAAAGCTGTATTCACTGTCTGTATAGGAGTCGTTGTGCTGCATGGCGACTTCCACATAGACATTATTTTTGGTCCCCTCAAAATACATGACCGTGTCATAGAGAGGCTTTTTGCTGTGGTTGAGATAGGTGACGAATTCCCGGATCCCTCCCTCGTAGCAGAAGGATTGGTCCACGGGGGTGTGGTCTCCGTCTTCTCTGGTGTCGCAGAGATTGATCCTCAGTCCCCTGGTCAGAAAAGCCATCTCCCGCATCCTCTGGCGGAGAACGTCATAATCAAAGACGGTCGTCTCCTTAAAGATCTGAGGGTCCGGCAGGAAGGAGATCCTGGTCCCCGTCTCCTCGAGAGGGCATTCTCCGATCTCTTCCAGCGGCGTCACGGTTTTTCCCCTGGAAAAACGCTCGTGGTAGACCCTGCCTCCCTGGCGGATCTCCACATCCAGCCACACGGACAGGGCATTGACGACAGACGCGCCCACGCCATGAAGTCCGCCGGAGACCTTATATCCGCCTCCGCCGAACTTTCCTCCCGCATGCAGCTCTGTAAAGACCAGGTCTACCGCGTTTCTTCCTGTTTTGTGATTGATACCGACGGGGATGCCGCGCCCGTTATCCGTTACCGTGATCGAATTGTCCGGCTGGATAACCACAGTGATTTCTGTACAGAAACCTGCCAGCGCCTCATCCACGGCATTGTCCACGATCTCGTAGACCAGATGGTGGAGTCCCCTGGATGCCGTCGTCCCGATATACATGCCGGGACGCTTGCGGACAGCCTCAAGGCCCTCAAGGACCTGGATATCATCCGGCGTATATTCCCCTACCTCCGTCGTATCCTTGACATTGTCATCAGGATATTCTTCATCGATCATATCTGTTTCCATGACGTCCTGATTCTGTTCTGCTGATGCTGTCATTTTTTCTTTTTCCGACATAAATCCCTCGTAAACAGATGTTTATCGTTACTGGCCAGCGTGTGACCGGAAACAGTTATTCTGACCGGACCGCAATGTCATTCTCCAGTCCGGTCATATCCGGTTCCTGTTTTTTTGTACACATTCCGTTTTCGACCCTGTAGACCTGATCGATCCTGAACCGGTTATTGACAAATTCATCCAGGCCCGTACAGGTGATAAAGGTCTGGATCCCCCCTATCGTATTGAGGAGATAATTCTGACGCCCGCTGTCAAGCTCGGATAAAACATCGTCCATCATGAGTACAGGGCGGTGGCCGATCATTTTTTTTACCAGATCGATCTCGGAGAGCTTTAAGGAGAGGGCGCAGGTCCTCTGCTGCCCCTGTGAACCATATCTGCGCAGGTCGATCTCACCGTCCATAAAGGAAAAATCATCCCTGTGCGGACCTGTAGAGGTCGTCTTCATGTGGATATCTCTCTCCCGCGAAAAGCGGAGCCTTTCCTCCAGGTCTTCCGCGGCCGTATTGGGTTCATACAAAAGAGACAGATGCTCCCTTCCTCCCGACAGTTTCCCGTGGATCTCCCCGACGATCCCGTTCAGATCCAGGATGAACCGGCGGCGGCTCTCTATGATTTTACTCCCGAAATTGACGAGCTGGGCATCCCACACATCCAATGTCTCCTTCAGGTCCGGAAACATATAGATATCGCGCAGCAGCCTGTTTCTGTTTTCAACTGTTTTATTGTACTGATTCAGATTATGCAGATAGGACGCATCCAGCTGACACAGTTCCATGTCCATAAACCTTCTGCGCTCCGCAGGACCGTTTTTGACGATTCCAAGATCCTCCGGCGAAAAAAATACGATGTGAAGGATCCCGATCAGCTCGGAGGCCTTTTTGATCCTCTGCCCGTTGATTGCGATCCCCTTGGACTTGTTTTTTCGCAGATGCATGTCGATGCGGTAATCGATTCCGCCCTTCATGATCAGGCTCCGGATATGGGATTCCTCCCTTCCGAACCGGATCATGTCCCTGTCGCGGACGCCGCGGTGGGATTTTGTGGTGGATAACATATAGAGCGATTCCAGAATATTGGTCTTTCCCTGCGCGTTCTCCCCGTACAGGATATTTGTTCCCTGAGAAAACTCCATGTGCAGGGAAGCAATATTTCTGAAATCTGCCAGTTCCAGGCTGCTGATATACATAAAAGCTTCTTTCAAACACTTTCGGAAGGGGTCCTGACGACAAAGGTACCGGTCTTTGTCTCCACTTTGTCCCCATCACGGAGCTTCCTGCCCCGCCTTGTCTCCTGTTCGCCGTTCACCATCACTTCGCCTGAAGTGACCATGATCTTTGCCTCGATCCCTGTCTGTGCTATGCCGGCGAGCTTCAGAGCCTGCCCGAGCCTGATAAATTCATCGTGTATACGTACTTCTTTTTCCATTTTTCAACAGATCCTTGTTCTTTGACAGATCCTTGATCAAATCTTTGACCGGACCACTGATCAGTTCATCGTTCCACCCTGATCTTTACAACAGAAGCAGGAGGAACATTCCGGTTTTTTCATGGAGTGACCAGGATAGATCAGTCAATAGTGATAAAGTTTACCGGAAGGATCAGATAGCAGTACATGTCCTGCTCATCCCTGATAAAGCAGGGAGCCTTGGGGCTGACCAGGTACATTGTGACCTCTTCTTCATCGACCGCCCGGAGGGCATCGATGAGGAACCGGGGATTAAAGCCGATATTCAGGTCCTCCCCCTCCTTGCGGATGGCGATCTTTTCATCCATGCTGCCAAGGGTCGTATTGATCCGCAGCTCCATTTCATCATCCCTGATCATGATGATGACCGGTTTTTTATCCTCTTCCTTGACGAGGAGCGTGGCCCTGTCCAGACAATCCAGGAAATCTCTTCTCCTGCAGATGACCCTTGTCTTGTAATTGCTGGAGAGCATCTTGTCGACCTTGTAATATTCCCCCTCGATCAGGCGAGAGACCACGATCGTGTCATCAAATTCAAAAAGAGCATGCTTATCCGTAAAAAAGATATCCACATTCTTTTCGGTATCGCCGCTCAGGATCCTGCTGATCTCCTGAAGAGTCTTGCCGGGAAGAATGGATTTCCGGTCATCATAGGGCTCCTTCATCTGCGCCCTGCGTGTGGCGATCCTGTGTCCGTCAAGAGCCACCATGCGGATATGGTGGTCGATGATCTCCATCAGTTCGCCGGTCATCATGCCGTTGCTCTCATTTCCGGAAATGGAAAAGATCGTCTTTGTGATCATGTCGCGGAGCGTAAACTGGGAGAGACGGATCCCGTAGGTGCGGTCAATTTCCGGAAGGAAAGGAAAATCATTTCCTTCTCTTCCCAGAATAACGAATTTGGAGTTCTCGCATTTGATCGTGACCCTTTCTCCGGCTGTCCCGATCTCCACGTCATTGTCGGGAAGCTTCCTGATGATGTTTGAAAAGATCTGCGCATCGACCGCGATCATTCCCCTCTCCAGTATGATTCCCTGCGCCACTGTCTGGATCCCGAGCTCCATATCATTGGCGATCAGGCAGATCTCCATTCCCGATGCGTTGATCATGATACACTGCATGATCGACATCGTGGTCTTGCCTGGTATGGCCCTGGAAACGATCTGTATGGATTTGAGCAGGTTCTCTTTTGAAATTCTGATTTTCATGAGATATTTTTGTACCCTTAAATATTATTGTCTATTATTTTTGATTAATATTCCTGTTTGACATTCTTGTTTAATATTTCTGCGTTCCGGATGTTCCTGATCATCGTCAGCCTGTCTGTCATGATCGGCGTGCATGTGCATAAAAGAAAAAAACAGGGTGCGCGCTTTAAAAAGTGTTAAATCGTATTCTTACATAATAGGCGATGTGAAAATGTGTATAACCTACAATATTATACCTTTTTATGCCGTAAAATACAATCTGGCATTGCCGAAATCAGGGTGGACAGGAGTGTGGAAATCGAAAAAGATATCCACATCCGCCATTTGTCAGGCAGGACAGTCAGGGAGTTATGTTGAGCTTTTTGAGGATGATTTCCACATTTCCACGAAGTTCACTATTCGTCTCGATCTCTTTTTTGATCTTTTCGACGCCGTGTATGACTGTAGAGTGATCTCTCTTGCCCAGAAGATACGCGACCTGTTCAAGGGTGGCATCTGTATATTCTCTACAGATGTACATGATCACGTGACGGGGGACCACGACGGCGGCATTCTTTTTTCTGGAAAGGATATTGCTGCTCCTCACATCGTAGTGCTCACAGACCACACGCATGATCATCTCCGGCGTGATGATATTCTGTTTGTCCGGATCGATGATATCCTTGAGGGCCTCTCTGGCTATGGTCAGGCTGGGTTCTGAATTCCTGAGTCTGGAATAAGCCATGATCTTGAGGATGGCCCCCTCAAGTTCACGGATGTTGGACTTGATATTGGCAGCTATATACTGAAGGATCTCGTCATCAAAATGCTTTCCTGTCGCCTCCGCGTTTTTTTTCAGGATCGCCATGCGGGTCTCATAATCCGGGGGCTGGATATCCGCGATCAGGCCCCATTCAAAACGGGAGCGGAAGCGCTCATCGAGGGTCACCATCTCCTTGGGCGGACGGTCAGAGGAAAGAACGATCTGTTTTCCTGCCTGGTGGAGCTCGTTAAATGTGTGGAAAAACTCCTCCTGAGTGGATTCTTTTCCTATTATAAATTGGATATCGTCGATGAGCAGGACATCCACAGTCCTGTACTTGTCGCGGAGTCTTGCCATGGACGTGGCATTACCGCTTCTGATGGATTCGATCACTTCATTGGTGAACTGCTCGCTGGTGACATAGAGGACACGCATGGAGGAATTCATCTCCAGGATATAGTGGCCGATCGAATGCATAAGGTGCGTTTTTCCCATTCCGGCTCCGCCGTAGAGAAACAGGGGATTATAGGTATTTCCCGGAGATTCCGCCACCGCGACACAGGCAGAATGGGCAAAATTGTTGTTGCTGCCGACGATAAAGGTGTCAAAGCGGTACTTGGGATTGAGATTCGCGTTTTCAATCTGCTGAGTGGTGATGACCGGAGCCGGGGCCTGTTCAGGTTCCGGTTCCTGACCTTCCTGATCCCGGAGCAGAAACTCGACATCATAGGCTTCATCGAGCATTTCCGTTATCGTGATCTGGAAAAAAACCTTAAAATTATTGACAATATAATCAAGCATGATCGGCTTATCAGAGGGAATGCGTATATAGACGACATTGTCCCGGATATCCGCGATCTCCAGATTTTTGATCCAGGTTGTATAGGAAATATTAGACAGACCGTATTCATTGTGGATATGTTCTTTGATCCACAGCCATCTTTGTCTGATTATTTCTTCGTTCATAAATTCCTCCGGCAGTAAAAAAAGACCTGAATAAAGGCGGGGACAGATCAGGCGGGAAAACATATCGTTTCCGTTCAGAGAGTGAACGGAAACGATAGAACAGTTATCAATATATAATAAAAATGTGGAAACTTCAAACGAGGCAGGTTTTCCACATTTTGTGGATAACAATGTTAATAACTATATTTACACAAAGGAAAACTCATTTTCACAAAGTTTTAAACAAGACTTATACACATTAAAAACCCTTGTGAATTGGCGTATTTGACAAGAAATTGAGAAAGAATTGATAACTTATCCACAAGTTATGCACAATTTGTGGATAAGTGAAAATGAGAATAACCTGATTTTGTGGAAATGTGGATAACTTTTTATATACAACATTTTGCTAAAAAAAATTTTTATATTCCATATCTGGTGTCGAATAAATATTCGAATTTTTCAGGCATATGTATGTTATCCACATTTTTGTGTGGATAACATGTGGATAAGTGGAAAAAAATATTTGTTGACTCTGGATAAACTCTCCTATATAATAGCAATGTTAGTGTCTCTACAGGGGAAACTATGCCCGAAACAGCAACCGTATCCGTATCGACGCCTCAGAGGCAGTTTTTGGAAAGTGCCGGAGCAGCCGTCACAGATTTTCCGGATACAGAAAGGATATGCGACTATTCGGAGTTTTCCCGCCGCGGCCGCACGCGGCAGTGATGGATCGCAAGCAGGGGACTTTCATTCAGGATCCCGGACAGGTCCTCAGGATCTGTTATCTACCTGATCATCGCAGGTCCCCGGTCAACTCAATATTTTAGGAATAAGGAGGAAATATAAATGGCAAAGATGACATTCCAGCCCAAGAAAAGACAGCGCGCTAAAGTACACGGCTTCCTGTCCAGAATGAGCACCAAGGGCGGCAGAAAGGTCCTTTCTGCACGCAGGCGCAAAGGCAGAAAACAGATCGCGGTCTGATCCGGTGTATCCGTTTCCTGGACGTTAGAGTACGTTAGAGTCATGCTGGTTCCAGCATGACTCTTTTGCGCAAAGTTAACAGTTCCTGAAATCTTATTTGAAAGTCTCAGACCATAAAATGGAATCTCTGAAAAAAAACACAGATTTTAAAAAATGCTATTCGGAAGGAAGATCCTTTGTGAACAGGTACCTGGTCATTTATGTGTGCGGCAATGAACTGGGAAAAAACAGGATCGGGATTTCCGTCAGCAAGAAGGTGGGGAACAGCGTCGTCCGCCACCGGACCACCCGTTTGATCAGGGAGGTCTGCCGGCTGCACGGACACAAGTTTAGTACAGGAAATGACATTGTATTCATCGCCCGTGTCCGGGCAAAAGGAATCAAATACTCCGAGATGGAAGGTTCGCTTTTGCAGCTGGCAAAAAAAGCCGGCATCATGGAAAACAGACTCTGATTTAGAAAAATGATAAAAAAAGCAATGATTAAATCAATCAGGATGTATCAGAAGTATCTGTCTCCCCTGAAACATACAAGGTGTCCGTATATCCCTACCTGCTCTCAGTACGGGCTGGAGGCGATAGAAAAATACGGTCCTGTGAAAGGGGGAGCTCTCGCTGCCTGGAGGATCATGAGATGCAACCCTTTTTCCAGCGGGGGATATGATCCGGTCCCGTAATTTCTTATTGACCGGATTTACGGATTGACTGGATTTCTGTATGGACTGATTTCTGGTTGACTGGATTTCTGATCAACAGGATTTCTGATCAACTAAATTCCTGATTGACTATAAGGAGGATTTCATTGGCTCCCATACTATTGACAAAAAGCACGACATTCATCATCGGTCCGGTCGCTGAACTGATCGGCTACATCATGAACGGAATTTTTTATATTCTGGGAAGGATCGGACTGCCGAATATCGGGCTTGCCATCATTATCATGACGATTCTGATCTACATGTGCATGCTTCCTCTGACGATCCGTCAGCAGAAGTTTTCCAAACTTCAGAGGAAAATGCAGCCTGAGATCAACAAGATTCAAAAAAAATATAAAGGAAGAACGGACAATGCTTCTGTTGCGGCGCAGCAGGAAGAAATCAAGCAGGTCTATGAAAAATATGGAGTTTCCGCGACCGGCAGCTGCGTGCAGCTTCTGATCCAGATGCCTATTCTGCTGGCCCTGTACCGTGTTTTCTATAATGTTCCCGCTTATCTTCCCCTGGTCAAGGATGCCTTCTTCCCTCTGGTGGACAATCTGTACAAGCTTGATCCCGCAGGAAAGATCCTGATCGAACAGGATGCGGAGGGAAAATACATTTTTTCCGGCATCTCCATGTTTGCAAAGAGGTTTACAAACCAGGCTTTCACAGACGGGGATGTAACTTATATTAAGAATACATTCATTGATGTCCTTAATAAATTCCAGACTGCCGACTGGACAAAGCTGGGGGAGAAGGTTTCTTCCCTGAGTGAAGATATCACAGCTACGGCTACCAGGCTCAACCAGTACAATAACTTTCTGGGAATCAACATCGCGGAGTCTCCCTCCACGATCATGTCGAGGGGCGGGATCATGATCGTCATCGCCCTGATCATTCCGTTTCTGGCTGCTTTTACCCAGTGGCTCAATGTCAAGCTGATGCCCCAGGCCACTACGGATTCCAATGACCAGACTGCTTCAACCATGAAGACCATGAACATCATGATGCCTGCGATGTCAGCGGTTTTCTGTTTTTCCCTTCCCAGCGGTATGGGACTGTACTGGATCATCGGTGCTGTCGTCCGTATCGTCCAGCAGATTTTCATCAATAAGCACATCGATAAGATGAATATCGATGAGATGATCGAAAAGAATGCGGAGAAGGCAAAAGCCAAGGCAGAAAAGAGAAGAGAAAAGGCACAGGAAGCTTCCGAAGCCTCCGGTTCTTCAAGGTCTGACGCAGGTGCGACCAGGAGGGTTGGAAGCAACAGAAACAACCGCCTGATCACAAAGCTCAGCCCGGCTGAGGAAAGCAGGATTGAAGAAATGAATCAGTCCAGGAAGGGAAGAAAATATAAAAAGGATTCCCTTTCCTATAATGCTGACATGGTCAGAAGATTCAATGAGGGAGACAGTCAGGATTCATAATAGACAATGTACGAGAGTGCAGAGAGGATAAATATGTCTCAGGAATATATTGAAATATCGGAGAGGACAGTTGCCGAAGCCATCACAGCTGCCTGCCAGAAGCTGGGAGTTCCCAGTGAGCGCCTTGAATATGAGGTGATCGACCAGGGTAAGACCGGTTTTCTGGGGATCGGGGCAAGAGCGGCCAGGATCCGCGCCCGTATCCGCAAGGGAATGGAAGAGAGCACGGAGATCGATACCAGTGCGATCATCAATGATGTCCTCAAAGGAAAAAAGGAAAAGAAGAAAGCACAGGAGCCTGTAAAGAAGGAAGCATCCGCAGACGCCGGTAAAGAAGCTGCTGCACAGAATAAAAAAGAATCAGCAAAAAATGAGAACCGCTCTTTAGCCAGGGATTTTGAAAAAAAGACCGAAAAGAAGGCTGAAAAGAAATACGAACAGAAGAATGAAAAGAAAGCCGGTTCTGCTGTAGAAAAACAGGCGGAAGAAAAGAAACCTGTCTCCGAAGACAGTCAGGCACAGACAGCTGCTTCTGTCCAGAAGGAAGAGTCCTCTGAATATACAGCTCCTGCAAAAAAGAGCGGGAAAAAGAGCTTTTCAGAAAAAAACCAGGAAAAAGGTTTTCGAGAGAGGGGAAGAGGTTCCCGCAGACACCGCCGTTTTGCGGATAAAGAGGATGAAGGCAGAAATGTCCAGGCTCCCGAGCAGGGCAGAGCGGATGCCGAGACTTTCTCAGCACCTAAAAAGAGAAGCGCTGCTCCTGTCCTTACAGATGAGCAGATCGAAGAGATCAAACAGCGCGCCTCTGTATTTCTGACCGACGTTTTTCATGCCATGGATCTGGAAGCCGAGATCAGCAGTACCTATGACAGGGAATCGGCTATCCTGAACATAGACATGAAGGGGGATAACATGGGAGTCCTGATCGGCAAGAGAGGACAGACTCTGGATTCCCTTCAGTATCTTGTCTCCCTGGTGGTCAACAAAGGGATCGACGGATATATCCATGTCAAGGCAGATACGGAAAACTATCGCGAGCGCCGCAAAAAAACACTGGAGAACCTTGCGAAGAATATCGCTTCCAAGGTCAAGCGTAACAGAGCCAGCGTGGCACTCGAACCCATGAATCCTTATGAGAGAAGGATCATCCACTCGGCTCTGCAGTCAGACCGCTATGTGACGACCTACAGCCAGGGGGAAGAACCTTACAGAAAAGTCATCGTCACCATGAAGGACAACAGGTAAAACCTGGTCAGAATAAAATTATTCATACTGCCGCCTCAGGAACACTGAAGCGGCAGTTTTTTTTCTGAATCAGGGATTTACAGATCTCAGGATTTATAGTTTTATATTTTTATAGTTTATTCTTCATTGCGCAATACCCGTGAGCAAGTCTTGAAATTTTGATTTTCTTATTTTTTTTAAGGGAGGTTCCCATGACTGTATCTGATCAACTTACAGGAATCGACCCTGCAGGTTATGATTATTCAGGTCATGATCTTACAGAATCTGATGGGTCAGGAAATGATACGATAGCGGCTTCGGCCACTGCTATGTCGGATGCCGGAATCGGGATCATCCGCGTCAGCGGACCGGATGCGATCAGGATCTGTACCGGGATCTGCACGAACGCAAAAGGCATGCACGACCTTGAGACACACGCTTCCAATACGATCGTGTTCGGTTATGTCGTGGATGAGGAAGGCAGCAGGATCGATGAAGTCATGGTCAGTGTTTTCCGCGCGCCCCGCAGCTATACCACAGAGGATACGGTTGAGATCAATACCCATGGCGGGACTTATCTGATGGGTAGAATACTTGATCTGGTCCTTAAGGCCGGTGCCCGTCTGGCGGAACCCGGTGAGTTTACAAAGCGGGCTTTCCTGGGAGGAAGAATCGACCTGTCCAGGGCGGAAGCTGTCATGGATCTGATCTCTTCCCAGAATGAATTCGCACGCAGATCCGCCCTGGCCCAGCTGGAGGGGAGTGTCTCTGAAAAGATCAGGGAATTCCGCTCAATGATCCTGTATGAAATGGCTTTTATAGAATCCGCCCTCGATGACCCCGACAGCTACTCTCTGGATGGTTATCCACAGCATCTCGAAGAGATCTGTACTAAGCTGCTCGGAGAAATGAAGGATCTTCTGGAAACAGGAGAACAGGGGGCGATCCTTAAAGAAGGGATCCGGACGGCTATTATCGGCCGGCCCAATGCGGGAAAGTCATCCCTGCTCAATTACCTGGCGGGGACAGAAAGGGCGATCGTGACTGAGATTGCCGGGACGACCCGGGATACCCTCCAGGAGAGCGTACGCGTCAGAGGGATCCAGCTCAGGCTCACGGATACAGCCGGGATCCACGAGACACAGGACAGGGTAGAAAAAATCGGGATCGAAAGGGCCAAATCGGCGATCGGACAGTCAGAACTCGTCCTGTATCTGATCGACGCATCGGAAGGAATCACTCCCGAAGACAAGTCCATATCCCTGCTGCTGAAACAATGGAAAAATGAACTTCCCGCAGTCCGTAAATGCATCCTTCTCTTAAACAAAAGTGATCTTCCTCCTGTGACCGATGAGAAGTCTGTCCGGGAATTTTTCGGAGAAGCGGACGCCGTACTCTCCTGCTCCCTCAAGACCGGCGAAGGCGCTGAAGAACTTGGACATATCATTGAAAAGATGTATCATATGGGAGAACTTATTCATCAGAATGAGGTACTTCTCACGAACACCAGGCACAGAGAGGAAGTAAGAGAAGCCTGCCGGTCCGTCTCCCTTGTCCTTGACAGTATCCGGCTGGGGATGAGCGAGGACTTTTTTGCCATAGACCTCATGAATGCTTACACAAGCCTGGGAAAGATCGTTGGAGAAGCCGTGGAAGACGACCTCGTCGAAGAGATATTTTCAAGATTCTGCATGGGAAAATAGCGGACCAGAAAGCGTTGACAGCCGGCCGTCAGACCTCTATTTACAGTTTATCCTGAGAAAGAAAAAAGACTTTATGAAATACACTATTGAAACAGATGTATGCGTGATCGGAGCCGGTCATGCAGGCTGCGAAGCTGCACTCGCCTGCAGCCGTCTGGGACTGCGCACGGTCATCTTTACCATGAATGTGGACAGCATTGCCATGATGCCCTGTAATCCTCATATTGGAGGTTCCTCCAAGGGACATCTGGTCAGGGAGATCGACGCTCTGGGCGGAGAAATGGCGAAAAATATCGACAAGACTTTTATCCAGTCCAAGATGCTCAACATTTCCAAAGGACCTGCTGTACATTCCCTAAGGACACAGGCGGACAAGGCGGAGTATTCCAAAGTCATGCGCCAGGTTCTGGAAAATCAGGAAAACCTCACGATCCGTCAGGCGGAGGTAACGGATATTCTGACCCAGTTCGATCTGGAGGAGATTTCCGGTACTGAGCAGGACCGGAAATCTACAGGTATAAATGTTGGCGGAGATGTTTCTCACAGTGATTTAAACAGTGATAAAAAAAGTAATAATGACAGCAGTAATAATGATATTGCGTTGAACAAAAAACGGGTCGCGGGAGTCAGGATCCATACCGGGACAGTTTACAGCTGCAAGGCTGTGATCATCTGTACCGGTACTTATCTGAACGCGCGCTGTCTGGTGGGTGAATCCATTACAGAGACCGGCCCCGGCGGTATGCAGCGGTCCACCTGGCTCAAGGATTCCATGAACAGGCTGGGTATTCCTCTGAGAAGGTTCAAGACCGGGACGCCGGCCAGGATGGACGGCAGGACTCTGGATTATTCCAAAATGAAGATCCAGCCCGGAGACCCGGTAGTCGTCCCTTTTTCCTATTCGACGGATCCTGCCGATGTTCAGATCGAGCAGGTTCCCTGCTGGCTGACCTATACTAATGAAGAGACGCATGAGATCATCCGCGAGAACCTTGACAGGTCTCCGATCTACGCCGGCATTATAGAAGGAACCGGTCCCAGGTACTGCCCTTCCATCGAAGATAAGGTCGTCAAATTCAGCGACAAGGGCCGCCATCATGTTTTTATTGAGCCGGAGGGAAGATCGACAAACGAGGTTTATGTGGATGGTATGTCCTCGTCCATGCCCGATGATGTCCAGCAGAGAATGTACCGTACTGTTCCCGGACTGGAAAACTGTGTGATAGTCAAAAATGCCTATGCCATCGAATATGACTGTATCAACGCGAACCAGCTCAGGCTTTCTCTGGAGACCAGGGCTGTGGACGGCCTTTTCTGCGCCGGGCAGTTCAACGGAAGCAGCGGATATGAAGAGGCTGCAGCCCAGGGGCTTATCGCGGGGATCAACGCGGCCAATAAGATCCGCGGCAGGGAGCCCCTCATCCTGAAACGATCTGAGGCCTATATAGGAGTCCTGATCGACGACCTGGTCACGAAAGATAATCGGGAACCCTACAGGATGATGACTTCGCGCGCGGAATATCGTCTATTGCTCAGACAGGACAATGCCGATCTGAGACTTCGTAAATATGGCTATCAGGAAGGCCTGATCACGCAGGACCAATATGATTATGTCTGCTATAAGGAGCAGAAAATAACAGAAGAGATTGAGCGATTGAAAAAGATCAGGATCGGGGCAGCTGCTTCCAATCAGCAGATCCTCCGCTCTCTCAATTCGGCCGAACTCAAGACAGCCTGTACCCTGGCTGAGCTGATCTGCCGTCCTGAGCTCTCTTATGAAAAAATCGCCCCGCTGGATCCTGACAGGCCGAAGCTCACACAGGACATTACCAGCCAGGTGGAAATCAATATCCGCTACGAAGGCTATATCGACCGACAGAAAAAACAGGTACTGCAATTCGAAAAGCTGGAACAGAAAAAAATTCCCTCCGGGATCGATTATGACGATGTGGGATCTCTCAGAAACGAAGCCAGGCAGAAACTCAAAGAGTTCCTTCCTTCTTCGATCGGACAGGCTTCCCGGATCTCGGGAGTCACACCTGCAGATGTCACAGTTCTTTTGATCTACCTGGAAAAAAACAGGGGAAGGTTTCACGGATAATTCAATACTCGCTCACGGGTATTGCGCGATGGAGCAAGTTTCCCTTTTTACGCACTTATCCTTCGACTGAAGTCACGAGTATTGCGATGAAAAATTAAACAGACAGGAAGGAAGAAACCAGAAAAAAATCAGGAAAGAAAGAAGGAAAAAACCAGGAAAGAAATAAACCGGGATGGTAAGAAACTGTGAAACATGTGGAATATAGGGTAAAATGTTTCACGTGAAACATTTTTACAAGTCACTCGTTGACAGGATTTGAGATAAGGACGTTTGTTTTCGCGTGTCTTTTTGCGAAAACCCGGTTCGAACGGCGTTAAGGCTTCAACAATGCTTTCATTGTTGAAGTGCATTGGAATCGCCTGACGAATTGTTTCATGGCAATACTCTGATCTATTCTGATCTGAGAATGACCATGGAACAGACAAACAAGGGACAATGCGATGGAATTTAATAATATAAAGAAAAAAATAAAACGTGCTCTGCACATTATTATCCATACCATCAGCAGAACGGCAGAAGTTTATTCGAAGCATGAAATGTCCATTTATTCGGGAAATGCAACTTTTTACTTATTGATGTCTCTCGTACCCTTCCTGATGATGATCATTTCACTGATCAATATGCTTCCCTGGTTTTCTGTTGAAGATGTCAGCAGTTTTTTATACAGGATGATGCCGGATATCCCTCAGATCAGGGGAACTCTTCTGAACATCATTGTAAATTTGAACCACCAGTCCAAACAGATTGCTGCTTATCTGTTTGCGTTGACCTCTCTATGGTCCGGTTCTCACGGAGTATTTGCGATGATGTCCGGATTGGAAAAGATAAACCATACGCAGCAGATCATTTTGAAGCAGAGGCCAAAAGCTATATTGTACACTATTATTTTCACTCTGCTTATTCCTTCCATGCTGCTTTTCCAGGTCCTCCGCTCCTCCATCTCCAATGCCATCACTTTTATTTTTACAGAATTATCCATGCCGAAGGTGGCGGTGCAGATCAACAGGATCCTCAGGGTCAGCGGGATCGTCACTCTTGCGATCACTATTCTCGTTATCGTCCTGACCTATACTTTCCTGCCGGCAGGCCGGCGGAAAATGAAGAATCAGCTGCCGGGATCCATTTTTACCTCTGTTTTGTGGATCCTTTTTACAAATGCTTTCAGCTATTTTATCAGACGTTTCTGGAAATACTCTTCTGTCTATGGAACATTTGCCGCTGTCTTTTTATCAGCTATGTGGCTTAAATTTATCATTGCCATTTTGTTTTTAGGGGCATCCCTGAACAGGGCTCTGCAGGTACAGGTATCCATGGAATGTAAGACATGATTTTCATTTTACCTGTTTGTCAGGCGAGGGTATTACGAAATAATCTTCACAGGACAGGATACCTTCAGAAATTCCCTTTTCGGCAGTTTCTTCCGTCACTCCTTCCCGCAGACAGATCCGCGTTCCGTCATCCCTGTCTGTTTCTTTGCTGTACTGCCAGATCCAGTCTCCGTCTTTCCAGACCGCTTTCATCCCGGATTCGCGGAGAAAGACATCTCCATCCCCATAATCTCCGGTCAGAACAAGGCCATATTGCTTTTCTGTAACCGCAGGCAGATTCAGATCAGACCAGGAGACAGGTACACACTCCTTCACCTGGTCGATCTGCGGGAAATTATAGTATCCCGCTACCCCTCCATTGAGGATCGTGACATCTGCCGTGATCCGGTAAAAACCGCCGTCCTCCATCTCTTCGTCAATAAACCGGTCAACAGGATAGACACCATCCACAGTATATACTCTCCCGTTTATCTGGAAGAGAAAAATCTCTGTGTCTGCCTGAGTCTCGGAGTACAATTGGTCCGTGGAATTATCCTCTGTCCAGGACTGCTTTGAAGATTCTCTCCCGCATCCTGCAAGGAAAAGGGCAAGAAAGCCTGCCAATAATATTCCTGTTATCGCCTTTGGAAATTCCGGTCAATCGGTGCGCCGATTCCGAAATGGGCGGTGCTCTGATTCCAGCATAACGGTGCATTTATTCTGATATAAACGGTGCGATTTTTCTATACTAAACGATGTAACTGTACATCGTTGTAGTTGAGAAAGGAGCACCAAATGCAAAGTTACTCAACAATCATCGGCGTGATCGAATTGCGCCAGGGTGGCATCGGATACAGAACCACCCAAAAGCGGTACGGCATAGGCAATAGTACCATTACCCTTATCATGGACCGCTTCACGAAGCTCGGCCTCACGCTTGAAGAGCTTAAGGCCATGTCCCCCAAGTCGGTAGAAGAAGCCTTTTACCCGCCAGAAAACCTGCGTCATATGCAGAAACCTTTACCGGATTTTAATCAGATACACGCACGTATGGCTGATATGGAGCATCCGAATCTCGCATTCCTCTGGCTGGAATATAAGGAATCTAATCCTGATGGATATCAGCTTTCACAGTTTTATGAACTGTACCGGCGGTTCCTCAGGGAGAATTTCGGGCAGGAAAAGGTGAAAATGCCGGTTGAAAGGATCCCCGGTGAGCGGATGTACATTGACTGGGTAGGCGACCAGCCTGAGCTCCTGCTGGACACTGTTACGGGCGAGCTGCGGAAGGTCCATGTGTTTGCAACAACCATGGGTTTCAGCAGTAAGGTTTACGCAGAAATTTTTTCCGACGAAAAACTCCCGAGTTTTATTACCGGTGTTGTCCATGCCCTGGAGTATTATGGCGCAGTTCCGAAGTACCTTGTCCCTGACAATCTCAAAGCAGCTGTAACCAGGCATACGAAAGATGGTCTGCTGCTCAATGCAGTTTTCTCCGATCTGGAAGACTGCTACGAAACGATCGTCCTGCCGCCCCCGCCGCGCAAGCCAAAAGGTTATCGGCGAAAAAGTGTTATCGGCAATCTCGGTATATAAAGCTTAATGCAAGCTGTTAATTCTTTGATTGTATCATCTTGATTGCTGATAACATTTTTCTCAGTTCACTCAATTGATATCCTATTCTTGACCGCTATGATATTTGCGGCAGAAAGGAGAATTGAAATGAACGAGTTGCAAAAAGTTGTGAACGCTGTCCTTGAACAACAGAAGTTATTACTTGCTCCTTCAACTTACGATGTGCGCAGATGTTACTTGGAACAGTTGTCTGATCACGCAGAAAAAACAGGATTCACCAAACCATGCCAGGAACTATATGATTCCTATGTTTCCAGAGCAGATACGCCTGATCTTCGTTTCCAGCTATTCCATACCGTACGTCTTGTGGACAAAGAAGCCGGAACAAGGGCATTTATGCCGGAAGGGAATCTCTATAATGAGCCTGAGATCCCATCTTCCTATGAGGCAGAGAGTGCATTCCAGACTGTAGCATTTCCGATCATTGACGGAAGTGTTGACATCGGTCATCTGATCCGCAGGGCGGAAAACGAAATGGAGTATCTCCAGCTTTCCGCATCAACCGGCGGTCAATACATGAAGGCGTGGCGGGAGCTGTATATTTCTCTTTATCTCGGCGGCGATACAGCATTCACCAGAGACAGATGCAGGTCTTTCATTAAAGATGCGAATAAGAAACATCAGGATGGAAACCTGCACGAATGGAAGAGGAAGATACGCCGACGCGCAACCTGTGTACTACTTGAAGTTGCCGATACAGGCTGTTTTGGGTGGAAGCTGTTTCGTTCACGAAAAGTATGCTGTCACGAAGAAACACTAGAACAGCTCCGCCAGCAGTATTTAGCGTTTTTACGTACTCAGAACCTTGAAAATAATACCCTTGACCTTTGTGACTATGCTTTTCGAAATATGATCGAAGGCCTGGGTGTTAATACTGTTCATGATCTACTTACATTAAAGCCCGCACAGATCCAGGGTATGCTTGTCTTCCTGTCAGAAAAACTTAACCTGAACAGCAGGGGAACAATATTTCCAATCGTCCGCAGGATTCTGTCTTATTTATTCTATGCAGGGTTTATGCCAACAGATTTTTCAGGTATGATCCTGACTCCCGCATATCAACGGATGCACCTCAGGCCTTATATCACTGCTTCAGATGAAGCGAAGCTCTACAAGGCCATGAAGGAAGCTCCCATGCGGACCAAAGCGATGATGAGGCTGGCGCTCCGCCTTGGACTGAGAGACATTGATATCTGCAACTTGCGGTTCAACCAGATCGACTGGAAAAAAGATCGGATCGTCCTGGAGCAGGAAAAGACCGGGGTCATGCTCTGCCTTCCTTTACTTGAGGATGTCGGCAATAGCATCATGGACTACATCATGAATGAACGGCCAGAGGCTGCACGTGCCTGTCCGTATGTTTTTGTGAGGACACAGGCTCCTTACAAAAAGCTTGCCTCGATGTACATGGTCTGTTCCCGGCTTTTTTCACAGGCCGGCATTAAGACTGTAAACCGCGACAGTCAGGGGGTCCATGTCTGCAGGTATACGCTTACGCACAAACTCCTGTTGAAAAAGGTTCCTCACCAGGTCATTACAGATACGCTGGGGCATATATCCAGGGAATCTGATAAGCCGTATCTGTCTATGGAAGAGCAGATGCTTCGCGAATGCCCGCTCGACTTTTCTCTGATCGGACAGAAATACTGGGAAGAAGGTGAAAGCCATGGCTGATCCTGTATTCCGCAGCAGGTTCCGTGCCGATATGGAGGCTTTTATCATCCAGAAACGGGCCGCGGGGTATCCGTACAATACTTCCGCCAGAGTATTGGGATATCTCGATGCCATGATCTCGAAATCCTTTCCTGATAGTGGAGTCCTTTCCAGGGAGATCTGCAACGCCTGGATCGATGAATGTTCTTCACTGCACCAGAACACCTTGTTGAGGAGGGTGACGCCTGTCAGGCAGTTTGGAAAATATCTTGTCGGGACAGGGAAACCCGCATACATTATTCCCGGAGGAATTCCGCGTAAGCAGATACATTATGATGCGCACATTTTTACGGAAGCGGAATTGAAGGCGTTCTTTTCCTCTATCGATCAATGCAGGAAATCCCCGTTTTCACCATACCGGTGTTATGTGATTCCGGTGATCTTCCGATTGCTTTACACATGCGGACTCAGGTCTTCAGAAGCAAGGCTGTTAAACGTAGATGATGTGGATCTCGATAGCGGAAAGGTCTTTATCAGGGGATCCAAGGGTTGGGAAGCACGCATCATCTATGTTAGTCCGGATATGCTGGATCTTCTTTGCAGGTATGACTACATCATTCGGAGGCACTTTCCTGTAAGGAAGGTTTTCTTCCCAAACCAGAAAGGGGATTATTATAGTAGATCCACACTTGACATCTGGTTCCATGAGTTCTGGGACACGCTTCCGGAAGCAGCCGTCACAAAAGGCAACAAACCGAGGGTCCATGACTTTCGTCATTCCTACTGTGTGTACAGGCTGAATCAGTGGGTCAGGGATAATGCGGATTTGAATGCACTTTATCCTTATCTGAGTGAATTCGTAGGGCACTCCAACTTTGCAGATACGGATTATTACCTGACATTGGCGGAGCCGTTCTATTCGGAATTCGAAGCCCGCATGCGGATAGTAAATACTTCCATACTTCCGGAGGTGCCGCATGAAGATTAAGAAGTCGGACCTCTACTTTTATGAAATGCTCCGGGATTTCCTTCATAAATATCTTGTTGTCCAACGTAATTTCACGGAAGCAACTGTAAAAAACTACACGGATTCCCTGGATCAGTACCGGCAGTATCTGCGGGAACAGAAAGGCATCCCGTTTGATAAGGTTGGATTCCACTGCTTCAGCAAGGAAATGGTATACGATTTCTGCATATGGATGCGGGACAGTCAGTCAAAAGCGATCAACACAATAAATCTCCGGCTTTCAGCGATCAAGTCATTTCTGCGCTATTGCAGTGAAGAGGATGCGTCATTGTCAGCAATCTACCTGAAAGTGAAATCCATTCGCCGCTTTAAGGGCAAAACCGATCCGAAGCTGGAATACCTGACCCAGGAACAACTTGAAACTGTCTTTGCCGCCCCCGACACCACAACGAGGAATGGCAGGCGGAACCAGTATTTTATGATCCATGCCTATGAAACAGGGGGCAGGGTCGAGGAATTGGTCGGCATGACACTTGGCGACATCATCCGCAATGGGAACAGCGTTCAGATCCGGCTTCATGGAAAAGGTGACAAGACCAGATATAATCCTCTTCCGACAGAAGTGATACCGCATCTTGATGCATACCTTTCCGAGTTCCATCCGGACGGCAAAAATGATGACTACTTGTTCTATACGATCCACGGCAGAAAGCATACAAAAATGTCACCAAGAACTGTGAATTCCTTCCTTTCCTCATATGCAAAACAGATGCACGAGATGGACCCGACATTTCCGAAGAGCCTTCACTGTCATGTGCTCCGTCATAGCATTGGAATGGCAATGTATAAAGCAGGGATCCCAATCTCATATATAAAGGACTTTCTTGGCCATTCATCGATCGATTCGACTGCTGTCTACGCACATGCTGACAACGATGCAATGGCAGAAGCGCTCCGTTCTGTGGATCAGGAAGCGCTTCCTGAAAAAGACAGTGATGGCAACGTTGTATCTGTCCCGGAGAAAAAGTGGAAAGGTAAGGAAGACTACCTGCTTCATTTCTGCGGACTTGTGTAAAGAATTATCGGCAAGTTTTATAGCTGCTCATCCTGAACTCTGCCGTAAATATCAGACTTCAGGATGAGATTGCCGATAACACTTTTTCGCCGATAATCTCTGTTATCGGTAATTTCTGATAACAGGGAAAAAGCAGCGATAGAAAACCACGTCAAGTACCTTGAAACGCACCTGATCGAGCGCTTGAAAGAGGGAACTTATACGAGCCTGGACAGCATCAATCAGGAGACGAAAAAAATAATAGCAGACATCAACCAGCGTGATTTCCAGGACAGGAAAGACATTCGCAGATCCAGAACGTATGCTTTTGAAACCTATGATAAACCGCGGATGAGCCCTCTTCCACAGGGCAGGTTCACGGTCTGTGACTATAAGTTCTTCCTGCGCGTACCGGATAATTATCACCTTGAGTATGATGGCCACTATTACTCTGTATTGTACACGCGCCATGGGAAGCCTGCAATGCTTAAGGCTACTATGGGAGAGATACGCATCTGTGACGAAAACAACAGGCTTATCTGCACCCATGCCCGTTCCTACAAAGCGTTTCCACGCTATATAACTGACGATACGCATATGCCTCCGGAACACCGTTACTATAAAGAGCTCAACGCCCATGACGGTGCGTATTACCGGCGCTGGGCCTCAGTATACGGAGAGCCGATGGTAACCCTGGTTGACCGGGTGCTGCGCAGCGCCAGGCACGAAGAACAGGCTTATAACAGCTGCAAAGGGATCCTGCATTTATGCCAGGATGTACCGCGCCATATCGCAGCAGAAGCAGCACAGACGTGCATCAATGCATCCGCCTGTAAATACACGTATTTCAAGAAGGCGCTCAGCACGCTGGTCAATTACGGATCGAAAGGATCCGGTGCGTCTGGGAAACTGCCTGAACACGAAAATATAAGAGGGAGGGACTGCTATCAATGAGCAAATGCAAAAAGATCCCTTCCCTAAATGCAGAAGAAGCCATCATGTTTGAAAGACTTTGTTCCTTTAAGATGTCAGGCATGGCGGAGAAATTCGCAGACCAGATGCAGGACCCCAATGCAGACTTGGTGCCATTTTTGGAGCGATTCACAGAGATTGTCAACCATGAGTGGGAAATACGCTACAACAAGAAGTTCTCAAAGCTCCTGAAGGAGGCAAATCTCCGATATCAGGATGCCGACCTGGACAAGACTATTTATGACCCAGCCAGAAAACTGGATACTGCAACTATCGAAAGATTGTCCACATGTCACTGGATCGATGAAGGAAAAAATCTTCTTATCACCGGCATGTCCAGCAGCGGGAAGACATATCTGAGCAATGCATTGTGCCTGTCTGCTATCCGGCAGTTGAAAACTGTCCGCTACATCAGGGCCAGCATCCTGATGCTTGAACTTGAACAGGCCCGCCTGAAATCGGAGTACCTCGAGTATGTGACCGGGCTCTCAAAAATTGACCTTCTGGCCATTGATGATTTTGGCCTCATGGATCTTGATCTGGACAAGTGCCGGGATCTGTTTGAAGTAGTAGACGGCAGAGATGGCCGAAAATCCACGATCATTATTTCCCAGCTTCCGGTCAAGTCCTGGTATGACCTCTTCAAAGAACATACCTATGCTGATGCCTGCCTTTCCAGGATTACCGACAGGCACAACAGCTATCGTCTGGAGATGAACGGAATCAGTATGCGCGAGTCAGAATAGCAGCAGACTGGGAGCGCTCAGTACTGTTCGTGGAAGGCAGAAACAGCTTTGTGGATCAGGAAGAAGCATCAAGATCACTGGAAGAGATATAATGCGTCATTTGTTCTGTTGCAAGGTTTTATGTTGATAAATATCAACATGCGGCCCTGCGCTTAGGCGCACCCCCGCGCCCCACCCTGATCGCGCTTTTTGTATCTCTATGATCTTCGTTAAGCAAGCCTTATAAACCTGACGACAAACAATCATTGATTTAGCGATAGAGGGCGGTGCTTCGCACCGATAAAACCGGACTTAGCGCACCGTTGGTGCGGAACTCCTGCCCTCTTTTACTGGAATTTCCATCGCCTTCATATACTTTTTTTCCTGCCATTTCTTTTCTGCTGTTTTTTTGCTGTCTGTTGTTTTTTTTCTCATCGCAAAATACCTGAAATGTCAGCTATGGGATACATTTTTGTACTGTAGTACTTTTTTACACCATCTACAATTTCATACTTTACATACCCTCTTTCCTTTAAATAATCCAGATGAGACAGGCATTCTCCGACAGCAAACCATTTCTGTATAACGGGAAAAGAGGACCAGTCAGCAGCACGGATCTTCCATCTCATAATCCCGGCTATTTCGTAGGCGGTCATACCGGGATTATCCTGAACGATCGTCAGGGCATTGGAGAGCCTTTTCTTGTGATGTTCCAGAAGCGAGTCGATCCGTTCCCTGTAGTTACCGGGTTTGCGGTGTCCCGGAAGCGCGAGCTTCACCGGAAGGTCACGGACTCTGCGGAGCTGGTCAAGATAATCTCCCAGAGAATCTGACAGTCCTCTCCAATGCGTAATATTAGGTGTGATATCAAAAAGAATATGGTCGCCGGTAAACATGATCTGTTCTTTACGAATATAGAACATGGTATTGCCCGGAGTATGGCCGGGGACAAGAAGGGTTTCGAGGGTATAGCTTCCTGCCTGGATTTTGTCGCCGTCATTGATCGCATAAAGACGGGGATCGGCTTCCGGCATTTTTTCCGTTATTGCAGGATTAGTGCGATGTATTTCTTTAAGGAGATCAAGAGGGAACCCTTCGTCGATAAATCGCTGGTGAAGGACCTGAGGATCTTTTTGCAATTGGAACCTTTTCAGAATCCCCATATCCACATCGCTCATATAGATCCTGCGGTCAGGACCGGCAAATAGATCTGCCATTCCGCTGTGATCAGAATGCAGATGAGTAATGAGGACATCTCTCCGTGCTGGATCCGAGCCTAGTTCCTGCAGGCCGGCTTCAAGAGCCTCCTGACAGGCAGGTCTTCTAAACCCTGTGTCGATCAGCAGATCAGACTGCTCTCCTCTTATAAAATAACTGTTTAATTTTCTCAGGGGATTTCCCGGGAGCACGACCCCGATTCTGTAAATATTTCTATAAACTTCTTCTACCATCAATAATACCTTTATAAATGATAAACTATGATAAAAACAGCGAGAAAAGTCAGGGGAGCATCGTGATAGCACGAATGCTTATGAACCCGTGACGAGCGTTCAAACATGAGGAAGGAAGTAATGTTTCACGTGAAACATGATTTACGCTTTTTTTTATTTATGATACCATGTTGAGAAGAAAACAAAAGAGTGAATAAACTGCGAGGAAAAGCCGAGGGAGCGTCGTGAGCAAATTGCGCAGCAGTTTGCTGCAGAACAGCTCATGAGGCCTTGACGCAGACCGCCTGCGGTCTGTTGCGTCCGCAAACACGAGGAAGGAGCCATTTTGCATTCCTCCAGCATGCAAAATGAGCGGAATCCGAGTGTTTGGAGCGATGCGAGAGCGCCTGTGGCGCGGAGCAGCACGTAGTATATTCATACATGTTTGCGGGCACTCGCCCATGGCCAAAAGAATGAATGTTTAGAAAAGAGAATATATAACGAAAAGGCTGTACATTCGATCAGGAAAGAAATAATAAACAGATGTAGTTATAAAATTTGCTTAGACAGATTACATGACAGATCACATGATAGATCTACGCAGACAAATTGTATACGTCAGATTATATATGTATTGCAGAGTATAATTGCAGAGTATAGAAGAACATGTTACTTTTCAGACCGGTAAGAAATTTGAGATAACAGGCGTTTTTGCGTGGTTTCCAACGCAAAAACCTGAGTGGAACGGCGAAAATTCCATCACGCGGCGATAATAAAGCTTCGCATTGTTGGAATGGGTTTTTCGTAAGATACGTCACCCCCCTCGAGAGGGCGTAAACAGTAACAAGAACATTATGAAAAATTCGATCGCGAGTCTTGCGCCCCGCGCGCGGGCTGCCGGTTTTGCCGGACAAAGACTGGCAGCATTTTCCATACCTCATGCGTGGTACATCCAACACACCTTCGGTGTATCGGACCGTTTATTCTTCATCGCCGGATTATACCCACGATGAAGCGATTTTCTTTTTTTTGCACGCGTATCCCACGGCTAAAATCACGGGTATTGCGCAGCAAAGAATATACAGCTGTGGAACAGGGGAAAGAAGGAAGAATATGTCCAATAACTATGAACAGAATCAAACAGGTAATCGTGAAGACCATCAGCTGCAGCTGGCAGAGGAGAATTTCATCCAGCAGCTTTCCATGTTTGGAATGACGCTGTCCTCTTCCCAGCTTGAAAAATTTAGAAGATATTATGAGAATCTTGTCAAAGTGAATGAAGTCATGAACCTGACGACAATCACTGAAGAGAAGGAAGTATACAGCAAACACTTTCTGGACAGTCTTTCTATTGTCGGATTGATTCCGCCCCGGGATTTCGTGAACCTGTCCGTGATTGATATCGGGACAGGAGCCGGTTTTCCTGGACTTCCTTTAGCTATTGCTTTTCCGCAAACGCAGGTCACGCTGGTGGACTCCCTTCAGAAAAGGGTTAAATTTCTTGAGGAAACAGTACAGCTTCTCGGACTTGAAAATGTCCATATCTTCCATGCCCGGGCTGAGGATTATGCAAAGATAGAAACAGAACGGGAAAAATACGATATTGCTGTTTCCCGTGCAGTGGCAAAACTAAATGTCCTTGCCGAGTACTGTATGCCCTTTGTGAAAAAGGGAGGATATTTTATAGCCTATAAGGCGGAAAAAATTAAAGAAGAAATGGATGAGGGCAAAAAGGCAGTGAAGATTCTGGGCGGCAGAGTCGACCAGGTCATTTCCTTCCAGCTTCCTGGCACAGATTACAACAGGACACTCGTACAGGTGATCAAAGAAAAACATACATCTGGAAAATATCCTCGCAAAGCGGGGACTCCGGCAAAGGACCCCCTGGGAACGTGAAACAATGTTTCACGTGAAACATTATCTTCACTTACACCTGTCCAGGGTATGATCAATGACAGTCAGAATACTGTCGATATATAGATTCAACGAAAGGAACAGATATAGATATGGGAAAAATCATTGCGGTCGCAAATCAGAAAGGCGGCGTCGGCAAAACGACAACAGCAATCAGCCTTGCGGCATCCCTTGCGGAACTTCAGAAAAAAATACTGGTCATTGACGTGGATCCCCAGGGAAATACGACCAGCGGTTTTGGTGTTGATAAGAACGAGCAGGAGAATACGATTTATGAGCTTCTTCTCGACGACTGCTCTGTCAATGAGACGATCATAAAAGATGTGGTACCGAACCTGGACCTGATTCCATCCAATGTAAATCTGGCAGCGGCGGAAATAGAATTGATCGGCATTGCCCGCAAGGAATACATCCTTCGGGATGCTCTGGATTTTATCCGGGATGATTATGATTTTATTTTCCTGGATTGTCCTCCCTCCCTGAGCGTACTCACGGTAAATGCGATGACAGCTTCGGACACAGTGCTTGTACCGATCCAGTGTGAGTACTATGCCCTTGAAGGTCTCAGCCAGCTGATCCATACGATCAATCTGGTAAGAGAGAGACTGAATCCAAAACTTGATATTGAAGGAATCGTTTTTACGATGTATGACGCGAGGACCAACCTGTCAGCCCAGGTCGTAGAAAATGTCCGCAATAATGTGGAACAGCGTATTTACAATACCCTGATCCCCCGCAATATCCGCCTGGCGGAAGCTCCCAGCTACGGGGAACCGATCACGATTTATGAGCCTAAATCCGCCGGTGCAGAGGCATATAAGAAACTCGCGAAGGAAATGCTCGGAGAATAAGAAACATAAAGTGAAATATAAAGAGGTATATAAAGAGGGGTATACATGGCAAAAAAAAGACACGGGGGACTTGGCAGGGGACTGGATGCGCTGATCCCCATGGCAGGAATAAACAGATCCTCCCGGGAAAAAAATAATAGCAATAATGATGATAACAAAGAGAATGCCGGTGTCGAAATAAATAAGGCTTCAGGGGAAAACCTGTCCGACAGATCTTCTGAAAAAAAGTACTCTGAAACTTCCGATCCGGCTTTTGACAGAGAAAACACGTCCGGACAGGAATTTCCCAGCGGCGGCCCGGAGCAGACAAGAAATATTTATAATGAGAATTCTGACGCGGGTCAGCCTGATAAGGAAGCATCGTCCGGACAGCCGGACGGGATCTTTTCACCCGGACAGCCGGACGAAAAAGAGATGTCTGGAACTGATGCCGGAGGGTCGCCAGCAACAGTAAATGTATCCGGAACCGACTGGGAAGGGTCGCCAGCAGCAGTAAATGTATCTGGAACCGACTGGGGAGGATCATCGGGAACAGCAAATGAGTCCGGAGCCGGCTGGGGAGCATCTCCGGGACCTGTAAATACAGGCGTGCAGATGCTGCGCTTGTCGCAGGTAGACCCGAACCGGAGCCAGCCCCGCAGGATTTTTGAAGAGGATGCACTGGATGAGCTGGCGGATTCTATCCGTCAGTTCGGGGTCCTTCAGCCGATCCTTGTGCAGAAAAAGGACGGGCGCTATGAAATCATTGCCGGGGAACGCCGCTGGAGAGCCTGCCGAAAAGCCGGGTTAAAAGAGATCCCTGCTATCATCCGTGAATATTCCGACCAGGAAACTCTGGAGCTTTCTCTGATCGAAAACATCCAGCGGGAGGATCTCAACCCTATTGAAGAAGCGAAGGCTTTTAAAAGCCTGCTCGATGAATTTGGTCTGCGGCAGGAGGATCTGGCAGCCAGAGTTTCAAAATCCAGAACTGCCATTACCAATTCCGTCCGCCTTTTAAAACTGGATGAGCGCGTACAGGATATGATAATCCAGAAGGAAATCTCTATGGGACATGCCCGGGCGCTGATCCCCGTTGAGATCCCGGAGGAACAGTTCCTGATCGCTCAGCAGATCGCCGACAGACACCTGAGTGTGCGTGATGTTGAGAAGCTCATTAAAAAAAGGAAGGCTTCCGGAGCTGCCTTAAAGAAAAAGAATCCGGGAGCAGAAACAGATCCTGCCCTGGAATTGTCCTACAGAGAAATCGAAGAACGAATGAAACAATCCCTCGGAACAAAGGTCTCTATCCGCTATGGCCGTGACGGAAAAGGAAAAATGGAAATTGATTTTTACAGTCATGAAGATCTGGAAAGGATCGTTGATCTTTTAGGGTGATCAGGAAGAGGTGAACTGGCGAAACCGGGAGCCTGTCGCTTTCGTGTATGGAGTCCGGCATTATTTACAGCCTGATAAACATCAATGTTAAATGACTTATATCGGAGCCTTTTAATTTGTGCTTTAAATTTCAACTTTTGAGTTTAAGTGATTTAAATTAAGTGATTTAAATTGAGTTCTGCAAACCATATAATAAACAGTGTCGCGAAAGACAAAACCGTGTTATAATGACAATTCATAACTGTACAGTATCTGCGCATGAATATCTGCTCATGATATCTATACACGAGTATTTACACATGAGTATCCGCCTATGAATATCTGCTCATGATATCTACATACGAGTATTTACACATGGGTATCAGTGTATGAATATTTACTTATGTTATCCGCATGATATCCGCGCATGATCCACTGCAGCAGTTCACAATCATCCGGGACCACCATTTCCACTAGTTCCAGATAGGGAGCAAAAAGGGAACAAAAATATCCAGACAGAAAAGGGACCGGAAGTTTACAAAAAGGGAGAGTAAAAATGATTGATATTAAATTTCTGAGAGAAAACCCGGACGCAGTTAGAGAGAACATCAAAAAGAAATTTCAGGATGCAAAGCTTCCGCTTGTGGACGAAGTGATCGAATACGATGCGAAGAGCCGCGCCGCCCAGCAGGAAGCGGATGCTATCCGTGCGGATAAGAAAAAGATTTCCAAACAGATCGGCGCTCTGATGAAACAGGGAAAGAAGGAAGAGGCGCAGGCGATCAAGGAGAAGGTTGCTGACAATTCCCGTCTCGACGAACTGGATGCGATCAAGAGAGAGGCTGATGAGATTGTCCGGAAGGATATGATGCTCATTCCCCAGATCATTGATCCCTCTGTCCCGCTTGGCCCCGATGACAGCTGTAATGTTGAGATTGAAAAATTCGGCGAGCCGGTCGTTCCTGATTTTGAGATCCCTTATCATACCGATATCATGAAGCGCTTTAATGGCATTGATCTTGATGCCGCGGGCGATGTTGCCGGAAACGGATTCTATTATCTGATGGGAGATATTGCCAGACTTCATTCCGCAGTTATTTCCTACGCGAGAGATTTCATGATCGGAAAAGGATTCACTTACTGTGTTCCTCCCTTCATGATCCGCAGCAGAGTCGTCACCGGCGTCATGAGCTTTGCGGAGATGGATGCCATGATGTACAAGATCGAGGGTGAGGACCTCTATCTCATCGGTACTTCCGAGCATTCCATGATTGGCAAATTTATCGATCAGATCATTCCCGAGGAAAAGCTTCCTCAGACCCTGACCAGCTACTCCCCCTGCTTCCGCAAGGAGAAGGGAGCCCACGGCATAGAGGAGCGCGGTGTTTACAGGATCCACCAGTTTGAAAAACAGGAAATGATCGTCGTCTGCAAGCCTGAGGAGTCCATGGACTGGTACAATAAGATGTGGTCCTATACAGTAGAGCTTTTCCGCAGCATGGATATCCCCGTCCGTACGCTTGAGTGCTGCTCCGGCGATCTGGCCGACCTCAAGGTCAAGTCCTGCGATGTTGAAGCATGGTCTCCCCGTCAGAAGAAGTATTTTGAGGTGGGAAGCTGCTCCAACCTGGGAGATGCCCAGGCCCGTCGTCTGCAGATTCGCGTGAATGGCGCGAACGGCAAAAAGTATCTGGCGCACACACTGAACAACACAGTTGTGGCACCGCCCAGGATGCTGATCGCCTTCCTTGAAAACAATCTGCGTGCAGACGGTTCTGTTGCCATTCCCGAGGTCCTTCGTCCTTACATGGGCGGCATGACCGAGCTTGTCCCTGTAAACTGACCTATGCTATTTGCCTGTGTGCCGGACTGTCTGTCAGCAAATGAAATCACCAAATGGTGTCATTAAATAATGTCACCAAATGAAAAAAGAAACTTTGTCCGTCAATCAGAGGATAGTTAATCAGAGGACAGTCAATAAAAGGACAGTCAATAAGATAACAAGAAACTGAGATTCATAGTTTCATGAACTGTTATTAGCAGCTGAAACCAGTATTGGGCACGATAATACACAGGAGATATTCTTTGCATAAATATTTGAGAGCAGTGGGATTCTCTGATTCAATGAATTCACTGGATCGGCTGAACCTGATCGATGATATCAAGAAAAAATCATCCTACCGAAGGGAGGCTCCCGGTCCTGAGGCCGGAAGCCTGTTGCTGACGGAATACCGCCTGGAACTTGCCGGTGGCTGCGGACTGACCATGACAGGCACTTTCGAGGATGACAATGATTTTCTCTCAGGGGAAATAGAGCCTTATCTGCTGCCGGATATGGTCACGACCATGGAGGAGGTCTTCGTTGAAGACCGGATCGATAACCGCTCCTTTGCCGGAATCTGTGACGACATGAGGATCGGGACGACCCTGATCTTTCGGCTGCTGAACCCTGTCGATTACCTGCTTTTCAGCAGATTCGAGGAACTGCCGTACCCGGGTACCGGCGTCTGCCTGTCCGGACTTTCCGTGGAGGGGACAGTCGTCCTTCCACTGGAAAAAACCCCTCAGGACGTAAAGCTTATCAACAGACGTGCCGACCGCCGCAGGAAGCTGTTGGAGGCAGCCCGGGACGGAGATGAACAGGCGATGCAGACCATCACGATGGAGGATATGGATACATACTCGGACCTGATCGACAAGGTCCAGGAAAGTGATATCCTGACCCTCGTGGATTCCTTTTTCATGCCTACAGGCGCAGAATGTGACGTCTATTACATTCTTGGGGAGATCCTTGCCTGCAGACAGGTCAGGAATCCCTATACACTGGACAGGATCCACATTCTGACGATCCGCTGCAGTGGAATTGAATTCTCTGTTGCGATCAACGACAAAGATCTGCTCGGACATCCCGAACCCGGCAGACGCTTTAAGGGAGTGATCTGGCTGCAGGGAACGATCCAGTTTCCGAATGATTTTTAAATCCAAATATAAATTCAGTACTCGCCTGTTGATCATGAGTGATGAAGAACAGCGATAAAAAACAAAATAATAGATCAGCAGTAATGAATTTTGATAAGTGACTGCGACTGACAAGGAACACCGGAATCCCCGGTGTTCTTTTCTATTTTAAAAACCATTTTAAAATCTATAAACAATTCAAATATGAAATCATTTAAAAACAACTACTATTTTCAAGACTTGCCCGCGAGTCTTGCGAACCGAAGAATAAACATTTAAAAACCTTCTACTGGAAGATAAATTAGTCATAGCAAATTAAGGTTGACTAAACTAACTCGCTATGCTACAATCCCTGTGATTAACAGCTACTAACTAGATTAGATTATTCTAACAGAACCTGCTGCGTTTGCAGATTTTCTGTAAGAGCTTTCATCCCGGAGGAGACAGAATATGATACCGCTGAGTTTGGCAGAACCCGGAAAGGAACAGGTAATTAAAAGAGTAGGCGGAAATGCAGAAGTGCGTCAGCATCTTGAAAACCTGGGTTTTGTTGTGGGAGGCACTGTGACAGTGCTGTCTGTTTTAAAAGGAAATGTGATCGTAAAAGTGAAGGAGTCACGGATCGCGATCGATGACGGGCTGGCGAGAAAGATTATGGTTTAAATCATCGTATAATCCGTAATCCAGTTCATGATCCAGTTCATGATCCAGTTTATGATCCAGCTTATGATCCAGTTCATGATCCGGCTCATCAGCCAGACCCTGGGATACAGGAAGGATCATTTCAAAATAGTCATTTGATAGTCATTTGTGCGGCTACAGGCACGGACTCAGATCATTTCTGATGATCTCCCGTCGGTGCAGACTGATATAACAGGAGGAGGAAAATGAAAACATTAAGAGATGTAAAGATCGGAGACACCGCAAAGGTAAAAAAGCTCCATGGAGAGGGCGCTGTCAAACGCAGGATCATGGATATGGGCATCACAAAAGGGGTTGATGTTTATGTCCGCAAGGTAGCCCCCCTGGGAGATCCGATCGAGATCACTGTGCGCAATTATGAGCTTTCCTTACGCAAGGAAGATGCCTCAATGATTGAAGTTGAGGACTGATCAAGAATAAGACTGCGTAGGCATAATTAAGAAAGGGAGGAGAAAAATGGGAGTGAGAATCGCTCTTGCCGGAAATCCGAACAGCGGCAAGACAACTTTGTTCAATGCGCTTACAGGTTCCAACCAGTTTGTGGGAAACTGGCCAGGCGTCACTGTTGAGAAAAAAGAGGGTAAATTAAAGAAGCATGACGGCGTGGTCGTCACGGATCTTCCGGGTATCTATTCTCTGTCTCCCTATACTCTGGAGGAGGTAGTTGCCAGAAACTATCTCATCGAGGAGAGGCCCGATGCCATTCTCAACATTATTGACGGAACGAACCTGGAGAGAAATCTGTATCTGACGACACAGCTTGTGGAACTCGGAATCCCGGTCGTCGTGGCGGTCAATATGTGCGACCTTGTAAAGAAAAACGGGGATGAGATCAATTTCCGGGAGTTGTCCAGGGAGCTGGGATGCAGAGTCGTGGAGATTTCCGCTCTGAAGGGAATCGGTGTCATGGATGCCGCAGAGGCGGCTATCGAAGCGGCCGAAAAGGATAAAACTATCCCTCAGCATACTTTTTCCGGACCTGTGGAACACGCAATCGCTCACATTGAGGAAGCGGTCGTCCACAATATGCCGGAGGAGCAGCAGCGCTGGTATGCCATCAAGATCTTCGAGAGAGATGAGAAGGTCATGGAATACCTTAAGATCGATGCGGATACCCTTGCCCATGTGGAACAGGATATCGTGGCTGCCGAGACAGAACTGGATGATGACGCCGAGAGTATCATCACTAATGAGCGCTACGTTTATATTGCGGAACTGATCAATGGATGCTATAAAAAGAACAGAGTCGGTCAGCTCACGACTTCTGACAAGATCGACCAGATCGTGACCAACCGCTGGCTCGGCCTGCCGATCTTTGCGGCAGTCATGTTCTTTGTCTACTGGATCGCTATGGTCGGTGTCGGCGCTTCTGCCACGGACTGGGCCAATGATGGTCTTTTCGGAGACGGATGGCACCTGTTTGGAAACGGAACGAAGGCCTACGAGGCAGACGCGGAGGAATTCGGAGACGCCTTTAATGTTGTGGATGCTTTCGTGGGCGTCGGAGATTATACAAATGAAGACGGCAGCGTTGATATGGACGGTGTCCGCGCAGCAGCTGCCGCTGTACCGGCAGGCGCTCAGGCACAGTACACTCTTGAAGATGAAGAGACGCTCGCCACGGAGGATGTGACCTACACGGCAGAGGAACTGAGCGGTGCCATGGAAGTTTATGAGAAGTACGAGGGCGAGGCTCCCGATCCCGCTGCCTATGGCACCTGGGTTCCCGGTGTTCCTGTCGTGATCGAAGGAATCCTCGACAAGCTGGGTGTTGCCGGTGTCCTGAAATCCCTGATCCTTGACGGTATCGTCGCCGGCGTCGGCGCTGTCCTCGGTTTCGTGCCCCAGATGCTGGTCCTGTTCCTGATGCTGGCCTTCCTGGAGGCCTGCGGCTATATGGCCCGTATCGCCTTCGTCCTTGACCGTATTTTCAGGAAATTCGGCCTTTCCGGTAAATCCTTCATTCCCATGCTCGTCGGAACCGGCTGCGGTATCCCCGGTGTCATGGCATCGAGAACCATTGAAAACGAGCGTGACCGCCGGATGACGATCATGACCACCACCTTCATCCCCTGCGGCGCCAAGGTGCCCTTCATCGCGATGATCGCCGGCGCGATCTTCAACGGATCCGCCTGGGTGGCGACCTCCGCTTATTTCATCGGCATGGCTGCTATCATCATCTCCGGTATCATGCTCAAAAAGACAGCCATGTTCGCGGGCGACCCCGCTCCCTTTGTCATGGAGCTCCCGGCTTACCATATGCCTACGCCCGTCAACGTGCTCCGTTCCATGTGGGAGCGCGGCTGGTCCTTTATCAAGAAAGCGGGATCTATTATCCTTCTTTCCACTATTGTCATATGGTTCCTGAGCAACTTCGGTTTTGTGGACGGAGCCTTCGGGATGCTGGAAGAGGATCAGCTGAATATGTCGATCCTCGCCGGTGTCGGCAGCGCCATCTCCTGGATCTTTGCCCCCCTGGGCTGGGGAAACTGGCAGGCGGCCGTCGCTTCTATCACCGGTCTCGTGGCAAAAGAGAACATCGTAGGTACCATGGGCGTCCTGTACAGGAGCGGAGAAGGGACAGTCTACCAGACACTGGCAGGTGCCTTTACTCCTGTTACCGCCTATTCCTTCCTGGTGTTCAACCTGCTCTGCGCCCCCTGCTTTGCCGCGATCGGCGCGATCAGGCGTGAGATGAACAACATGAAATGGACCTGGTTCGCCATCGGCTATCAGTGCGGATTTGCCTATGTGATCTCCCTCATGATCAACCAGTTTGGCGGACTGGCCACCGGACACGTCAACCCGGTCGGCCTCATTGCGGCTGTCATCTGCCTGGCTGGCATTGTCTACATGCTCTTCTTCAAGAAGTACACGGAAGCTGTCAAACTGACAACAGCTGTCAAAGTCAGTTAAAGGCAACTGAAACTGACTTCCGATGGACATAGTACAGCCTGTAAGTTACAGTCTGTAAGGACCGGGAGTAAGTTTAAAAATAATCAAGGTTGAAAAAACAGAGGAATTAAGGAAATTATCATGCTGACATGGCTGAATGCAAATCTTGGGAATATCGTGGTTATTCTGATCCTGCTTGTCATCGTATTTTTCAGTTTTCGTTCTGTTATCCGGAACAGACGGCAGGGCAAATCAAGCTGCGGCTGTGGCTGCGGAAGCTGCGCTATGAGCGGTTCCTGCCATAATAAACAGACTTGAGAACTTGAGAGTGTCAGAAGGACGGGTAGCGCCATAAGCAGACCCGGGCGCTCCAGAAGAACGATGCCAATGCAGACAGACCTGACTGTGTCAGAAGGACGATGTGCCTTAGAGCAGGAATGAATAAAAAAGATGTATAAAGTTTTGTTAAAAATAGACGGAATGTCCTGCAGCATGTGCGAAGCGCACATGAACGATACGATCAGGAGCAGATATTCTGTCAATAAACTGAAATCTTCCTTCAAAAAAGGAACCACCGAATTCCTGGTTCAGGAAGCGCCTTCCGAGGAAGACCTGCGTGCCCTGATCGATCCCACAGGATACCGGCTCATCAGCTGCAGTGTGGAAAAAGAAGGAAATGAGGAAAAGCCGCGTGCCTCCTTATTTGGATTCCTGAAACGTTGATCACAAGTGTTTAAATGCTTTCAGAAACTGTGATCGCAGGTGTTTAAATGCTTTCAGAAACTGTGATCACAGGTATTTTAAACTACCTGAAATAGTGATCATAAAGCATTAAAACAGAGAACTGAAAAGAGAACTGAAAAGAGAACTGAAAAGATAACTGACAAAAACGGCCTGTACAGATGGAACGCATTGACGCGTCATCTGTACAGGCCGAATTATATGGTTTCTTAAGATATAATATATTTCTGTTATTTACTGATCTTCACGCTCTTTACCGCGCTCCAGGCCGAGAAGTATTTTGTGCTTCCCACGGTCTTGAAAGTCCGGATCCGCAGGTAGTAGGTCTTGCCCTTCGTCAGGCTTCCGATCACTTTTGATACTGTGGACGCGCTGTTTATGCTCACGGACTTATTGCCGGTTTCAAAGGTCTTATCTGTGCAGTAATGGATCTGGTATCCTGTTCCCTTGGCGTTTTTATCCCATTTTACAGTTACTTTCCCGGCAGCGGAATTGACGGCGGAAGAGATGGCCGGTCTTGTGACCCTGTAGGCGGCCAGTGATTTTGCCGTACCATTTCCCGTCGATGCCGTCGGGACGATCTTGAAGGTATATTTCATACCATTGGTGTTAGCCTTCGCGTCTGTGTAGGTTACGGTGCCTCCGCTCTTGATCGTGGCAATCTTTGTGTCGTCGCGATAGACAAGGTATCCTGTCGCTCCGGTGACTTTTTTCCAGGTAAGCCTGATCCCGGTCGCAAGGTTAACTGCCGAGATCGAGGAAGTCGCGGCGGGAACGATCTTGATCCTGACCTTTTTGGAGGCGGCGTTAAAATTATCTGTGGCTTTCGAGGTTGCCTTGATCGTCACAATGCCGACCTTGGTCGCTGTTACTTTACCTGTAGAGGAGTCCACTGTAGCCGAGCCGGTGTCCGTTTCCTCCTTCATCCACTTATAATACTTCGTGCCCTTGGCGCCGGAAATGGAGACTGTGGCTGTCTTGCCCACAGCGATCGACGTAGGCGATGCTTTAATTGTGATGGACTGTTCGGCTTTTTTGATCGTGAAGTTTACGGTTTGGGTTCCCCCGAATTTTCCCTTGCCGGTGATAGTGACAGTGGCTGTGCCGGCATAGAGATTATTTTTGTAAGAGACTGAGTAATCCGTCCCGGATTTGAGCGTCTCATCATCGTAGGTTACTGTCGGGGCAGGTTTCTGCGAAGAGCCGTTGTAGGTCTTTGCAGGGATTGCGCTGACTGTTGCTCCGCTGATGTCGATGAGTTTCACTATGCTTTCTTCTCTCTGTTCTGAGCAGACAGTGCAGGTGTAGGTCCTGACCCCTTCTTCTTCAACAGAGGGCTTTTTAGTGACAACGCCGGTGTCCCAGGAGTGGCCGTTGGCAGGTATCGCAGTGCTGGATTCCAGCAGATCCCCGCAGATGTCGCAATATCTGTCTCCGGTCGCGCCTTCTTCTGTACAGGTCGGATCCTTCGCGTTCCGGATGGACGAGCTTCCCTTGTGTTCGCAGGAAGATCTCGTCACAATGACCTGTACCGTCTCTGTATTGAAATTGCCGGCATCAGCACCGTTATAAACTGCATTAAGGGTCTTCGGGGTCCCGACACTGAGTTTTTTGCCCTGGTCATTTGAGGCAAAGGACCAGTTTGAAATATTCACGTCCCTGAGGATCTGATCGGATACTGTCTCTACCGAATACGGTACGCTGATACTCTCCGGAGGCATTTCAGCGGGGTGGTCAGCTTTATTGACCGTCAGACGGGCCCGGCCGGCCGCTGTCTTGTAGTTCGCCGTATCGTCCGGTGTGAAGATCACATCGTACCAGGTTTTTCCGCTGTCGCTCACAGAGGGTTTGACGGTGTTGTCCGCCCATTGGAAGGTGCCGCTCACAGCAGTCGTGTCATTACTGCTGTACTGCGCGGTCCCGCTCAGCGCAGAGTCGGAGAGGGCTTCTCCGTAGGTAATGGCTGTCGGAGAGACCGTTTTCACATAAGGCTCAGCTTTGCTGACGGTCACATCGACCTGTGTTTCCACGAATTCGTAGTTATTTCCGTCATTTGGAATAAACAGGCAGGTGTATGTGCCTCCGGGAACCTGGAGGGAAAGGGATGTGTCATCCCATACCCAGAAACCGGGAACACTTACTTCACCGCCGGACAGGGAGACATCGCCCAGCCTGCCTGACGGGCGGTATACTGCCGTCCCGGCAGAGGGATTCTGTGTGATGACAGGGACGGCCTTGTTCACAGTTACCCGCAGAGAGCCATGGAGAATCTCATAATTGCTGTTATCGTCCGGGGTGAAGGTCCAGTCGGCGTTATGGGTCCCGGCGGGAAGCACCAGATCCGGTTCATTGAAGGCAAAGGTTCCGGTCAGATCACTGCCGTCGGCGGTGGAAATAAAGGCATTGTTGACGACGCTTAGCTCTGACAGCTTCTGTCCGTAGGTCAGGGGGCCTGCGGCTGTGATCCTCTTTCCTCCTTTTACGGAGACAAGTCCTTTCTCGATTTCAAATTCCAGAATATTGCTGCTTACGGTTCTGTTGCCGTCACCGGTATCCGTCACTTTTGCGTACAGCCTGTATGTTTTCGCATTACGCGGAGTAAAGGTATATGAAGAGCTTGACTGTCCGGAAGTAAGTGCTTCTTCACTGCCGTCCTCCTTGATCAGGATAATGGAATATTTAAGAGTTCCTTTTCCGCCATCCGTGGTCACGGTGAGCGGGATACGGGCGCCTAATTTCTGGACAGACTGCGCCGGAGATGTCAGGGTCACACTTTCCAAAGGTTTGACGATCCGGATGCCGCTGTTCATGAAGCAATTCGGATTGTACTTCGAATAGACCCTGATGTTATAGGAACCCGCATTGTTAAAGACAATACTTCCAATAGTCGGATCATACGGGTGGGGGATGATCTCACAGCCTTCCGAAGGTTCAATCTCCACGACCATGTCGTCAAAATGGATATTTGAATCAGCAGTATACTGGGTAACGACACCGTAGTAGGAAACCTTGGCACCTGCCTCCAGTCCGGCAGGAATGCGAGAGCTGAAATTGCCAGTGGGGTCTCCTTCCTTCCAGTATACCTGAATAGACTGCGGTACACTTCCGACCTTTTCATCCCCGCATTCCCCGCAGGTCATGGTATAGAGACCGTTGGACTGTCCTGTCATCTGATAGCTGTGTCCGAGAGCGGACTCATATTCATATTTGACATCCCAGCAGTTCCGGCAGATCAGCCTTGTCTCACCCTGCTCCGTGCAGGTGGGCGCGGAGAGCTGTTCGCTCTCATAATCGTGACCGTTGTTGCAGACACTGAAGAAATCGACAGTGTAGGTCACCGGGGATGAGCCGACGCCGGAGATGGACACATTAAACCGGTCTCCCGCGCTGTAGGAAATGTTGTTCGGGCGGAAGATGACGCAGCCCTTTTGACCATAACCCCCGTTTTCCACATTGAAAAACCCGTCCGCTGGATTGTTCTGTGAAAAGTTCCAGACTTCCCCGTCGTTCTGCCTTGTCAGGGTCACGGAGACATTTGATGCTGTAAGCTCCATCCCGAAGCTCACACTCCAGGCATCATCATCGTTAAAGTATTCCACAGGCATGTTCTGTGCAGGCCAGGCAACTCCATAATAGGAAGAATCTCCCCGGCTTTTATCGTGTGCATAGACGGCGGAATACCCTTCGGCTTCGCCGAACCCGCTGTAGAGCATATCCGGATTGATGATCCAGCGCCTGTGTCCGAGCACATCGATATTATAATCATCCGAGTCGCTCATCCACAGGTAGACGGAATGGACGATCTGACGCGAAGTTGCGTGCGGGCGATCCGGCGTGCCCCAGGCGATATTGGAACTGGAGGCTCCTGCCGCGCCCAGCTGGTAGAGATCGTCGTCCATGCCTGCAGGCTTTTCAGGGTAATGAGTCAGTTCATCATTGGCAGCATTGACAAGGGAAGCCGCCTGCGCCAGCTCAGTATACTCTGCTTTTTCAGACACATCTGCCGGAACGCCGGCGATGTATCGCATCTGGTTCAGGATATTAAAGGCGTATTGTAAGGATTCAACCGACAGCTGACCCGCCACATAAGGAGCCTGGGCGGAAGGCTGGATATCAAAGGTATCGTCGACCCTGGGTGCGGGGTGCGTCGCGATAAAGTTCCTGATCTCATTCTGATTGTGGACGTCCACATGAATCGCCGCTCCCGAGGCATTGGAAGCCTCCTCCGAGACCGTCTCTTCCTCCTCCTCTTCCGCTGCGGGCGGCTCTCCGGTCTTTCCTACAGCTGTGCCGTCCGCATCGAGAGACCTTCCGTTCCCGGCCTGAGTCTGGTCTTCTTGGCCTGTCAGTACAGGACCGTATTCCTCCGTATCCTGGTTTTCCTGATCCCGGGTCTCTTCGGAATCTTCTATCTGCGCATCGTCAGGACTCAGCCCGTCATCGTGGGCCTCCTGTCCATCCGCAGCGGCTTCCAATGCGTCGTCAGCGTCCAGTCCGTCTGCAGCGGTCTCCAGAGCGTCGTCGGAGTCCAGTCCGTCTGCAGCGGTCTCCAGTGCGTCGTTGGAGTCCAGTCCGTCTGCAGTGGTCTCCAGTGTGTCGTTGGAGTCCGTATCATTTTCCACAGTCTCCTCCAAAACCGCATCAGGGTCTGTGCTGTCGTCCTCAGCCTGGTCCTGGATCACTTCAGGATCCATCTCATCTTCAGAGGTTTCTTCCAAAACCGCGTCAGGGTCTGTTTCGCCATCCTCCTCCTGGTCCAGGATCACGTCAGGATCCATCTCATCTTCAGAGGTTCCCTCCAGACCCGCGTCAGGATCTGTCTCTTCGTCCCGGTACATCCCCTGAGCATCCGGATCAGAATCTGTCTCATCCTTCAGAGCATTGTCAAAAAAGGTCTCCCCGGGAGCTTCCTGATCGTTCTGCTCTGAAGGATCGGTTGTCCCGTCAGCATTCAGGAACTCATCCCCGTTCATGGCATTTTCTTCAGATTTCCAGACAGCATAAAGGATACAGTCCTCTGTGGGAACATATTCTTCAAATTCCCGGGAGATAAGTTCTCCATCTTTTTCAAGGCTCCAGCCGGCAAACTCCAGTTCCGTATCGCCCTGTCGGTTTACAGGAAATACAGCCACAGCCTCCCCGGCACTGACCACCTTGCTGATGACCTCTGCTGTCTCAAAAAACACCTGCAGAATATCATCCTGTTCATTTTCAAAGCAGCCGCCATTGGCATCCAGTGTGACTGAAAACGCTGCAGAAACACCGTTTTCAGCATATTCAGACACTGTCTCCTGTGCCGGCTGTTCACCTTCTGTCTGTGCGGCAAAGGAATAGACCGGCAGGGAACCTGCGATCACCAGCATTGCCATCATTACAGCAAACAGTCTTTTCATTTTTTTCATGATTAGCTCCTTAAGGTTTGAATGTAATTATCTTCCAGTAGTATTTCCTCAGTCTACCCTGTTCACTTTTTCACCCCTGCGGTAACCGTCGATCCCTTCCTTCAGGATTGAGACAAGACGCTGACGGGTCTCCAGGCCCTTCCAGCCCATATGGGGAGTCACGATGACATTGTCAAGGGCAAAAAGCGGGCTGGAAGCGGACAGAGGCTCCACTTCCTGGACGTCCAGACCTGCGCCGGCGATTTTTCTGGTCTTTAAAGCTTCGATCAGGTCTTCCTCATTGATCAGAGGACCGCGCGCAGTATTGATAATGAAGGCTGTCGGCTTCATCAGTGCGAGGGTATCTTTATTTACCAGGTGCCGTGTCTGTTCGTTCAGAGGACAGTGCAGGGAAATGAAATCGGAGTTCCGGAAGACCTCTTCCATGGTCGTAAAGTGCACCCCTTCGGAGTCTTCTTTTTTTGTTCTGTTATAAACGAGAACATTCATACCAAGGGCGCGGCCGACGGCAATGGTCTGCCTGCCGATATTGCCGGCGCCGATGACGCCCAGGGTCTTTCCATTCAGTTCCACATGCGGCACAGACAGGCACTTGTCAAAATTCGTGTGATCGCCCTTTGCGAGCATGCTGATCTGGGTCTGCATGGTGGAAGCCAGCATCAACATCATCATGACTGCCGTGTGGGCGACCCTTTCTGAACTGTAGGAAGGAACGTTGCAGACGCCGATCCCGCGTTCCCGGCAGGCATCCAGGTCGATGTTGTTATAGCCGGTCCCCGCTTCGCAGATGAGCTTTACGGTATCCGGAAGCCCCATGATATCCTCGCGGCTGATCGGGAGCTCCTTGCTGATGATGACCTCCGCCCCTTCCGAAATCTCCCTGTAGCCATGATCCTCGCAGGTGTCAAAGACAACAAGCTGATCCTCCTCCTCTGCCAGGACACTGTAATCGATGATACCGTCATAATTCACCTTTGCCCCGTTTAAAATTACGATTTTCATTTTTTTATCCTTTTCCTTTCCACTTTTTCTTTGAGAATAAGTCTGTTTATTGAAATTCGCTCCAGAAACTCTTTAAAAAAATATAGCATGAAATGGTTTGTGTTTATACCGATTTTAATTGAATTTTCAGGCTTTTTTCAAATATTAAAATGAATGGCAGACATCATCTTTCTAAAAAATCAAAAAAGGGGAGACAGAGAATCGTTCTCTGTCTCCCTGTCTGTCAGACAATCTTTTTAGACAAACTCTCAGGTCAGTCATACTTGTTATGCACATCCGTCTGTGCGGCTGCTTGACTCGCTGTTTATTCATTTTTTACAGCTGGTCTGCTTACAGATTCTGACTTATTTTTTGATATAGGCTCTTCTGTGGGTGCCAAATCCGATCTTGCCGTTCTCATCCGTGCAGGTCACGTTGAAGAGAACTTTTCTGCCGTCGGTCTCAGCCACTTCGGCGACACAGGTAACACTCTTGCCCGGGGGTGTAGCAGCAACATGTTTGATATCAACAGCCATTCCTACAGAGCACTTGCCCTCGTCCGCATGTTTGTTCATAACCTCAGCGCAGGTGAGCTCCATCAGATTGATCATGCTGGGGGTTGAGAGCACGTGGGGCAGTTCCAGCTGAGGGAGCTGGCTGTCCAGATGGTCTGCACACATCTCGTCTGTGACAGTGAGTGTGACCGAATTCTTCATTCCTACTTCTAATGCCATTACCTATCCTCCTGCTTTCTTAAATGCATCCATGAGCGCGATGGCTGCGGAACGGATCAACTGTACTATACAGTACAGCCTATAGCTTTTTTGTACTGCTTTATTTACTGCTTTTTTATTTACTGATTAAGTATAGCATACCGGAAACATCAAAGTATAGCACAAAGGATATCCGCTGATTTTTTATGTCAAGAGCGCCTGTCTTTCATCCCGGGGATCATTCCACCTTCGGAAGTCTGGCGACAGAAGCCGCGATCTGCTCATCAGTCGGGATCTCGTCGCTCATTTCGCCGTCGTTGTACTTCTGGTAGGCGACCAGGTCAAAGTAGCCTGTGCCAGTCAGGCCGAAGACGATGGTCTTCTCCTCGCCGGTCTCTTTGCATTTAAGGGCTTCATCGATAGCCGCGCGGATCGCGTGGGAACTCTCGGGAGCGGGGAGGATGCCCTCAACGCGGGCAAACATCTCGGCTGCCTCAAAGACACTGGTCTGCTCTACGCTCACTGCTTCCATATAGCCGTCGTGGTAGAGCTGGGAGAGGGTGGTGCTCATGCCGTGGAAACGCAGGCCGCCGGCGTGGTTCGGGGACGGGATGAAGCTGCTGCCCAGTGTGTACATCTTTGCCAGCGGGCAGATCATACCCGTGTCGCAGAAGTCATAGGCGAAGGTGCCGCGTGTAAAACTCGGACAGGAGGCAGGCTCGACCGCGATGATCCTGTAATCCGCTTCGCCGCGGAGCTTTTCACCCATAAACGGCGCGATGAGACCGCCCAGGTTCGAGCCGCCGCCGGCGCAGCCGATGATCATATCGGGCTTGATGCCGTATTTATCCAAAGCAATCTTTGTCTCCAGGCCGATCACGGACTGGTGGAGCAGGACCTGGTTCAGGACACTGCCCAGGACATAGCGGTAACCGGGATTCTTTGTCGCCACCTCGACCGCCTCGGAGATCGCGCAGCCAAGGCTGCCGGTGGTTCCGGGGTGCTCGGCGAGGATCTTTTTGCCGACCTCTGTCGTCTCAGAGGGAGAAGGAACGACTGACGCCCCGTACGTGCGCATGACCTCGCGGCGGAAAGGCTTCTGCTCATAGGAAACCTTGACCATAAAGACCTTGCAGTCGAGGTCAAAATAGGAGCATGCCATGGACAGGGCCGTGCCCCACTGGCCGGCACCGGTCTCTGTCGTCACGCCCTTCAGTCCCTGTTTCTTGGCGTAATAGGCCTGAGCGATCGCGGAATTCAGCTTGTGGCTGCCGCTCGTATTGTTTCCCTCGAACTTGTAATAAATCTTTGCAGGTGTCTGCAGCTTCTCCTCCAGGCAGTAGGCGCGCACCAGCGGCGACGGACGGTACATTTTATAAAAATCACGGATCTCGGCGGGGATCTCGATAAAAGGTGTCGTCTCATCCAGCTCCTGCGCCACCAGCTCCTCACAGAAGATCGGCGCCAGCTCCTCAGCTGTCAGAGGTTTCAGAGTTCCCGGATTGAGCAGCGGCGCGGGCTTGTTTTTCATATCCGCCCTCAGATTGTACCAGCTGGTCGGCATTTCGTCCTCATTGAGATAAATCTTATAAGGGATCTTGTTGTCAGCCATGTCTTTCTCCTTTCCTGCTTTCCGATAGGCCCGCCTGATATGCCGGACATCGGTTTCAGCACCTGCGCTATGCGGATGTTTTTCTTTCCTGTGAAATTTCCTATGAAAGTACCCGATTGAGATACCTCGTATTAAGATACATTGAAGGTACATGCATGAAAATGTCCGTATGGAAAAATCCGTATGAAAAAACCCGCACGATGCGTTTTGTAATAGCTTTGGGATCAGGCCTGAAAATAAAGAAAACCTGTCCCAAACAGTGATTTCTGCTGGGACAGGTCGAAATACTATCGCCTGCGGTGCCACCCGGCTTGGCGCCATGCGCCCTCTCTGCCATACGCCAGTGTGACAGCCAATCGACCGGCCGATTTTGTCTTGAATAATCGGTACCCGATCATGTTTTGTATCGACCATGCTAAGGATCAGACATACTGTGGACAATCCTGCTATGGATCGAATTTCTGCTGCATACAGGCATATGCTGAACTTTGATCACGGAGATCCATCACTCCGTCTTCCATACTCCGCCGAACCGTTTTCTGATCCATTTACTATCGTGGATCCGCTTTTTCTTTGATCAGGGTTCCTTGATCAGGGCTCCATTGTTGATTATGGATCCGCTTCTGATCGTGAAAAAGAAAACAGTCATGTGTTTCTGGTCGCCCTCGGAAGTCCATTCGGCAAAACGCTTTATACTGCATTCTCAGCATCTGCAGTTCTCTGTGATAAAGGAAGCTCTGCTTACTCACCCTTCTTCAACGGTTTAACGCAGTGTAGCACAAAAGAGCCGGGGATGTCAATGTAAAAAAAGGCCTGTTTGTACAAGTCTGGCCCCGCCTGTTACATTCCTGCCTGAAGGGAAACAGGGGACTCGGGTTTTGGGATAAGTTCCCCATCTGTCAGTGAGAAAGCTTTCCCCCGGACACAGATCTGCTCGAAAATCCCGTCATGGATCCTGTAAGCTTCTCCGTGGATCACTGCAGAACCTTCCGTCTGGAGCAGGTAAGTACCGTCGACGATTGCGTAAAATGTCTTGCCGAAACTGTCGGGGTAAGTAATGTCTTCCATGAGCCGCAGTCCGTCCACAACATCATTTTTGACAGCGTTGTAGTGGGGAAGGATATTGTACTCTGTCAGGCCGAGACCCGGGATAAACCGGCTGTAGGAGGGATCAGCGGTCTCACCCGGAAGCTCCGGCTGGGCATAGACAATGCGGGCGCAGTTCATGCTGCCGGCGCTAATCCCCATCACGATCCCCTCGAACCCCCTGAACCTGTCCGCAAGACCGATCCGGGCAAAAAACGCGCTTTCCGTGGGCACATGACCTCCCCCGAGAATAACGAAATCATAACTGTGCAGGGCATCTGCTTTTTCCTTTCCGTTCCGGGAGTCACAAATATCCATGTAGGAAAGGGACAAGCCTGTATCCTTCACGATTTCCTCATAGTCCTTCCGCATCCTGTCGTTGACACTGTACTCATCAGGAAAAGCGGAGATCAGCAGACACCGGGCTCCGTCCACCCAGAAATACTTAAGCGCCTCTACCATCCCGTTGTCAGGATTGAAGCCGATGTAATCCAGAGGCTCGTCACTCCTGTATATCCCGATCGGACTGCTCGTCAAGAAAAGCTTCATCATCTGATCCTCCTGTAAAACACAAACAAGCAAGTCTTGAGTTACATATTTCTGAGGATTTCACATATTTTTTTATTAGTAGTAATTTTATACTGACAGTAAAAAGACTTTTGACGTAAACAAGTATATCATATACTTGTTATATACTCTTATATACTCGTAACAACAAATCTGCGCGATTATAGCGCGATAAAAAAGAATAGTTTAATCGCAGAATAATTACAGCGGAGAATGAATAGAATGATAGAAATAAAAGGTATCTACAACACTGCCAGAATCTTTACGGAAAACTGCGACAATGCCACGGTCGCGCAGGTCAGAAACCTGATGGATCAGCCTTCTGTGGAAGGCCTGAAGGTGCGCATTATGCCGGACTGCCACGCCGGCGCCGGCTGTGTGATCGGTACGACCATGACGATCCGGGATAAAGTGATCCCGAATCTTGTCGGCGTGGATATCGGCTGCGGGATGCTGGCTACAAAACTCAAAGAACAAAGGATCAACCTCCCTAAATTTGACAGCATCTCCCAGGCGGAGATCCCTTCCGGAATGAACATCAGGAAAACGGCGCACAGCCTCGCCGATACAATCTCTGCAGAGGATCTGGCCTGCTTTAGGAAAAGCGGATGCAAAGTGTCTCCCGATGTCTTCCGCCTCAGCCTCGGCACACTCGGCGGAGGAAACCATTTCTGGGAACTGGACAGGGATGAAGAAGAGAATATCTGGCTTGTTGTTCACACCGGTTCCCGCCGAAGCGGAAAAGATGTCGCGGAATTTTATCAGAAGCAGGCTTATGAAAGTCTGAACTTAACGGGAAGAAAAAGAAAACAGGAGATCGCAAAGCAGAGAGAAGCATTTATACGAAAGCTCAAAGACGAGGGGAGAGCGGATGAGATCAGCCGTCTCCTCCGTTCCTGGAAGCCTGATTTTTTACCGGAAGAGATGAAAGTCCCTTACGAATTATCCTGGTGCGAGGGGGATTTGTTTGACGACTATATCCATGACATGAAGCTGATGCAGGCTTATGCCGCCCTGAACCGGCGGATCATCACGGAAGTCATCATGAAAAAATGCAAACTCCACCCTGTGGAGCAGTTTGAAACCATCCACAACTATATCGATACAGACCATATGATCCTCCGAAAGGGATCCGTCTCCGCCAGAAAAGGAGAGCGCCTCCTGATCCCGATCAACATGCGGGACGGCGCCTTGATCTGCGTCGGCAAGGGTAATTCCGACTGGAACGAATCCGCGCCCCATGGCGCGGGGAGACTGATGTCGCGGTCGGAGGCCCGGTCCTCAATCTCCATGAAAGACTACAGGGAATCCATGGCGGGCATCTATACGACCTGTGTCAGTAAAGGTACTGTAGATGAGTCCCCGATGGCCTACAAACCCGCCGCAGAGATCATCGCGAATATCGAGCCTACTGCGGAGATCCTCTCACAGATCAAACCGATCTATAACTACAAAGCCGGCGGCGACGACTGAAAGCAGCCGGGCTGACAGTAATTCAGGACTCGCGAGCGAGTCTTACGCGATGAAGCGAGTTTCTCTTTTTGCGCGTGTATCCCACGTCTGAAGACACGGGTAGTACGCGATGAAGAATAAAAATCGTCCTGGAACAGTCAGAAAAACGAAAAAGATCCTCCGCCGGCCCTGCGCGCAGTGGAGGATCTTTTATTACCTCTGGTGGTGATTATTATAAATTTATTAACGTTTCACAGCTTGTACTGGCTGTAAGGCTGGAGCATTTTTGCAGCTGCAGCCTTGCTGGACGAGATATGCAGCGGCACAGAGATGAGACAGGGTCACCCTGTCATCTTTCTGTTGTCTCCTCAGTGGAGAACGACAGTTTTCTCTGCTTTCAACACATGCGGAGCCGCTGCTTTTCTACCCTCGGTGGAGGAAGAGTGTTCGTATTTCCGATCGCCAATCAGAAATTCACTTTAATCAGAAATCCACTTCGTCTGAATTGTAGCCGGACCAGCCGAACAGAGGCATAGCCGCCATGGCTGCCACATCCTCATCTTTGAGCTCGAAATCAAAGACTTCCAGATTGCTCACGATCCGGGAAGGGGTGACTGACTTGGGAAGCGGAACAATGTCGTTCTGGATGGCAAAACGCAGGCAGATCTGTGCTACGGACTTGCCATACTTTGCCGCGATAGCCGCCAGGCGTTCATCCGCAAGGACTGCGCCGCTGCCCAGAGGGCTCCAGCCTTCTACGATGATTCCGTTTTCCTGGCAGAATTTGACTGTCTCCATCTGGGTATAGCCGGGATGGAATTCGATCTGGTCGACTGCGGGCTTGATCTCTGTCTCCATGAGGGCTTTCAGATGGTGCTCCTTGAAATTGGCGACACCGATGGAAAGGATCTTTCCTTCCTTGCAGAGCTCGGTCATAGCCCTCCAGGTGTCCAGATTGATCTCTTCCCAGTTTTCAAACTGTTTCTTCACTGCGGGCCAGTGGATCAGGTACAGATCCATATAGTCCAGGCCCAGGGCGGTGAGGGATTTTTCGAAAGCGGCTTTGGTCTTCTCATAGCCGCGCATCCTGTTCCAGACTTTGCTGGTGATAAACAGATCCTCTCTCTTGATCCCTGCTTCTTTGATGCCGCGGGCAATGCCTTCACCTACGCCGGCCTCGTTGCGGTACAAAGAAGCGCAGTCCAGCAGGCGGTAACCTGCCTTGATCGCCTCACAGGCTGACATAGCCGCTGTATCTCCATCTGCCTTCCAGGTTCCGAACCCGATTACAGGAATCTCCCTGCCATCATTCATCTTAAATTTAGAGTTGATCGTCTTTGCCATGGTGGTCCCCTCCTCATACATTGGAAATAATAGAATACATAATACAATCATGCAGCCTGTATGCCCTCAGGCGCACATGTGATTCAGCCGCACAGTCAAAAATGCAACTGTTTATGCGCACTAATCTATGATTTATGATATAGACATATTTCACAAAAGTCAATTTGAATAATGGACTTTTTCTGACAAATATACGATTCAAGTATCATTCCATGACCTGGAAATCCTCCTGAAAAAAGCATTTATTCACATCTCCTCCTGCAGAATTCCGGACAGGCGGCCCGGGCTAATGTTACTTCAGTCCGCGAAGCTGTTTTAGGAGCGGCCTTTTGATCTCTCCAACATGTTAACGCAGGCAATGCACACATTTCATGTGACATATAAACCCGGTTCCATTGTTTTTTTTTTTGCAATGTGATATATCAATCAATGAAGGCTGAGTTTTTTGTCTTTCATATTCAATTCAAATGTAGTTTTAGTACATGGAAAATCAGGAGGAAAAAATGAAAAAAAGAATATTTTTATCTATTATCCTTGCTGCAGTTATGGTCTCGGCAATGCTTGCAGGATGTAGTTCCGGCGGTTCGGCGGCGCCGAAGGAAGAGCCCGCAGCAACAGAAGCAGAAGACACTGTGGAGAAAACAGGCACCGCTGATGAAGAGAACACAGGCCTCGCAAATCCCTGGACCGATGTGGGAAGTTCTGAAGAGGCTGCGAAGGGAGCCGGCATCAGCAGCTTTGTGATCGCAGAGGATCCCGTCATTGATCTCGGAGAAAATTTTGAAAGGACATACCGCTGTATGGACGGAATTGCTGAAGCCCGTCTGGAATACCCCGCAAGCGCCCTGACAGTACGCAAAGGCACTAATGCCGAAGATGGCGACATATCCGGAGATTACACAGAGTATGCCGAAACCTGGACACAGGATGTCGACGGGATTGAAGTGACCTGCTTCGGCAACTGGGAAGGCGATGCATCGAAGAGCATCTGGAATGTGGACGGAATGTATTACAGCATCGTTGCCGAAGGCCTCGGCGGAGATGATGATTTCGGCCTGAATGCCGAGAGGCTGACAGAAATGGTCAGATGCATCCACTAAATAATGCTCTGTACTCTTATAGATAATGATACACAATCAGTAAGCTATATAATATTTTATACTCAGTAAACACAAGCTCCAACTATTTCAAAAGTCAAAAAGAAAGGGTACTGCCAGAGTGATTATGCGGCAGTACCCTTTGCTGTATCATGTTTCACAGAGTCGGAGTGTCAGACAGTCTTGAATCAGGCATTTATTGCATAAAAGAGTTAATGAACTCGAATCGGTCACTCAGCAGCACTGATCATTGTGAGCATATCCGTATAAATGATCGGATATCCTTTTTATGTAACAGACCGCCCTGCAATGACATATGGTCTCCTTTATGTACAGGATATACATTCCATATGCCAGGCTTAAGATTATCCGGATCCAAATGTTTTCTGGGTGCTCCAAAAGGTGAAATTTCCGAAATAAATGAACTGTCCTAATCCCCCAGCTATGCTGGGGAGAATGGAATAAGCAGTAGCGTTGTGACGATCAGCAAAAAGCCTCCTTTGCTATAATGATGATGGTCTCGCAAGCCACATCATATAGCAAAGGAGGCGGTCCAAATGGACAACCAAAGTCTATCACATACGAGGTGGAAATGCCAATACCATGTGGTCTTTATTCCAAAATATCGTAGAAAGGTTATGTATGGGAAAGTCAAGCAAGACGTCCGGGAGATAATCAAGACACTGTGTGAATATAAGAAGGTTAAGATTACCGCTGGGGCTGTTTGCGTTGACCATGTACACCTTTGCATCGAGTTGCCACCC